>NZ_JBIUBW010000023.1:0-63218 GCF_044548465.1 Streptomyces sp. NPDC052023 | reverse complement strand
GAAGGACCGGGACCGCCGGGGCGCTCACCGAACGAGGGGGGCGGCGGCCCGGAAGGACCGGGACCCCCAGGGCGCTCACCGAACGACGGCGGGCCGGAAGGACCCGGGCCGCCGGGGCGCTCGCCACCGAAGGCGGGCGGGCCGGAGGGGCCGGGCCGCTCACCGAACGCGGACGGACCGGACGGACCGGGAGCTCCAGGGGCCCCACCGGCCCCAGGCCGCTCCCCACCGAAACCACCAGGCCCGGAAGCCCCGGAGGGCCCCCCGGGCTCGGCGCCGAACGGCGGCCCCGGCGGGATCGGCTCGGCCGGACGGTTCATCTGCGACGGGCGCGAGCTCTGGTACTCGTACGAGTCACCGCCCCCGAAGGACGGTGGCGGGCCGGACGGGCGCTGGAACTGCGGAGCCGGCGGGCGCGGTGCCGCGGGGGTGTACGAGGTCGCGGTGTTGGTCAGGAAGTTCCACCGGCACTCCTCGCAGAACGGCGCGCCGCCCTCGCGGGGCGTACGGCACTGCGGGCAGAGCTCCGGCGGCGCTCCGGGCCGGCCGGTGTCCGGTCCGCCGGACGGGCCGGGCGGCGGAGGGAAGCCGTAGCCGCCGCCCGGGGGCGGCGGAGGGGGCGGAGGCACGGCACCCGCCATGCGGTGACCGCAGACCTCGCACCAGTCGTCGGAACCCGACTGGTGTCCGTTCGGGCAGGTCGGCATGTCGGCGCTTCCCCCTCTCCTGTTCCGGCCGTTTTCGACCGGTTTTCTCCAACCCCCGGGGGTCGGGCTCGCTTTGTTTCAGATCACTTCTTTACACGAACAGTCTTTGTCGACCGGGTTTCGAGTGTCATCTCGTCGGCCTCCGCGACCTTCGCCTTCAGTCGCACAGTACCTGTCGCCGCGTCGACCACGTCCACCACCTTCGCAAGGAGTTTCGCGGTGTCCGCGTTCCCGGAGGCGCCGGCGAGCTGAACGGCGCGGCCCAGTTTGGCCGTTGCTCCATCGAAGTCACCCGCTTTGCGCAGATCCAGCCCCTGCTGGATGACCTGTGCCAGTTCGGCCTGGCCGGTGTAGTGGGCGACCTGGGGGTTGATCGACGTCGAGGCGGCCATGTCGTCGGTCCATACGGCGCGTACCAGACCCTGGGCGCCGAGGTTCTGGGCGGTGCCGTCGGGGTGCGGGACCACCAGGGAGACGCGGGCGGCGAGCATCTCCTGGCCGAGGTGTGCGGCCGGGACCTCGACGCAGAGGTGGTAGTCACGGGACTCGTCTCCCCAGGAACCGGTGGGATAGTCCCCGGCGCGCGGGCCCGCCTCGGTGCGGCGACCGGTCAAGTCCTCGACCGTGGGGGCGACCTGCTTGACGAATCTGATCGTCGTGCCGACCGGCGTCCACAGCCGCAGGGCGACGTCCGCGACCTCCTTGCCCATCGCCGTCTCCATCATCCGCGTGAAGTCGGCGGCGAGGGCGGCCGGGTCGGCGACGATGTCGGCGGTGCCGAGCAGGGCGGAGGCGATGCCTGTGACTTCTTTCACTTCCCAGTCGGTGCCCACGCCCCGGGCGTCGCAGGTGAATCGCCCGGCACTGGCCTCCAGCGAGGCTCTGAGGTCCTGCGGCGACTCGTGCTCGTTGCGGCCGTCGGTGAGCAGGATGCCGTGCCGGATGGCCACGTCGGCCGAGGACAGCAGCCGGTCGGCGAGCCGCAGCCAGGTTCCGATCGCCGTACCGCCGCCGGCGGCGAGCCTGCGCAGGGCCTGCTTGGCCTGCTCGCGGGTGGTGGCGTCGGCGACGGCGAGCCGGCCGCCGCCCGGGTAGACCTCCTTGGCCACGTGCGTACCGCCGACCACCGCGAAGTGCACGCCGTCGCGCAGGGTGTCGATCGCGGCGGCGGTGGCGTCCCGGGCGTTGCGCATCTTGGTCGGCGGGTAGTCCATCGAGCCCGAGCAGTCGACCATGATCGCCACGGCCGCCGACGGGCCCTGCCCCGGCGAGTAGAGGTGGGGAGCCGCGACGGCGCTTCCGACGGTGCCGCCGCCGGTCGCGGTCACCGTGACGATCGCGTTGACCTCCCGGCCGCTCTCCGGGAGGTACTCGTTCTGGTACACGTCCACCGAGAACTGCGGCACGTTCGATTTCGAGAAATTGGCCATACGTACTCAAATCCCCCTTGAACGCCCCACGAGAGGTGGGGCGACGACGGAATCGCGGACCGGTCCCCTCCGGTCCGCCCAGCCTTCCCAGGCCTCCGCGCGTGGCCTCAGGCCGATCCTGCCCCCTGCGAGGGTGCGGGGAACGGCAGGACGGCCACTGTTACGTTGTCGTGGCCGCCGCCGTCCAGGGCGTGACCGACGAGGACGCGGGCGCCGTGCAGCGGCCGTACCGCCGTGTCGGGCGGCAGGACGCCGGCCATCTCCTCGGCTGCCTCCGCGTAGTTCCACAGGCCGTCCGTGCACACCACCACGACGCCGGGGCGGTCGGGCTTGAAGGAAGCCGTGTGCGGCTCCAGTTCGTAGGCGTCCGCGCCGAGCCAGCCCGTGATGGCGTGGGCGCGCTCGTCGGCGTAGGCCTCGGCCTCGCTCATCAGGCCCGCGGCGACCATCTGCGCGGCCCAGGAGTCGTCCTCGGTGAGCCGGGCGGCCGGCGCGCCGCGGTCCACCGGGACCCAGTAGACGCGGCTGTCGCCGACCCAGCCGACCACCAGAAGACCGGCGGTGACCACGGCGCCCACCAGGGTGCAGGCAGGGGCGTTCTGGTGCGGCTGGTGCTCGCGGGCCGTGGCGGGTTCCTGGGCGAGCGCGTTGACCGCGTGCGAGGCGGCGACGATGGCGTCGTGCATGGCCTGCTGGGGGTGCGTGCCGAGCGGCAGGGCCGCCAGCAGCGACTCGCTGGCCGCGCGGGAGGCGGCCAGGGACGCGTCGTCCGGGCGGGTCGCCGAGGAGACCCCGTCGCACACGACGGCGACCAGCGCCTCGGAGCCGTCGGGCAGAGCGGTGCGGCCGATGCCGAAGGCGTCCTCGTTGCGGTGGTGGCGCAGGCCGCGGTCGCTGACCGCGGCCAGCGGCCCGGACTCCTGCTCCATGTGGTCGCGTTCGCGCGGCTGGGCGTGCCCGCAGTTCTCGCAGTAGCCGTCGTGGTCGACCCGGCCCGCGCGGCAGGCCACGCACACCGTCGCGGGATCGGCACACGCCGCGGCGTCGGCGGTGACCCGCGGGTCCGGGGCCTGCAGGGCGTACTCCTCGGGCTCCGCCGGCCGGTCGAACCGCACGCCTGTCTCCGAGTGGCCGGCGGCGGCCGGGGACAGGGGGGAGCCGCCCGAGTCCGTGCCCGGCAGGTCGGCCGGCAGATGTGTCACGGGGGGTGGGCCGGAACTGCCCGGGCCGGCGGCGCCGGGCCAGCCGGAGGCCGGTGCGGCCCCCGAGCCGTTCATGGTGAGGGTCGGGTTGTCGTCCGGCCGTGGCGGCACGGCGGACAGGTCGTATCCGCACGCACCGCAGAAACGGTCACCCGACTCGAGCGGTTCCTCGCAGCTCGGGCAGGCGGACAGCTGGGGCATCTGCGACATCAACTACACCCATGTCCGGGGGCGGTAACGGTTGGCACGTTCCACCAGGTCGATCCTCTCTTCGCCGCCCCGCGCCAGGCGGGCCAGCGTGCGGTACGAACGCTCCAGGCCGAAGCGCAGCCCGCGTTCGTCCAGGCCGCTGCCGAGCAGCGTCCGCCCCCCGGCGGTGTGAGGGGCGGAACCCTGGCCACCGGAGAGTATCCAGTCCAGGGCACTGCCGAGCACCTCCGTGGCCAACTGCTCCCGTCGGGTCGGGTCCAGACCGTACGCGTCCAGCGCCTCGACCTGCCCGGCGGCTGCGGTCAGATCCTCCAGGAAGGGTACGTCGCCGGGGGCGGCCGTACGCTGCCGGAGCCGGGCCCGCACGGCGGCCACGCGGGCGGCCGTGTAGTGGATGGACGACTCCGGCACCGACTCCAGGGTACGCACGGCGCCGTGCCGGTCGCCGGTGGCGAGCTGGACGCGGGCCAGGCCGAACGCGGCGCTGACGAAGCTGGGGTCGGTCGTCCACACCAGGCGGTAGTACTCGGCGGCGTTGTCCAGCTGGCCGAGCACCTCCGCGCACAGGGCGAGGGCCAGCTTGGGAGCGGTCTCGCCGGGGAAGGCGTCGTAGATCGCGTCGAAGGCGAGGGCGGCGCCCTCGTGGTCGCCGGTGGCCAGCGCGGCCACCCCGCGGTACCAGACGACCCGCCAGTCGTCGGGTCGCTCCTCCTCCAGGGCGCGCAGGGCGTCCAGCGCGGCCGGGGAGTCGCCGCTCTCCAGCCACGCCCGGATCTGGCGGAGCCGGGTCTCCACCGAGGGAGCGGGCGCGGCGGCGAGCGCGCCGAGCAGCTCGGCCGCCGCGGTGGCCATCAGCCCGGCCAGGAAACCGGCGTTGGGATCACCCGGGTCGACGTGGGGCACGGGCAGGGCGAGGGCGGCGGCACCGGTGCCGACGGGCTTGACCAGGCCTGTCCCGCCGGTGACGGCGTGCGGGGCGCCTCCGGGCGGGAGCGGCCCCCCGGCGGTGGTCCCGGTCACGGGCGTGGCCCGGCGTGCGGAGGCCATGCGGGCCCCCAGCCGCGACACCTCGCCCGCCGAGCGCGGGAACAACTCCGTGTCCGTCACCCGCACTTCCGGCCCGAACAAGGTCGACAGCGCGGGTCGCGCCCGCCCCGTCTGCAGGGACACGACCTCCCGCAGCACTCCCGTCAGCTGCTCCGACATCTCCTGCGCGGAGGCGAACCGCCGGGCGGGGTCGGGGTCGGTGGCGCGGACCAGGAGCCGGTAGTACGACTCGTACTGCCGGAAGACCTCGATGTTGTCGGGGTCGGGCAGGGAGTCGGCGAACACGTTCGTGTAGCCCTGGAAGTCGAAGGTCAGGACGGCGAGCGTGCGGCCCACCGTGTACAGGTCGGACGCCACCGACGGACCGGCCTCCGCGACCTCCGGCGCCTGGTAGCCCACCGTGCCGTAGATCGCCGACTCGTCGTCGTCCATGCGGCGCACCGCGCCCATGTCTATCAGCTTGAGCTGGTCCTCGGTCTGGATGGCGTTGTCGACCTTGAAGTCGCAGTAGAGCAGGTTGCGGCTGTGCAGGTGGCCGAGGGCCTCCAGCGCCTCGATGCCGTACGCGCACGCCTGTTCCACCGGCAGCGGCTCGCGCCGCCCCCCGGGCGTGCGGCGGGCGTTGGCGATCTCCTTGAGGGACTTGCCGCCGACGTACTCCATGACGATGTACCCGTCGAGGGAGCCCGTGCGCTGGTCGAGGTGTTCGACGAAGTTGTAGATCCGCACGATGTTGGCGTGCTCGATCTCCGCGAGGAACCGCCGCTCGGAGATCGCGGCGGCCATCGCGTCCTGGTCGCCGGTGTCCAGCAGGCCCTTGAGCACCACCCACCGGTCGGAGACCGCGCGGTCGACGGCGAGGTAGATCCAGCCCAGCCCGCCGTGCGCGAGGCAGCCCGCCACCTCGTACTGGCCGTGCACGATGTCGCCGGACGTCAGCTTCGGCACGAACGAGTAGGGATGCCCGCACTTGGTGCAGAAGCCCTCCGTGCGCCCGGTGCGGTCACCGCGGGCGCGGCCCACCGGCGCGCCGCAGTCCGAACGCGAGCAGAACCGCTTCCGCTCCGGCACCTCGGGGTTCTGGAGCACCATCGAGCGCGGGTCGGGCCGCGGCACCTGCGGCACCTGCACCAGGCCCACGCCCAGCCGTCCGCGGGTCGAGGAACCGGACGTGGAGCCGGAGCTGCGCACCGAGACCGAGCGGTTCGAGGAGCGGCCCGACAGCGAGCGGGAGAGGCGTCCCGACACCGAGCGGCGGGACTTGGACGACTGCGACGACGTACGGGAGCTGCCGCGGGAGCCGGAGCGGGAACTGCCGCTCGCCGCCGAGCCCTTGCCGCCGCCGGTGACCCCGGTCGGCGGGGAGCCGACCATGCCGTTCGCGGACACCACCGGCGCCAGGCCGCAGGTGTCGCAGTACAGCTCACCGCCGCCGACGTCCTCGTAGCTGCCCTCGCAGCCCGGCCGCTGGCAGCTCTGCTGTGCCTGACTCATGACGGCGACTCCCCCCGGCGGTCCTGGAACTCCGGCGGACCGCTCTGCTGCGGCACCCGCGAGGCGGTGCCCAGCACCTCGGCCGCCGCGTGCTGGTAGCGCAGCACGGCCTGCTCGGCGACCCGCAGATCGCAGGGCGCGCTCCACAGCATCCGGCGGGCCGCGTCGTACCGCTCGATCAGCAGCGGGTCCTCCGCCAGGCCGTGCCGGGCGATCTTCGCCTTGTACGCGTCGAGCCTGCCGCGCAGCTCGGCCCGGACCGCCAGCGGCGCGGTGACCGCCGTCAACGACTCGCGGGCGCGCAGCAGTTCGTCCTCCGCCTTCTGCTCCAGGGACTCCAGGAGCGGGGAGAGGCGATGCCACTGAGCCTGTCTGCGGTACTCGGCGGCCGTCGCCAGCTGCTCCTGCAGCACGGTCGGCGGACCGCTGACCACCGGCACCTCCGTGGCGGCGATCTTCGCGAGCACCTCCCCGCGCGCGGTACGCGCCTCGGCGAGGGTGCGGTCCGCGCGCGAGAGCACGTCCCGCAGCTTCACCAGCCGCTGCTCGGCGTCCTTGCGCACGGCGAGCACGGCGTCGATCTCCCGGCGCACCTCCTCCAGGGCGCGCGCCTCCCGGTCGTACACCGTGGTGTCCGGCCTGCCACCGCCCGGTGCCGAACTGCCCTCGGCGCGCAGCCAGAAGGCCAGCGGGTCGGACACCACCTGCTCGCGCAGCCGGGTCAGGGTGCGGGTGATGCGCTCCAGGTCGTCCCCGGCCGGATGCTCGCCGGGGCGCACGCCGACGGAGTGCGCGAGCCTGCGGGTGCGCTGGAGTTCGGCGGCGAGCAGATCGATCCGGGCGGGCAGCGCCGACCAGACCGCGTCGGAGGCCACGACCATGTCCAGCGACCCGGCGTACAGCTCGTTCATCCGCTCCACGAGCGTGACCAGGGTGAACCTTTCGCTGAGCTTGCCCGCGCCGTGCAGCGTCGGCGCGTTCGCCGTCGCGGTGGCGCCGCCGGCGACCGTGACGGACTCGCCGCGCAGCAGGTCGGTCAGCTCCACCAGGTCCTCGCGGCTGGACCAGCGGCGGCGGGAGCGGATGTCACGGGCGGTGCGCAGCGCGTCGCTGTACGCGTCGAAGTACGCCCACAACAGGGAGATCGACGCCTCCGTGGCCGCCCAGCGCTCCTTGGTCGTGCCGGTGAGCTCCGCGCCTTCGAGGAGCCGGCGGCCCGCGTGGTCCTGGAGGGCGAACAGCGAGGTCTCGATCGCCTCGTGCTCCGCGCCCAGCCGCGCCAGCGCACGGTCCACCTCGTCCCGGTCCATCACCGGACCGGAGGCTCCCGTGACGCCCATCGATCACCTCTCGTCTGCTGGTCCGTGCTGCCGGTTCGCTGCCGGACGGTCACCTGTAGCGCGGCGCCGGCGGGGTCGCCGACTCCGAGTCCCTACCCAGCGTCGGGGACAGCCACTTGTCGTACGAGGCCTTCCAGCCGCCGTCCGAGCGGTAGTCCGCCAGTATGCGGTTGACCCGGCGTACCAGATCGCCGGCGTCCTTCTTCATCGCCACGCCGTAGTACTCCGTGGTGAACCGGTCGCCCTTCAGCTCCACCGTCGGGTCCTGCGCGGCCTGGCTGGCGGCGAGCGCGCCGTCCGTCACCACCGCGTCCACCTCGCCGAGTTGGAGCCGGACCAGGCAGTCGAGCTGGTTGGGCACGGTGGTGGAGATGTCGGCGGAGGCGGGCAGCTTGCCGGACTTGCGGTCCGCCGCCAGGTTGTCGTACGCCGTCGAACCGGCCGCGGAGCAGATCCGCTTGCCGGCGAGTGTGTCGTCGTAGCCCGTGACCGGTGAGGAGTTGGGCGCGAGGACCTGCTGGCCGGTGAGGAAGTACGGCGCGGAGAAGGCGACCTCCTCCAGCCGGGAGCAGGTGATCGTCATGGTGCGCACCACCATGTCGACCTGGCCGCTGCGGATCGCGGGGATGCGCTGGTTGGTGGGGATGGCCTTGAACCGGATCCGGTCCGGGTCGCCGAGCAGTTCTTGCGCGATCCGGCGGGCCAGGTCGATGTCGAAGCCCTCCAGCCCGACGTCCTGGGCGGCCGAGTTGGGGTCGCGGTAGCCCCAGCGGTAGCTGTTCTGGTCCACGCCGACCGAGACATAGCCGCGCTGTTTGACGGCCGCGATCGTGTCGCCCTCGGCGCCGGACGGGGGCAGGCTCTGGTCCTGGGGGTTCTCGCACGTCTCCGCCTTCGCCTGCCGGCCGTCGGCCACGCCGGGGCCGCCGACGCCCGTGCTGCCGTCGCCGCGCGGCTGGGTGTGCGGCAGCAGCAGCGCGAAGGCCACGGCGAGGACGCAGACGACCGCCATGGCTCCCACGCCGCCCCAGCCCTTCAGGCTGGCCCGCAAACGTCGTGCATGCATCGTCACGCCCCCTTTCACCGGTACTCCGAAAGCCTGCGGCCGATGCCCAACAGTGCGCCCGCCGCGCCCAGCACCGCGAGCACCGCCGCGCCGGCCGGCAGCCCGGTCATCGCGTTCCGGCCGTCGCCCGCGGACTGCTGGAACTCCAGCTTCTCGTGCTGCAGGGCAGTCTCCAGGCTGCGGTCGACGCTGTCGAAGCACTCGCCGGTCGGTTCTTCGCTCTTGGCGCCGATGATCTTGCTCAGCGCCGCCTGGTAGTCACCCGCGTCGTCGGCGTCCCGGGCCTGCTGGTGCCGCTCCTGCCAGATCTCCATGCTGCCCGCGGCGGTCCGCACGGGCTGCCGGCCCGCCTGGTCGTCGGCCAGGTCCTTCGCGGCGGCGAGATGCGCGGCGAGGTCCTTCATCGACGCCTGGAAGGCCACGTCGAACCTGTCCTTGAACTCGCCGCCCACCTCGACCGTCTCGGCGCCCCGGCTGACCAGCGTGAGGTTCTCGTTGCCGCGTGCCTTCAGAGAGGCGATCCGGGCGTCGTGCAGCACGTTCAGGGAGCGGACTCCGTGGTCGTAGGAGTCGTTCAGGCCGGCGCGGGCCACGCTGTGGCCGACGACCAGCCAGAGCAGCACCGCCGTCGTGGTGGCGGTGGCGGCGACCAGGCCGTGGTTCAGGACCCGGTTCGTCCGTACGAACGAGCGGTGCTGGGCCCAGGCGAGGGCGGCCAGGGCGAGCAGGCCGAGGGCGATCGCCGCCCAGGGGTACGGCGTCGCGTCCGCGTAGTCGGCGCGCAGCCGCGCGTTCTCCGAGGTGTAGAGGTCCTCGGCCGCGGGGAGCATCTCGGTCTGCATCGTGTCGTTGGCGTACCGCAGGTAGGCGCCGCCGAGCGGGTAGCCCTGGCGGTTGTTGGCGCGGGCGCGCTCGATGAGGCCCTTGTACTCCGGCAGGAGCCGGTTGAGCCGGGTGATCGTCTCCGCCGCAGGGGAGTCCGGGTCGGAGTTGCCGGCCGCCAGGACGAGCTTGTCGGCAGCGGTGCGGATGTCCTTCTCGTACCGCTCGCGGGACGCCTTCGTCTCCTGGCCGCCGGCCAGGAAGCCGCTGGAGGCGGCCGTGTTGGCGTCCGCCAGGGAGCGGTAGATGTCGGCCGCGGCGGAGCTGAGGGGCTGGCTGTTGTTCAGCACGTCGTCGGCGGCGGCCGCGCGGTCGGTGGCCTGCCAGGCGGACACGGCGCCGAAGGCCACGACCAGCAGGGCGAGGAGGGCGCCGATGAGGCGCAGCCGCCCCGGCTCCGTGGTCGCGGCGGCGCGCAACCGGTCCACGCCCTCGGCGAACGCCGTACGGCGCGGGGCGAGGGCGGCCGGCGCCGGTCCGGGCGCGGGGCGTTCGGGGGAGGGCGGTCGGGGCGGCACGGTGGGCTGGGTGGGCACGCCCGGCACCGGTGGCGCCGCGCTGCCCTTCGGCGTCTGTGTCACTCCTGACCTCCCCCGTGGTCATCCGTCGCCGCAAGTATCGCTGCCGGGACCGACATCCGCACCGGCATTGCGTGGATCTTGGTGGATCGCGAGCCCCGCAGCACCCCCTGCCCATGAATACGCCGGTGGAATCGGTTCGGTTCCCATGGAACCCGGCGACGTGCGCGCCCCCCGGCGCGCCCTCTCGCGCCCCTCAGCCCTCGAAGTGGGCCCGCACCCGCGCCCGCACCTCCGCGGCCACCGCTCCCAGCCGGTCCAGGCCCAGCAGCGCCGCCCCCAGGACCGGACTCGCCGTCACCACGCGGGGGACCGCCTTCGGCGCCCGTTCCGCCAGCACGTCACGGACCCGGTCGTCGAGTTGCGGATGACGGGCCGCCAGCACGCTGCCCCCCAGCAGCACCGGCGTCTCCTCGTCCAGCAGGTCGAGCCGGGACAGGGCGACCGTCGCCATGCTCACGACCTCCTCGGCCTGCCGGTCGACGAGAGCGCGGGCCACGGGGTCGCCGGCGGCGGCGGTGGCGAAGAGGACCGGCGTCAGTTCGTGCCGACGCAGCAGCGGCACCCGCTCCAGATGGAGCGCCTCGATCAGCGCGTACATGGAGCCGAAGCCGAAGTGCGCGGGCAGGGTCCGCGCCAGCTCGGTCGGCTCCCCGCGCCCGTCCTCCGCGCGTGCCGCGTGGTACAGCGCGTCATGGGCCAGTCCCCAGCCCCCGCCCCAGTCCCCGGAGATGCGCCCGATCGCCGGGAACCGCGCGGTGCGCCCGTCGGGCCGCATACCGACGCAGTTGATGCCCGCGCCGCACACCACCGCGACACCGCGCGGCTCGGTCACCCCGGCCCGCAGGATCGCGAAGGTGTCGTTGCGCACGTCGACGGTCGCGCCCCACGCGCGCGCGTGCAGCGCGCTCGTCAGCCGCTCCTCCTCCACGGGGAAGTCGGCGTTGGCGAGGCAGGCCGAGACATGCGTGACGGAGGTGACCCCGGCCGCGGCGAAGACCCGCTCCACCGCCTCGGCGACGACGTCCGTGGCCGCCTCGACCCCCACGGTGGGCGGCCGGAACCCGCCGCCCCGCGCGGTGGCGAGCACGCTGCCGTCGGCCGCCACCACCGCGACGTCCGTCTTGCTGTTGCCCGCGTCGACGGCGAGGACACATGTGGTCAGGCCCACGCGAGGTGCTCCCGGTTGTGTGCGATCAGCTGGTCGGTCAGGGCGCCGGCGTACTCGTACTGGCCGACGAGGGGATGCGCGAGCAGCGCCCGGAAGACCCGTTCCCGGCCGCCGCGCAGGGCCGCGTCCAGGGCGAGGTCCTCGTACGCCGTCACGCTCGCCATCAGTCCCGCGTACAGCGGATCCACCGTGGCCACCGGCAGCGGCGCCGGGCCCTGCCCCGCGCCCACCGCCGCCTGCACCTCGATCACCGCGTCGTCCGGCAGGAAGGGCAGCGTGCCCCGGTTGTACGTGTTCACCACCTGGTGCGGGCTTCCGGCGCCGCACAGCAGCGCCGCCGCCAGGTCCACGGCCGCCTCCGAGTAGAAGGCGCCGCCCCGCCTGGCCAGCAGCTCCGGCTTCTCGTCGAGCGCCGGATCGCCGTACATCCGCAGCAACTCCCGCTCCATGGCTGCCACTTCCTCGGCCCGGGACGGCTTGGTGCGCTGCTCGCGCACCACCTCGTCGTGCGCGTAGTAGTAGCGCAGGTAGTACGACGGGAACACGCCCAGGCGGTCCAGCAGCTCGCGCGGCAGGCGCAGGTCCGCGGCGATCGTGTCGCCGTGCTCGGTGAGCAGCTTGGGCAGGACGTCCTCTCCTGCGAGCCGGACGCCGGTCTCCCAGGTGAGGTGGTTGAGGCCCACGTGGTCGAGGTGGACGTCGGCCGGGGCGACCCCGAGCAGCGCCGCGAACTTCCGTTGCAGGCCGATCGCCACGTTGCACAGCCCGACCGCCTTGTGCCCGGCCTGGAGCAGGGCCCGGGTGACGATGCCGACCGGGTTGGTGAAGTCGATGATCCAGGCGTCCGGGTTGGTCCGCCGTACCCGCTCGGCGATGCCGAGCACCACCGGCACCGTGCGCAGCGCCTTCGCCAGGCCGCCCGCGCCGGTGGTCTCCTGGCCCACGCAGCCGCACTCCAGCGGCCACGTCTCGTCCTGCTGCCGGGCCGCCTGGCCGCCGACGCGCAGCTGGAGCAGCACCGCGTCGGCGCCCTCGACGCCGGCGTCCAGATCGGAGGTGGTCACCACCCGGCCGGCGTGCCCCTGGCGGGCGAAGATCCGCCGGGCCAGGCCGCCCACCAGCTCCAGGCGGTCGGCCGCGGGGTCGACCAGCACCAGCTCCTCGACGGGCAGGGTGTCCCTCAGACGGGCGAAGCCGTCGACGAGTTCGGGGGTGTAGGTCGAACCGCCGCCGACCACGGTGAGTTTCATCTGTCCAGTCAACCCTTCACTCCGGTGAGCGTGACGCCCTCGACGAACGCCTTCTGGGCGAAGAAGAACACGAGGATCACGGGGGCCATGACCAGCACGGTCGCGGCCATGGTGAGGTTCCAGTCGGTGTGGTGCGCGCCCTTGAACGACTCCAGGCCGTAGGACAGGGTCCAGGCGCCCGGGTTCTCGGAGGCGTAGATCTGCGGGCCGAAGTAGTCGTTCCACGCGTAGAAGAACTGGAAAAGTGCCACGGCGGCCACGCCCGGCCGGGCCATCGGGAGCACGACCCTCAGCAGCGTCCGCAGTTCCCCGCAGCCGTCCACCCGCGCCGCGTCCAGGTACTCGTCGGGAATGGTCATCAGGAACTGGCGCAGCAGGAAGATGGAGAACGCGTCCCCGAAGGCCATCGGGATCAGCAGCGGCCACAGCGTGCCGGACAGGTCCAGCTGCTTCGCCCAGAACAGGTACATCGGGATGACGACCACCTGGGGCGGCAGCATCATCATCGAGATCACCAGCATGAGCGACAGATGACGGCCCCGGAAGCGGAACTTGGCCAGGGCGTAGGCCACCGGGAGGGACGACACCACGGTCAGGACGGTGCCCAGACCGGCGTAGAGGAGGGTGTTGCGCCACCAGGTCAGAAAGCCCGGCGTGCCGAAGACCCGCCGGTAGTTGTCCCACTCCCAGGTGTCCGGGATCAGGTCGCGGCTCAGTGCCTGACTGTCACTCATCAGCGAGGTCAGCAGCACGAACACGAACGGGAGCGTGAAGAACAGGGCGGCCGCGACACCGAGGGCGTGGACGGCGATCCATTCGAGGAGCGCACGCCGCCGGGGCACGGGCGCGCCGAGCACCACGGGCTTGTCGAGTACCTGGGTCATCGGTCACCTGCCTGGACGAGACCACCCCGGCGCCGCATCAGCAGCGCGGTGAACGCCATCGACAGGGCGAACAGGACGAGGGCCACCACGCACGCCGCGCCGTAGTCGAAGCGCTGGAAGCCGAGGTTGTAGACGAGCTGGGGGAGGGTGAGCGTCGACTTGTCCGGGTAGCCGGGCTCGAACAGCGTGCCCGCGCCCTGGATCACGCCCGAGGCGACCTTCCCGGCGACCAGCGGCTGCGTGTAGTACTGCATGGTCTGGATCACGCCCGTGACCACCGCGAACATCACGATGGGCGAGATGTTCGGCAGCGTCACGAACCGGAACCGCTGCCACGCCGACGCGCCGTCCAGCTCCGCCGCCTCGTACTGCTCCTTCGGCACGTCGAGCAGGGCGGCCATGAAGATGACCATCAGGTCGCCGATGCCCCACAGGGCGAGCAGGGTGAGCGCCGGTTTGGACCAGTCCGGGTCGGCGAACCAGGCGGGTGCCGGGATGCCGGCCCCCTCGAGGATCGAGTTGACCGGGCCGGTGCCGGGGTTCAGGAGGAAGGCGAAGGCCATGGTGGCGGCGACGGGTGGTGCGAGGTAGGGCAGGTAGAAAAGGGTGCGGAAGACGCCCGTGCCGGTCCTGATCCTCGTGATGAGCAGGCCGACACCGAGTCCGAAGACCACCCGGAGGGTGACCATGACCAGCACCAGCCACAGGGTGTTGCGCAGGGCCGGCCAGAAGAGCGGGTAGTGCGCGAAGACATACGTCCAGTTCTGCGTCCCGCTCCAGGCCGGCGGCCGGAAGCCGTCGTAGCGCATGAACGAGAAGTAGACCGTCGAGAGCAGCGGATAGGCGAAGAAGACCGAGAAGCCGATCAGCCAGGGGGACAGGAAGGCCACGGTGCGCAGTGCTGATCTGCGGCGTTTGGCTGCCAGGGTGGTCATGGTGTGCCGCTACTTCGCCTGCGCGATGTCCGTGTCGATCTGCTGGGCGGTCCTTTCCAGGCCCGCCTTCAGATCGGTCTCCTTGCCGCTTTCGTAGCGGTAGCCGAACTCCTGGATGGTCGTGAGGTACACACCGCCGTTGACGGAGGCCGGGGTGGTCGTGGAGTGCGGGTTCGCGGCGATGTCCAGGAACGTCTTGAAGCGCGGGTCGTACTTCAGCTCGGGCGACTTCAGGGCTTCGAGCGTGGAGGGCACGTTGTGGATGGCGTTGGAGAAGTTCACGACCGCGTCCGTGTCGGTGGTCATGTACCTCACCAGCTCCCAGGCCGCGTTCTGCTTCTCGCTGGTGGCGGCGATGCCGGCGATGGTGCCGGTGATGTAGCCCTTGCCGTACTGGTCCGCCTGGTCGTCGGGGACGGGCAGCGGGGCGACGCCGATCTCGAAGTCCGGGTCGGCGTCCAGGGCCATGCCCAGGCGCCACTCACCGTCGAGCTGCATGGCGACCTGGCCGGTGTGGAAGGGGTGCTTCGGGCCCCATTCGTCGCCGAGGGTGGCGCGGTAGGTCTCCAGCTTCCGGTAACCGCCGAGGGAGTCGACAAGTCGCTTCTGGAGCTTGAAAGCGGCCTCGAAAGCGGGGTCCTTGGCGACGTTGGACTTGCCGTTGTCGTCGAAGTACGTCGGGGAGAACTGGCCCAGATAGTGCTCGGTGGTGGTCTCCCAGCCGTGGTAGTTCGGCATGAACCCGAGCTGCTTGTACGAGTTCCCTCGCGGGACGGTCAGCTTCTTCGCGACGGACTCGAACGCGGACCAGGTCTTCGGCGGGGACGTGATGCCGGCCTTCTCGAACGCGGTCTTGTTGTAGTAGAGCCCGTACGCGTCACCCAGCAGCGGGACCGCACAGCGGTTGCCCTCGAACTGGGTGTACTCGTGCATCGCCTTCGGGAAGGTCTTCTCCGGATCGACGCCGGACTTCTCGAAGAACGGGTCGAGGTCCACCAGCGCGCCCGACGTGCAGAACTTGCCGACGTTGTTGGTGGTGAACGACGAGATCACGTCGGGCGCGTTGGTACCGCCCGCCCGCAGGGCCTGGTTGATCTTGTCGTCGGTCATGTTGCCGACGACCTTCACGTCGATGTGGGGGTGCGCCTTCTCGAAGCCGGCGATCAGCGACTTCACGGCCGCGACCTCGGAGGGGGCGCTCCAGGCGTGCCAGAAGGTGAGGGTGGTGGCCTGGGAGGGATCGTCGTCCGCGCCGGCGGAGGACTGGCCGGTACAGGCGCCGGCGAGGAGGACGGTGGCGGCGGTGACGGCTATGGAGACGGTGAAGCGCGTGGCCGCTTTTCGGGACTTTCCGGGCATGGCGAAGCCTCCCAGGGCAGGGGACGAGGAACGGGCCGGGTCGGGGTGCTGCTCAGCGCGAGGTGTCGAAGACCTCGTCGCGGGTGGTGGCGAGGGCGCTCTCCAGGGCGCCGCGCAGGACGGGATGTTCGCGTACGTCGCCGAGGACGAGCCGGGGCCGCGCGGCCGCCAGCTCCGCCAGCTCGGCCTGCACCAGGGCGCGCAGGGTCTCGCCGCCGCAGGTCAGGGAGGTGCCGCTGAGGACGACGAGCTCGGGGTCGAGGACGGAGACGAGCGAGGCGAGACCGGTGGCGAGGCGCGTGGCGTAGGTGTGCAGGAGGCGGCGGTGGGGGTCGCCGCCGGGGTGCGAACTGCAGGTGCCGGGGGTGCCGGGGTTTCCGTCGGGGTGCGTGCCGGGGGTGCCGCCGGCCGGGAGGGTGCGGCGGCTGGAGCCGGCGTCGGCCCGGCACGCACGGGGGTCGGAGTCCGCGTCGCTGTGCCGTACGCCGCGCCCCGAGCCCTCACCGGCCTGCCGCGCGCCGGGCCCGGAGTCCCCGGCGCCGTACCGCTCGGCCGCGCGAGCCAGCAGCGTGGCGGCGGCCTCGGTGTACGGGCCCGGGGGGATGTCCGGGACGCCGAGGTCGCGGGCGAGCGACGGCAGGGCCTGGGAGCCGGCCAGCTCCTGGTAGCCGCCGCTGTTGGCCTTGGTGACCTGGCGGACCAGAGGCGCGCCCGGGACGGGCAGGAAGCCGACCTCGCCGGCGCCGCCGGTCCAGCCGCGGTGCAGCCGGCCGCCGAGTACGAGGGCGGCGCCGAGGCCGCCCTCGTTCCACAGCAGAACGAAGTCGCCGTGCCCGCGGGCGGCGCCGAGCCGCTGCTCGGCGACGGCGACGAGGTTGACGTCGTTCTCGTACTCCACCGGCATCGGCAGCGCGGCGGCGAGTTCGTCGAGGAGGGTGGGGGAGTGCCAGCCCGGCAGGTGCGAGGCGTAGCGCAGCCGGCCGGTGTTCGGGTCGAAGGCACCCGGGGTGCCGATGACGAGCCGGTGGATGTCGTCCCGCGCCAGCCCGGCGGCCTTCACGGCGCCGTCGAGTGCGTCGGTGACCTGGCGTACGACGGGCTGGGCCGGCCGTCGGCCGCGGGTGGGGACCTCGTACGTGCCGACCGTACGGCCGGTGATGTCGGCGACGGCGGCGAGGATGCGCTCAGGGGTGACGTCGAGGCCGGCGGCGTGGGCGGCGGCCGGGTTGACGGCGTAGAGCTGGGCGTTCGGGCCCGGGCGTCCCTCGCTCGTCCCGGTCACCAGCACCAGCCCGGCGGCCTCCAGCCGGGCCAGCAGTTGCGAGGCGGTCGGCTTGGACAGGCCGGTGAGCTTGCCGATCCGGGTGCGCGAGAGCGGGCCGTGCTCCAGGAGCAGGTCCAGGGCGGCACGGTCGTTCATGGCCCGCAGCACACGGGGGGTGCCCGGGGTGCCGGCGGTTCCTGCCATGGGTTCGGCACCTGCCTTTCGGCCGCTCGGCTTGGCAGCGGCGGTGGTGCGCCGCCACTGTTAGGAAGGTTTCCTGTCTGCTGGGCAGGACCGTAGGCCCGGCGCGAGGGGGCGTCAAGAGCGCACGTCCCCGGCAACGGAGTCGTTACCTGCGGGGGCGCACGGAGGCTGACGGCGCGGTCGCCGGGGAGGGGCGCGGTGGTGCGGGCGGGGCAGGGGCCGGCCGGGGAGCGGCCCGCCGAGGCCGGCCTTGCCGTCGGCCGCCCGCTGGGCGACCGTTCACACGAGCGAGCGTGCCTGACCGTTGCGCTACTTGGCCGTGCTCGTCGGCGGCGCGATCGGGGACGCCGCGACCGCCTGCGGAGAGGTGCTGCTCGCGAACGCCGACGGGGCCGACATCCCCGCCGTCGGATCGGCCGGCGGCTGCTCGTGCTGCACGGGCAGGCCGCCGACGATGCGGATGCCCTCCTGGTCGAAGCGGCGCTTGATGCGCCAGCGCAGCTCGCGTTCGATCGTGAGCGCCTTGCCCGGCATGGTCCTGGCGGAGACGCGCACGACCATCGAGTCGAGCAGGACGCTGTCCAGGCCCAGGATCTCGACCGGGCCCCAGAGCATCTCGTTCCAGGGGTCCTCCTTGCTCAGCGCCTCGCCGACCTCGCCGAGCACGGCCTTGACGTGGTCGAGGTCCTCGGAGGGGCGCACGGTGACGTCCACGCCGGCCGTGGCCCAGCCCTGGGAGAGGTTGCCGACCCGCTTGACCTCGCCGTTGCGGACGTACCAGATCTCGCCGTTGTCGCCCCGCAGCTTCGTCACGCGCAGGCCCACCTCGATGACCTCGCCGGACGCGACTCCCGCGTCGATGGAGTCGCCGACGCCGTACTGGTCCTCAAGGATCATGAACACGCCGGACAGGAAGTCCGTGACGAGGTTGCGGGCGCCGAAACCGATCGCCACCCCCGCCACACCCGCGGAGGCCAGCAGCGGAGCCAGATCGATCTGGAACGTGGACAGGATCATCAGGGCGGCCGTACCGAGGATGACGAAGCTCGCCACCGAGCGCAGCACCGAGCCGATCGCCTGGGAGCGCTGACGGCGGCGCTCCACGTTCACCAGCAGGCCGCCGATCGCGGTGCCGTCCACCGACTGCGCGGTGCGGTTCATGCGCTCTATCAGCTTGGTGATCGCCCGCCGCACGACCACCCGCAGCACCGCCGCGATCACCACGATCAGCAGCACCCGCAGCCCGATCGCGAGCCACGTCGACCAGTTCTCCTCCACCCAGCCGGCCGCGTTCGAGGCGCTCTGCTGGGCGTCCTGGAGGGAAGGCACGGAGGGGCCCGTCCCGGACGGGGACGGTGAGGGTGACGGTCCGGCGGCCGGCAGGGCGGGCAGGGACGACACGGCGGGTACCTCCAGGTGCAACGGTCCGCCCCCGGTACGGCGGTCAGGTCCAAGGTCACGAACGGGTCACCGGACGGGCGGAACAACCACACTATCGGGGCACCGTGTGGGGATCGTTGCGCTGTTCGAGGGAGGAACGGTGTCCGCCGGGGGATGTACAGAGCAGACGAACAGCAGGTGAGGAGAACAGTCCGGCGAGGAGGGGGGAGGAAATGGCCGGGAGCCTGGGGAGGAAGCTGATGTGGTCGAAAACACTCCCAGCCCGTTACCGGGACATGGTGGCGCTTTCACCAGGCATGAGGGGAGACTGACTGCAGATCGTCCCGGCGCGAGCCACGCGCCGCCGGCGTACAAGGAGGCATCCGTGCCGCATGTCCTGGTCCTCAACGCGTCGTACGAGCCGCTCGGCGTCGTACCGCTCCGCCGCGCGCTCATCCTCGTCCTCGAGAACAAGGCCGTATGCCTCGAGGAGTCCGGCGCCTACCTGCACAGCGCGACCGTCACAGTCCCCGCACCCAGCGTGGTCCGGCTCAAGCGATTCGTCCGGGTTCCCTATCGGGGGCCCGTTCCACTGACCCGCCGCGCGCTCTTCGCCCGCGACGGGGGCCGGTGCATGTACTGCGGTGGCGTCGCAACCAGCGTCGACCACGTCATCCCGCGCAGCCGCGGGGGCAAGCACGTCTGGGACAACGTGGTGGCGTCCTGCCGCCGCTGCAACCACGTGAAGGCCGACCGTCATCTCGGCGAGATCGGCTGGCGGCTGCGCCACAAACCCGCCCCACCCACCGGCCTGGCCTGGCGCATCATCGGGACCGGGCATAGGGACCCGCGCTGGCTGCCGTACTTGCAGCCGTACGGCGCGGACGACGCCATGGCCCGGATCGACGGCATTTCCGCCTGACGGATCCGGGCTTTCGCATGTCCCGGGCAGGGTGCCTGTACGGGACCGGGGAGCTTCCCGCCCACCCCGGTCCCGCGGGCGCGCGTGCCGGCCCTAGGCGTACCTCAGCTCGCCCGGCCGCACGGACCGGCGCAGCAGGGGCAGTGAGGCGGCCGCCGCCAGCAGGCACGCGCTGTACATCCCCACCGGTACCAGCAGCGCCGCCCACGGGAGCGAGCCGCTCCCGGCGAGCCCGGCGTAGCCGGTGCCGATGACCATGCCGCCGACGCCCGCGGGCAGCAACGCCGGTGCCAGCGGCAGGGCGGTCTCCAGCAGCAGCGCCCGGCCCAGCACCGCCTGCGGCACCCCGGCCGCGGCCTGCGCGGCCAGGCCCCGGCGCCGGGTGGCGAGGGACTCCGCGGTGCCGACGGCGAGCGCCGACAGCGTGATCAGCAGGGCGACCGCGATCGCGGCGGCGGTCAGGTCCAGGCCGGTGGTGTAGAACGAGCGGCTCGCGGCCAGCTGCTGTGGGGAGTCGAGCGTGTCCAGCAGCGCCTGGCGGACGCCGACGAACCCCGTGCCGACGATCGTCACCAGCAGCACCGCCGCATGGGTACGGGCCAGGGCCCAGGGGTCGTCGCGCAGGCGCTCCGCAGCGATCAGCACGGCCGGGCGGCCCGTCCGGGCGGCGAGGAAGGTGCCCATGAGCCGGGCCGAGGCGCCGCACAGCCAGACAGCGCCCGAACCGGTGAGCAGGACGGCGAAGAACACCGTCGGTGGCGCCTGCGCCGACCCGAGAGGCCCGCTCCCGTTCGAAGCCAGCCCCGTGAGCAGCAGCACGGTGAGCACCGCGGCCGCCCCCAGGAACACGCGCCCAGGGCGCGGGGTGGTGTGCACCCGGCGCACCCGGCCCAGGGGTGAGGCGATCACCCGGCGCAGCGCCAGGGCGCTCACCAGCGCCCCCAGCACCGGCACCGCCACCGTTGCGAGGGCGAACCCGGCCCATACGGTCACCGGCGGCCGGTGCCACACCTCCAGCACCACCAGGGCGGAGGCGAGCGAAGCCGCTGCGGACCCGGCCAGGCAGGCGAGCCCCGCCTCCAGCGCGGCGATGCGACGCACCTGCGCCGGTGCCGCCCCCGCGAGCCGCAGCGCGGCCAGCCTGCGGTCCCGGTGCACGGCTCCGACACGGGAGCACTGGCCCAGGAAGCCGAGCACCGGGATCAGCAGCAGGGCCAGCGCGAGGACGACACCCGACCGTTCCCCCGGCTGGTCGAGCAGACCGTTGCCGAAGCCGACGGTGTACTGCCCCTCCAGCGACGCGATCGCGACGGCGGCCAGCGCGAAGCCGGTGGCCAGCCCCGCGCCGACCGCGGTGAGCCCCGACCGCCACCACTCCCGCAGGCCGGAACCACGGGTGAGCAGCCAGGCCAGCCGCAGATCGGACGTCATGCCACCGGGGCCGGTACGCGTCACGCCGTCACCCCCGCCGCGACGACGACCCCGTCACTCAGCCGGACCTCGCGATCCGCGTACGCCGCCACCTGCGCGTCATGCGTGATCAGCAGCACGGACGTGCCGGTCTCCCGGGCCGTGCGCGCCAGCACCGTCATCACCTGCTCGCTCGCCAGCGAGTCCAGCGCTCCCGTGGGCTCGTCCGCGAAGACCACCTTCGGCCCGGTGACCAGTGCCCGCGCGAGCGCTGCCCGCTGGGCCTGGCCGCCGCTCAGCTCGCCCGGCCGCAGGTCCCCCTGCCCGCCCATCCCGAACCGCTCCAGCCACTCCCCGGCACGGTCCTGCGCCTGCGCGCGCCCGGTGCCGCCCAGCATCAGCGGCAACGCCACGTTGTCGAGGGCGGTCAGCTCGGGGATCAGCTGCCCGAACTGGAACACCACCCCGAACTGCGTGCGCCGCAGCTCGCTCAGCCGCCGCTCCGGCAGCCGGTCGACGCGTTCGCCGCCGTACGACACCGCACCCCCGTCGGGCTTGACGATCCCCGCGAGGCAGTGCAGTAATGTCGACTTCCCGCTGCCGCTGGCGCCGGTGACGGCGAGGATCTCGCCGGCGAGCAGCTCGACCGAGGCACCGCGCAGGGCATCGGTCCTGCCGTGCGCCTTGGTGAGGTCACGGGCCGCGAGCAGCGGCTCTGGATTGCTCATGCTGGGTGGACCTCCGCGGTCAGGGTGCCGAGCCGGGCCGCCGTGGTGCTCATCCAGCGGAGGTCGGCGTCGAGGTGGTTGAGGGCGTAGTCCGCCGAGAGCACGGTCGACAGGTCCGCTCCCGGGCCGGTTTTGACGGCCGTGAGCTCCCGCATCCGCTCCATGTGCGCGGCCCGCTGCGCGCGCAGATAGGTCTCCGGATCGCCGCCGGACAGGATCGAGACGACGACCTTGGCGAAGATCTCGTTGGTCACGAAGGGGGCGGGCGGTGCGATCTCGCCCGCCCAGCGGGTCAGTTCACGCGTTCCGTCCGCCGTGCGGCGGTACCGCGTGCGCTCCGGGCCCCCGTCGGCGTCGGTGCCGTCGACCTCGGCCAGTCCGTCACGGACCAGCCGTTGCAGGGTGGTGTACACCTGCCCGTAGGCCAGCGGGCGGGCCTGGGGAAAGCGCTCGTCATGCCGTCGCTTGAGGTCGTAGCCGTGGCTGGGACCCGTCGCGAGCAGCCCGAGCAGGAGGTGGCGGGTGCTCATGACCCTCATTATGTACTGAGTACATGTACTGAGTGAATAGTGGGCGGGTCCGGGATGCGGAAGTGAGCCTGCCGGATGCGGAGCTCAGTCCTCGGCCACCGCGTATGCCTCCGCCGACCACAGGGAGTAGCCGTAGCGGGTCGCGCGCTTCTCGCCCTGTACGCGGATGTGCGTCACGTCCCGCTCGTCCATCCGCAGGTCCTCGTGGCCGCCGCGTCCGTTCCGCACCACCGCGGCCGTGCGCCAGTGGCGGCCGTCCGCCGAGACCTCGATCCGGTACGCCGACGGGTGGGCGTCCTGCCAGTGCAGCGCCACCCGCCCGAGCCGCACCGGCGCGGCCAGCTCGACCTGCCACCAGGCGCCGTCCTCCACCGGTGACGACCAGCGTGTCCCCGGGTTCGCGTCGTTCGCCGCCGACGCGGGGAAGGCGGGTGTCTCGTCGGCGGAGGACCGGGCGGTGCCGGTCCGGGCCAGGTCGGGACCGGCGGTCCGCGGGAAGGTGCGCACGGTCAGGGTGCGCGACGCCTTCCCGAACGCCAGCCGGACGTCGTACGACCGCATCGGCGTCCCCTCCGGCACGGTCACCTCGACCGGCACCTCGACCGACGCGCCGCGCGGCACCCGCAGCGTGCCGTCCGGAACGCGTATCTCGATGCCCTTCGGCGCCTCGGCGGTCAGACGGCCCCGCACGTCGGCAGGCCGCAGCGAGTCCAGCCGGGCCGTCAGCCGCCGGGTCCCGCCGATCTCCGCGTCCGTGCGGTCCGCCAGCTCCAGCCCGGCCGCCGGCGCGTCGGCGAACCAGGGCACCAGGTGCCGTATCCGGGCGGGTGCCGGGCCGGTGACGCGGAGGGCCTGGGCACGCAGAGGAGCGGGCAGCTCGGTGGCGCCCGAGTCGTCCAGCGCGCCGACGTGCCGCCAGCCGTCGCCGGGCACCCGGGCCTCGACGGTGCCGCGCGTGCCGGGGTCGGCCAGGACGGTCACCGTGCTGAGGGTGCGGGTGCGCGGGAAGCTGACGGTGCGGCCGTCGCCCGCGCCACCCCGGTTCGCGTCCGGCTCGGCGCCGATACCGGCCCAGCTCTCGTATGCCTGCCGCGCCCGCGCCAGGAAGGGGTCCAGCACGCCCTCGCCGACCGTCACCCGCGCCGCGCCGAGCCGCTCACGCAGCGCGCCGAGGGTGCGGTACGCCGTCCAGGCCGCCGCCGGGTCGCCGGTGCGCTGCGCCTCGAGCATGTCGAGCGCGGCGGTGCCGGCGTCGCCGTAGCGGGCCAACTGCTCTGTCCACGGGGCGACTTCGAGGGCGAGCGGGGTGCCGGAGAGGTGGGCCGGGGTTTCGCGCATCGCGGTGAAGGCGGCGCGGAGGTCCGCGGCGGCGCTGTCGTCCGCGGTCGTCCGCGTCCGCCAGAACGCCTCCATCAGCGGTCGCAGATACGCCGACTCCTCGCCGTCCAGCACCGAGGACGCGTCGTTGCCCGCGAGGGCGGACAGGGCCCGCGCCCGGCGCTCGTCGCCACCCGCGAGGTCGGCGAGGGCCGCCTGCCACGAGTCCTGGGGGTGGTAGGCGCGCGGGTTCCAGGCGAAGTCGGCGGCGGTGAACAGGGGGATGCGGGAGGCCTCGGCCTGTTGCATCGCGTTGGCGAGGAGAGCGGCCGAACCGGTGGCGACGGCGGGCTCACGTCCGGTGTAGGGGCCGAGGAAGAGGCGGTCCTGGGCGTAGTCGTTGACCGGGTAGTTGTCCATGGTGACCAGCGGATGCCGCAACGCCTCGCGCGCGGCGGCCAGTTCGCGCCCGGTGATGGTCCTCGGCACCACGCCCACGCCCGTCCACGCCACCTGGACATCCGTGTCCAGCGCGCCCGCGAGCGCACGCCGGTAGGCGGTGGCGCCGTCCTGGTAGTACTCGGTCGGCATCACGGTGAGCGCCGGCGCGTCCGGGTGGCGGTCCGCCAGGTACCGCGCGACGGCGTCGGCCACGCGCGCGTGTGCCCGTGCCGCCGCCTCAGGTCCCGACCCGAACCGCTCCGCGTCCGCCTCGCAGTGCCACTCGCTGTAGCTGACGTCGTGGAACTGGAGCTGGAACGCCCGGAACCCCAGCGCCCACATCGACTCCAGCTTGCGGGAGAGCGCCCGCACGTCCGCGTCCGAGGAGAGGCACATGGCCTGCCCCGGGGCGACCGCCCAGCCGAGGGTGACGTGGTTGCGCCGCGCGCGCTCCGCCAGCTCCCGGAACTCCGCCCGCTGCCCGGCCGGGTAGGGCTCACGCCAGCGCGCCTGCCGGTAGAGGTCGGCGCCGGGAGCGTGCAGATAGCGGTTCTGCTTGGTGCGGCCCATGAAGTCCAGCTGTGCGAGCCGCTGTTCGCGGGTCCACGGTGCGCCGTAGAAGCCCTCCGCCGTGCCGCGTACGGCGGTGCCGGGCCAGTCGCGCACGACGGCGCCCGCGAACGTGCCGTCCGGACGCAGGAGCTGACGCAGGGTCTGCACGGCGTGGAAGAGGCCGTCCGGGCCGGTGCCGGAGAGGGTGACGGTGCCGCCGTCGACGGTGAGCCGGTAGCCGCCGGAAGGGAGGTCACGGCCGGCGTCCTGCGTACCGGCGCGGACGACGAGGGCGCCCGGCGGGACGGGGTCGCCGGTGCCGGCGATACGGCGGGCGCCCGCCTGCCGCAGCAGCGTGCGCAGGGCCTGGAGGGCGTACGGGTCGGCTCCCGGGCCGGTCCGGAGGGCGACGACGTCGGTGACGGTGGCCGGGGTGCCCGTGAGGCGCAGGGACTGGGGGCGGGGCCAGACGGAGGGGGAGGGGGAGGGGGACTTGGCGCGGGTGGCGGGGGTCTGCCGGGCAGGGGTGTGGGGGGTCGGGGCCCTATGGGGCTCCTGTGAGGGCGGGGGCGTGAGTGACGACCATGACTTCAGTGACGCAGGGGACTGGAGTGATGTCAGTGGTTCCGGTCGCTCCGGTGACGGGAACTCGCTTCCCGCCGTACCCGTACCCGCCGCCACGACGAGCGCCAGCGCGACCGCCCCCCGTCCGTGCCGCAGCCGCACACGCCCTCCTCGCCGTCACCGGTCCGGTTCCGTTTCTTCCCATGTCCGCGTCAGGGAGAGATCGAGCCCACCATCCGAAGAGGGGAGTGTCAACGACGTTGGCCGTTATGTGTGGATTGCCAGAACCTGGAGAGAGCGCGTGCGCACGGAATGTGATGAGAAGGACCTTCTTCGTCGTGAGGGCGTCTGGCCTCGCGCTCACTGGGTAGGGCTGCGATGACCCACTCGAACCGACAAGGAGGCTCCCGTGGCCGCATCGGCACACCTGCTGCTGTCCGCCCTCTCCGACGACACGCCCCGCACCGGGAGCGGTGCCCGCTCCAAACGCAGCTCCCCGCCCCGGAACACGCACCGCTCCAAACGCACGCCGTTCCCGCGCCAGGCCGTGCAGTCCGCGGACCGGGACCCCGTGAGGGAGCATGCCGGCGACCCGGATCTGGCACATGTGTGCGTCTTCAGCGCGGAGGGCGCCTGCACCGAGGCACCCCTGACCAGCGAACCCCCGCTGCCCGACGCCGAGCCCCTCACCAGCGAGCCGCCGCTCGCCGCCCCGGACGCCGACTTCTCGAGGCCGTAGATGACCCGAGCCCGGACGCCGGCCGCGCAAGGCCGTGGTGGACCGCACCGTGGACATCGGGCGAGAGGGCCCGTGAAGGACCCCCACCGTGGACATCGGGGGAGGGGCCCGTGGATGACCGCAGCGTGGACGTCGGGGGTGGGGGCAGGTGGATGACCGCATCGTGGATGCCTCCGGAGGGCGACCTGCGGGCGACCGCACCGTGCAGGGCGGCGCTGGGAGTCCGGCGAGTGACCGCACCGTGGAGGACGGCGCTGGGCGTCCCGCGAGGGACCGCACCGTGGAGGGCGGCGCTGGGCGTCCCGCGAGGGACCGCACCCCTGACGCCGGCCGTGAGAGGCCCGCGGATGACCGCGCCGCGGACGTCGGCAGCGAGAGGTCGCCGATGACCGTGCCGCGGCCGGACGAAACCCCCGCCGAGGAGCTGTGCCGGCTCGCCGAGTCGTACGGCGTCGCCCCTTCCTACAGCCCCTCCGCGGGCCGCACGGTCGCCGCCTCGGCCGCCGCGCTCACCCGGACCCTTACCGCGCTCGGGGTCGACGCGGGCACGCCCGAGGCCACCCGCGCCGCGCTCGCCGCCCGCCGCACGGAACTGCGTGAGCGGCTGCTGCCGCCGACCGTCGTGGGCTGGGGCGGCGCCGCGCCGGACGCTCTCGCCGGACTGCCCGAGGGCACCCGGCTGCGGGTCGAGACCGAGCAGGGCGAGACCCGCGACTCCGCCGAGCACCTGCCGCCCGGCGTCCACCGCCTCACCGTCACCGCACCCGACGGCCGCGCCGCCGACGCCCATCTGATCGCCGCCCCGTCCCGGCTGCCCACACCGGCGACGCGCTCGTACGGACTGCTGGTCCAGCTCTACTCCCTGCTGTCGGAACGCTCCTGGGGCATGGGCGACCTCGGCGACCTCGGTGAACTCGCCGCCT
This sequence comes from Streptomyces sp. NPDC052023, assembly GCF_044548465.1. Taxonomy (NCBI): domain Bacteria; kingdom Bacillati; phylum Actinomycetota; class Actinomycetes; order Kitasatosporales; family Streptomycetaceae; genus Streptomyces; species Streptomyces sp. NPDC052023. The sequence goes on along the minus strand of NZ_JBIUBW010000023.1, from coordinate 36,689 downwards.
GGGCCGGGCGTTCCCTCGGCGCCGGGTTCATCCAGGTCAACCCGCTGCACGCGGCCGTACCCGGTGCGCCCACCGACCCCTCGCCCTACCGCCCCTCCTCCCGCCGCTTCCCCGACCCGGCGCATCTGCGCGTCGAGGCCGTCCCCGAGTACGCCTACGCCGGCGACCGTGAGCGGGTGGGCGCCCTGGCCGAACGGGCCGAACGGCTGCGGGAGGCGGTACTGGAGAAGGGTGCGCTGATCGACCGGGACGCCGTGTGGGAACTGAAGCGGGAGGCGCTGGAGCTGGCGGGCGAGGTCCCCCTCGGGCCCGGCAGACGCGCCGCCTACTGCGACTACCTCGCCGAACAGGGCGAGGCCCTGGAGGACCACGCCACCTGGTGCGCCCTGGCCGAGGTGCACGGGCCCGAGTGGCACACCTGGCCGGCCGGACTGCGGGACCCGCGGTCCGCCGAAACCGCGCGCGCCCGGCGGGAGTTGATGCACCGCGTCGACTTCCACTCCCGGCTCGCCTGGCTCACGGACGCCCAGCTCGTCGCCGCCCAGCGCACCGCGCGCGAGGCGGGGATGCCGGTCGGGATCGTGCACGACCTCGCGGTCGGCGTGCATCCCGGGGGTGCCGACGCCTGGGCGCAGCAGCGGTACTTCGCCGCCGGGATGTCCGTGGGCGCACCACCGGACGCCTTCAACGCCCGCGGCCAGGACTGGGGCCTGCCGCCCTGGCGCCCGGACCGGCTGGCCGAGTCCGGGTACGCACCCTTCCGTGGCCTGCTCCGAGGTCTGTTCCGCTACGCGGGCGCGCTCCGCATCGACCACGTCATGGGCCTGTTCCGGCTGTGGTGGGTGCCGGTGGGGCTGCCGCCCACGGAGGGGGCGTACGTCCGCTACGACGCCGAGGCCATGCTCGCCGTACTGGTGCTGGAGGCCTCACGGGCCGGGGCGATGGTGATCGGCGAGGACCTGGGGACCGTGGAGCCCGGTGTCCGTGAAGCACTGCGGGAGCGGGGGGTGTTCGGCACCTCGGTGCTGTGGTTCGAGCGGGACTGGGCGGGCGACGGCCGCCCCCTGCCGCCGGACAGCTGGCGCGCCGACTGCCTGGCCACCGCCACCACCCACGACCTGCCGCCGACCGCGGCCCGGCTCACCGGCGAGCATGTCGAACTCCGGGACCGGCTCGGCCTCCTCGCCGGCTCGCTGGACGCCGAACGCGCGGCGGCCGCCGCCGACACGGGGGAGTGGCTCGCCCTGCTCACCCGGCTCGGCCTGCTGCGGGGCACGGGCGGAGGCCGGGGAACGGGGGAGGAGGAGGCCGAGGTCCAGGCCGTCCACCGCTACCTGCTGCGCACGCCGGCCCGGATGATCGGCGTATGGCTGCCGGACGGGGTGGGGGACCGGCGGCCGCAGAACCTGCCCGGGACGTGGGACGAGTATCCGAACTGGCGGCTGCCGATCGCCGACGCGGCGGGCCGGGCGGTGACCCTGGAGGGGCTGGCGTCCTCGGCGCGGCTGCGCTCGCTGATGGAGGTGCTGAGGGCGGAGAGGGACGACGCCGGACGGGGGGACGAGGGGAGCGGGTGAGTCGCGGGGCGCGCCGGAGGGGCGGCGCCTCGCGGCCCGAGCCCGTTACGGCACCCCGGACGCGCGGCCCTGCCCGGCGTTCGGTACTTTTGGCACCGTGGACAAGAAGAACGCCCTGCGCGCCGGCGCCCTGGCTGCCGGTACGACGCTGATGATGCTGCTCATGTCGTCCCCCGCGCTCGCGCTGACGCGTGACGACGGCGACGACCCCGGCACGGGCCTGAGCGTCATCGAGACGCTGGGCTGGTTCGTGATCGCCCCGATCGTGATCTTCGGGGTCATCGCGGGCCTGGTGATGGTGCTGGACAAGTCCCACAAGCAGAAGGACACGACGACCTCCAACATCACGACCAAGGCCGACGCGAAGGCCTGACCACCGGGCTCCGCCCCCCCACCGCACTTCCCGAAGGCGCCGTCCCCGTCGTACGTTCCGTACGTCGACGAGGCCGGCGCCTTCGGCATGTCCGGCCGCCTTGCGCCGGTCCTGGGGCCTACGCCGGAGCCGGGCCGGCGGGCCGACGGGCCGGCGGGCCGACGGTGATGGGTACCGGAGTCGGGTCCGGCGGTCCGGCGTCGATGCCGGGGGCGGGCTGTGGCTTGTCGTGCTCAGGGGCTCGGCGCGGTGAGGTAACGCTGGATGGTGGGCGCCAGCCAGGCCACGATCTCCGGGCGCACGAGCGCTGTCGCGGGGGGAATCCGCAGGACGTAGCGGGTGAGCGCCAGCCCGAGCAACTGCATCGCGCACAGCGCGGCCCGGGTGGGGACCTGCTCGGGATCGGGGCAGATCTGTTGGGCGACCGGCAGCAACTGCTCCCGGAAGATCTCCTGCATCCGCTCGGCCCCGGCCTGATTGGTCGTGCCGACCCGCAGCAGGGCGGTCAGTACCTCGTTGTCCTCCCACATGTCGAGGAAGTGGGAGACGAGGGCGCGGCCGACGCCGGAGGGCGGCACCGCCGTCAGGTCGGGAAGCTTCAGATCGATGGCGACGGCGGCCGCGAAGAGGCCCTCCTTGTTGCCGTAGTAGCGCATGACCATCGACGGGTCGATGCTCGCGTCCTTCGCGATGGCCCGGATGGTGGCGCGCTCGTACCCCTCGGCCGCGAAGCGCTCGCGGGCGGCGTCGAGGATGGCGGTGCGGGTGGCGTCGGAGCGGCGGGGGGCGGGGGAGGCCGGTGACGCGGGCGGGGTGTGCGGCATGCCAACGAGTGTAGGCCAACACCCGTTGACACTCCACCGTACCCCGCTCTACCGTTGCCAACAAGCGTTGACCAACACCTGTTGGCATTGGCATCTGGAGGCCACCATGAACGGCACCGCAGCCCCCGCCGAGACCCCCGGCGCCCCCCGGACCCCCGGCTCCGTGATCGTCGTCGGCTCCGGCCCCACCGGCCTCCTCCTGGCCGGCGACCTCGCCCACGCGGGGGTCCCCGTCACCGTCCTCGAACGGCGCCCCCACGGCATCAGCAACCTCTCCCGGGCGTTCGGCGTCCACGCCCGCACCCTGGAGCAGCTCGACGCCCGAGGCCTCGCCGACCCGCTGATCGCCACCGGCGGCACCCTCACCGAACTGCGCCTCTTCCGCCGTCTCTCCCTCGACCTGAGCACGCTCCCCTCCCGCTTCCCGTACCTGCTCATCACCCCGCAGTACGAGGTGGAGCGCCTGCTGGAACGGCGGGCACGCGAGCACGGCGCGCGGTTCGCGTACGAGAGCGAGGTCGTGGGCCTGCGGCAGGACGGCACCGGCGTCGACGTGGACGTGCGGGGTGCGGACGGCGCGGTCGTGACCCACCGCGCGGCGTACGTCGTCGGCGCGGACGGCCACCGCAGCGCCGTGCGGGCGGCGATCGGCCTGCCCTTCCCGGGCGTCTCCGTCATCAAGTCCCTCTTCCTGGCCGACGTCCGGCTGGCCGAGAGGCCCGAGAGCGTGCTCACGGTCAACGGCGCGGGCGACGCCTTCGCGATGATCGCGAGCTTCGGTGACGGCTGGTACCGCGTGATGGGCTGGAACCGCCGCCATGAGGTCCCCGACGACGCCCCTCTCGACCTCGACGAGGTCCGGGACGTCACCCGCCGCGCCCTGGGCAGCGACTACGGCATGCACGACGCCCGCTGGCTGTCCCGCTTCCACAGCGACGAGCGGCAGGTGCCGCGCTACCGGGTCGGACGGGTCTTCCTCGCCGGTGACGCCGCGCACGTCCACTCCCCGGCCGGTGGTCAGGGCATGAACACCGGTCTCCAGGACGCTGCCAACCTCGGCTGGAAGCTCGCCGCGGCCGTCCACGGCTGGGCGCCGGAGGGGCTGCTGGACACGTACCAGAGCGAGCGTCACCCCGTCGGCAAGGCGGTGCTGCGCAGCAGCGGCGGCCTGGTCCGCCTGGCCCGGGCGCAGAACCCCGTCCTGCGCGCCGCTCGCGCCCTGGTCTCCGCCTTCGTCAACGCGGCCCGGCCCGCCCGCAGCAAGGCCCTGGCCCAGATCTCCGGCATCGGCTACCGCTATCCCGCTCCGAGCGGCGTCCACCCCCTCACCGGCCGCCGCGCCCCCGACGCGCGCCTGACCACCGGCCGCCTCTACGAGGCCCTGCGCACCGGCCGCTTCCTCCTGATCACCCCGGAGCCCCACGAGCCGGGACCCGCACCCCGCGCCGACCGCCTGACGGTGAGCCACTGGACGGATGCCCGCAGCACGGCGCTCCTGGTCCGCCCCGACGGCTACGTCGCCTGGGCGGCCGGCTCCGCCACCCCGGCCAGGATCGAGGCAGCCCTGAGGGCCCACATCGGCTGAACCCGCCCTACTGGCCCTCGGTGTCCGCCTCCGCAAGCAACTCCCGCAGCAGGTCCGACAGTTGACCGGCCTGTTCGTCCGTGAGGGCCGAGAGGGCCGCCGTCTGGACGGCCATGGCGACGCCCGCCGCGTCCTCGACGAGGCGGAGACCCTCTTCGGTGAGGGTCACCTGGAGGGCGCGGCGGTCGTGGGGGTGGGGGGAGCGGCGCAGGAGGCCGGCTCGTTCCAGTTTGTCGAGGCGGCCGGTCATGCCGCCGGTGGTCAGCATCAGCGTGGCCGAGAGCCGGCGTGGCGAGAGGGTGTACGGCTCGCCGGCGCGGCGCAGGGCGGCCAGGACGTCGAACTCGCCACGGGAGATACCGAAGCGGGTGAGCGCCTTCTGCATCCGGTCGTCCATCGTGCGCGCGAGGCGGTGGATGCGGCCGAAGACCTCGATCGCCCTGGTGTCCAGGTCGGGGCGTACGGCGGCCCACTTCTCGACGATGACGTCGACCGGGTCCCCCGGTGCGGCGGAGGGGCCGGGGTTCGAGGTCATGGAGGGAGTATCGGTGCGGGGTGCGGCGGCCGCAAGGAAACGGCTCCCACGTGAGCTGCCCGGAGTCGAGAGGATGACTCGGCGCCACTGTTCGGATTTGCTGAAGGAAATCATCGAAAAGATTCGATGGACCTGACGGATGCCTCGCTGGGACGGTGGAAGCGACCTGATCACCGCCCAGTGGAAGGACCTCCGTGGCCGTAGCCTCCGACCAGACCTCCAGTGACGCGACACGCACGCGCGGTACGGCGCTCAGGGCGTCGATCCCGGCGAGTGCCGGGCCGGCGCTCGGACTCGCGCTCGCCGCTCTCGCCACCCTCGTCTGGTCCGGGAGCTTCGTCACCTCCCGTGCCCTGCACGACAGCGTCCCGCCCGTCCAGCACGCGTTCTGGCGCTGGGTGGTGGCGCTCGTGGTGGTCGCGCCGCTGGGGGCCCGGCAGGCCTGGCGGCAGCGCCGGGTGATCCACCGGAACGCCGGGTTCGTGCTGCTCGCCTCGCTGCTCGGCGTCACCCTCTACAACACCTTCGTCAACGAGGCCGGCCGCACCACCCCCGCCGCCACCATGGGCATGATCATGGCGGCGTCGCCGGTGCTGATGGCGCTGGGCGAGCGCGCGAGCGGCGTACGGCTCGGCGGGCGCCGGGTCGCCGGACTGCTGATCGCCTGCGCGGGGGCACTGCTGCTGGTGGGCGCGGGCGCCGGGTTCGGGCCCGGGGCCGCCTGGATGACCGTCGCCACCTGCTGCTTCGCCGCGTACAGCGCGCTGCTGCGGCGCAAGCCCGCCGAACTGGGCGGTGCGGGCTTCCTCTTCACCACCTTCCTCGTCGGCGCGGTGCTGCTGCTGCCCGCGCAGGGCGTGAGTCTCGCCGTGCAGGGCGCTTTCGAGCCCTCGTACGGCACCGTGCTGCCGCTTCTCTACGTCGGGGTCGCCTCGTCCGCCGTCGCCTTCCTCGCCTGGAACAAGGCGATCGCGCTGGTCGGGGCGGCGCGTGCCGGGGTCGTCTACTACCTGCAACCGGTGTGCGTGTCGCTGCTGTCGTGGGCGCTGCTCGGGGAGGGCACGGGATGGGGGCAGATGCTGTGCATGGCGCTGATCGTGGGCGGGGTCGTGCTGGGGGCCGGGGACCGGCGGTGCTGAGCTGTAGGTTTGCGTCTCATGGCCGAGTGGGACATCCGGAAGCTGCACATCCTGCGGACGTTGCGGGAACGGGGGACGGTGACCGCGACGGCCGAGGCGTTGCGGATGACTCCCTCGGCGGTTTCGCAGCAACTGACGAATCTGTCCAGGCAACTGGGGGTGCCGTTGCTTCAGGCCCAGGGGCGGCGGGTGCGGCTCACGGACGCGGCCCGGCTGGTGCTGCGGCACGCCGAGGCGGTGTTCGAGCAACTGGAGCGGGCGGACGCGGAGTTGGCGGCCTATGTGCGGGGGGAGGTCGGTGAGGTGCGGGTCGGGGCCTTCTCGACCGCCGTGCCGGCCCTGGTCGTAGCGGCCGTGCGGGCGCTGCGCCGGGCGCACCCCGGGGTGACCGTGCGGGTGCGGGAGTCCGAGGCGGGGGAGGCGTACGACTTGCTGGCCGCCGGAGAGGTGGACGTCGCCCTGTCGCTGGCCGCGCAGGCGCCGACCGCCGCGGACGGGCGCTTCACCGTCGTACGGCTGCTGTCGGACCCGCTGGACCTGGCGTTGCCCCGGGGGCACGCGCTGGCGGGCGCCGAGGAGGTACGGCTCGCCGACCTCGCCGCCGAGCCGTGGATCTTCGGGGGAAGCGGGCCCTGGTCCGACATCACCAGGGGAGCCTGCGAGGCGGCCGGATTCCGGCCGGTGCAGGGGCATTCGGCGGCCGGATGGACGGCGATCCTGGCGATGGTGGAGGCGGGGATGGGCGTGGCCCTGGTGCCCCGGACGGTGGCGGCGCGACGGGAGGGCGTCGTGATGCGGGAACTGACGGCGGAGCAGCCGCGGCGGCACGTACTGGCGGCGGTGCGGAAGGGCGGAGAGGCGGGCGCCGCGGGGAAGGTGCTGGGGGCGCTCCGCGAGGTGGCGGCCGGGTTGGGGTGAGGGCCGGTGTCGTGGTGTGCCCGGGGCCGGGGGGCGAGGGCTGGTGCCGTTCGCCCCCGACGTCAGACCCCGCCGGGGCCGGGGCGGCTGCGGGGCTGGGCCGCTGCGGGGAGCTCGGGCAGGCTCACAGCCCCGCGATCGTCGTGTCGTAGGACGCCCCTGCGAAGGGGCGCCCCCGAGCCGCACTCGGTGGGCGCCCCGACCGGGCCGGCCGGCAGCGGGTTACCCCTGAGCCGCCGCATCCGCGGCCTGCGCCCGCAGCGCTCGTTCGATGCCCGCGCGGGACTCCGACACGAGCCGCCGCAGCGCCGCGCTCGGCTCCGCCGACGACAGCCACTCGTCCGTCTTCGCGAGGGTCTCCTCGGAGACCTGCACCGCCGGGTACAGCCCGACCGCGATCTGCTGGGCCATCTCGTGCGAGCGGGAGTCCCAGACGGACTTCAGGGCCGCGAAGTACTTGTCGGTGTACGGCGCGAGCAGCTCCCGCTGATCGGTCTGCACGAAGCCCCCGATGACCGCCTCCTGCACGGCGTTCGGCAGCTTGTCGGACTCGACGACCGAGGTCCAGGCCTCCGCCTTCGCCTCCTGCGTGGGCCGGGCGGCCCGGGCGGTGCCGGCGTGGCGTTCGCCGGCCGCCGTCCGGTCACGCTCGTACTCGCTCGCGATCTCCGCCTCGTCGAAGCGGCCGACGGCCGCGAGCCGCTGGACGAACGCCCAGCGCAGCTCCGTGTCCACGACCAGCCCCTGCACGGTCTGCGAGCCGTCCAGCAGCGCCTCCAGCAGATCCAGCTGCTCCGGCGTCCGCGCGGTGGCCGCGAACGCGCGCGCCCAGGCGAGCTGGTGGTCGCTGCCCGCCTCGGCGGCGCGCAGGTGCGCCAGCGTGGCGTCCGTCCAGCGGGCCAGCAGCGTCTCGCGGGCGGCCGGGTCGGCGTACAGGTCGATCGCCAGCTTCACCTGCCGCTGCAGCGACTGCACCACGCCGATGTCCGACTCCTTGCCGATGCCGGAGAGGACGAGGGAGAGGTAGTCACGGGTGGCGAGCTCCGCGTCCCGGGTCATGTCCCAGGCCGACGCCCAGCACAGCGCCCTCGGCAGCGACGACTCGAAGTCGCCGAGGTGCTCGGTGACGAAGGCCAGCGACTGCTCGTCGAGGCGGACCTTCGCGTACGACAGGTCGTCGTCGTTGAGCAGGACGACGTCCGGGCGCTGCCGCCCCACCAGCTGCGGTACGGCCGTCAGTTCGCCGTCCACGTCCAGCTCGACGCGCTCCTGGCGCACCAGCTTCCCCGCCTCGTCGTCCATCGTGTACAGGCCGACCGCGATCCGGTGCGGGCGCAGCGTCGGCTCACCCTTCGCGCCCGTGGGCAGCGCGGGCGCCTCCTGGCGGATCGCGAAGGAGGTGACGACACCGTCCGCGTCCGTCCCGATCTCGGGGCGCAGGACGTTGATCCCGGCCGTCTCCAGCCACAGCTTCGACCAGGTCTTCAGGTCCCGTCCGGAGGTCTCCTCCAGGGCGGTCAGCAGGTCGCTCAGGCGGGTGTTGCCGTACGCGTGCCGCTTGAAGTAGGCCTGCACACCGCGGAAGAACTCGTCCTCACCGACGTAGGCGACGAGCTGCTTCAGCACGGAGGCGCCCTTGGCGTACGTGATGCCGTCGAAGTTGACCAGCACGTCGTCCAGGTCGTTGATCTCCGCCATGATCGGGTGTGTGGACGGCAGCTGGTCCTGGCGGTAGGCCCACGTCTTCATGGAGTTGGCGAAGGTCGTCCAGGCGTGCGGCCAGCGCGAGCCGGGGGCGGCCGCCTGGCAGGCGATGGACGTGTAGGTGGCGAACGACTCGTTCAGCCACAGGTCGTTCCACCACTCCATGGTGACCAGGTCGCCGAACCACATGTGCGCCAGCTCGTGCAGGATGGTCTCGGCGCGCATCTCGTACGCCGCGTCCGTCACCTTCGAGCGGAAGACGTACTGGTCGCGGATGGTCACCGCGCCCGCGTTCTCCATCGCGCCCGCGTTGAACTCCGGCACGAACAGCTGGTCGTACTTCTCGAACGGGTACGCGTAGTCGAACTTCTCCTGGAACCAGTCGAAGCCCTGCCGGGTGACCTCGAAGATCGCGTCCGAGTCGAGGTACTCGGCGAGGGACGGCCGGCAGTAGATGCCGAGCGGGACGGACCGGCCGTCCTTCTCGTACACGCTGTGCACGCTGTGGTACGGGCCGACGATCAGCGCCGTGATGTACGTCGAGATCCGCGGCGTCGGCTCGAAGACCCAGACGCTGTCCTGCGGCTCGGGCGTGGGCGAGTTGGAGATGACGGTCCAGCCCTCGGGCGCCCGCACGGTGAACTGGAAGGTCGCCTTCAGATCCGGCTGCTCGAAGGACGCGAACACCCGGCGGGCGTCCGGCACCTCGAACTGGGTGTAGAGGTAGGCCTGGTCGTCGACCGGGTCGACGAACTTGTGCAGACCCTCGCCCGTGTTGGTGTACGCGCAGTCGGCGGCGACGCGCAGTACGTTCCGGCCCTGGAGCAGGCCGGCCAGGGCGATCCGGGAGTCCTTGAAGACCGCGCCGGGGTCGAGCTGGTCGCCGTTGAGAGTGATCTCGTGGACCGTCGGCGCCACCAGGTCGATGAAGGACTCGGCACCGTTCTCGGCGACGTCGAAGCGCACCGTGGTCACGGACCGGAAGGTGTCGCCCTCCTGCGCCCCGGACAGGTCGAGCTCGATCTCGTACGAGTCAACGGTGAGCAGCTTCGCCCGCTGCTGCGCCTCTTCGCGAGTCAGGTTTGTGCCAGGCACGCGGTCATCTCCTCGTTATGTGTCGGTTCCGCCATCCTTCCACGCGACCTGCGCGGATGGCGATGTCCGTTTACCGCCGGTGGGCGGGGCCGGGGCGCGCGAACCTGGGCCCATGACGACGTACTTTGCACGAGCCATCGAAGCGCCGGTGCTGAAGCAGCTGCGTGCCGTCGACGACGCGGGACGCGGGACGGCTGCCGTGACGGACGAGGCGGGCGGGGCGCCGCTGCGCTGCTGCCTGCGCCGCAGTGCCCCCGGCGAGGACATCGCCCTGGTCTCGTACGCACCGCTGCGCCGCTGGGCCCTGGAGACGGGCGCCGATCCAGGGGCGTACGACGAACAGGGCCCCGTCTTCATCCATGCGGCCGAATGCGCGGGGCCGCGCGGCGCCGCCCTCCCCTTCACGAACGCGCATCGCACGCTGCGCCGCTACTCGGCCGAGGGCCGCATCCTCGGCGGCCGTCTGGTCGAGGACGGCTTCGAGGCGGCGCTCACGAACGCGTTCGACGACCCGGAGGTGGCACTCGTCCACGTCCGGGCCGTCGAGTACGGCTGCTTCCTCTACGAGGTGCGCAGGCCCTGGGCGGGGCAGCGCTAGAGCGGCCGGTGCGCTCAGCCGGCCGCCTTGGCGGACAGCTCCGCCGCCACCAGTTCCGCGATCTGCACCGCGTTCAGCGCCGCGCCCTTGCGGAGGTTGTCGTTGGAGACGAACAGGGCGAGGCCGTGGTCCACCGTCTCGTCCCGGCGGACGCGGCCGACGTACGACGGGTCCTGACCGGCCGCCTGGAGCGGGGTCGGGACCTCGGTCAGGGCCACGCCGGGGGCGCCGGCCAGCAGCTCCTTGGCGCGCTCGACGCTGATCGGACGGGCGAAACGGGCGTTGACCTGGAGCGAGTGGCCGGTGAAGACCGGCACGCGGACACAGGTGCCGGAGACCTTCAGGCCGGGGATCTCCAGGATCTTGCGGGACTCGTGGCGGAGCTTCTGCTCCTCGTCGGTCTCGTTCAGGCCGTCGTCCACGACCGAGCCGGCCATCGGCAGCACGTTGTACGCGATCGGCGCGACGTACTTGGCCGGGGCCGGGTACTCGGCCGCCGAGCCGTCGTGGGTGAGCTTCGGCGCGTCCTCGCCGACCTTCTTGACCTGCTCGAACAGCTCGTCCACACCGGCGAGGCCGGAGCCGGAGACCGCCTGGTAGGTGGCGACGACCAGGGCTTCGAGGCCCGCCTCCTCGTGCAGCGGCTTCAGCACCGGCATCGCGGCCATGGTCGTGCAGTTCGGGTTGGCGATGATGCCCTTGGGGCGGCTCGCGATCGCGTGCGGGTTCACCTCGGACACCACCAGGGGCACCTCCGGGTCCCGGCGCCACGCGGAGGAGTTGTCGATCACGACCGGGCCCTGCGCGGCGACCTTCTCGGCCAGCGCCTTGGAGGTCGAGCCGCCCGCGGAGAACAGGACGATGTCCAGGCCGGTGTAGTCGGCCGTGGCCGCGTCCTCCACGGTCACGCCGTCCAGGACCGATCCCGCCGAGCGGGCCGAGGCGAACAGCCGCAGCTCCGTCACCGGGAAGTCGCGCTCCGTGAGGATCCTGCGCATGACCGTGCCGACCTGACCGGTGGCTCCGACGATTCCGACCCTCACGACGACTCCTTTACGTGGTGTGCGAGCGCCCCGTCCCTGACCGGGGCCTTTCCATCATGCGGGGCACCTGGGCCCCTGTGTCCAATCTTTTGGGCTTGTGCCCGCCTGGTGGGACGGGGCCTCTATGACCTATGCCACTGATGACTGCCCGAAGCGGGGCCGAACGTTTCGGCCCGTCCGGGCGTCCAAGGGGAAACGCGGCAAGGAGAGGGGTGGCTGTGCTGCGCAGAATGGCGCGCCGCGGCCAGGGGGGCGACGTTCACGGTGATGTCGGGGATCCCCTGGACGCGGCCCAGGAGCGCCGGGTGCGGGCAGTGCTCGCGCTGGGCGGGGTGCCGCAGTCGGACCTGCCGGACGGCGTGCAGCAGGTGCGCCTGCGGCTGCTGGAGCGGGCCGCGAGCGGCCGCGAGGCACCACGGGACGTCTCGGCGTGGGCGGCGGTCGTCGCCTCCAACCTCGCCATGGACTGGCACCGGGCCCGGCGCCGCCAGGAGCGCATCGGGGAGCGCCTGGCCTCGCTGCGCCAGCCGGCACACCCCTCCGGTGAGGACACCAGCCTGCTGTCCCTCGCCGTCGCCCAGGGCCTGGACGAGCTGCCCGACGCCCAGCGTCAGGTCCTCGTCCTGCGGTTCTACGCCGATCTGCCGGTGCGTTCCATCGCGGAGGAGCTCGGCGTCCCGGAGGGCACGGTCAAGAGCAGGCTGCACACGGCGGTCCGGGCCCTGCGCGCCCGCCTGCACGAGGACGAGGTGGTGTGACGTGACCGTCGAGCGTGACGGGCAGGGCGGTTCGGACCGCCGCGACCCGCTGATGGCCGTCATCACCGGCGAGCCGCTGCCGGAAGCGGCACGCGCGGACGCCGCCCTGCTTGCCGAGTACCGGTCGGCCGAGGCCGACGTGGCGGTGCTGCGGGAGCAGCTGGGGATCATCGGCGAGGCGCTGACGGAGGTGGCGGAGGTCCCGGAGGGACCGGAGAAGGCCCCGGCGCCGTCGGTCCGGGTACGCCCGCACCGACGCCGCCCCTTCGCCCTCGCCCTCGGCGCGGTCGGGGTCGCGGCGGCCGGGGCGGTGGTGGTGGGCCTGGGCTGGCTGCTGGTCCAGGCCGGCGGCGGCGCGGCGAAGACGTCCGGGGTGGGCGCCGACAGCGCCCAGTCCGACTCCTCCTCGAAGGGCGCCGGCCCCCTCGGCTCCCCCGAGTACCTGGCCTGCGCCCGTCTGGTCGCCGAGGGGAAGGTGACGGACACCCGGCCCGTCCCGGGCACCGGGGAGGAACGCGTCACCCTCGACGTGACCCGCTCCTACAAGCCGGCGGACGGCGACGCCGAGGTCACGTTCGCGATCCCCACCAGCGCCGGCCTCGACGAGGGCGACCGGGCACTCGTCGTCATCCGCCGAGGCAGCGCGTCCCCCGACTTCTGGCTGGTCGGCGAAGCGGCCATCGCCGGTCAACGCCCGCTGCTCACCGAGACGTTGCCGCAGGCGGGCACGACACCCTGCGGATAGCAGACGGGCGGGCGCCCACCCGGACGCCCGCCCCTCAGCCGTACCGGTTGCTTACGGCGTGACCTTCTCGATCTTCACGCTGCCGACGCCCGCGGCGGTGCCGCGCGCGTTGACCAGCTGCACCTGGCCGAAGAACTCACGTCCCTCCGGCGCGGCCGCGGCGGCGGTGACGCTGCCGGTGACCGTGGCCGAGTCGCCCGTGCCGAGCTTCACCGGCGCCGAGCCGTCCACGCTCACGCTGCCGAGAGCGGCGGAGAAGAAGACGTCCCGGTAGTCGTAGGCGGTGGAGCCGGCAGGCACGGCGTAGCCGACGACCTCGATGGTGTACGTACCGGCCTTCGGGGAGGCAAGGGAGACCCGCTCCTCGGAGTCGCCGTCGGCGGCCTGGCCGACGACCGCGCCGGTGCTGTCGTAGACCGTCAGGTCCAGGTCGGCCGCCGTGTCCGAGACGCCGCCGATGGCCACGTCGAGCGAGGTGGCGCCGGCGGGCACCTCGACCGTGCTGGTCTGGGTCTCGCCCTGCTTGATCGTCGGGCGCGCGGTCTTGGACGAGCCGAGCGGTCCGCCGACCAGCTTGCCGTCGATCGCGGCGTAGCCGTTGGTCACCTTCCAGGAGGCGGCGGCCGGCACGCCGACCTTGGCCTCGGGCACGGTCACGGTCTCCGGGTCGAAGGCCGCGCCGAGCACGGTGACATCCAGCTTGTACGGGTTGTCCAGCAGCGGCGACGTACGGCGCGACTCGACCTCGATCTCCCAGACGCCGGGCTGCGGGTCGGCGTACGCGCGCAGGTCCGGACGGCAGGTGTTGGCGGGGTTGGTGTAGTTCGGGTAGCAGTTGATCGTCGACGTCGGGTCGGCCGGGACGCCGTACGGGTGGATGGCGATGAAGCGGGTCTGGCTCTTGTCCTTGAGCCCGCCGAGCGCGACCTCCAGCGACTTGGCGCCCTCGGGCACGGTCACGAAGTACGAGGTCGTGCTGTTGCGCTGCACCGAACCGGACGCGGCGTAGCTGTACTTCAGCGGCTGCGCGACGACGACCGTGTTGAGTACCAGCTTGTCGATGCCCTCGGTGCGCGGGTCGTCGAGTTCGAGGATCGCGCTCTTCAGTCCTGCGGACTTCGGCGCGGCCTGCACCTTGACGGTGACCGGCTGGTTCAGCGGCAGCCGCACCACGTCGTCGCCGACGATGCGGAAGGTACCGCCCGTGTTGTTCTCGAAGTGCAGCTCGTGCCGGACCGCCGTGGCGGGACCGGACGTACGGGTGATGGTGACGTCGTACGTCTTCTTCTGGCCGGCCTTCAGGCCGCCCTCACGGTCGTACAGGCCGGTGCCGTAGCCGGGCGTCTTCAGGAACTGGTCGATCGCGGTGTCGACCGGCGCCTTCACCGTGTAGGTGTGCGCGGTGGCGTCGTCGCGGATCGAGTCCCAGGCGTCCGGGATGTTGATCAGGCCCGCGCCCTCCTCGTACGCCTGCACACCCTTGATGTGGTCGGCGGTCGAGGTCAGTGCCGTGCGCAGGGTCGCCGGGGTGAGGTCGATGCCCTTCTGCTTGGCGGCGGACAACAGCAGCGCGGCGGCACCGGTCGCCTGCGGGGAGGCCATCGAGGTGCCCTGGAGCATGGAGTAGCCGGGCGGCAGGCTGTAGCCGGCCTCGGCGACCGGACCGCCGGGTGACCAGGTCTGCGTGGTGTTGATGGCGGCGCCGGGCGCGGAGAGCGTAGGCGTGAAGCCGCCGTCCTCTCGCGGGCCGCGTGAGGAGAACGGCATCATGGCGTACCGCTTCTCCACCTTCGAGCCGTAGTTGGCGGCCCAGGTCTCCCTGGAGACGGTCGCGCCGACGGAGATCACCTTGTCGGCCAGCGACGGGTCGCCGATGGTGTTGGCGCCGGGGCCGGAGTTGCCCGCGGAGATCACCAGCTGGACGCCGTACTCGTCGATCAGGCGCGTGTACAGCTCGGCGCGCGCGTTGTTGCCGTCGTTGAGCGCCGGGAGGCCGCCGATCGACATGTTGACGATGTCGACGCCCCGGTTCACGACCAAGTCGATCATGCCCTCGGTCAGGGCCACGTTGGTGCAGCCGCCGGACCAGGTGCAGGCCCGGGAGGAGACCAGCTTGGCGCCGGGCGCGGCACCGTTCATCCGGCCGCCGAACAGGCTGTTGGCGGCGGTGATGCCGGCCACGTGCGAGCCGTGCGAACCCTCGATGACGCCGATGCTGACGTAGTCGGCCTTGGCGCCGGCCGCGTTGTAGACGACGTCCTTGCGGATCTCGATCACGAACGGGATCCGCTCGGCGATCTCGGTCGCCGGGTCGTCGGTGCCGAAGTAACCGATCTGGAAGCCGTTCTTGTACGGCTTCATCGCGGCCTCGTCGGTGAAGTCGAGGTCGTCGTCCAGGTCGACGCGCGCGGTGCCGGAGGCGGCGTCGTACAGCACGCCCCAGACGTCCGAGGTGTCGCCGTCGCGGTTCAGGTCACCGGCCATGTCGCCGCCGGTGGTGGCCGACTCGGAGAAGTAGTTGAACTTGTACGAGCCCTCGGGCGCCTTGAACGTCTCGGTGCCCAGCGTGGGCGTGGTGATGGCGAACGTGGGGCCGCTGACCGCCGTGGTCATCCGGCGCCAGGTGCCGTCGCCGTCGACGACCGGGTCAGTCGCGGTCACCCAGTCGACGATCTTCCGTTCACCGGTCGTCGTCTTCTGCAGCGCCGGGTGGCCGAGGTCCACGCCCGAGTCGAGGATGCCGATGGTGACGCCGCGGCCGTCCGCCTTCGGGTGGTCCTCGACGAAGTCGACGGCGCCGGTCTCGAAGGACGGGTTGTACGGGTTCTCGGCCGGGGTGTTCTTCCCCGGCGCTGGGTACGCGCTGTCGGCCTTGGTGCCCTGCGCGGCGCCCGCGTTCGGCCGCGGGTCGTCCAGCGGTATCTCCTCGCGCAGGTCGATGCCGTGCACGGAGGAGAGCTTGGTGGCGGCGGCGATGGCCGCGTCCGCCTTGGCGGTGGGCACCGTGGCCCGGACGTAGCCGAGCTTGTCGTACGTACGGCCGACGAGGCCGCCGTCGACCGAGTCGAGCTGCTCGGCGACCTGCTCCGTGCTGCCCGGCGCGGTGGCGACCATCATGGTCACGGTCTTGTCGCCGTCGGCCTTGGCCTCCGCGAGCAGCTCGGCGTCGTCGGAGCCGAGCTTGTCGTGGGCGGACTTCACGCCGGGGTCGGCCGCCGTGGGCGCCTGGTCCGCGGCGAGCGCCATGGGTATCGGCCCGGCCGCGGCCAGCGCGGCGACGAGGCCGGCGGCCACGGCGATCCGGGCCACGCGTCTCGCGCCCGGTATCGGTTCGCTCTGGGGGGTGAGTGGCATCGGCATCCCTTGCTGGTTAAGGAACGAGACAGTCCGGAATTCGGTCCCGGACGACCGCTCAGCCTTACGCAACGCGGGGACGTTTGGCGAGGGTTGACCGAATCGCAATGGATGAATGGGGAAAACCCCCGATGTACAGGGGTGGGCACAGGGGGATGAGCGGAACATTTCGGGTGGTGGGTGGCATTCCTGATGCGACGGGATAACGTCCCCTCGTGCGCAAGAAGTTGAGGGTGGCGGCCTACGCCATATGCGTCCGCGACGACCAGGTGCTGCTCGCCCGCTCGCCCGCCCCCGACGGCACCCCCGAGTGGGTGCTGCCCGGCGGTGGCATGGAGCACGGCGAGGATCCCTACGACACCGTCCGCCGGGAGGTGCGCGAGGAGACCGGCTACCGCATCGAGGTCACCGGCATCCTCGGCGTCCACTCCCTCCACCGCACCTTCCCCGGCCGCCGCTGGCGTCCGGCGACCGACCACCACGGCGTACGCCTGGTGTACGAGGGGACCGTGGTCGGCGGCGAACTGCGCCACGAGATCGGCGGCTCCACCGACATGGCCGCCTGGCACGAACTCGACGCCGTGCCCGCCCTCCGGCGCATCGGCCTGGTCGACCTGGGCCTGCGGCTGTGGCGCGAACGCCCGGCCGCGGGACGCGTCGACCTGGCGTAGGGGAGTCGGCACGCCGCCGGATGAACTCCCGGTGAGCGTCCCCCGGCCGGGCGGCGAGCGGCCGTCGGCGCGCGGGGTGGTCCAAGATCGACGTACGGCGATCGGCGCCACCCGTTGCCGCCTCGTTCACGCACAGGCCATTCCCGCTGCCAACGATCCGAAGCGAGCGGGGGATCGGCGCCCGGCGAGCGTCCGCGACCATGGCCGACGCGTCGCACTCGGGGAGATCCGCGCATGCCGCGCACACGCTCTGACGCCAGCTCCGCGGCATCCGCCGAATCCGCCGCTTCCGGGCGGGCGGTGCACCGCCGGAGCCTCCTGGCCGCGGCCGGAGCGGTGTCCCTCTCCGCCGGCGTCGGCCACGCCCTGCGCCCCACCGGCAGCGAGGCCGCACCCGCCGCCGCGGCCGGTGACGAGGCGCACAACGCCCCCTCCCGCCAGGCGCCGCCCCCGCCGCTCGCCCCCCGCACGCGCGGCACCACCCTCGCCGGTGTCGCCGCTCCCCGCACGGGTCCGGGTTTTCGCCGGCTCGGCGACGGCCCCGGCTGGAGCCGCGTCGTCCGCGACGAGCCCGCCGCCCCCAGGCCCGGCCGCGCCGCCCGCCGCACCGCCCTCGCGGCCTTCGTGTGAGAAAGGGCTGAAACCCGCTCAACCGGGACGCCCTCCGGCAACCTTCACGCGGTGCTCATGGTTTCTTCCTCCGACTGTGTTGTGATCCGAAATGGATCCGAGGGGATCAGATGGGGGATGACATGAGCGTACGAGTGACCCTGGTGGCGGCGACGGCCGTGGCACTGTCGGCCGCCCTGGCCGGCGCGGCCCTGGCGACCCCCACCGGCGGCCATGACGCGACCCGCGAGGCGCTGCGGGCCGCCGTGCGGGACGGCGTGCCCGGCGTCACGGCGACCGCGAAGGACGCGCACGGCACCTGGCGGGCGACCGAGGGCGTGGGCAACCTCCGCACCGGGCAGCCGCGTTCGGCGGCCGACCACTACCGGGTGGGCAGCATCACCAAGACGTTCGTGGCGACGGCGCTGCTCCAGCTGGAGGCGGAGGGCCGGCTGTCACTGGACGACAAGGTGGAGCAGTGGCTGCCGGGCGCGGTACGGGGCAACGGCCACGACGGTCGCAGGATCACCCTCCGCCGGCTGCTCAACCACACCAGCGGCATCTACGACTACACCTCGGACGAGGAGTTCGGCCGCACCTACTTCCTGAAGGACGGCTTCCTCGCGCACCGCTACGACACGAACGAACCCTCCGAACTGCTGGCGGTCGCGATGGCCCACAAGCCGGAGTTCCCGCCGGGCACGTCCTGGAGCTACTCCAACACCAACTACGTCCTCGCCGGAATGGTGATCGAGAAGGCGACCGGCCGTCCCTACGGCGCGGAGATCCGCGACCGGATCATCGAGCCCCTGCACCTGCACGCCACCTCGGTGCCCGGCACCCGGGCCGCCGTCCCGCAGCCCAGCAGCCGCGCGTACAGCAAGCTGGCGGAGACGGCGACCGGACCGACGTACGACGTCACGAGGCTCAACCCCTCCATGGCGTACGCGGCCGGCGAGATGATCTCCGACTCGGCGGACCTCAACCGCTTCTACCGGGCGCTGCTCGGCGGCGAGCTGCTGCCATCACGGCAGCTGAGGGCGATGAAGACGACGGTCCCGATCGACGGCGCCCCCGACGCCGCCTACGGGCTCGGCCTGATGGACCGGAAGCTGTCCTGCGGAGTCCACGTCTGGGGGCACGGCGGCGGCATACACGGCTCCTCGTCCGAGGCCGTCACCACCCCCGACGCCCGCCACTCCCTCGCCCTCAACTTCAACGGCGACTGGGCGGGCGACAGCGACGCGGTGATCGAGGCGGAGTTCTGCGGCGACCGCCGGCCGCGGAACGCGTCCTGAAGTCCTGAGGTGTCCTGACCCGCCCTGGCACGCCCCGACATGAGGAGGGGCCGTCCGGCGTCACCGCCGGACGGCCCCTCCTCTCCCCTCCTGATGCCGGCCCCGGTCCATCGTTACCGGGGCAGCACCACCACATACGCCGCCGGGTCCCGGTCCGCCGACGCCATCAGCGCCGTGCGCACGACCGTCGCCTGCTGCTCCATCGCCTCCCGCAGCTTCTTGGGCGTGATGTACACGACCGTGATGCCCAGTCGCTCCAGGTGCTCACGCTTGCGGGCGTACTCCGACCACAGGGCGTCGTTCTCCTGCCGGTCGCCCTGCCGGGGCGCCCGGGTGTCCAGCTCCAGCGCCACGGCGTGCTCCGGCCAGTAGGCGTCCAGGCCCCCGAGGTGCGGGCCGCCGGGCAGGCGCAGGTCGACGTTCCACACCGGGTCGGGCAGGCCGTACTCGCGGACCATCCGGTACAGCCGGTCCTCCGCGATCGCCCGCCCCTCCGCCAGCAGCGAGTCCACGGCGTCCACGACGTGCGGGCGGCTCAGCAGCCTGGCCTCGTTCAACTCCCTGACGACCGCGGCCGGTTCGCAGTGGCCGCCGCGCACCGCCTCGGTGAGCAGCCGCCGTACCGCGCCCGCGTCGGCGAGGTCGGCCACCGCGTCGGCGAGCGCCCGCGGCACCGGTGCGACCGGCAGGCCCGTGCGGTACTGCGGCGTGGGCAGTGCGGGGGTGCGCAGCACGCGGGCGCATCCGGTCGAGCGCAGTCGCCGCATCCGGGGGACCAGTACGTCGACGCGGTCCAGGGAGAGCAGCGGCGGGACGGCGGAGAAGCCGTGCAGGTTCAGCGCGGCGAGGCCGGTGATCATCGCGTCGGGGTACGGCGGACGCTGCTCGTCGTCGGCGCCGGGCTGGGCCGGCACGCCGGGGGAGGGCTCCCGGGCCGTGTACATCAGCACCGCGTGCAGCCGCTCCTCGCTGGTGGGCGGGCCGGGGTGGAGCAGGTAGACGCCCGGGAGGAGCTCCTGCCAGGAACCGCCGGGCTTGCACTGCCCGTTCGTCTCGGCTGCCGATACGCCGTGCATCCGCAGCTGAGCGGCCGTCATGACCCGGCGCCGGCCGTCGGACAGGTGATGCAGGGGGCGGGGGGAGAGCGGGGTGTTGTGGTTCATGACCCGGAGATTCCCGCGCCCGGTCCGCCGTTTAACCGCTGTTACACGCCCGTCGACAAACCCGGACAAGCTCGCCCTAAAGGACGCGTGTTCGGATGCCGAGAGGGCGGCGAAAACCCCTGGTCCGTTCGGGTGTGGACCAGGGGTTACGGTTGTTGTTGCCTGAATTTCGTAACGGTGACCTACGGCCCAAGCTCAGGCCAAAGCTGCTGGTCAGTCACCCGCTGCCGCGTCACATGCCTGTCCGCGCAGACCCCGTGCCAGGTCGTCACGGGCCTCCAGGACCAGCCGGCGCAGGGCCGGGGCGGCACCCTCGTGCGCGGCCAGCCAGGAGTCCGCAGCCGCCAGCGTCTCCTCGTCCGCGCGCAGCGCCGGGAACATGCCGCGCACCACGTGCATGGCGATCTGGATCGACCGCTCCTGCCACACCCGCTCGATGGCCGCGAAGTACTTCTCGGCGTACGGCGCGAGCAACTCCCGCTGGGAGGGCTGGCCGAAGCCCGCGATCGTCGCCTCCACCAGCGCGTTGGACAGCGCGTCCGACTCCACGACCTGCGCCCACGCCTGTGCCTTGACCGCCGCCGAGGGGCGGGCGGCGAGGCAGCGGACCTGACGGCGCCTGCCGGACGCGGTGTCGTCCCGGGCCAGCTCCGCCGCCAGCGCCTCCTCGCCGGCGGCCCCGTGCGCGGCGAGCGGTTCCAGAAACGCCCAGCGCAGCTCCTGGTCCACCTCCAGCCCGTCGATCCGCTCCGTGCCCTCCAGCAGCCCCGTCAGCAGACTCAGGTGGTCCGCGCCGGACGCCACCGACGCGAAGAACCGCGCCCAGGCCAGCTGCTGCTCGCTGCCCGGCCCGGCCGCCCGCAGCTCACGCAGCGCACCCTGCGCGAGCAGCTCCTGGCCGGTGGAACGCCACTGCGGCGCGGCGTAGTGGATCAGCGCCGACTCCGCCCAGGCGTGCAGCATCTGGAGCACGCCGATGTCCGACTCGCGCCCCGCGAACCGCAGCACCAGGTCGGCGAAGTCCCGCGCCGGCAGCAGCGCGTCCCGGGTCATGTTCCACAGCGCCGACCAGCACAGGGCGCGGGCCAGCGGATCGGTCAGTCCGCCCAGCGAGTCCTTGAGGGCGGCCAGCGAGGTCTCGTCGAAGCGGATCTTGCAGTACGTGAGGTCGTCGTCGTTGACCAGCACCAGCTCCGGCGCCTCGGCGCCGGCCAGCCCCGTCACCACGGTGCGCGGCCCGTCGACGTCCGCCTCCTGGACGGCGTACCGCTCCAGCGCCCCGTCCGCCGTGCGCCGGTACAGGCCGATCCGCACCCGGTGCGGGCGCAGCTCGGGGTGCGACTCGGGCGCATCCTGCACCACCGCCAGCTCCTCGACGCGGCCCCGCGGGTCCAGCAGCACCTGCGGGGTGAGCGAGTTGACGCCGGCCGTCTGAAGCCAGGACCGCGCCCAGGCGCCCATGTCCCGCCCGCTGGTCTCCTCCAGCACCGACAGCAGGTCGCCGAGGCGCGTGTTGCCGTACGCGTGCCGCTTGAAGTAGCGCCGCGCGCCCTCCAGGAACGCCTCCTCGCCGACGTACGCCACGAGCTGCTTGAGGACGCTCGCGCCCTTGGCGTAGGTGATGCCGTCGAAGTTCAGCTTCGCGTCCTGCAGGTCGCGGATGTCGGCGGTGACGGGATGCGTCGAGGGGAGCTGGTCGGCGCGGTAGGCCCAGGACTTGCGGCGGTTGGCGAAGGCGATCCAGCCGTCGGTGAAGCGGGTGGCGCGGACCAGCGAGAAGGAGCCCATGAAGTCGGCGAACGACTCCTTCAGCCACAGGTCGTCCCACCACTGCATGGTGACCAGGTCGCCGAACCACATGTGCGCCATCTCGTGCAGGATCACCGTGGCGCGGTGCTCGTACGAGGTCTGCGTGACCTTCCCGCGGAAGAGGTACTCCTCCTGGAAGGTCACCAGGCCCGGGTTCTCCATCCCGCCGAGGTTGTACTCGGGCACGAAGGCCTGGTCGTACTTCCCGAACGGGTACGGGTAGTCGAAGTGGTCGTGGAAGAAGTCCAGGCCCTGCTTGGTGATCCGGAAGATCTCGTCGGTGTCGAAGTAGGGCGCGAGGCCCTTGCGGCACAGCGCGCCGAGCGGGATCTCCAGTGCCGAGCCGTCGCCGAGCTTGCGGGTGTAGGAGTCGGTGACGTAATGGTACGGGCCCGCGATCACACAGGTGATGTACGTGGCGATCGGCTTGGTCTCGGCGAACCGCCAGACCCCGTCGGTGAGTTGCCCGGCCCCGTTGCTCCACGCCGTCCATCCTTCCGGTGCGCGCATCTCGAAGCGGAAGGGTGCCTTGAGGTCGGGCTGCTCGAAGTTGGCGAAGACCCGGCGGGCGTCGGCCGGCTCGTACTGGGTGTACAGGTACACCTCGCCGTCCTCGGGGTCGACGAACCGGTGCAGGCCCTCGCCGGTACGGGAGTAGGCGCACAGCGCGTCGACGATCAGCTCGTTGTCGGCGGCGAGGTCCTCCAGCAGGATCCGGGAGCCGTCGAAGACCTCGCTGGGGTCGAGGTCGCGGCCGTTCAGCGAGACCGCGGTGACGTGCGGCGCGATCAGGTCCGCGAAGCTCGCCGCGCCCGGCTCGGCGCAGCGGAACCTGATCGTGGTGACCGAGCGGAAGGTCCGTGGCCCGTCCCCGGACGCCTCGCCGATCGCGGAGCGCACGTCGAGGGCCACGTCGTACCCGTCGACGGACAGCAGGGCGGCCCGCTCCCGGGCCTCGTCACGGGACAGATTCTCACCGGGCACGGGCGGCACTCCCTCGGTTCTTCGGACACTGCTGATCAGGACCGATCCTGCCATGTGCTGCTGACCGGGGGCAGCCGGGAATGGGGGGACGCGTGGCGGCGTTGCTGCGGACGTTCCCCCGGGAGATTCGCTTCCTCATGAGGAGAGACATGTCGGACAAGACCCCCGTCGACTTCTGGTTCGACCCGCTGTGCCCCTGGGCCTGGATGACCTCCCGCTGGGTGCTGGAGGTGGAGAAGGTCCGTGACATCGAGGTCCGCTGGCACCTGATGAGCCTCGCGGTGCTGAACGAGGACAAGCTGGACGAACTCCCCGAGGAGTACCGCGAGATGCTCGCCACCAAGGCGTGGGGACCGGTACGGGTCGTCGCCGCGGCGCAGCAGGAGCACGGCTCCCAGGTGCTCGGCGACCTCTACACCGCGCTCGGCACCCGCATCCACAACGAGGGCCAGGGCCCCGAGAAGGAGGCGGTCGCCGCCGCCCTGAAGGAGGTGGGCCTGCCGGACACCCTCATGGAGCACTGGGACGCCACCCCCTACGAGCCCCAGCTGCGCGCCTCCCACCAGGAGGGCATCGACAAGGTCGGCCAGGAGGTCGGCACGCCCGTCATCTCGGTACCCGGCCCCGGCGGCGAGGAGGTCGCCTTCTTCGGCCCGGTCGTCACCCCCGCCCCCCAGGGCGAGGAGGCCGCCCGCCTCTGGGACGGCACCCTCGCCGTGGCCTCGGTCCCGGGCTTCTACGAGATCAAGCGCACCCGCACCAAGGGCCCCGACTTCAGCAACCTCTAATGGTCCTGCGGGTCCTCGGGCTCGGCCGGCATCTTGCGCGGCGGACGCAGGGGCCTCCACACATGGCCGGTGCGGATGTTGCGGCAGTCCCGCTCGGTGCTGACGCAGATCCAGTAGTGGTCCACATAGGCATGGGGCGCGAGCCCCTGGAGCTCTCGGACCACAGTGCGTTCACGGTCGTCCTTGACCTGCCGGTGCGGCTGATCCGTCCCGCACGTGTAGCAGGGCATCGTCCTCTCCATCGGCATGCCGCCACCATGACCCGGAACCCCGCCCACCGGTAGCCCCCGCGGACCGGCGCGCGGGGGCATCCGGCGCCCGGACAGGGGAAGGCCCCCGAGAGTCACGTCCTCGCGGGGGCCTTCTTTACTCCGCCTGCCGGCGTGAAAGGTGAGAAGACGATCACGAGGCAGGACGATCAGGGGTGGTGCTCAGGGAGCCAGCAGCAGGACATCCGCGCGGGACTTGGCGGCCTCGTAGCGCCTGGCCACGTCCTGCCAGTTCACGACCTGCCACATGGCCTCGATGAAGTCGACCTTCTGGTTCTTGTACTGCAGGTAGAAGGCGTGCTCCCAGGCGTCGAAGACCAGGATCGGGGTCGCGCCCTGGCCGACGTTGCCCTGGTGGTCGTAGACCTGCTCGACGATCAGCCGGCCGCTCAGCGGCTCGTAGGCGAGGACGCCCCAGCCCGAGCCCTGCGTCGTGGCCGCCGCCTTGGACAGCTGCGCCTTGAAGTTCGCGAAGGAGCCGAAGGACTCGGCGATCGCGCCCGCCAGCTCGCCGACGCCGTCCTTGTCGAGGGGCTCGCCGCCACCGTCACCGGTCATGTTGTGCCAGTAGATGGAGTGCAGGATGTGCCCGGAGAGGTGGAAGGCCAGGTTCTTCTCCAGGCCGTTGATGGAGCCCCAGGACTCCTTGTCCCGCGCCTCGGCGAGTTGCTCCAGGGTGTCGTTGGCACCCTTCACGTACGCCGCGTGGTGCTTGTCGTGGTGCAGCTCGATGATCTCGGGGCTGATCACGGGGGCGAGCGCCGAGTAGTCGTACGGCAGTTCAGGCAGCGTGTAGACGGGCATGCGGGGTCCCCTCCGACCTCTTATTGCAATGAGCTTGCAACTACAACCTAGCAAGAAGAAGGCCCCCATGCGTGAACGTGGGGGCCTTTCGGGGGACGCGGGTGGCGTCAGCGCTTGGCGCGCGCCCGCTGCCAGGCGTAGCCGACGGCCGCCAGGACGAGGGTCATGGCGCCCGTCGAGTACAACTGCACCCGCGTGTCCGGCTCCCGGGCCATCAGGACGAAGATCCCCGCCATGCCCGCCAGCGCCACCCAGGTCAGCACCGGGAACGCCCACATGCGCACGACCAGCTTCTGCGGCGCCTCCCGCTCCAGCCGGCGGCGCAGCCGCAGCTGTGAGACGGCGATGAAGATCCAGACGACCAGGATCACCGCGCCGATCATGTTCAGCAGCCACGGGAAGACGTCGTCGGGGCGCCAGTAGCTGAGCACCACGCAGACGAAGCCGAAGACGCAGGACGCGAGCACCGCGATCCGCGGCACCCCGCCCGAGACCCGGCCCAGCGCCTTGGGTCCCTGGCCGCGGCGCACCAGCGAGTAGCCGATCCGCGAGGCGCCGTAGATGTTGGCGTTCATCGCGCTCAGCAGCGCGACCAGCACGACCACGTTCATCAGCTGACCGGCCCCCGGGATGCCGAGCTGGTCCAGGGTGGCGACGTACGGGCCGCTCTCGACGACCTCCTTCGAGTCCCAGGGGACGAGGGTGACGACGACCGCCATCGAGCCGATGTAGAACAGCGCGATACGCCACATCGCCGTACGGACCGCGCTCGCCACGCCCTTCACCGGATCCTCCGACTCGGCCGCCGCGATGGTGACCGTCTCCAGGCCCCCGTAGGCGAACACCGAGGCGAGCAGGCCGATCACCAGACCCTCGCCGCCGCCCGGCATGAAGTCCGTCAGATTGCTCGCGCCGGGGGAGTCGGTGCCGGGCAGGACACCCGCGATCGCCAGCACGCCGAGCACCAGGAACAGCGAGATCGCGCCGACCTTCAGCGCGGCGAACCAGAACTCGAACTCGCCGAAGTTCTTCACGGCCGCGAGGTTCGCGCCGCAGAACACCAGCATGAACAGCGCCACCCACGCCCACTCCGGCGTGCCCGGCAGCCAGCCGCTGACGATCTTCGCGGCACCGATGCCCTCCAGGCCGACGGCCGTGCACAGCAGCACCCAGAACGCCCAGCCCGCGGTGAACCCGGCCCACGGGCCGATCGCCCGCTCGGCATGCGCGGAGAACGACCCCGACGACGGATACGCGGCCGACATCTCGCCCAGCATCCGCATCACCAGCATCACCAGAAGACCGGAGATGACGTAGGCGACGACGATCGACGGGCCGGCGGCGGCGATGCCCGCGCCCGAGCCGACGAACAGCCCGGCGCCGATCACGCCACCGAGGGCGATCATCGACAGGTGGCGCTGCTTGAGTCCGTGGGACAGGGACGCGTCCGCCTTGGGCGGGGCCTCTACAGGGGTGGTGCGGGACATGGGCGCGGCTCGTCCAGTAGGTGAGGGGATAAGGGGGACAATCACACGGAGTGTAAAGGCCGCGTCGGTGTTCTCCCCTGCCCGCCCAATTGGCGAGACCCTACAGAGCTCGTCCCACGCCTTCCGCGTGAGCCACACGTCTCCACCTCAGTGACCGGTATCACGCCGGTTCACGTGTAATCAGCACTCTTTGTAAGGAGCCAACCACGGCCACGCCTGCCCCTTTGTCGGGCGATGACGGTGGTCGGCCCCAGGGCCCTGGGTTAGCGTCACGGTGTCCCGAACCGCCCTCACTCGCGGAGTCCCCATGAGCACCGCTGCCGCCGCCCCCGCCCGCCCGGGCCAGGTCCTCGCCGACCTGCTGCCCTCCTCCCGCGTCCGCGACGTCGCGCTCGTCGTCGGCGGCGCCGTGCTCACCGGCCTCGCCGCCCAGCTCGCCGTGCCGGTCCCGGGCACCCCGGTCCCGGTCACCGGGCAGACCTTCGCCGCGCTGCTCGTCGGCACCGCCCTCGGCGCCGGACGCGGCTTCCTCTCCCTCGCCCTGTACGTGCTCGCCGGCGTCGCCGGTGTGCCGTGGTTCGCGGAGGGCGGCTCCGGCGCGGCCGCCCCGTCCTTCGGCTACGTCATCGGCCTGGTGCTGGCCGCCACGGTCGTCGGCGCGCTGGCCCGCAGGGGCGCCGACCGCTCCCCGTGGCGGACGGCGGGCGCGATGCTCCTGGGCGAGGCCCTCATCTACGCCGTCGGCGTCCCGTACCTGGCCTTCGCCACCGGCATGTCCGCCTCCGCCGCGATCGCGGCCGGCCTCACGCCGTTCCTTATCGGGGACGCGCTGAAGGCGGCGCTGGCGATGGGCCTGCTGCCGGCGGCGTGGAAGCTCGTCGGCAGGCGCTGACCCCTGGGCGATCCCGCGGAGGGCCGGGGTGGCGCGGCGACGCCACCCCGGCCCTCCGCGTTTCCCGCGCCGCCGCTACGCCGGTCGCCGCCGGGTCCACCACACTCCCGCGGCGCCCGCCGCGACCAGCGTGAGGCCGGCCGCGCCCAGCGGCAGGACGTCACGGCCGGGACCGGTCCTGGGCAGCTCGTCGCCGCCCGGGGCCACCGGCTTGTTGTCGGTGCCGAGCAGCAGGGGGGTGGCCGGGGCGTTCGGGGACGGGTTCGCCGTACCGAACGGGACGGGGCCCTGCTGCCAGAACGTCTTGCTTCCGTCGCTGTTCTGGACGGGCAGACAGATCTTTCCGGTCCTGCTCAGGTCGTAGGTCGCGTCGATGCCGTACGACTTCGACGCGCCCGCCGCCAGATCGTCCAGCGAACAGGCGAAGCCGCTGTTCGAACCTTCCGGCAGATCGCCTTCCGGTATGGCGGAGCAGCCTTTGACATTCGTGACCGTCAGCCCGTCGAAACCGACGACCAGAAGCCTGATCGGACCGCTGTCCTTCGTCCCCCCGTTCTTTACGGTGGCGGTGATCGCCGTTTCCTTCGAATCGTTGTGGACCGAGATCTTCTCGGGCAGCAGCGTGGTCAGTTCCACCCCGGCGGGCGCCTTGTCGACGGCCTTTCCCCCCTTGCCGCTTCCGGGCCCCTGGTCGTCCGCCCCGGCCGTGCCGGAAAGGACCAGCACGGCCGAGAAAGATGCCGCCACCAGTGATCCGGTGATGGTCCCCATTCGAGTTGAACGCATGTTCGTCCCCCTTGCCTGCGCCTGAATTCGCAGTACTTGAAGAGGTACCACAAGATTTCTCCGCACTATGCTGTTACGGCCTGACGTGTGGCTGTTGAGGCTTCGTTGAGGGGGGTGCGGCGAATTGCCGGGGAATACGCGAAGTTCCGGTGTTCCAGGTCTGCTGGTGGCAGGGCGCTATCGGTTGGCCGAAAGCATCGGGCAGGGGGGAATGGGGCGGGTGTGGCGAGCCGCCGACGAAATGCTCGACCGGCCGGTCGCCGTCAAGGAAATGCGCATCGACGGCCTCGACGCCGAGGACGCCCGCACCCGCCGCGAACGCACCCTGCGCGAGGCCCGGGCCACCGCGCGGATCGACCATCCCCATGTGGTGCGGGTCTACGACGTCGTCGATGAAGGCGAACGCCTGTGGATCGTCATGGAGTTGGTGGCCGGGCGCTCCCTGGAACGGATCATGGCCGAGGACGGGCCGCTCGGGCCGGGTGAGGCGGCGCGGATCGGGCTGGGGCTGGTGGAGGCACTGCGCGAGGTGCACGCGCGCGGAGTGCTGCACCGGGACATCAAGCCGGGGAACGTCCTGGTCGACAGGGCCGGCCGGCGGGTGGTGCTCACCGACTTCGGCATCGCGGCGATCCAGGACGCCAAGGCGCTGACCATGGCCGGGATGCTGGTCGGCTCGCCCGACTACATGGCCCCCGAGCGGATCTCCGGGCGTCCGCAGGGGCCGCCGTCGGACATCTGGTCGCTCGGGGCGACGCTGTCGGCGGCCCTGGCCGGGCAGTCCCCGTTCGCACGGAACACGACGCTGGCGACCCTGCACGCGGTGCTGTACGAGGAGCCCGGACTCCCGGCGTCCGCCGGGCCGCTGAGGGAAGTGCTGGGCGCGCTGCTGCGGAAGGAGCCGCAGGCCCGGCCGGGGCTGGAGGAGTTGGCGGCGGCGCTGCGCGGGGTGGCGTCGGCGGAGCCCGCACCGGCCCCGCCGGTGGCGGAGCCGCCGCCGGTGCGGGAGCGGCCGACGCCGGCGCTCGTGAAGTCACCCCCCGAACGGGCCCGGCCGGGCGGCGGTGTCTCCCTTTCGCGGGCACAGGCGGTGACCGAGCGGCGTCCGGCCCCCGGAACCGCGGACGTACCGCCCGGGAGCGGGCCGCCGGTGCCCGCCGGGCGCCGGACGGGACGGACCGCGGTGGCCGCCGCGGCCGGTGTCCTCGTGGCCGCGGCGGTGGCCGGGATCGTCTGGGCGGCGACGGGGAAGACACCGGACGGCGCCCGGGCGGACGGCAGGCCCCCGGCGTCGTCGCCGGCCGGTGCCCCGGCCTCCGGCTCCGCCTCGCCCACCGTCGCCGGCACCTCCCGGCCGCCGGGCCTGCCCCCGGGCGCCCGCGAGGAGGCCGGCGGGTACGCGTGGGTGACGCCCGAAGGCTGGCGGCGGGATGTGAAGACGGGCGCGGAGGTGCACTACACCTCTCCCGAGGGCACCCAGGAACTGGTCGCCAAGTCGTCCCTGGCCCGGGGGAACCTCATGGAGAGCTGGCGCACCTCGGAACGCAACGCCCACCAAGGGCGGGACTACCGCAAGATCCGGCTGGCGGAGACGACGTTCCGCGGCCACCCGGCGGTGGTCTGGGAGTACACCTTCACGCTGGACGGCGTCCCCTGGCACGCCCGGCTGCTGGGCTTCGACGCGAGGGGGAAGTCCTACCAGATCAACACGTGGTACCAGCCGGCGGCAGAGGACAGGGCGCTGGCGATCTACGAAGACGTGAAGAAGAGCTTCACGCCGCTGTGAGGGCACAGCGGCGTGAAGCTCTCGCAGGGGGGGGTGTGCCTAGTCGCGCACGTCGGCGGGCCGCGCGGCGGACTCGGTGGTCCCGCGCCTGCCGATCCGCTGCCGGACCACGGCGACCGCGAGCACCAGGGCCGCGACGAGCAGCGACAGCAGCACCGTCCTGCGTCCGTCGTGCTCGGTGTCGGTCAGCATGTAGCCGAGCACGAAGACGATCAGTGCGGCGGTCGCCCAGGTCAGATACGGGTACAGCCACATCCGCACGACCAGCTTCTCGGGCGCCTCCCGCTCGATGATCTTCCGCATCCGCAGCTGGGAGAAGCAGATCACCAGCCAGACGAACAGGGCGACGGCACCGGAGGAGTTGACCAGGAAGAGGAAGACCGAGTCCGGGAACTTGTAGTTGAAGAAGACGGCCACGAAGCCGAAGACGACGGAGACGAGGATCGCCGTCCGCGGCACACCCCGGCCGGTCGTCCGCGCGAAGGACTTCGGCGCGTCACCGCGCCGGCCGAGCGAGAAGGCCATGCGGGAGGCGGTGTAGAGGCCGGAGTTGAGGCAGGACAGCACCGAGGTCAGCACGATGAAGTTCATGATCTGACCGGCCTGCGGGATGCCGAGGGAGTTCAGCGCGGCGACGTAGGAGCCGTCCTCGGCGATGGACTTGCTGTCCCACGGGAGCAGGGACACCACGACGAAGATCGAGCCGAGGTAGAAGACGGCCACGCGCCAGATGATGCTGTTGGTGGCCTTGGTGACGGCCTGCTGCGGGTTCTCCGACTCGCCGGCGGCCAGGGTGGCGATCTCGCTGCCCATGAAGGAGAAGACGACGAGCAGCACACCGGTGAGGATCGCGCCCGGCCCGTTGGGCAGGAAGCCGCCGTGCTCGGTCAGGTTCGCCAGCCCGGCCTGCTCGCTGTCCACGCCCGGCAGCAGGCCGAAGACGGCCAGGCCGCCGATGACGATGAACGCGGCGATGGCCACGACCTTGATCCCCGCGAACCAGAACTCGAACTCGCCGTAGGACCCGACGGAGACGAGGTTGGTGGCGGTCAGCACCACCATCACGATCAGGGCCCAGGCCCACTGCGGCACGGCCGGGATCCACCCCTCCAGGATCACCGCTCCGGCGGTCGCCTCGACCGCCAGCACGACGACCCAGAAGAACCAGTACAGCCAGCCGATGGAGAACCCGGCCCAGCTGCCGAGCGCCCGGTCGGCGTGCGCGGAGAACGAACCCGAGGTCGGGTTGGCGGCCGACATCTCACCGAGCATGCGCATGACCAGCACCACGAGCGTGCCGACGAGAGCGTAGGAGAGGAGGATGCCGGGTCCGGCGGTGGCGATACCGGAGGAGGACCCCACGAAGAGGCCGGCGCCGATGACACCGCCGATGGCGATCATCGACAGATGGCGGTTCTTGAGCCCTGCCTGGAGACCTGAACCGGGATCGCCGGTTCCACCGTGGTCTCCGGGGCCGCTTCCGGCCTTCGTCAGGGTCGGCTGCGAAGTCATGGGACGGATTTCCTTTGCGCCGCGTGAGCAATTCCCCGTACGGGTGGCGTACGAGTCGGACCAGTGAATCTGAGGTGAATGGATTCTTGAACCTTTGATTCCGGATCGTTACTTGAGGTTTTCCTGAGGTTCGGTGGCGTTACTCACATTTTTCGGCCCAGCCACCCGGCCCTGCTGCCCCGCACGGCGCATGTCACACTCGTCCCATGCGCGTGTACCTCGGCTCCGACCATGCCGGCTACGAACTGAAGAACCACCTCGTCGAGTGGCTCAAGGCGGCCGGCCACGACCCCGTCGACTGCGGCCCCCACATCTACGACGCCCAGGACGACTACCCGCCGTTCTGCCTCCGCGCCGCGGAGCGCACCGCCGCCGACCCCGACGCCCTCGGCATCGTCATCGGCGGGTCCGGCAACGGTGAGCAGATCGCCGCGAACAAGGTCAAGGGCGTCCGTGCGGCACTGGCCTGGAGCGAGGAGACGGCGTCGCTCGGCCGCCAGCACAACAACGCCAACGTGGTCGCCATCGGCGCCCGGATGCACTCGCTGGACGAGGCGACGAAGTTCGCCGAGACGTTCCTGCACACGCCGTTCACGGACGAGGAGCGTCACGTCCGCCGCATCGAGATGCTGGCCGCGTACGAGACCACGCGCGAGCTGCCGCCGATCCCGGCGCACCACCCGCAGCAGGACTGAGGCGGCCGTACCGACACCGCCCCCGGGGGGCCGGAAGGAAGCAGGGACCGTGCCAGAGGGGCACACGATTCACCGGCTGGCGCAGGACTACGCCGCCCGCTTCTCCGGCACGGCCCCCCGGGTCACCAGTCCTCAGGGCAAGTTCTCCGACGCCGCGGACCTCCTGGACGGGGCCGTCCTGACCGCGACCGAGGCCCACGGCAAGCACCTCTTCCTGCGCTTCCGCGACGCCGACTGGGTCCACATCCACCTGGGGCTGTTCGGCAAGGTCGCCTTCGGTGACGCGCCCGCCCCGCCGCCCACCGGCACCGTGCGCCTGCGGCTCGCCGGCGACACCGGGTACGTCGACCTGCGCGGCCCGACCACCTGCGCCCTGATCACCGGCCAGGAGAAGCGGGCGATACACGACCGCCTCGGGCCCGACCCGCTCCGCGACGACGCCGACCCCGGCGCCGCCTACCGGCGGATCTCACGCAGCCGCAGCACCGTCGCCGCCCTGCTCATGGACCAGAAGGTCGTCGCCGGCGTCGGCAACGTCTACCGCGCGGAGGTCCTCTTCCGGCACCGGATCGACCCGTACCGCCCGGGAAAGGACATCACGCCCACCGAGTGGGACGCGATCTGGAGCGACCTCGTCGAGCTCATGCGCGAGGGCGTGCGCAACAACCGCATCGACACCGTCCGCCCCGAGCACACCCCCGAGGCCATGGGCCGCCCGCCTCGCGTCGACGACCACGGCGGCGAGGTCTACGTCTACCGCCGGGCCCAGCAGCCCTGCCACATCTGTGGCGGCGAGATCCGCACCGCCGGCCTCGCCGCCCGCAACCTCTTCTGGTGCCCTGCCTGCCAGCGCGGCTGACCCGGGCCTGCCGGCCCCCTCAGAATCCGTGCGGCATCCAGGGCGTCACGGTGCTCCCGAATCCCACCGCCGCCTCGGTCAGCGCACCGGCCCGGAGCTCCCGTACCCGTCCGGCCGCCGCCAGCGCGCCGAGGCTCACCCCGCCGAGATACACCGCCCCCAGCTCCCGCACGGACAGGGCGAGGTCGGCCGCTTCGGTGGTCCTTGCGCACGAAGCGCCCTTCGCGTCGCCTGACAGCCGCCAACGTCCCGCGTTCCAGGGGCAGAAGTCGTCCTCCACCTCGAACACGACGTCCACCGGCGCCTGATACGTACGGGCCTCCAGCGCGGCCCCGAGGTCGACCAGCCGCACGTACAGCGCGTCCCGGGACCGCGCCCGGCACCGCCGGATGTCGGACACCTGGTACTGCCACGCGTCGTCGGCAGGCCGTCCCCGCAACGACAGGGTCGTCGTCAGGTCGATCCCGAACAGGAACCGCCACAGCGCGCCCTCCGTCTCCGGATCGAGGGCCGCCAGGTCCTCCAGCACCACCGTGCCGTTGTGCCCGGCCTCCCCCCACCCGAGCTTGACCCGGAACCGCGCGTACCCGGCGACCTCGCCGCCCCGCCCGGCGACGACGCACTGCAGGGGCGACGCCCCGTCCCGCTCGCTCTCGGGATCGAGCACCCCCAGCCGCTCCCACCCGGGCCGCCGCGCCAGCATCCCGGGCCGCGACGGCACCAGGCGGGCGTAGACGTCCTCACACACGTCGAGGACGTCGGCGGGCGACGCGTACAGCAGCCGTACGTCATCGGCGCCGGCCGGCACCGACAGCCGTACCCGCCCGGTGTCGATCTCCGCACTGAGCCCGAAGGTCGCGGCGGCGTACCCGAACCGGCCGTAGATCGCCGGCTCGGACGCGGTGAGCACCGCCAGCGGCTCCCCCCAGGACCGTACGTCGTCCAACTGCCGCCGCATCATGGACGTCAGCACGCCCCGGCGACGGTGCGTGGCCGCCACCCCGACCATCGTCACGCCCGCGGTGGGCACCAAGGCCCCGCCGGGGACGGTCAGCCGGAACGAGAACGCCCCGGCCGTCCCCACGCACGTGCCGTCCTCCCAGACGCCCAGCGAACGGTCGAACTCCGTGAGCGCGTTCCACAGCTCCCGCTCCTCGGGAGACTCCGGCACCCCGCCGAAGGCACGGATCAGAGTGTCGTACCAGGAATCCCAGTCGTCCGGTCGCAGCACCCGCGGCCCGGTGGCCGGTCCGGCGGGGAAGTCAGTTGCCATGGGGCCATGCCTACCAGGGCACCGCGGGACCGGCGAGGGAATTTTCCCCGACTTCGCCAGGACGGCGGCGAGCGGGCTTTCCGTGAAGTTCACTGTGGAGTCGAGCCTCGGACGGGGGACAAGTGGGACCTCCCGTGCCGAGCGGCTGGTCCGATGGATAGGGTCCCGAACTGATGGCAGCAGGACGAGAGCGGCGCACGGCGGCCGAGACGTTCACGGCCCGGTTGAAGATGCGATGGCACCGGGTCCGCGTAGCCCTGCGCAGAAGCGCCGTCGACTACTTCCGCGGCGACGGCTCCGACTGGGTCGCGCTGGCAGGCCTGCTGCTCACCATTCCCCTGATCACCGCCGGTACGCTCGCCAACTCGGTGTGGTGCTCACCGGTCGTACTGGTCCTGCCCATCGTCGCCGGTGGCCTGCTGCTGCGCCCGGCCAGCCTGCTCGGCCTGTACGCCGCGGCCGCCACGGCCCTGATCGTCGAGTCGATACAGCTCGGCCCCTACACGCAAGGCCCGTCCCGGGTGACGCCCGGGGTCGTCCTCGTCGTCGCCGCGTGCGGCTTCTTCGGCCTGCTCATCGCCCAGTTCCGCAGCCGCGTCGGGGTGCCCTGGCGGCGCGGCGGCACCATGCTGTTCGACCTGCGCGAACGCATCCGGGTCCAGAGCAAGCTGCCCGGGCTGCCGCAGGGCTGGCACAGTGAGATGGCCCTGCGCCCGGCGGGCGGCCAGTCCTTCTCGGGCGACTTCGTGGTCGCGGCCCGTACGAACGGCGGCCGCACCCTGGAGGTCGTCCTGACGGACGTCTCCGGCAAGGGCATGGACGCCGGCTCGCGTGCCCTGCTGCTGTCGGGCGCCTTCGGCGGGCTCCTCGGCAGCCTGCCCCCGCACGCCTTCCTCCCCGCCGCCAACGGCTATCTGCTCCGTCAGGACTGGCAGGAGGGCTTCGCCACCTCCATCCACCTCGTCCTCGACCTCGACACCGGTGACTACGAGCTGTACTCCGCGGGCCATCCGCCCGGGCTCCAGCTCAGCGCGGGCAGCGGCCGCTGGGAGGAGAAGGCGGCCGACGGCCCGCTGCTGGGCGTGTACGACGGCGCCCAGTTCGACCCCGTGAAGGGCTCGCTCCGGGCGGGTGACGTGCTGATGCTCTTCACCGACGGCCTGGTGGAGACCTCCGACCGCGACATCGTCGAGGGCATCGACCGCCTCACCGGCGAGGCCGACCGCTACGTCGGCGGCGGCTTCCAGGGCGCCGCCTGGCACCTCATCGAGGCGGTCGCGAAGGACGTCAACGACGACCGCGCACTCCTGCTGATCTGCCGCGAAGGCCCGACGGCCCACTCCGCCGCCCGCTGACCGCCCGGGCGGGTGGCCGGTCATGGCTTTGTGCCGCCTCTGTAACTGCCGTTCGCTCCCGATTGCGTGAGCGATCGGGGAGTTGGTAGAGATGGGACGAGTACGGTGCGACAACCAGGACACGAGATGGGGGAGGCGAGTTCTGCATGAAGTTCGACATGGGTGCGCAGACGCTGTCGTCGTTGATGCGTGATTCGCGGGGTTCGAGTGATGATCTCGGTACGTTGATCCGGCAGTTGGTGCAGGCGGCGCAGCCGTTGGAGGGGAAGTTCAACGGCACGGGCCGGGCGATGTTCGACCAGTTCAAGGCGCGTGCGGATGAGATCACGTCGGCGTTGAACGGTTCGTTGTCGGCGATCCTGGGTGGTCAGTCGGGTATGGAGACGGCGTTCAGCTCGGGTGATCAGGAGCAGGGTGACAACGCGCGTCAGCAGATGGCGGCGGCGAACTTCGACGGGGCGCGTTTCCGCTGAGGCGTTGCCGTCTGGCCTGTCTGGAGCCTGCCTGGCTGTCTGGGCGGCTTTGTCCGGTTCGTTAATTTTCACGGGGAGTGGTGTGTGATGGCTGCTGGTTCGGATCGTCGTTCGTATGACGTGGGTGCGTCGACGGATGCGCAGGCCAATATTCAGACGGTGATCGGGCGTCTGGAGGAGGTCATCGGTGCGCGTGATCGGCAGGTGAAGGCGGCGATGGCTGATTTCACGGCTGATGGTGTGGCGGATGAGTATCACGGCAAGGAGCAGCGCTGGAACAA
Organism: Streptomyces sp. NPDC052023; assembly: GCF_044548465.1. Lineage (NCBI taxonomy): Bacteria > Bacillati > Actinomycetota > Actinomycetes > Kitasatosporales > Streptomycetaceae > Streptomyces > Streptomyces sp. NPDC052023. The sequence goes on along the minus strand of NZ_JBIUBW010000023.1, from coordinate 647 downwards.
CGCTTCGCAGGAGGTGCGGAACATCATCCAGTTGCTGAAGTCGACGTTGGAGAAGAACGACGGGACGGCGCAGTCGACGTTGCAGCGGGCGAAGGCTGCGGTGGACAACATCGGCTGAGGCCTGTGGCCGAGGCTGGTGGCTGGTTTGTGGGCTAGGTACGGGGGTTTGTGGTGCCCGGGTGGGATCTGAAGCCGCAGGGTATTTCGGGTGTGCTGAAGACGACGGGGGAGACCGCGTCGGGTTTCGAGAAGTACGGGAAGTCGTTCGGTGAGAATCTGACGTCGGCGGCTTCGAGTGCGGGCACCATTTCCGCCGAGGGTGGCGGTGAGGGTGGTGAGAAGGCGCAGGGCGGTCTGGTCGCTCTGGCGTTGTCGCAGTACGCGGAGCGCGCGTCGAAGGATCTGCAGTTCGTGGCGGCCCGGGCGGGTAAGTCGTTGCAGGGCGTGGTCGACGCCACCACGGCGTATCTGAACGGTGATCAGGAGATGGCGGCGGAGGCGCAGCGCAACACGCTGAAGGCGCCGAAGCTGGACATGCCGGGGGCGGGCAAGGCGTGATCAAGCCGGAGCAGATTCCTCAGTTCACCGGTGATCTGGCGCAGTTGGAGCTGGACTACGCGGCGTTGAAGACGGACGCGGGCAATGTC
>NZ_JBIUBW010000022.1:105132-140730 GCF_044548465.1 Streptomyces sp. NPDC052023 | reverse complement strand
GGGGGGGGGGTCCCGCCGGGCCGGTGGGGGTGGGGCGGGGGGGGGGGGCGGCCACCACACCCCCCCCCCCCGCGGGGGGGGGGGGGGCGGGGGGTGGCCCGGCCCCCCACGCCTGTGTGCGGGGGAGTCAGTCACGGCGGGCCAGGGCCAGGGTGCGGGTCGCTTCGCCGACCACCGCCGCGTCGATGAACGTGCCGTCCGGGAGGGCCTGGGCGGAGCTGTCGGTGGCTGCCGCCCTGACGATGGTCTCGGCCTTCTCGATCTCCTCCGGGGTGGGGAGGTAGGCACGTTCGATGATCGGGAGCTGGCGCGGGTGGATGGCGGCCCGGCCCACGAAGCCCAGGGCCCGGCCGTGGGCGCAGGTCGCGGCCAGGCCGTCGAGGTCACGGACGTCCGGGTGGACCGACTGGGGCGGCGGGGCGAGGGCCGCCGCCCGGGCGGCGTTGACGATGCGGGAGCGCGGCCAGTCGAGTCCGCTGTCGCACCGCACACCGAGGTCTGCCCGCAGGTCCGCCTCGCCCAGGGAGATGCCGCGCAAGGCCGGGTGCGCGCAGGCGATGGCGTAGGCATGCTCGATGGCCAGGGCGGATTCCAGGAGCGCGTACAGGGGTGGCCCGCCGTCGTCGGTGTCCGTCCTTTCCACCGTGTCCGTGATGTGGCGGGGGGACGTCACCTTCGGCAGGCGCAGGCCCGACACACCGGGGAGGGCGGCCAGTGCCTTCAGGTCCGTGTCGGCCCACGGGGTGTCCAGGGCGTTGACGCGGACGTGGACCGGGGTGGGGTGGCCGGGCTCGCAGAGCAGTTCCGCGGTGGCCGAGCGCGCGTAGTCCTTGCGTTCGGGGGCGACCGCGTCCTCCAGGTCGACCACGACGACATCGGCGCCCGCGACCAAGGCCTTGCCGACCACGTCGGGGCGGTCGCCGGGGGCGTAGAGCCAGGTCAGCGGGGCGGTCACAGGGCGCCCTCCGCGCGGAGGGCGGTCAGCTCCTCGGGGGTCAGGCCCAGTTCGGTGAGGACCTCGTCGGTGTCCGCGCCGTGCGGGCGGCCCGCCCAGCGGATGGAACCCGGGGTGGCGGACAGCCGGAACAGGACGTTCTGCATACGCAGCGGACCCAGCTCGGGGTCCTCGACCGTGGTGACGGTGTCCAGGGCCGCGTACTGGGGATCGGTCATCACGTCGCGCACGTCCTGGATGGGGGCCACCGCCGCCTCCGCCTTCTCGAAGGCCGCCAGGACCTCGTCGCGGGGGCGCTCGGCGATCCAGCTGCCGACCGCCTCGTCGAGGACGTCCGCGTGCCGGGCGCGGTCGGCGCCGGTGGCGAACCAGGGCTCGTCGATCAGGTCGGGGCGTCCGACCAGGCGCATCACGCGTTCGGCGATGGACTGGGCCGAGGTCGAGACCGCGACCCAGGCGCCGTCGGCGGTGCGGTAGGTGTTGCGCGGCGCGTTGTTCTGGGAGCGGTTGCCGGTGCGGGGCTGGACGTGGCCGAGCTGGTCGTACCACAGGGGGTGCGGGCCGAGGACCGTGAGGATCGGTTCGATGATCGCCATGTCGACGACCTGGCCCTCGCCGGTGCGCTCGCGGGCGGCGAGAGCGGCCATCACCGCGTACGCCGTGGCCAGGCCGGCGATGGAGTCGGCGAGGCCGAAGGGCGGCAGCGTGGGGGGTGCGTCCGGCTCGCCGGTGATCGCGGCGAAGCCACTCATGGCCTCGGCGAGGGTGCCGAAGCCCGGACGGTGGGCGTAGGGGCCGAACTGGCCGAAGGCGGTGACGCGGGTGAGGACCAGGCGGGGGTTGACGGCGGAGAGTTCGGGCCAGCCGAGGTCCCACTTCTCCAGGGTGCCCGGGCGGAAGTTCTCGATGACGACGTCCGCCTCGGCGGCCAGGCGGCGCAGGGTCGCCTGGCCGCCGGGCTTGGAGAGGTCGAGGGTGATGGTGCGTTTGTTGCGGCCGAGGTGCTTCCACCACAGGCCGATGCCGTCCTTGGCGGGGCCGTGGCCGCGGGAGGGGTCCGGTTTCCTGGGGTGCTCGATCTTGACCACCTCCGCGCCGAAGTCCCCCAGGAGGGTGGCGGCGAGGGGGCCGGCGAAGAGGGTGGCCATGTCGAGGACGCGGAGGCCGCCGAGGGGCGGGGTGGGCGAGGTCATGTCGTGCGCTCGGTAGGGGTCATGGGCGGGTCGCCTCCAGGAAGGTGAGGTGGGCCAGCGTGTCGAAGCCGCTGCCGTCGAAGTCCGCGATGGAGGTGGCGAGGCGGTTCTTGAGGGGGGCCGTCCAGTGGTCCGGAAGGGCGGCGGGGGCGCCGGCGAGGAGGGCGGCGACGCTGCCGGCCGTGGCCCCGTTGGAATCGGTGTCCCAGCCGCCGGAGACCGCGCGGCAGATGGCGCCCGGGAAGTCGCCGTCCGCGTGGGTGAGGGCGGCGGCGATCAGCGCGGTGTTGGGGATGGCGTGGACCCAGTGGTAGGCGGCGTGCCGGGTGTGGAGTTCGTCCACGACCGTGTCGAAGTCCTCGTGGTACCGGGCCAGTTGGACCGCGTGGCGGACGGCCTCGGCCAGCCGGGAGCCGGGCGGGACCACGGTGAGCCCGGTGCGCAGGCTGGTGTGGATGTCGGCGGTGCCGGTGGCCGCGGTGGCGATGGTGGCGGCGGTGAACATCGCCGCGTAGACGCCGTTCGCGGTGTGGCTGAGGGTGGCGTCCCGGTGGGCCTGTTCGGCCGCGGCGGCGGGGTCGCCGGGATGGGTCCAGCCGTGCAGGTCGGCGCGGATGAGGGCGCCGATCCACTCACGGAAGGGGTTGCGGTGGCGGGCGGTGTGCGGGGGCTCGATGCCGGTGAGCAGGTTGCGGTAGGCGACGCGTTCCGCGGTGAAGGCACGGCCGGCGGGGAGCTCGTCGAGCCAGAGTCCGGCCACGTCCGTGGTGGTGAACCCCTTGGTGCGGCGCTGGAGCAGCAGAAGGTTGAGAAGGGGGTAGTTGAGGTCGTCGTCCTCGGGCATGCCGTCGATGTTCTCGGCGAGCGAGGTGCCGGCCGAGCGGCGGTTCCACGGGTGGGTGTCGAGGAGGGGCTGGGGGACACCCCGGGCGGTGAAGTAGGCGGCCAGCGGCCAGTTGCCGGCGGCGCGGGCGAGTTGGCGGATACCGGTGAGGGGCAGCTTCTCGACCGGTTTGCCCAGCAGACAGCCGACGGCCCGGCCCAGCCAGGCCGCGTGGAGGCGGGACTCCAGCTCGGCCGGGGGGCCCGGGCGGCCGGCCGGCGTCGGCCAGTCGGGGCACAAGGCCTTGATCCTCACCAGGTCCGTCGGCTCCCGGTCCCGCAGCCGGCTCGGCAGGTCCGCCAGCTCGTCCAGCAGGTCCTCCGCCAGCTGGCGCAGATAGCGGGAGGCCGGTCGCGGGGAGGCGCCCGCCCGGGGCGGTGCGTCGGGGCCGCCCGCCGCGTTCCAGCGTCGTTCGACGGCGGTCGGCCGGCGGCCGTCCTGGTGGGCCTGGCGGAGCTCGTGGCCGATCAGGTCCTCGGGCTGGACCCACGTCAGTCGGAGCACGGAAGACCTCCCGACGCGGTGAACCACTCCTCGTGGGTACGGCGCCGGCTCACGTCCCGCCGGAAGATCTCCGCCGTGACCTCGGTGAGCGTGCGCGCCGGTTCCCACAGGTCGAGGCGGCTGGCCTCCGCCACCGTCTTCGACCACTCGTCCGGGACCGGGGAGCCCAGAGCCCCGGCCAGCGCGCCCGCCATCGTGGCGGTCGAGTCGCAGTCGCGGCCGTAGTTCACCGAGCCCAGGACCGCCTGCCGGTAGTCGCCGCCCGCGACCAGCAACATGCCGAGAGCGACGGGGAGTTCCTCGATGGAGTGCAGACGGGAGGGGCGGCGGGCGCCGAGGGAGGGGGTGCGGTAGTCGGGGCCCACCGTGTCGTAGGGGGCCACCGCCTCGCGCAGCGGAACCAGCGCCGACTCGAAGTCCGAGTAGCCGGACGCCACTTCGCACACCGCCTCGATCGCCGTGCGGGTGCCGTCCTTCGCGTGCTCCAGGCACGCCGCCACGACCGACTCCGGTGTCGCCCCGGGGACACAGGCCGCCGCCACCGCTGCCGCGAAGACGCCCGCCGCCTCGCGGCCGTAGGACGACTGGTGGGCGCCCGCGATGTCCAGGGCCTCGGCGTAGGCGCCCGCCGGGTTGGCCGCGTTGACCAGGCCGACCGGTGCCATGTACATCGCGGCACCGCAGTTGACGATGTTGCCGACGCCGGCCTCCCGGGGGTCGGCATGGCCGTAGTGGAGCCGGGCCACCAGCCACTTCTCCGCCAGGAAGATCCGGTGCAGGGGGAGGGCCTGCTCCTCCAGCTCCGGGATCCAGCGCGGGGTGGTGATCAGGTCCGGGACCAGGTGGTCGGCGACGGCGTAGGCGTCGAGGTGGTCGCGGACCTCGGCGTAGACCCGTACCAGCGCGTGGGTCATCAAAGTGTCGTCGGTGACGTGACCGTCGCCCTTGTGGTACGGCGCGATCGGGCGGGCGGTGCGCCAGGCGGCGCCGTTCCAGGGGCCGACGATGCCGTGGACGCGGCCGCCGTGGCGCTCGGTGATCTGGTCGGGGGAGTAGCCCTCGACAGGGCCGCCGAGGGCGTCGCCGACGGCCGCGCCGACGAGGGCGCCGGTGATCCGGTCGCTGAGGGAGTCTGCTCGGCTTTCTTCTCCTTTGGGGGTCATGAGCCGAATCATCCCCCCGGCGGGGCCGGTTGCGCGGCTTCCAGGAGTTCGGCGAGTTCCACGAGGTCGGTGCCGGTGAGGCGGGGGAGCACGCAGCCGGAGAGGTGCCGGCAGGTGTCCCGCCAGGACGCGGGGAGTGCCGCGCCGCCGCCGAGCGCGCCGGTGAGGGCGCCCGCGAGGGCCGGGGCCGAATCCGCGACACGGGAGAGGCAGGCCGCTGCGGGGACCGCCTCCGCGATCCGGCCCTTCGAGGCGACGGTGAGGGCGAGGGCGACCGGGACCGTCTCGGCGGCGGCGATGCCGTAGCTGTAGACGTGGTCCACGATCTGGTGTTCCAGGAGGGGGATCAGCGCGAAGGCGCTGACGGCGTCCGTGGCCAGCTTCAGGGCGTGGCGCGCGTTGCGCCCGATCTCCGTCTCCTCGGGCAGTTCGGCGAGCGCCGCCGTCACGCACGCGTGCGGGGTCGCGCCGGTGAGCGCGACGGAGACGGCGGCGGCCATCGCCCGGGCGCCGTGCACGCCGTCGCCGTCCTGGGTGTAGCGGGCGTCGAACTCGGCGAGGGACGCGGCGAGCGCGGGATCGCCGGGGTGGGCGACGGCCAGCACGCAGGCCCGGACGCAGGCGGCGTCGTCGAAGTAGTGCGGGTTGTCGTGGCCGGTGGCGGGCGGGCGCAGGCCGGCCGCGAGGTTGCCGAGGCCGGCCCGCACGGAGATGCGGGCGCGCAGCGGGAGCACGGCGGACTCGACCTCGGGAGCGCGTTCGGCTGCCGCGGCGACCTCGCTGGCCACGGAGTTCCAGGTCAGGTCGATGGCCGCGCGGACCCGGCGTTCCCGGCTGAGGTCGCCCAGGACGGTGTCGTCGCCGGCGCGCAGCACCGCCTCCGCGGCGAACGCCGCCCACTCGGCGTCGTCGGAAGGGCCGAGGCGGAGGGGCTCGGGGGGCTGGTTGAGGGCGATGGGGACGGGCAGCGTGGTGGTCGCGTTGTGCTCGGCGAAGGTGTCCAGTTCGCGGGTGAGGCGGCGGGTCCACTCGGGCATCCGGGCCGCTCGGTGGCGGGCGGCGGGCCATCCGGCGGCGTCGCCCGCGGCCAGGCCCAGCAGCAGGCCTTCGATGCGGGAACGGGCGGTGTCGTGGGTCGCGGCCCCGGCTTCGCCTTCGGCCGTGTGCGTTCCGCCCGTACCGGCCGTGCGGCTCTCGCCGGCGGGTGGGGCCGGCTCCTGTGGGGGGTTCTCGCGGTCGGTGGGGGCGGGGTCGTGGCCTGGGGGGTTTTCGGCGTCCGAGGGGGTGGGGCCGGCTGTCAGGGCCTGGTCGAGGTCAGCCGACGCCGGGGCCGCGTCGAGGGTCAGGGGGTTTGTCCCGTCCCAGGGGGCGGGGGGCCTCATCAGGCGTCCTCAGGGGTCAGCAGGTCCGCCACGTCCAGTACGTGGTGACCGGCCATCGACGGCAGGCAGCTGCCCCGCGCCGGGCCGATCGCCGCCGCCCACTCCGGCGGGATCGCGGCCTCCCCCTGCGTCGCGCCCGCCAGGGCGCCCGCGACGGCGGCCGTGGTGTCGGCGTCGCGGCCCATGTTGACGGCCGTGAGCACCGCCTCCTTGAAGTCGCCGTCAGCCGCCGCGTACGCGCCGAAGGCCAGGGCGACCGCCTCCGGGGCGAGGTCGGTCCATGGATAGCCGCCGATGACCACGGCGGAGCGGACCGCGCGTTCGCCGCGGTGGGCGACCACCACGGCTCGGCGCAGGGAACGCGCGGTCCAGGAGTCGTCCGGTACGACGGCTAGGGCGGAGGCGACCACGGCGGTCGGCGGGGCGCCCGCCATCGCCGCCGCGACCCCGGCCGCGACCGCCTGGCCGCCGTAGATGCCCTCGCCGTCGTGGCTGACGGAGCCGTCGATCGCGACCAGGCGGGCGGCCTCGGCGGGCCGGCCCGCGGCGAACACGCCGAACGGCGCGGCGCGCATGGCGAGGCCGTCGCTCCAGGCATGCCGGTGCTGGGCGGAGATGGGGGCGGCGAGGCCGCGGCGGAGGTTCTCCAGGGTGCCGCGCTCGCTGAAGCCCGCCCCCCGGAACTGGCCCTCGGCACGGTCGGCGATCCAGGCGTGCCAGGCCGCCTCCACGTGGGCGGGCGTGAGGGCGGAGCCGTGCCGGGCGAGCAGCAGGCCCGAGAAGATCGCGTACTCGGTGTCGTCCGTACCGGCGGGGCGGTCGGCGACGAAGCCGGTGACGCGGCCCCAGCGGGCACGGATCTCGGACGGCCTCATGTTCTCGGCGGGTGCGCCCAGGGCGTCGCCGACGGCGAGGCCGAGCAGGGCGCCGCGAGCCCGGGAACGGAGGTCGGCGGCATCCCCGGCGGCCGGGACCGAGGGAACGCGGGCGATCGATGGCATCGCGGCCTCTCCTCTCAGGGCTCTCGGCAGAAAACGCCCCGGGGCCTGTCGCTCAAGGCACCTCTCAGGGCGCGGAACCCTTTGCGGAACTGTCCCCGGTACGGTGCGTCGCGCAGCCTCAAGAGCCGCAGAGTCACCCGGTCGACATTTGAGCGGCATGAGATTCGAATGAGCAAGAAAAGGTAAAGCCGCAGGTTAGCCCAGCCTTTCCTTGCTGGCGGGGGCGGAATGCGCGACATAGTCTGGGTGTTGTCGAAAAGTGGAACGCGTCCAAATGAGCTCTGGGGGACCCGGTATGGCCATCATCGAGACCGAGGCGGCGCTGCACGAGGCGCATCGCGACAACCACACACACCGCGACGTCAACGGCGGCTGGCTGCGCCCCGCCGTCTTCGGCGCGATGGACGGACTGGTCTCCAACCTCGCGCTGATGACCGGTGTCGCGGGTGGCTCGGTGGGTCAGCAGACCATTGTGCTGACCGGGCTCGCGGGCCTGGCCGCCGGCGCCTTCTCCATGGCCGCCGGTGAGTACACCTCGGTCGCCTCCCAGCGTGAGCTGGTCGAGGCGGAGCTGGACGTCGAGCGCCGCGAGCTGCGCAAGCATCCGAAGGACGAGGAGGCCGAGCTGGCCCGGCTCTACGAGGCGCGCGGTGTCGAGGCGGGGCTGGCGCGGGAGGTGGCCCGGCAGCTGTCGAAGGACCCCGAGCAGGCGCTGGAGATACATGCCCGCGAGGAGCTCGGCGTCGACCCCGGCGATCTTCCTTCGCCGCTGGTCGCCGCGGTGTCGAGCTTCGGCTCCTTCGCGCTGGGCGCCCTGCTGCCCGTACTGCCGTATCTGCTCGGTGCGACCGCGCTCTGGCCGGCCGTGCTGCTCGCGTTGGCCGGGCTGTTCGGCTGCGGCGCCGTGGTGGCCAAGGTGACCGCGCGGAGCTGGTGGTTCAGCGGGGTGCGGCAGCTCGCCCTCGGTGGCGCGGCGGCCGGTGTGACCTATGCCCTGGGCAGTCTGTTCGGAACGGCCGTAGGATAGGGCGGCCAGGCTTTATGCGGAGGGCTGCATAAGTAGCCGTTACTCCCTGGTTTCGAGTGCGTAATCGCCGGGCATGAGCCGTAAGCGCTGTGGGCAAAGAGGCCTCCGGCGCACTCGCGGGGCGAGCGACGCTGCCCGCCCTCCACGGGGCCGACGGACATGGATCTGTCCTCCCCGGCCCCCCATGAATCTCCTGAATCTCCGCCGCCGAGCCGCGGTGCCTTCGACGCACACCCCCTGCGAGAAGTCCGCATGTTGGAATGGTCTATCCGGTTCCCGAGAGCCACCCCATCATGTAACCTGCACGAAATTTTGATCTCACGCGAGGGCCAGCGTCGTCCCTCGGCACTTGAACATGCCACTTGACGACGGGAGAGCCGATGCGTACACCGCGCCAGCCGTCCCAGCATTCCGCGAATGGCCAGAACTGGTCGTTCATGGATGCTCGCCCTGCTGCGCAGGGTATGTACGACCCCCGCAACGAGCACGACGCCTGTGGCGTCGGCTTCGTGGCCACCCTCACCGGTGAGGCGAGCCATGCGCTGGTCGAACAGGCGCTCACGGTGCTGCGCAACCTGGAGCACCGCGGGGCCACCGGCTCCGAGCCGGACTCCGGTGACGGCGCGGGCATCCTGGCCCAGGTACCGGACGCCTTCCTGCGTGAGGTGGCCGGATTCGAGCTGCCGCAGGCCGGCGGCTACGCCGTCGGTATCGCCTTCCTGCCGAACGACGGCACCGCCGAGGCCGTCTCACTCATTGAGACGATCGCGGCCGACGAGGGCCTGACCGTCCTCGGCTGGCGCGAGGTCCCCGTCGCGCCCGAGCTGCTCGGCGCCACCGCCCGTTCGACGATGCCGGCTTTCCGGCAGATCTTCGTCACCGACGGCGCCTCGGAGGGCATCGCGCTCGACCGCAAGGCCTTCGTGCTGCGCAAGCGCGCCGAGCGCGAGGCCGGCGTCTACTTCCCGTCGCTGTCCGCGCGGACGATCGTCTACAAGGGCATGCTGACCACGGGCCAGCTGGAGCCGTTCTTCCCGGACCTGTCCGACCGCCGGTTCGCCTCCGCGATCGCGCTCGTGCACTCCCGGTTCTCCACGAACACGTTCCCGTCGTGGCCGCTGGCGCACCCGTACCGCTTCGTCGCGCACAACGGTGAGATCAACACCGTCAAGGGCAACCGCAACTGGATGCGGGCCCGCGAGTCCCAGCTGCGTTCCGGGCTGTTCGGGTCCCCGGAGAAGCTGGAGCAGGTCTTCCCGATCTGCACGCCCGACGCCTCCGACTCGGCGTCCTTCGACGAGGTGCTCGAACTGCTGCACCTCGGCGGGCGTTCGCTGCCGCACTCGGTGCTGATGATGATCCCGGAGGCGTGGGAGAACCACGACTCCATGGACCCGGCCCGGCGCGCGTTCTACCAGTACCACTCCACGATGATGGAGCCCTGGGACGGCCCGGCCTGTGTCACCTTCACCGACGGCACCCAGGTCGGCGCCGTCCTCGACCGCAACGGCCTGCGTCCCGGTCGCTACTGGGTCACCGACGACGGTCTCGTCGTCCTCGGCTCCGAGGTCGGCGTCCTCGACATCGCCCCCTCGAAGGTCGTCCGCAAGGGCCGCCTCCAGCCCGGCCGGATGTTCCTCGTGGACACCGCCGAGCACCGCATCATCGAGGACGACGAGATCAAGGCCCAGCTCGCCGCCGAGCAGCCCTACGAGGAGTGGCTGGAGGCCGGCGAGATCGAGCTGGGCGACCTGCCCGAGCGCGAGCACATCGTGCACACGCACGCCTCCGTCACCCGCCGTCAGCAGACCTTCGGGTACACCGAGGAGGAGCTGCGCGTCATCCTGGCACCGATGGCCAAGGCCGGCGCCGAGCCGATCGGCTCCATGGGCACCGACTCGCCGATCGCGGCGCTGTCCGACCGCCCGCGCCTGCTCTTCGACTACTTCACCCAGCTGTTCGCGCAGGTCACCAACCCTCCGCTGGACGCGATCCGCGAGGAGCTGGTCACCTCGCTGCGCAGCTCGCTGGGCCCGCAGGGCAACCTTCTGGAGCCGACGGCCGCCTCGTGCCGCAGCGTCGTGCTGCCCTTCCCGGTGATCGACAACGACGAGCTGGCCAAGCTCATCCACATCAACGCCGACGGCGACATGCCCGGCATGAAGGCCGCCACGCTCTCCGGGCTCTACCGCGTCAGCGGGGGCGGTGACTCCCTGGCCGCACGGATCGAGGAGATCTGCGCCGAGGCCGACGCCGCGATCGAGAACGGCGCCCGGCTGATCGTGCTCTCCGACCGGCACTCGGACGCCGAGCACGCGCCGATCCCGTCGCTGCTGCTCACCGCGGCCGTCCACCACCACCTCATCCGCACCAAGCAGCGCACCCACGTGGGTCTGCTGGTAGAGGCCGGAGACGTCCGCGAGGTCCACCACGTCGCCCTGCTGATCGGGTACGGCGCCGCCGCCGTCAACCCGTACCTGGCGATGGAGTCCGTCGAGGACCTGGTCCGCGCGGGCACCTTCCTGCCGGGCATCGAGGCCGAGAAGGCCATCCGCAACCTGATCCACGCGCTCGGCAAGGGCGTGCTGAAGGTCATGTCCAAGATGGGCATCTCCACCGTCGCCTCCTACCGCGGCGCCCAGGTCTTCGAGGCGGTCGGCCTGGACGAGGCCTTCGTGGAGAAGTACTTCAACGGCACCGCCACCAAGATCGGCGGCGTCGGCATCGACGTCGTCGCCAAGGAGGTCGCCGCCCGCCACGCCAAGGCGTACCCGGCCTCGGGGATCGCCCCGGCGCACCGCGCGCTGGAGATAGGCGGCGAGTACCAGTGGCGCCGCGAGGGCGAGCCGCACCTGTTCGACCCGGAGACGGTCTTCCGCCTCCAGCACTCCACGCGCACCGGCCGCTACGACATCTTCAAGAAGTACACCGAGCGCGTGAACGAGCAGTCCGAGCGCCTGATGACGCTGCGCGGCCTGTTCGGCTTCAAGTCCGGCCGGCAGCCGATCTCCGTCGACGAGGTCGAGCCCGCCAGCGAGATCGTCAAGCGGTTCTCCACCGGCGCCATGTCCTACGGGTCGATCTCCCGCGAGGCGCACGAGACGCTCGCCATCGCCATGAACCAGCTGGGCGGCAAGTCCAACACCGGCGAGGGCGGCGAGGACCCGGACCGCCTGTACGACCCGGCCCGCCGGTCGTCGATCAAGCAGGTGGCGTCCGGCCGCTTCGGCGTGACCAGCGAGTACCTGGTCAACTCCGACGACATCCAGATCAAGATGGCCCAGGGCGCCAAGCCCGGCGAGGGCGGTCAGCTGCCCGGTCACAAGGTGTACCCGTGGGTGGCCAGGACCCGGCACTCCACGCCGGGCGTGGGGCTCATCTCCCCGCCGCCGCACCACGACATCTACTCCATCGAGGACCTGGCCCAGCTGATCCACGACCTGAAGAACGCCAACCCCCGGGCGCGCATTCACGTCAAGCTGGTCTCCGAGGTCGGCGTCGGCACGGTCGCCGCCGGTGTGTCCAAGGCGCACGCGGACGTGGTGCTCATCTCCGGTCACGACGGAGGCACCGGTGCCTCGCCGCTGACCTCGCTGAAGCACGCCGGCGGTCCCTGGGAGCTCGGCCTCGCCGAGACCCAGCAGACGCTGCTGCTCAACGGCCTGCGCGACCGGATCGTCGTCCAGACCGACGGACAGCTCAAGACCGGCCGTGACGTCGTCATCGCCGCGCTGCTCGGCGCCGAGGAGTTCGGTTTCGCGACCGCGCCGCTCGTCGTCTCCGGCTGCGTCATGATGCGCGTCTGCCACCTGGACACCTGCCCGGTCGGCATCGCCACCCAGAACCCGACGCTGCGCGAGCGCTTCACCGGCAAGGCCGAGCACGTGGTGAACTTCTTCCGGTTCATCGCCGAGGAGGTCCGCGAGCTGCTGGCCGAGCTGGGCTTCCGCTCCATCGAGGAGGCCGTCGGCCACGCCGAGGCCCTGGACGTCACGCGGGCCGTCGACCACTGGAAGGCGCAGGGCCTGGAGCTCGAGCCGCTGTTCCACGTGCCCGACCTGCCCGAGGGCGCGGTGCGCCACCAGCTGGTCGCCCAGGACCACGGTCTGGAGAAGGCGCTCGACAACGAGCTGATCAAGCTCGCCGCCGACGCGCTCTCCGCCGCCGGCGCCAGCGACGCCCAGCCGGTGCGCGCGCAGGTCGCCATCCGCAACATCAACCGCACGGTCGGCACCATGCTCGGCCACGAGGTGACGAAGAAGTTCGGCGGCGCCGGCCTGCCCGACGACACCATCGACATCACCTTCACCGGCTCGGCCGGCCAGTCCTTCGGCGCCTTCGTCCCGCGCGGCGTCACGCTGCGCCTGGAGGGCGACGCCAACGACTACGTCGGCAAGGGCCTGTCCGGCGGCCGTGTGATCGTGCGTCCGGACCGGGGCGCGGACCACCTCGCCGAGTACAGCGTCATCGCGGGCAACACCCTCGCGTACGGCGCGACCGGCGGCGAGATGTTCCTGCGCGGCAAGGTCGGCGAGCGCTTCTGCGTCCGCAACTCCGGTGCGCTGGTGGTCTCCGAGGGCGTGGGCGACCACGGCTGCGAGTACATGACCGGCGGTCACGCGGTGGTGCTCGGTGAGACGGGCCGCAACTTCGCGGCCGGTATGTCCGGTGGCATCGCCTACGTGATCGACCTCGACCGCGACAACGTCAACGTCGGCAACGTGCAGGCCGTCGAGGCGCTCGACGACGCCGACAAGCAGTGGCTGCACGACGTGGTGCGCCGCCACCAGGAGGAGACCGGCTCCACGGTCGCCGAGAAGCTCCTGGCCGAGTGGGACACCGCGGCCGACCGCTTCAGCAAGATCATCCCCAGCACGTACAAGGCAGTGCTCGCCGCCAAGGACGCCGCCGAGCGAGACGGTCTGACCGAGTCCGAGATCACCGAGAAGATGATGGAGGCGGCGATCAATGGCTGACCCGAAGGGCTTTCTGAACCACGGCCGTGAGGTCGCCAGGTCCCGTCCCGTCGAGGAGCGCAAGAAGGACTGGAACGAGGTCTACGTCCCGGGCTCGCTGCTGCCGATCATCAGCAAGCAGGCCAGCCGGTGCATGGACTGCGGCATCCCGTTCTGCCACAACGGCTGTCCGCTGGGGAACCTGATCCCCGAGTGGAACGACTACGCCTACCGCGAGGACTGGGGCGCCGCCTCCGAGCGCCTGCACGCCACGAACAACTTCCCGGAGTTCACGGGCCGCCTGTGCCCGGCCCCGTGCGAGTCGGCGTGTGTGCTCGGCATCAACCAGCAGCCGGTCACCATCAAGAACGTCGAGGTCTCGATCATCGACAAGGCGTGGGAGACCGGCGAGGTCGCCCCGCAGATCCCGGAGCGCCTCTCGGGCAAGACGGTCGCGGTGATCGGCTCGGGGCCGGCGGGCCTGGCGGCGGCCCAGCAGCTGACCCGCGCCGGCCACACCGTGGCGGTGTACGAGCGGGCGGACCGCGTCGGCGGCCTCCTGCGCTACGGCATCCCCGAGTTCAAGATGGAGAAGCGGCACATCAACCGCCGTATCGAGCAGATGCGCGCGGAGGGTACCCGCTTCCGCACCGGCGTCGAGATCGGCCGCGACCTGAAGGCGACGGACCTGCGCAAGCGGTACGACGCGGTCGTCATCGCCGCCGGTGCCACGACCGCCCGTGACCTTCCGGTCCCGGGCCGTGAACTCAACGGCATCCACCAGGCGATGGACTACCTGCCGCTGGCCAACAAGGTCCAGGAGGGCGACTACGTCACCACTCCGCTCTCGGCGGAGGGCAAGCACGTCGTCGTCATCGGCGGCGGTGACACCGGCGCCGACTGCGTGGGCACCGCCCACCGCCAGGGCGCGGCCTCCGTGACGCAGCTGGAGATCATGCCCCGTCCGGGCGAGGAGCGGGACGCGGCGCGGCAGCCGTGGCCGACCTTCCCGATGCTCTACAAGGTCACCTCCGCGCACGAGGAGGGCGGCGAGCGGGTCTACGCCGTCTCGACCACCCACTTCGAGGGCGACGAGGACGGCAACGTCCAGTGGCTGCACCTGGTCGAGGTCGAGTTCGTCGACGGCAAGCTGACCCCGCAGCCGGGCACGGAGCGCAGGATCCCGGCCCAGCTGGTCACGCTGGCGATGGGCTTCACCGGCACCGACCGTGAGAACGGCCTGGTCGACCAGTTCGGCCTGGAGCTCGACGAGCGCGGCAACATCGCCCGCGACGCCGACTTCCAGACCAATGTGCCGGGTGTCTACGTCGCCGGTGACGCCGGCCGCGGCCAGTCCCTCATCGTGTGGGCGATCGCGGAGGGCCGCTCGGCCGCCCGTGGCGTCGACCGGTTCCTGACGGGCGCCAGCGACCTCCCGGCCCCGATCCGCCCGACGGACCGCGCGCTCATGGTCTGACGGCCCGGCCGCGAAGACGTCCCGTACAAAGGCGTACGGAACACCGACGGCGCCTGCCCGCCAGTCCCCGACCGGACGACTGGGCAGGCGCCGTCACTTGTGCCGTAACCTCGCCGCGTGGCAGCCATGAGTCTCATCAAGGTCGAGCAGAGCGCGCCGGCGCTCGTGAACCTGTACAAGAGCGCCGCGGTCTCGCTCACCAAGCACGGCCTGGAGGGACAGCGGGCCGCCGTGTACCTCGTGGTCGACTACTCGGGGTCGATGAAGCCGTACTACAGGGACGGCAGTGTCCAGGCGCTGGCCGACCGCGTGCTGGGGTTGTCCGCGCATCTCGACGACGACGGCAGGGTGCCGGTGGTGTTCTTCTCGACGGACGTCGACGCCGTCACGGACATCGCTCTCGACGACCACGAGGGGCGGATCGAGCGGATCGTGGCCGGCCTCGGGCACATGGGCAGGACCAGCTACCACCTGGCCATGGACGCCGTCATCGACCACTACCTCGACAGCGGCTCCCGGGAGCCCGCCCTCGTCGTCTTCCAGACCGACGGCGGTCCGGTCAACAAGCTCGCCGCCGAGAAGTTCCTGTGCAAGGCGGCGACCCTCCCCCTGTTCTGGCAGTTCATCGGCTTCGGTGACCCGGACAGCAAGCACTTCGACTTCCTGCGCAGGCTCGACGAGCTGCCCGTGCCGGATCGGCGGGTGGTCGACAACGCCGGGTTCTTCCACGCCGGAGAGGACCCGCGGCAGGTGTCCGACGCCGAGCTGTACGACCGTCTCGTGAGCGAGTTCCCCCAGTGGCTGGCGGCCGCGCGGGAGCGGGGGATCGTACGGACCGGCTGAGCCGCCCGACGCCGGCTGTGACCGCCTGCCGGGCGCTCGCGACCGTCCGCGACCGTGCGAGATCGCCCCCAGACCTCCGGAGACCGCCTGAGACCGGCTTGGACCGGCTTGGACCGGCTGAGATCTTTCGCGCACCTTTAACTTGAGGGCTCCACCGTGGCACCCTGAGGATGATCCGGCCCGACGGGGAGGACGGCGGCTGATGGACGGCGCACGATCGGTGAACGCGGCCACGGGCAGGGGGAGTTCCCCGGCCCGGGGCGAGAAGCTGGCCGACTGGGCCGACGGGCGTCTCGGGCTCTACGCGCTCGCCAAGGCCAACATGCGCAAGGTCTTCCCGGACCACTGGTCGTTCATGCTGGGCGAGGTCTGTCTCTACAGCTTCCTGGTCCTCATCCTCACCGGGGTCTACCTCACGCTGTTCTTCGAGCCGAGCAGCGCCGAGGTGGTGTACGAGGGGTCCTACACGCCGCTCAACGGCATCGTGATGACCCGCGCGTTCGAGTCCACCCTGGAGATCAGCTTCGACGTCCGGGGCGGCCTGCTGATCCGGCAGATCCACCACTGGGCGGCGCTGGTCTTCGTCGCCGGAATGCTCGTGCACATGATGCGGGTGTTCTTCACCGGCGCCTACCGCAAGCCCCGCGAGATCAACTGGGTGTTCGGCTGGACCCTGCTGATGCTCGGCATCATCACCGGCCTCACCGGCTACTCGCTCCCCGACGACCTGCTCTCCGGCACCGGCCTGCGCTTCGCCCAGGGCGCCATCCTGTCCATCCCGGTCGTGGGCACCTACGTGTCGTTCTTCCTGTTCGGCGGGGAGTTCCCGGGGCACGACATCATCTCGCGGCTGTTCCCGATCCATGTGCTGCTGCTGCCGGGGATCATGCTCGGCCTGGTGGTGGCCCATCTGATCCTGGTCGTCTACCACAAGCACACCCAGTACCCCGGCCCCGGCCGGGACGAGAAGTCCGTGATCGGCATGCCCTTCCTGCCGGTCTACATGGCCAAGGCCGGCGGCTTCTTCTTCCTGGTCTTCGGCGCCCTCGCGATGATGGGCGGACTCGCGCAGATCAACCCCGTGTGGGCGTTCGGCCCCTACCGCGCCGACCTCGTCACCACCGGTGCCCAGCCCGACTGGTACCTGGGCTTCTCCGAGGGCCTGATCCGGGTGATGCCGGGATGGGAGATAGACCTCGGGGGTCATACGCTCGTCCTCGGCGTCTTCATCCCCTTCGCGCTCTTCCCGCTGATCCTGGCCGCCATCGGCGTCTACCCGTTCGTCGAGGCCTGGATCACCGGCGACAAACGCGAGCACCACCTCCTGGAACGGCCGCGCAACGCCCCCGTCCGCACCGGCCTCGGCGTCGCCTGGCTCACCCTGTACGTGGTCTGCCTGATCGGCGGCGGCAACGACATCGTCGCCACCCATCTGCATCTGTCGATCAACGCCATCACCTGGTTCGTCCGGATCGCCTTCTTCGTCGCGCCGGTGCTGGCGTTCGTCGTCACCAAGCGGATCTGCCTGGGCCTGCAGCGCCGCGACCGCGAGAAGGTGCTGCACGGCCGGGAGACCGGCACCATCAAACGGCTGCCGCACGGCGAGTACATCGAGGTCCACGAACCCCTCAGCCAGGCCGACCGGTACGCCCTCACCCAGCACGAGCAGCCGCAGCCCTACGAGATCGGCCCGCGGGTCGACGCGAACGGTGTCCGGCGGCCCGTCACCGTCGCCCAGCGGGTGCGCGCGAGGCTGGCCCGCGCCATGTTCGGGCCCGACAGCCACATCCCGAAGCCGACGCCGGAGGAGTACCGGGAGATCACGCGCGGGCACTGAGAACGACGTCCCGGCACTCGTCCGGCCCGCCCCAGGCACCGCGCAGGGCGCGCGCCTTGGTCAGCCACAGGGACAGGTCGTACTCCGCCGTGTAGCCGATCGCCCCGTGCAACTGGAGTGCCGTACGGGCCGTGGTGTATGCCGCCTCGCACGCCGTGACCTTGGCGGCGGCCACGTCGGCGGGGCGCAGGGTCAGCGCCGCGCCGTACAGCAGCGGGCGCGCGAAGTCCAGGGCGATCCGCGCGTCGGCCAGCCGGTGCTTGACCGCCTGGAACGACCCGACGGCCACACCGAACTGGGTGCGTTGCCTGACGTACGCGACGGTCCTGTCGAGCAGCGCGAGCCCCACGCCGAGAGCCTGGGCGGCGGTGGCCAGGCGCGCCCAGGTGAGGGCCTGTTCCACGGGTGGGGTGGGGGAGAGCAGCTCGCCACCGGGGAGCAGGGGGGTGAGACGGCGGGCCGGGTCCAGGGAGGGACGGGCCGGGGCGGCGGGACCGGCGGAGAGGCGCAGGCCGTCGGGGGTGAGGGACAGGTGGGTGGTGGCCGTGTCGCCGTCGAGGGCGTACGGGGAGTCCACGGGCGTCAGCGTGGCCATCGTCGTGCCCGCCGCCAGGGACGGCAGGAAACGCTTGGCGAGGGCCGGTTCGGTGAGCAGCGCTGCGGCCGCGACCGTCTCGACCAGCGGGCCCGGGACGGCGTGCCGGCCCAACTCGACGAATGCGACCGCCAGTTCCACGGGGCGCAGGCCCAGTCCGTCGTACTCCTCCGGTACGGCCAGCGCGAAGACGCCCGCCTCGGCGATACGGGACCACAGCGCGCGCCCGGGCGCGGGGTCCCCGCGGCTCCAGTCCCGGATCACGGCGGGCGTGCCCGCGGAGGTGAGCCGGGCGTCGAGGGAGGCCGCGAAGGCGCGCTGGCCGGGGTCGAGCAGGAAGCGCATCAGCGGCGTCCCTTCGGCAGGCCCAGCAGGCGCTCGGCGATGATGTCGCGCTGGATCTCGTTGGTGCCGGCGTAGATCGGGCCGGCCAGGGCGAACAGATACGGCTCGGACCACGGGGTGCCCGCCAGCTCGCCCTCCGGGCCGAGGAGGTCGAGGGCGGTCTCGTGCAGCGCGATGTCGTACTCCGACCAGAACACCTTGTTGAGGCTGGACTCCGCGCCGAGCGGCTCGCCGTCGAGGAAACGGCAGGCGGCGGCGTAGGTGAAGAGCTGGTAGGCGCGGGCGCCGATCAGGGCGTCGGCCACGCGGGCGCGGCCGGCGTGCGGACTGCCGTGGGCCTGCCACAGCCCGTGCAGGCGGTCGGCGGCGGCCAGGAAACGGCCCGGGGAACGGAGCGTGAGGCCACGCTCGTTCGCCGCTGTCGACATGGCGACATTCCAGCCCTGGCCCGGCTCGCCGATCACGTCCTCGTCGGGGACGAAGACCTCGTCCAGGAACAGCTCGGCGAAGGCCGGCTTGCCGTCCAGGCGGGCGATCGGCCGGACGGTGACGCCGTGCGCGTGCAGGTCGAACATCAGGTACGTCAGCCCCTGGTGGGGTTTCGGTGGGTGCGGCTCGCTGCGGAACAGGCCGAAGGCGTGGTCGGCGAAGGGGGCGCGGGAGGACCAGGTCTTCTGCCCGGACAGCAGCCAGCCGCCGTCGGTGCGGACGGCTCGCGACCTGAGCGACGCGAGGTCGGAGCCCGCCTCCGGCTCCGACCAGGCCTGCGCCCAGACGGTGCGGCCCGCGGCCATGGGGGGCAGGACGCGGGCCCGCTGCTCCTGCGTGCCATGGGCGAAGAGGGTGGGGGCGAGGAGGTGGATGCCGTTCTGCCCGACGCGGGCCGGAGCGCCGGCCGCGTAGTACTCCTCCTCGAAGATCAGCCACCGCACGAGCCCGCTGTCCCGGCCGCCGTACGCCGCGGGCCAGTCGACCACCGACCACCGGTCCGCGGCCAGCTCCGCCTCCCACGCGCGGTGCGCCGCGAAGCCCTCGGCGGTCTCCAGCGACGGCAGGGGCGTGCGCGGGACATGGGCGTCGAGCCAGGCACGGGCGGTGGCGCGGAATGCCTCGTCGGCGGCGGAATGGGTCAGGTCCACGGTCGCCGTCCCTCCCTCGGTTCGCCGGTCCCCGGATTCTTCCCTAACAAGTGTTTGGTAGGTTAGCGTGGTCGTATGACAGACGTCGAGGGCCCGGCGTACCAGTCCGGGCACGGGCTGCTCCGCGGGCGCAGCGCCGTCATCACCGCGGCGGCGGGCGCCGGGATCGGCGGCGCGACCGCCCGCAGGTTCCTGGAGGAGGGCGCGCGTGTGCTGATCAGCGACGCCCACGCGCGCCGCCTGAAGGAGTACCAGACCGCGCTGGCGGGGGAGTTCGGCGCGGAGTCGGTCTCCGCGCTGGCCTGTGACGTCACCGACGAGAGCCAGGTGCGGACGCTGTTCGACGCCGCCGTGGCCGCGTACGGGCGGCTGGACGTCGTGGTCAACAACGCGGGACTGGGCGGCACGTCGGCGCTCGTCGACATGACCGACGAGCAGTGGTCCCGCGTCCTCGACGTGACGCTGAACGGCACGTTCCGGTGTACCCGGGCCGCCCTGCGCTCGATGCGGGCCACCGGCGGCGGGGTGATCGTCAACAACGCCTCGGTCGCCGGCTGGCGCGCCCAGGCCGGGCAGGCCCACTACGCCGCCGCGAAGGCCGGCGTGATGGCACTGACCCGGTGCGCAGCGATCGAGGCCGCGGAGTACGGAGTGCGCGTCAACGCGGTCGCGCCCAGCCTCGCCATGCATCCGCACCTGGCGAAGGTGACCACCCCCGGGCTGCTCGCGGAACTGACCGCGCGCGAGGCCTTCGGGCGGTACGCGCAGCCCTGGGAGGTGGCCAACGTGATCGTGTTCCTGGCCTCGGGCTACTCCTCGTACCTGACCGGAGAGGTCGTCTCCGTCAGCAGCCAGCACCCGTAGGACCACAATGGATGCCGTGCCGACCAAGAAGAGCCCCCAGGTGAGCGTCTCCGCACCGGCGCGCCGCCACGAACTCCTGCGCACCGCCGCCGAGGTGTTCGCCGAGCAGGGGTACAACGCCACGACCGTCCGGACCATCGCCGACCACGCGGGCATGCTCGCGGGCAGCCTCTACTACCACTTCGACTCCAAGGAGTCGATGCTGGAGGAGATCCTGCGCACCTTCCTCGACGAGCTCTGGGACGGCTACGACGCCGTCCTGGACGCCGGGCTCGGCGCGCGGGAGACGCTTCAGGCGCTGGTCACCGAGTCGTTCCGGGAGATCGACCGGCACCGCGCGGCCGTCGCGATCTACCAGAAGGAGTCCAGGCAGCTGGCGGCGCAGGAGCGGTTCGCGTTCCTCGCCGAGTCGCAGCGCAAGTTCGAGAAGGCGTGGCTGGCCACGCTGGAACGAGGGGTCGCCGACCGGGTCTTCCGGGACGACCTCGACGTCCGGCTCACCTACCGGTTCGTGCGGGACACCGTGTGGGTCGCCGCGTCCTGGTACCGGCCGGGCGGACAGCACAGTCCGGAGGAGATCGCCCGGCAGTACCTGTCGATGGTGCTGGACGGGATCGCCGTACGCACATGAATCGGGTCGCACACCACTCGCTGGGGAGTCGTCATGGCCGAGGCCTACATCGTCGAAGCGGTCCGCACGCCCGTCGGGCGACGCGGGGGAGGGCTCGGCGGGGTCCACCCGGCCGACCTGGGCGCGCACGTGCTCAAGGAACTGTTCGCGCGGTCCAGTGTGGATCCGGCGGCCGTCGAGGACGTCGTGTTCGGCTGCCTGGACACGGTCGGGCCGCAGGCCGGGGACATCGCGCGGACCTGCTGGCTGGCCGCCGGACTGCCCGAGGAGGTGCCGGGGGTCACCGTCGACCGGCAGTGCGGGTCCTCCCAGCAGGCCGTGCACTTCGCCGCGCAGGCCGTGCTGTCCGGGACGCAGGACCTGGTGGTCGCCGGGGGCGTGCAGAACATGTCGCAGATCCCCATCGCCTACGCCACCCGCCAGGCCGCCGAACCGCTGGGCTTCACGCAGGGACCGTTCGCGGGCAGCGAGGGCTGGCGCGCGCGGTACGGGGACCGGCCGGTGAACCAGTTCGCCGGGGCCGAGATGATCGCCGCGAAGTGGGGGATCAGCCGGCCGGACCAGGAGGAGTTCGCCCTGCGCTCCCACCGGCGGGCGGTGCGGGCGATCGACGAGGGGCGCTTCGCCCGCGAGACCGTCCCGTACGGGGACGTGACCGTCGACGAGGGCCCGCGGCGGGACACCTCGCTGGAGAAGATGGCCGCGCTGAAACCGGTCATCGACGGCGGCACCGTGACCGCCGCCTGCTCGTCCCAGGTCTCCGACGGCGCGGCGGCGCTGCTGCTCGCCTCGGAGCGGGCGGTTCGCGAACACGGGCTGACGCCGCGCGCCCGCGTCCATCACCTCTCGGTGCGCGGCGAGGACCCGATCCGCATGCTGACCGCGCCCATCCCGGCCACCGCCCACGCCCTGAAGAAGACCGGCCTCACCCTGGACGACATCGACCTCGTCGAGATCAACGAGGCGTTCGCGCCGGTCGTCCTGGCCTGGCTGAAGGAGACCGGCGCCGACCCCGGCAAGGTCAACGTCAACGGCGGCGCGATCGCCCTCGGGCACCCGCTCGGCGCCACCGGCGCCAAGCTGATGACGACGCTGCTGCACGAACTGGAGCGCACCGGCGGCCGGTTCGGCCTCCAGACGATGTGCGAGGGCGGCGGACAGGCCAACGTGACGATCATCGAGCGGGTCTGAGTCCGTCCAGCAACTTCAGCACCGCCTCCGCCTCCCCGGTGATCCGCTCCATCAGCTCCGCGCACGACGGCAGGTCGTCGATCACCCCGGCGACCTGGCCGGAGGCCATGACCCCGAGATCCGTCCGGCCGTCCACCATGGACGCCTTCAGCAGCATGGGCGTGTTCGCCGCCAGCAGGACCTGGCCCCAGGTCAGGTTCTTGCCGTGCTTCATGGCGAGGCCTTCCTGAACCATACGGCGCCAGGTGAGGCCGGAGAGCCGCCGGAAACCGGCCGCCCGGTGGACGGCCCGCAGGAGTCTGCCGGCCCGCCCGGATCTCTCCAGGGCGTCGACGAGGTCGGTGCGCAGCATGCGGTGGGGCAGGCCGTCGAGCGCGGTCGTGACCACGACGTCCCCGGCCGACGCCGCCAGGTACCTCGCCTTCACAGCGTCCGGCACCGTCGAGTCCGACGTCAGCAGGAACCGCGTCCCCATCGCCACGCCCGCCGCCCCGTACGCCAGCGCCGCGACCAGTCCCCGCCCGTCGAAGAAGCCGCCCGCCGCCACGACCGGGATGTCCACGGCGTCCACCACCTGCGGCAACAGCACTGTCGTCGCCACCTCGCCGGTGTGCCCGCCGCCCTCGCCGCCCTGCACGATCACCGCGTCCGCGCCCCAGGCCGCGACCTTCTCGGCATGGCGCCGCGCGCCGACCGACGGGATGACGACCACGCCCGACTCCTTCAGCGTGGTGATCAGGCGGGGAGAGGGTGCCAGGGCGAAGGACGCGACCCGGACCCCCTCCTCGATCATGATCTGTACGCGGTCGGCCGCGTCCCGCGCGTCCGCGCGCAGGTTGACCCCGAACGGCGCCGTCGTGCGCGCCCTTACCTCCCGTATCGCCTCGCGCAGCCGGTCGGGCGTCATCGTGGCGGACGCCAGGATGCCCAGCGCCCCCGCGTTCGCCGTCGCCGCGACGAGGCGGGGCCCCGCCACCCAGCCCATCCCGGTCTGCACGACCGGGTGGCGCACGCCGGCCAGCCTGGTGAGTGCCGTCTCCATCAGGACCGCACCTCCCGCTCCCGGCTGCCCGCCGGGTCGAGCACCTCGCGGATCAGGCGCAGCTCCTCGGGGTCGGGGGCGCGGGTCTGCGGTACGCCGGCCGGGATCGTGAGCGCGAATCCGGTCGCCTCCCCGACCTCCTCCACGGTCACCCCGGGGTGCAGGGAGGCGAGCCGCATGGAACGGTCCGGCGTCGCGAAGTCGAAGACACCGAGATTCGAGACGACCCGGGCCAGGTGGTGGAAGCGGGCCGTCGCCGGATGCCGGGCGGCACGGTCGTGCCCGACCCCGCACACCATGTCGACGCGCTCCACGAACACCCGGCGGGAGTGCCGGGGGATCCAGTAACTCGTCGGGTTGTTCAGCGTGTTGACCGGCGCTCCGCGCACGCCGAGCAGCTGCCGGGACGGCTTGGCCCACTCACCGATGCAGGAGATGTTCTGGTTGCCGTAGCGGTCGATCTGGCTGGCGCCCATCATCACGTGCCGCCGGCCGCCGGTGACGAGGGTGAGGTGCCGGCGGTACGGCAGCCAGCCCTCGGGGTTGCCGTCGGCGTCCACGAGCGTCGCCTCACCGTCGGTGAGCAGCAGGCCGGGGGCGAAGGTGTGCCGGGCGAGCCGGGCGCCCAGGGAGGGGATCAGGCCCATGGGGCTCGCGAGGATCTCGCCTGCGCCGCGCCAGGCCTCGGCGCAGGCGATCACGCAGTACTCGGCGCGGGTGGGTGCGGGTGCCGTGGGGGTCATGACCGCTCCTCGTGCCCCGGGCGCCCGCCGCACTCCTCGTGCCAGGCGCGGACGGCGGATCGGTACGCGTGCTCGTCCCCGGTGAGGAACCCCGCGGCGAACCGGGACCAGGGCGTGGTCGCGTAGTGCCTCTGGAAGGCCTCGTCCCGCCCGTAGTCCGGAGCGCACGACGTGAAGTGGGCGCCGCCGGGGGCCTCGACGACACCGGTGACCGTGTGCCGTGGCAGAAGCAGTGTCTGGGGAGCGGCGTCCTTCGTCAGCTCGGCCGTGTCCACGATCCGCTCGCAGGAGACGAACGCCGTGCCGGCCGCCGCGCAGAACAGGTCGTCGAAGTACGGGTCGGGGCCCAGATACTGCCCGTTGCCCCGCCGGTCGGCGCGGTTCACATGGACCAGGGCGGCGTCCAGGCGCAGGGCGGGCATGGCGACGAACGTCTCCCCGTCGTCGTAGGGCGACGTGACCGTGCGCAGACCGGGGTTGACCCGCATGACGTCGGAGCCGATCCCGGCCCTCACCGGCAGGAACGGCAGGCGGTTCGCCGCAGCCTGCAGTCCCCACAGGAACATCGCCTCGTCGATCTCCGTCAGCTCCAAGGCCCCGCGTTCGCGCGCCGCGCGGTAGTGCGGTTCGAGCGGGACGGAGTCGAGGGTGGTGAAGGCGGCGACCAGCTTCCGGATCCGGCCGGCCGCGGCGAGCATGCCGACGTCCGGACCGCCGTACGAGACCACGGTGAGATCGGTGATTCCGGTGCGGAGCAGTGCTCTCACCAGGGCCATCGGTTTCCGCCGCGAGCCCCAGCCGCCGATCCCCAGGGTCATGCCGCTCTCCAGCCGGCCCACGGCCTCGTCGACGCTCATCGTCTTGTCGGCCGCTGTCTGGTCGGCCGCTGTCGTCCCGGCCGTCGTCATCTCGGCCGCCGGTGTGTCCGTGGCCGTGCCGGTCGTCGTCTCCGCTGTCACTCCGGTCCCTCCTTCCCGGCCGCCGCGAACGTGCTCCGCAGCCGGTCCGCGGCCCCGCTGAGATTGGCCTCGAAGGTGAAGCCCTGCTCGAAGCGGTAGCTGCGGCGTACGTCGACGGGGTCGATGCCGTTGATCGCCGCCTTGGCCAGGCGCAGCAGCCCGCCGTCCTTGGCGGCGATCTCGCGGGCCAGCTTCAGGGCCGCACCGCGCAGTTCCTCGCGTGGCACCACCCGCCACACCGAACCGTGCGCGTGCAGCTCCGCCGCGCTCGCCGTGCGGGAGGTGTAGTACAGCGCGCGCATGAGGTGCTGCGGGACCAGGCGGGCCAGGTGCGTGGCCGCGCCGAGGGCGCCGCGGTCCAGCTCCGGCAGGCCGAAGGTGGCGTCCTCGCTCGCCACCAGGGCGTCCGCGTTGCCCACGAGCCCGATGCCGCCGCCGAGACAGAAGCCCTGCACGGCCGCCACGACGGGAACCTCGCACTCGTACACCGCCGCGAAGGCCTCCGCGCAGCCGGAGTTGGCGCCGAGCAGCGCGCGGGGGCCCCGCGCCTGTATCTCCTTGATGTCGACCCCCGCGTTGAACCCGCGTCCCTCGGCGGTCAGTACGACACAGCGGACGCCGGGGTCCCGCCCGGCCGCGCGCACCGCGTCCGCCAGCGCGTACCAGCCGTGCACCGGCAGCGCGTTCACCGGTGGGAAGTCGACCGTGACGACGCAGATCCCCTTTTCCGGGGACGAGGTGGAGACACCCATGGCCGCATCAGCTACCTTTCCACCAAACATTTGTTAGGTGTTCGAGGCTTCGAAGCTAGCAGTCGCCGATCCAGCGTGGGAGCCCCTGTGGACAACGCAGCCGTTGTGGACAACTCGCGCTCGCCACGGCTCGACGGCCAAACCGTCGTCGTCACCGGCGGCACGCGAGGGGTCGGGGCCGGGATCGCCCGGGCCTTCTCCGAGGCCGGCGCCGAGGTCGTGACCTGTGCCCGACGGCCACCCGAAGTCCCCGTCCCCGGCGCCCGGTTCGTGCCCCTCGATCTCAGGGAGCCCGCCGCGGTGGGGGACTTCTTCGCCGCGCTGCCCAGGCTGGACGTGCTCGTCAACAACGCCGGAGGCACGCCGTACCGGCTGCTGACCGACGCCGGCGCCGAGCGGCACGCCCGGGTGGTCGAGCTGAACCTGGTGGCGCCGCTGACCGCGTCGCTCGCCGCGTACGAGTCGCTGCGGCGGGCGCGGGGATGCGTGGTGATGATCGGCAGTGTCAGCGGCGGCCGGCCGTCACCCGGGTCGGCCGTGTACGGCGCCGCCAAGGCCGGACTGGAGAGCCTCGCCCGCTCGATGGCGGTGGAGTGGGCGCCCGACGTGCGGGTGAACACCCTCGTCGTCGGCATGGTCCACACCGAGCTGTCGGCCGCGCACTACGGCGGCGAGGACGGCGTCACCGCTGTCTCCCGCACGGTCCCGCTCGGGCGGCTCGCCGAACCGGCCGACGTCGGGGCGGCCGCCGTGTTCCTCGCGTCCGACGCGGCCTCGTACATCAGCGGCGCCAGCCTGCATGTGCACGGCGGCGGCGAGCGCCCCGCGTTCCTGGCCGCAGCCGCAGCCGCCGCTACCACGGCAGCCGCCGCCACCGCCCGTACGCCCCGTCAGGAGGGATGAGATGAGCGTGAGCCGCAGTTGCGAAGGGCGCGTCGTGGTCGTCACCGGGGCCGGACGGGGGCTCGGGCGGGCGCACGCGCTCGCCTTCGCCGCCGAGGGGGCGCAGCTCGTCGTCAACGACCTGGGCGTCGGGCCGGACGGGCGGCCCGGCGCAGCCGACCCGGCCGCACAGGTGGCCGACGAGATCCGCGCGGCGGGCGGCGAAGCCGTCGTGCACGCCGGTGACATCGCCACCGCCGAGGGCGCCGCCTCCCTGATCAGGGCCGCTCTGGACACCTATGGCCGCCTCGACACACTGGTCAACAACGCCGGATTCCTGCGCGACCGCATGCTGGTCAACCTCGACGAGGACGACTGGGACGCCGTCCTGCGCGTCCACCTCAAGGGCCACTTCCTGCCGCTGCAGCGGGCCGCCGCGCACTGGCGGGACGAGGCCAAGGCGGGCCGGACACCTGACGCCCGGATCGTCAACACCAGCAGCGGAGCCGGACTGCTGGGCTCGGTCGGGCAGGGCAACTACAGCGCCGCCAAGGCCGGGATCGTCGGGCTGACCCTGGTAGCGGCGGCCGAACTCGGCCGGTACGGCGTCCAGGTCAACGCCGTCGCCCCGGCGGCGCGTACCCGCATGACGGAGCGGACGTTCGCCGAGACCATGGCGGCGCCGGCCGGCGGCTTCGACGCCATGGCTCCGGAGAACGTGTCCCCGCTGGTCGTCTGGCTCGGGTCCGCCGCCAGCGCGGGCGTCACCGGCCGGGTGTTCGAGGCGGAGGGCGGTCGTGTCACGGTGATGGAGGGGTGGCGAGCAGGGCCCACGGCGGACAAGGGGGCGCGGTGGGACGTGGCCGGCCTGGACGAGGTGGTACGAGGGCTGCTGGCCGCGTCCCGGACGCCGGCGCCGGTGTACGGCAGCCGGCGGTGAACGTCACGCGGAGCGCGTGAGGTCCTCCGCGCGGACCGGGGCCGTGTACGGCAGACCCCGCGCGTAGCGCTCCAGTTCGTCCAGTGCCGTGTGGGTCATGCGGTGCAGCTCGTTGCCGAGGGAGCCGGCGATGTGCGGTGTGAGCAGGACGTTGGGCAGGTCGTACAGGGGTGAGGAGGGGGCCAGGACCTCGGGCTC
Source organism: Streptomyces sp. NPDC052023 (assembly GCF_044548465.1). Lineage (NCBI taxonomy): Bacteria > Bacillati > Actinomycetota > Actinomycetes > Kitasatosporales > Streptomycetaceae > Streptomyces > Streptomyces sp. NPDC052023. The sequence goes on along the minus strand of NZ_JBIUBW010000022.1, from coordinate 113,229 downwards.
CGTGACGTCCAGGACCGCGTTCAGACGGCCGGAGACGAGTTCGTCGGTGAGTGCGGCGGTGTCGACCAGCGAACCGCGGGCCGTGTTGATCAGGGTGGCGCCGTCGGGCAGGAGCGCCAGGCGGTCACGGTCGAACAGGTGGCGGGTCTGCGGAAGTTCGGGCGCGTGGACGGTGACGATGCCGCTGGACATCACCAGCGTGTCCAGGGGGACCGCGCAGACGCCCAGGGCGGTCGCCTCACCGGCGCTGACAAAGGGGTCGTACAGCAGCACCCGCAGGTCGTAGGGCCGCAGCAGCTCGATCACCCGGCGCCCGATCCGCGAGGCCCCGACGACGCCCACGGTGCGGCCGTGGTTGCCGCCGTCGCCGACGACGTCGAGGGCGTTCACCCAGGCGCGCTTCTCGCGGTAGACGTGTGCCGCGCGCAGGACGCGCTTGCCGGAGAAGAGGATCGCGGCGACCGTGTACTCGGCGACGGGCAGGGCGTTGGCGGCCGCCGCCGAGGTGACGGTGAGCCCCCGTTCCCAGCAGGCCGGTGTGATGTGGGGCTTGACCGAGCCCGCCGCGTGCACGACCGTGCGCAGGGCGGGCATCCGGGCGAGCGCCCCCGCGGTGAGCGGTGGGCAGCCCCAGCCGGTCAGCAGGACCTCGGCCCCGGCGAGGGCGGTTGCCGCCGCCGGGTCGGCGAAGTCGTGCACGACCAGGGACGGATCGGTGTCGGCGAGCGTCGTCAGCCGGTCGAGGGCGGGCCCGTCGAACAGCGCCTCCCGCACGGGTGGGTCCATGGCGAGCACGGTGCGGGGGCGGCGGTGCGGGGACGGGGTCACTTGACGGCTCCTGCGGTCAGGCCCGAGCGCCAGTGGCGCTGCAGTGTGAGGAAGGCGACGGCGAGCGGTACGACGGACAGCAGCGAGCCCGTGACGACCAGGGCGTACAGCTGCGGTTCCTGCGGCAGGACCGCGTTCCAGGCGAACAGGCCGAGGCCCACCGGGTACACCTCTGGCGCAGTGTGTCGTAGACGTCGGCGGCGGGGGCGGGGGGCGTGGCGTGCGCGGTGCCGTGCGTCATGGCCTGGATCGTGGCCCGAGCCGGAAGCCCGGCCTGCCGAACAGGTCGCCGTTGTTCTTGGTGGCGTTGACCGCCGCCCGAACCCGACACGGACAGCGAGTCTACACCTACTCCGGCAACCTCGGCACCAGCTACCACAGGCTGCGCACCCTCACCGAGGCGTACGCCCAGCCCGGCACCGGCCTGACCGGCGGCACGTCGACCACGGCACCGACCCCACCTGGGACACCTACGCCTACGTGCTGCTGCCCGGCGCGAGCGCTGCGCAGACCGCGGCCCGTGCCGCCGACGGCGGCCGGCTCTCCGTCCTCGCCAACACCAATGAGCAGCAGGGCATCCACGTGCCCTCCCTCGGCTTCACCGGCGTCAACTTCTGGCTGCCCGCCACCGTCGGGGACATCGGCGCCGGCGCACCGGCGAGCGTCATGATCCGCGAGAGCGGCGGCACCGTCACCCTCGGCGTCTCCGGCCCGCCGCGCGACGGTGCGCCGATCGACCTGACCTGGCAACGGGCCGTGTCCGCGGTGACGTCGCACGACCCGGCGGTGCGGGTGCTGGGCACGGGCGTCCGGCTGAGTCTGCGGGTGACCCCGGGGACACTGGGGGCGGTGCACAAGGCGACGGTGACCCTGGGCTGACCCTCGGCCGCCGCCGTGCCTGGGACAGGCCCTAGGTGTCGCACTCCAGCACCGTCCGGCACAGCGCGCAGCGCGCCCGCACCCGGCCCCGCACCGGCACCCGGATCCGCTGGTGACAAGTGGGGCAGGGGAACGAGACCCGCAGCGGGCCGCCGGCGCCGGGGGAGAAGGCGTACGGCGTACCGGGCGCGTCGGACCGGGCGTGGTCGCCCTGGGCGTGGCGGCGGTCGCGAGCATAGCGGCGGCGGCCCGCCCAGCCCGCGGCGGTGAGAGGCGGCTGCTGCTCGTCGTGGTGGGCCAGAGTCATGCCCTTGACGTACGCCGTGTACGCCTGCGGGCTGGTGAACCACGTCGACGGGTCCTCCCCGAACACCAGGGCGCGCTTGGCGAGGACGTACCCGAACTCCTCGGGGGTCAGATAGCCGAGCTTCTGACTCGACGCCGCGTCCTCGCGGTAGGCGTCGAGCAGCAGCCAGCCGGCGCCCAGATACGTCGTCGCGGTGTCCGTGAGGATCTCGTTGTCGCGCGTGCCGGGGAACGACAGGTCCATGCGGTGCAGATAGACGTGCATGATCTCGTGCGCGAGCGCCGCGCCGATGTCCCGGCGATGGGTGCGGAAACGGTCGTTCAGTTCCACGAAGTACTCGGGTCCCGCCGTCAGTTCGACGTTCGCCGCATGGTGCATCTCGCGGAAGCTGACGATCAGCCGGGCGTCCGGCAGCCGGTAGTGCCGGACGAGTTCCCGGGCCACGCGCTGGGCGCCCAGATAGAGGTCGTCGGTGTCACAGAACGCCACGTCCGCCGGGGGGACGCTGGTCGCGAACGTCTGGATCGTGTCGTACGACAGCCGCTTGTAGAGCGCCGTGACGGCGGCCCGCACCGTCTCCAGGTGCGGGTAGCCGTGCTCGACCGGTCCGTCGTTCGCCACGCCCGTACCCCCAAGACGCCGTGAACCCGATTCCACTGTACGAGGGAGAGAGCGGAATTTCGCTCGGCGGGTTGCGCTGCGCCGGCGTGAGATCAGTCCTTGTCATGGACGCCGGTCGATCTTCATACTGGCGAGCCGCCCAATCCGCCACGAAGGGAAGTACGTTGACCCATAACGCGACGACGAGAAACGGTCTGACCCTGGCCAGGAGAGCCGCGGCCGCCGGTGCCGTCGCCCTCGCGGTCGCCAGCCTCCAGCCCGTCAGCGCGCACGCCGCGGACACGCGCATCATCGGAGGCAAGCCCGCCGCGCAGAACGAGTTCCCGTTCATGGTCCACCTCTCGATGGGCTGTGGCGGTGCGCTCTACAAGAAGGACGTCGTCCTGACCGCCGCCCACTGCATGCCCGGCTCCGGCAACAACACCCGCATCACGGTCACCGCGGGCGTCGCCGACCTGAACTCCTCCTCCGCGATCAAGGTCAAGTCGACCAAGGTCAAGGTGGCCCCGGGCTACAACGGCGTCGGCAAGGACTGGGCGCTGATCAAGCTCGCCCGCCCGATCGACAAGCCCACGCTGAAGATCGCCACCACCAACCGCTACAACCGCGGCACCTTCACCATCGCCGGCTGGGGCGACACCCGCGAGGGCGCGAACACCGGCACCACCAAGCTCCAGAAGGCCGCGGTGCCCTTCGTCACCGACCGTGCCTGCAAGTGGCACTACGGCAACCGGCTGGTGACCAAGGAGGAGCTGTGCGCCGGCTACCAGAGCGGCGGCGTCGACACCTGCCAGGGTGACTCCGGCGGCCCCATGTTCCGCAAGGACGACGCCGGCAAGTGGATCCAGGTCGGCATAGTCAGCTGGGGCGACGGCTGCGCCCGCAGCGGAGTTCCCGGCGTGTACACCGAGGTCAGCCACTTCGCCAAGGACATAGCCCTGGCCGCGAACGCCCTGTAGGACCGCGGTTCGGCGGCGGTGGCGGCCAGGCCGGAGTGCCCGCGGGCGCCGGGAGACCCGGTCGCCGGCGGGCGGACCCCCTGGCAGAATCCGGGACGTGACGACCGAACAGCACTCCGCCGGCGCATCCCTCCAGGTCGGCGGCAAGGACGACGACCTGGAGCAGCGCCTCGACGAGGAGCTCACCGCGTACAACACGGCGGCGACCCGCACCGGCCGGCCCGAGGAGATCAGCGTCCGGGTCACCGCCCGCGACGGTGAGCTCCTCGGCGGACTGACCGGGTGGATCTGGGGCGGCCTGTGCGGCGTGGAGATGCTGTGGGTCGGCGCGGACCGGCGGCGCGCGGGGTGGGGCAGCAAGCTGATGCGGGCGGCCGAGGACGAGGCGGTACGGCGCGGCTGCACCGACATGATCGTCTCCTCGTACACCTTCCAGGCCCCGGAGTTCTACCGCAAGCTCGGCTTCCGCGAGGCGGGGCGGCTGCCCGGCGTTCCCGGCGGGCACGAGGACGTGTATCTGCACAAGGTCATCGGACCTTGAGACCGAGGCCCGGACGGAGGCCCGCCGCGTAGGGTGGGCGCCCATGACCACCAGCAACACCACCCCCGGTGACGTCGACCCGGCCGTCCGCGAGGAGCTCTCCCGGCTGCGCGACAGCATCGACAACATCGACGCGGCCGTCGTCCACATGCTCGCCGAGCGTTTCAAATGCACCCAGCAGGTCGGCCGGCTCAAGGCCCTGCACCGGCTGCCGCCCGCCGATCCGGCCCGCGAGGCCCGGCAGATCGACCGGCTGCGGGTCCTCGCCGAGAGCGCCAAGCTGGACCCGGGATTCGCCGAGAAATTTCTGAATTTCATCATCGGCGAAGTGATCAGGCACCACGAGCGCATCGCCGGGGACACGGCGAACGCCGCGGCCCCCGCAGCCGATTGACCTCGGCGGACACCGCCCGTCCGGCCCGGCGCGCGGCCCGGGCGGGCCGTGCCGCACCGTGCACCGATCGTCAGCCTCCGACCACTCCCCGTCAGCACCTCGCATACTCTGGTGCCGACGCCGGAGGGAGTTCGGGCATGAGGTCGGACACCAAGATCCTCATCGTCGACGAGCACGAGGACACGCTGTACGCGCTGGAGAGCGCCCTGGCCCCGCTCGGCCACGACCTGGGCCGCGCCACCAGCGGCGACGAGGCCCTGAAACAGGTGCTCCGCGGCCACGTCGGCCTGCTGCTCCTCGACGTCCTCGGGCCCGGCGCCGACGGCCTGGACGTCGTCCGGTACCTGCGCCGCCTCGAACAGACCCAGCACATCCCGGTCGTCCTGCTCACCGGCTACGGCCCGGACCACGAACTGACCTCCACCGCCTTCGAGCTGGGCGTCGCCGACGTCCTCACCAAACCCGTGGACCCCTGGGCGCTGCGCACCAAGATCCGCTACCTGTACGACGCACACCGGCGTCACCGGGCGCTGGAACGCGAGCTCCGCGAACTACGCGCCCGGACGGAGCCGCCGGTGCGCGGAAAGTCCCCGGCGGCACCGGAGGAGCCCGGCGCACGCCTGCCCGCGCAGCGCGACCGGCGCGAGCAGGCACCGGCACGGGACCACACCTAGGGGCGCGGACGGCGCACCACACGGCCCCGCGCACACCGGCACGCCGCACCGCCCGCAGACCCAGGAAACCGCCCGCCCCTGTCCCGCTGTCACCGCCATCAGGCAGCATGTGAGCCATGTCCGTACTCACGCGCGACGAAGCGCAGACCCGTGCCCGGCTCCTCGACGTCCGCCACTACAGGATCGACCTCGACCTGACCACCGGCGACGAGACCTTCGACTCGCATACGGTGATCGGGTTCACCACGCGCGCGGAGGCGGACACCTTCGTCGAGCTGAAGCCGGCCGCACTGCGCTCGGTGACCCTGGACGGACAGCCCCTGGACCCCGAGACCCTCGACGGCAACCGGCTGCCCCTGAAGAACCTCACCGCGGGCGACCACGAACTGCGCGTCGACGCCGTGATGCGCTACTCCCGCACCGGCGAGGGCATGCACCGATTCACCGACCCCACCGACGGCGAGACGTACGTCTACACCCAGCTGTTCCTCGACGACGTGCAGCGTGTCTTCGCCGCCTTCGACCAGCCCGACCTGAAGGCCGTCTTCGAGCTGTCGGTGAAGGCACCCGACGGCTGGAGCGTCCTCGCCAACGGCATCACCGAACACACCGGCGACGTCTGGAAGGCCGCGCCGACCCCGCCGATCTCCACCTACCTGGTGGCCGTCGCCGCCGGCCCCTGGCACTCGGTGCGCACCGAACACCGCGGGCTGCCCTTCGGCATCCATTGCCGCCGCAGCCTCGCACCCCACCTCGACGCGGACGCCGGCGAGATCCTCGAGGTCACCCGCGCGTGCTTCGACCGCTACCACGAGAAGTTCGAGGAGCCGTACCCCTTCGACTCCTACGACCAGGCGTTCGTCCCCGAGTTCAACGCCGGCGCCATGGAGAACCCGGGCCTGGTCACCTTCCGCGACGAGTTCGTCTACCGCTCCGCCGTCACCGACACCGAACGCCAGACCCGCGCCATGGTCGTCGCCCACGAGATGGCCCACATGTGGTTCGGCGACCTCGTCACCCTCACCTGGTGGGACGACATCTGGCTGAACGAGTCCTTCGCCGAGTACATGGGCTACCAGACCCTCGGCGAAGCCACCCGCTTCTCGGGTGCCTGGACCGAGTTCGGCGTCGTCCGCAAGGGCTGGGGCTACGACGCCGACCAGCGCCCCTCCACCCACCCCGTCGCCCCCGACTCCGTCGCCGACACGGCCTCCGCCCTGCTCAACTTCGACGGCATCTCCTACGCCAAGGGCGCCTCCGCCCTGCGCCAACTCGTCACCTGGCTCGGCGAGAAGGACTTCCTCGCCGGCATCAACACCCACTTCGCCCGGCACCGGTTCGGCAACGCCACCCTCGCCGACTTCATCGACTCCCTGGCCGCCGCCACCGACCGCGACGTGCACGCCTGGGCCGAGGCCTGGCTGCGCACCACCGGCGTCGACACCCTCACCCCGCGCATCACCCCCGGCGCGAACGGCATCTGCACCCTCACCGTCGAGCACACCGGCGGCCGCCCGCACCGCATCGCCGTCGGCCTCTACGACCAGGACCTCGGCGACGAGGGCGGCCGCCTCACCCTGCGCGAACGCCTCGACCTCGACGTCCCGCAGGCCGACGGCCACCCCATCGGCAAGCGCCCCGCGCTGGTGGTCCTCAACGACGGTGACCTCACCTACGCCAAGGTCCGTTTCGACCCGCAGTCCTTCCGGACGGTCCGCGAGGAACTCTCCGGGCTGCCCGGCCCTCTCACCCGCGCGGTGGTGTGGAACGCCCTCAGGGATGCCGTCCGCGACGCCGAACTCCCGCCCCTCGCCTACCTGGAGACCGCCCGCGCCCACCTCCCGCACGAGACCGACCTCGCCCTCGTCCAGGGCGTCCTCGGCTTCGCCACCCGCCAGATCGCCGGCCGCTACCTCACCCCCGAGGAGCGCCCCGCCGCCCTGAGCACCCTCTCCGCCCTCTGCCGCGACCTGCTGCGGCGCACCGAGGACGGCGACAACCCCGGCTTGCGCCTGCTCGCCGTGCGGCACTTCATCGACGTCGCCGCCCACCCCGACGCCATCGCCGCCTGGCTCGCCGACGCCATCGTCCCCGGCGGACCCGAGCTCGACCCCGAGCTGCGCTGGCGCATCCTCGGCCGGCTCGCCGTGCTCGGCGCGACGGACGAGGCCGCCATCGCCGCCGAACTCGAACGCGACCCGAGCGCCACCGGTCAGGAGGGCGCCGCCCGCTGCCGCGCCGCCCTGCCCGACCCGCAGGCCAAGCAGCGGGCCTGGGAGGCGATGTTCGCGCACGACGAGCTGTCCAACTACCTGTTCACGGCCACCGCCCAGGGCTTCTGGCAGCCCGAACAGGCCGACCTGGTGAGCGACTACGTGCCGCGCTACTACGAGGACGCCGTCGCCCTCGCGGCCCGCCGCGGCCCCGCCATGGCCGAGGCCGCCGGCACCTGGGCCTTCCCCGCCCACGCCGTCGGCACCGAGACCCTGCGCCTGGGCGAGGCATGCCTGCGCGTCGCGGAGCCGGGTCCGGCGCTGCGCCGCAAACTGATCGACCAACTGGACGACCTGGCACGGGCGTTGCGCGTACGGGAAGCGTCCAGGTCCGCCTGACACATACCGCCCGGCCCCTGGCTCCGGCGCGCCCGACAGGCAGGCTCCGGCGCCGTCGGGGGCCCGTGTCCGAGGGCGCGGCCCCGCCACGGCCGGTGCTTGGGGGCGGCGGTCTCGGCGAGGTCCGTACCGATGCCGGGCCGGCGGCCAAGGGCAGGTCTGGCGACTGCGACCTGCCCCGCGCGGCCCGGCGCGCACGCTCGGGTGCCCTCGGGGCCCGTGTCCGCGGGCGCGGCTCGTCCAGGGACCGTGCGGGAGCTGGCGGCGGCCCCCCTGCGGTGA
>NZ_JBIUBW010000022.1:0-105035 GCF_044548465.1 Streptomyces sp. NPDC052023 | reverse complement strand
GCACCGATGCCGGGCAGGTGGCTCTGGGCAGGTCTGGCGATCCCGGCCTGCCCCGCGTCGCCCGGCGCGCACGCTCGGGTGCCCTCGGGGCCCGTGTCCGCGGGCGCGGCTCGTCCAGGGACCGTGCGGGAGCTGGCGGCGGCCCCCCTGCGGTGACCTCGGCACCGATGCCGGGCAGGTGGCTCTGGGCAGGTCTGGCGATCCCGGCCTGCCCCGCGTCGCCCGGCGCGCACGCTCGGGTGCCCTCGGGGCCCGTGGGCGTGGCCCGTCCGGGGCCGGGGCCTGGGGGTGACCGCCTGCGGTGAGCTGTGTACCGATGCCGGGGAGGCGGCTCAGGGCCGCGTCGCCCGGCGCGCACGCTCCGGGGCCTGGGCGGCGGTCCGTCCCGCGATCGGGGGCGAGGGCGCGAGCAGTCACCGGTGACGGCCACCCCGCGCGGCGTGGAAGCGGCCGACGCGCGGACGGTTACCCCCTTCGGGTCGTTCTGCCCGTACGTTTCGGGCGCGTCGCCCCATCCACGTACAAGCTGGGTACATGCCCACGCCGCCGCCGCTCGCCTCAGGCCCCGACGGCCCGGGCGCCCTGCGGCCGTTGCTCGACATCGTGCTCGACGCGCTGGCCGCCGGCGGCCGGGCACGCGGCGGCCCGCTCCCCGCGGGCGGCCCGGAGGCGGTCACCGCCCGGATGCGGGACGCGCTGGGGCAGGTGCTGCCGGACAAGGGCGACCCGGACGCCCTGCGCGCCCTCGTGCACGCGCTCGCCGAGGGCGCCGCCGACCCCGCCGACCCGCTGTGCGCCGGCCATCTGCACGGCCCCCCGCTCGCCCTGGCCGCCGCCGCCGACTTCGCCGCCGGTGTCCTCAACCCGTCCCTCGACTCCTGGGACCAGGCCCCGGCCGCCTCCGCCCTGGAAGCCCTGGTGACACAAGCCCTCGCCGCGGAGGCGGGCGCGACCGACTGCCTCGTCACCACCGGCGGCACCGAGTCCAACCAGCTCGCCCTGCTGCTCGCCCGCGAGGCACTCGGCGGCAGCGCCCAGCTGGTCACCGCGGCCGGCGCCCACCACTCGCTCCCCCGCGCCGCCTGGCTGCTCGGCCTGCCCGCACCCGTCACCGTCCCCGCCCCGGCCGGCATCCTCGACCCGGCCGCCCTCGACGAGGCGCTCACCCACCTCACCGGCCCGCCGGTCGTCGCCGCCACCGCGGGCACCACCGACGCCGGGCTCATCGACCCACTGCCCGAGATCGCCGCCCTGTGCCGCACGCACGGCGCCCGGTTGCACGTCGACGCCGCGTACGGAGGCGGACTGCTGTTCAGCGAGCGGCACCGGCACCGGCTCGCCGGCCTCGACGCCGCCGACACCATCACGCTCGACCTGCACAAACTCGGCTGGCAGCCGATCGCGGCCGGACTGCTCGCCGTCCGCGACGCCCGCGACCTCACCGCCCTGCACCAGCGCGCCGACTACCTGAACGCCGGCGACGACACCGAGGCCGGTCTGCCCGACCTGCTGGGCCGTTCGCTGCACACCACCCGCCGTCCCGACATCCTCAAGATCGCCGTCACGCTGAGGAGCCTCGGCCGGAGCGGACTCGGGGCACTCGTCGACCAGGTGTGCGAGCGCGCCGGCGAACTGGCCGGGCTGATCGCGGCGCGCCCGGGCCTGGAGCTGTACGACCGGCCCACCATCAGCACGGTGCTCTTCCGGCCCGCAGGCGCCACCGACGACGCCGTGGCAGCCGTGCGCCGGAACCTCCTCCGCGACGGCCGCGCGGTCCTCGGCCGCGCCCGGCTGAACGGACGGCTCTGGCTCAAGGCCACCCTCCTCAACCCCCGTACCAGGCCCGACGACCTGGCCGCCCTGCTGACCCTGGTGGAAGGACACACCCCCCGATGACCCGCCCGACGAACCCGCCGACCACACCACCCGAGGCCACCGCACAGGTGAGCCCGTACGCCGTCTCCCTCCCGGCACCCCACGAACCCCAGGCCCCCCGTGACCTGGTCGGCATCGGCATCGGCCCGTTCAACCTCTCCCTGGCCGCACTCGCCCACCCCCTCGCCGAACTCGACGCCGTCTTCTACGAACAGCGCCCCGCCTTCGACTGGCACCCTGGCCTGCTCGTCGACGGCACCACCGTCCAGGTGCCCTTCCTCGCCGACCTGGTCACCCTCGCCGACCCCGCCAGCCCCTGGTCCTTCCTCAACTACCTCAGGACCCGCGAGCGGCTCTTCCCCTTCTACTTCGCCGAGCGCCTGCACATCCGGCGCAGCGAGTACGACGCCTACTGCCGCTGGGTGAGCGAGAACCTCTCCGGGCTGCACTTCCGCCACCAGGTCGACGCCGTCCGCTGGAACCCCGAACGCGACCTCTTCGAGGTCGACTTCACCCAGCTCGACACCGACGGAGAAGCCGAGTCCCTCGGCCGTACCTACACGAGGAACATCGTCCTCGGCATCGGCACCGAGCCCTACGTCCCCGACCCGCTCGCGCCCCTCGTCGAGGCACCCGGCGTGCCCGTCATCCACGCCGCCGACTACCTCGGCCACCGCGACGCGCTGCTCGCCGCCGAGCACATCACCGTCGTCGGGTCGGGACAGTCCGGCGCCGAGGTCTTCCTCGACCTGCTGCGGCACCGCCCGGCCGGCCGCGAGCGCCTGCACTGGATCGGCCGCAGCGAGGCCTTCGCGCCCATGGAGTACTCCAAGCTCGGCCTGGAGCACTTCACCCCCGACTACACGCGCTACTTCCACGCCCTGTCCGAGCCGGTCCGCGAGCAACTCGTCGCCTCGCAGTGGCAGCTCCACAAGGGCATCGACACCGGCACCATCGCCGCCATCCACGACGAGCTCTACCGGCGCAACCTGGGCGGCGGCTGGCCCGACGCGATCCTCACCCCCGGCGTCCGCGTCCGCACCGCCGGCCGGATCGCCACCACCCAGGTCGAGCTGCACCTGGAACACATCCAGCAGGGCACCCGCTCCCGGCTCACCACCCATGCCGTCGTCCTCGCCACGGGCTACCGCGAACGCCCCCTCACCCGCATCCTCGCCGGTCTCGACCCCTATCTGCGCCGCGACAGCCACGACCGCCCGCGGATCGACGAGGAGTTCCGCCTGGTCCTCGACCCCTCAGTGACAGGAACGGCCTACGTCCAGAACGCCTCGCTCCACACCCACGGCGTCGGCACCCCCGACCTCGGCCTGGCCGCCTGGCGCAGCGCCACCATCCTCAACGCGCTGACCGGCAAGGAGCCGTACCCGCTGCCGCACCGCACCGCGTTCACCACCTTCGGCCTGGACCAGCAGCGCTCCCAGGTCCCGCCCGCCCGGCACCCGGGTGCGCTCACCCCCTTGCGCGACGGGACCTGAGACCTTCCGGCGCTCCTAGAACACCGGCGTGCCGTCCCGCGTGAGCTTCCAGCCCACCGACGCGAAGCCCCGCGGGTCCAGCACGCCCTTGGCGGTCACCCACTCCGCGATCCGGGTGCGGATCTCCGTCGACTCCGACCACAGCTCCCGCGCCGACGCCACATGCGGGAACGCGCCACCACCGTTGGCGCGATAGTTGTTCACCGCCAGCACGAACTGCTGGGCGTCCGCCACCGCGGCACCGCCGAAAACCAGATTCCGGATCCGTGACCCGGCCGGCCGGGCGATGTCGATCTCGTACGTCAGCCCCGATACGTAGTCGTAGTTGTAGTCCGGGCGGCCGCCCGCGTTGGTCAGCTTGTCCGCGTCGACCGGCGCGCCGGCCGCCGTCTGCGCGAAGTACTCCGCCGAGTACTCCAGGTACGCCCGCAGCTGCGCGCCCGTCAGCACCTTGGCGACCAGCGTGTTGTCGTACACGTACAGGCTCGACAGGTCCCGGATCGTCACCTCGCCGGCCGGGATCTCGGACGTCCGCGAGAACGGCGACGCCTGCGCGAGCACCGGCAGCGAGGCGTGCTCGGTACCCGCCAGGGCCGCCTTGACCACGTCCTCCTGCACCCTGGTGATCAGATCGATGATCGGGGCGTCCTTGTAGCGGGCGTCGACCGTCGTCAGCGGCTCGGTCGCGGTGCCGACGACCTGGTTGACGTACGCCACGACCTTCGCGTGCTCGTCCGACAGCAGCCTGGTGATCCTCGGGTCGTCCTCGACCGTGTTCGTGTTGCGCAGCGACGCCTTGACCGACTCGACCCGCCACCTGCCCTTGTCGAAGGCCAGCTCGAAGTCGAACAGCGTCAGCCGTTCGGCGTAGCACAGCGGCTCGGACAGGACGACCGTCCTGCCGGTGCTCTCGTTGGTGACCAGCAGCTCCTCGATCTCCACATGGGCGTGGCCGACCAGGATCGCGTCGATGCCGGGCACCTGCCGGGCCACCTCGGCGGCGGCGTTCTCGACGTGCGGCAGCTGGTCGCCGTAGGACGACGTGCCCGAGGAGCCGCTGTGCGCGCAGACCACGACCACGTCCGCTCCCATCGAACGCAGCTTCGGCACCCACTTCGCCGCCTGCTCCTCCAGGCCCGGGAAGACCAGCTTGCCCTGCACATACGCCTTGTCCCAGATCGCGATGCCCGGGTTCGTCAGCCCGAGCACGGCCACCTTCACCGGCGGGGCGCCCGGCACGCGGAACGTCTTCATGAAGTACGGCGGGAACGCGGGCCGGAGCGTCTTCGCGTCGACCGCGTTGGCGCCGAGCAGCGGGAAGCGGCACTGCTCCTCGAACCGGCGCAGCGTCTCGATGCCGTAGTTGAACTCGTGGTTGCCGAGCGCCACGGCGTCGTACCCGATGGCGTTCATCGCCTGCGCCATCGGGTGCACGGGCCCGGCCTCGGCGGTGATCGGGTCGACCTTCGCGTAGTAGTACGTCAGCGGGGTGCCCTGGATGGTGTCGCCCGCGTCCAGCAGCAGCGTGTGACGGCGGCCCTTCTCCTCGCGGACCTGGTTGACCAGCGTCGAGATCCGGGCCAGCCCCTGTGCGTTGCCGGCCGTGTCCGTGTACTCCGCGTCCTTGAAGTAGTCCCAGTTGAAGACGTGACCGTGCAGGTCGGTGGTGCCCATGACGGTCAACGAGTACCGCCGCGGACGCTTCGTGGGAGCCGGTGTCCGGCGCGCCTGAGCCTGGTGAGCCGGCGCCGCCTCCGCCGGTGCCGCCGCCGCACCGGCGACCGCCACCCCCGCCCCGGTCACGGCGGACTTCGTCAGGATCTTCCGGCGGCTCAACGGCATGTGCGGCACTCCCGGTCGGCCTCGAACGACAACAACGCGCGTAGATTCTGACCCGGACATGACCATGACCAACAGTCCCCGGACGTTGCGATCTGATGACCGGCCGGAGCCGCACCGCCCCACGCGGTGACAGAGTGGGACGTATGACCTCACCCACCGAGGACCACCCCCAGCCACCCGCCGTCCCCTACGGCACCCCCGAGGCACCCCGCATCGCCGTCCGCGGTGAGGCGCGCCTCGAAGTCGACCCCGAGATCGCCCGCATCGGCATCACCGTCACCGCCCGCGGCCGCGACCGGCGTTCCGCCCTCGACGACCTCACCCGCCGCAACGCCGGCGCACTCGACCTGGTCAAGTCCTACGGCGACGCCGTCGAACGCGTGGAGACCGGCGCCTTCTCCATCACCCCGGAACTGACCAAACACGGCCGCGGCGAACGCATCCGCACCTACCACGGCATCGTCCACGTCACCGCCGAACTCACCGACTTCACCGCCCTCGGCGAACTCACCTCCCGCCTCGCCGACCTCGACCTCACCCGCGTCGACGGCCCCTGGTGGGCGCTGCGCCCCGACTCACCCGCCCACCGCGAGGCCCGCCGGCAAGCCGTCCGGGAGGCGGTGCAACGCGCCCGCGAATACGCCGACGCGCTCGGTACGACACTGTCGGCGCTCGTGGAACTCGCCGACATCGGCGCCGAGAGCCCGCAGCCCTATCCGGCGGCACCCGGTGGGCGTATGCGTTCCATGGCCTACGCGGCGGCCGCCGAGGACACGGCCGCCGCGCCTGTCGATCTGGAACCCCAGCGGCAACACGTCCACGCCCAGGTCAACGCACGATTCACGATGGTGCCGCCGAAGCTGTGAGGAAATTCGGAAATCAGCCCGGCCGGATACATGACCGGTGCATGGTCAATGCACGGCCGGGAATGGGGCGCAAGCTGCGAAATGCTCATCAGAGCGCCCCCATGCACAATTCAACACTTGTCAACACCCCTTCACGTAAAGGTTGTTGAGTAGTCATGCCCGGCCAATTGTCTACCCGCCGGTAAGGCCTAGGCTCGCATCATGCGCCGAGCAAAGATCGTCTGCACTCTGGGCCCCGCCACCGACTCGTACGACCAGATCAAGGCACTGGTCGACGCCGGAATGGACGTCGCCCGATTCAACCTCAGCCACGGCGGATACGCCGAGCACGAGGAGCGTTACCAGCGCGTACGCAAGGCCTCCGACGAGACCGGCCGCAGCGTGGGGCTGCTCGCCGACCTTCAGGGCCCGAAGATCCGGCTCGGCCGCTTCACCGAGGGACCCGTACTCCTTGAACGCGGCGATTCCTTCACCATCACCGTCGAAGAGGGCGCGCGCGGCGACCGCCGGTCGTGCGGCACGACATACCAGGGCCTCGCCGGCGACGTCACCCGCGGCGAGCGCATCCTCGTCGACGACGGCAAGGTCTGCCTGGAGGTCACCGAGGTCGACGGGCCCCGCGTGCACACCCGCGTCGTCGAAGGCGGCATGGTCTCCGACAACAAGGGGCTGAACCTCCCCGGCGTCGCGGTCTCCGTCCCCGCGCTCTCCGGCAAGGACGAGGCCGACCTGCGCTGGGCCCTGCGCACCGGCTTCGACGTCATCGCCCTCTCCTTCGTCCGCAGCGGCCGGGACATCGAAGACGTCCACCGCATCATGGACGAGGAGGGGCGCCGCCTCCCGGTGATCGCCAAGGTGGAGAAGCCGCAGGCCGTGGACGCCATCGACGACATCGTGGCGGCGTTCGACGGCATCATGGTGGCGCGCGGCGACCTCGGCGTGGAGATGCCGCTCGAACAGGTCCCGATCGTCCAGAAGCGCGCGATCAAGCTGGCCAAGCGGAACGCCAAGCCCGTGATCGTGGCGACCCAGATGCTGGACTCGATGATCGAGAACTCGCGGCCCACGCGCGCCGAGGCCAGCGACGTCGCCAACGCCGTCATCGACGGCACGGACGCGGTGATGCTCTCCGGGGAGACCAGCGTCGGCAAGTACGCGGTCGAGACGGTCACCACGATGGCGAAGATCGTCGAGGCGGCGGAGGAGGACATCCTCGCCAAGGGGCTGTCCCCCCTGACCGAGCTCAACAAGCCCCGCACACAGGGTGGCGCGGTCGCCCGGGCGGCGGCCGAGATGGGCGACTTCCTCGGCGCGCGCTTCCTGGTGGCGTTCACCCAGTCCGGCGACACCGCCCGCCGCCTCTCCCGCTACCGCTCCCCGATCCCGCTCCTCGCCTTCACACCGGAGCCCGCGACGCGTTCGGAACTGAGCCTGACCTGGGGCGTGGAGACGTTCCTGGGTCCGCACGCGGAGTCGACGGACGCGATGATCGCCCAGGTGGACGAGCTTCTGACCCGGTACGCCCGCTGCGAGCCCGGCGACACGGTCATCATCACGGCCGGCTCGCCCCCCGGGATGCCGGGGACCACGAACATGGTCCGGGTGCATCACATCGGTGAGACGTCGTAGGCGCGGTACGGCAGTCAGCACCCCGGGTGAGGATGCGGTCAAAAAGCGGATGTTCACGAGAACGTGGACATCCGCTTCCAAATGCTGACCTTGCGATCGAAGGAAAAGTGCCCCGGGTGGGATTTGAACCCACGCTGTCGGTGGTTTGAGCACCGTGCCTCTGCCGCTGGGCTACCGGGGCTTCCTCTAAAATGAAGGTCGGCAGTGACCTGCCGTGCCCCCACCTTACCGCAGCTGGGTAGGCTCTTGTCAGCAGTACCCCTCCCCCTGAACGAGGAGCCCGAGTGACCGCCCCCGAGTCGCCCCAGCCCGTTGACGTGCCCGATGACGACAAGTCACACGTGCCTCCGCTGACGACCCGTGTCGTCATCGCCGAGGACGAGGCCCTGATCCGGCTCGACCTCAAGGAGATGCTGGAGGAAGAGGGCTACACGGTGGTCGGCGAGGCCGGTGACGGTGAGCAGGCCGTGGAGCTGGCCCGGGAGCACCGCCCGGACCTGGTGATCCTCGACGTGAAGATGCCCAAGCTCGACGGCATCTCCGCCGCGGAGAAGATCACCGAGGAGTCCATCGCCCCCGTCCTCATGCTCACCGCCTTCTCGCAGCGCGATCTGGTGGAGCGCGCCCGGGACGCGGGCGCGATGGCGTACCTGGTGAAGCCGTTCAGCAAGAGCGACGTCGTCCCGGCGATCGAGATGGCCGTCTCGCGGTACACGCAGCTGAAGGAGCTGGAGAAGGAGGTCGCCGACCTCAGCCAGCGGCTGGAGACGCGCAAGCTCGTCGACCGGGCGAAGTCGGTACTGCAGACCGAGTACGGGCTGACCGAGCCCGCCGCGTTCCGGTGGATCCAGAAGACGTCGATGGACCGGCGGATGTCGATGCAGCAAGTTGCCGAGGCGGTCATTCAGGATGCCGCGGAGAAGAAGGCGGCCAAGAGCTCCGACAAGGGCTGACCCCGCTCCTGTACAGCTGAGGCCCGCGTCCCCGGACGGGACGCGGGCCTCAGCTGTGTGAGCGGGTGTTCAGTCCTCGCCGAGATACGCCTTGCGCACCGACTCGTCGTGCAGGAGGTCCTGGCCCGAGCCGGACAGGACGATGCTGCCGACCTCCATCACATGGCCGTGGTCGGCCAGGGACAGCGCGGCCTGGGCGTTCTGCTCGACCAGCAGGATGGTCGTGCCCTGGGACTTCAGCTCGGCGATGGTCGCCATGATCTTCTGCATCATGATCGGCGAGAGCCCCATCGACGGCTCGTCCAGCATGAGCAGCTTGGGCTGGGACATCAGGGCGCGGCCCATCGCCAGCATCTGCTGCTCACCGCCCGAGAGGGTGCCCGCGGCCTGCTTGCGCCGCTCCCCGAGGATCGGGAACAGGTCGTAGGCGCGCTGGATGTCCTTCTCGATGCCGGGCTTGTCGTTGCGCAGGAACGCGCCGAGGCGCAGATTGTCCTCGATCGTCATGCGCGGGAAGATGTGCCGGCCCTCGGGGGAGTGGGCGAGTCCGAGCGAGACGATCTGGTGGGCGGGGGTCTTCTTCAGCGACTTGCCGTTGAAGCGGATCTGCCCGCCGACGGGCTTGAGCAGGCCCGACAGGGTGCGCAGGGTGGTGGTCTTGCCGGCGCCGTTGGTGCCGATGAGGGTGACGACCTCGCCGGCGTCGACCTTGAACGAGATGCCCTTGACGGCCTCGATCTTGCCGTACGCGACCCGGAGGTCCTCGACTTCGAGCAGTGCGGTCATCGGTCGTTCTCCTTGCCGGACGACGTGCTGTCGGCCTGTGCCTCGGAGGCCTTCGCCTCGGAAGCCTGCGCCCCGGAGGCCTGTGCCTCGGCGGCCTCGACCTCCGCCACCTCGGCGGTGCCGGGGTCGCCCTCGAACGGCTCGCCCAGGTACGCGGCGACGACGCGCTCGTCGCCCTGGACGGTGGCGCTGTCGCCCTCGACGAGCTTCTCGCCCTGGACGAGGACGGCGACGCGGTCGCAGAGGTTGAAGATGAACCGCATGTCGTGCTCGATGACGAGGACGGCGATGCCCTTGTCGCGGATGGCGAAGACCAGTTCCTCGGTGGCCCGGGTCTCCTGCGGGTTCATGCCCGCCGTGGGCTCGTCGAGCAGCAGCAGACCCGGCTCGCTGGCCAGCGCCCGCGCGATCTCCAGCTTGCGCTGCTCGCCGTAGGGCAGGTTGCGCGCGAGGTGCTCGGCCTTGGCCGCGAGGCCGACGAATTCCAGGAGTTCCATGGCGCGTTCGCGGGAGGCGGCCTCGGCCTTGTGGAAGCCGGGGCCGCGCAGCAGCGCGGACCAGAGGCCTTCCTTGGTGCGGGTGTGCCGGCCGACGAGCACGTTCTCCAGCACCGTCATGTTGGCGAACAGACGGATGTTCTGGAAGGTGCGGGCGATGCCCGCGGCCGTCACCTTGAAGGACTTCGGCGGCAGGACGGTGCCCTTGTAGCGGACCTCGCCCTCGGTGGGGATGTAGAGGCCGGTCAGGCAGTTGAAGAAGGTGGTCTTGCCGGCGCCGTTGGGGCCGATGAGGCCGACGATCTCGCCGCTGTTGACCTGGAGGTCGACGCCGCGGACGGCGGTCAGACCGCCGAACCGCATGGTGACGCCGCGGGCGTCGAGGACGGTCTCCCCGGTGGTGATGGTGTCGGTTGTCATGGGTCAGGCCCCTGCCTTGCTGAGGACTGTGGGTGCTTCCGTCTCTTCGTGGAACTCGAGCTGGCGGCGCCGGTTGGGGATGAGCCCCTCCGGGCGGAAGCGCATCAGCAGGACCAGTGCGAGACCGAAGGCGAAGAGCTGGAAGTCGCCGAGGAACTGGAGCTTGGCGGGGATGAGGTAGAGCAGCGCCGCGCCGACGAGCGGACCGCTGATCGTGCCCATGCCGCCGAGGACCACCGCGGCCAGCAGGAACGCCGAGTTGGGCGGGACCACGTGGGCGAACTGGTACTGCTCGGGCGTGACGGTGTAGGTGACGTGCGCCTGCACCGTGCCCGCGAGACCGGCGAGGGCCGCGCCGAGGGCGAAGGCGATGAGCTTGACCCGGAAGCCGTTGATGCCCATGGCGAGGGCGGCGGTCTCGTCCTCGCGGATGGCGATCCACGCGCGGCCGATGCGGGAGTCGCTGCTGCGCCGGAAGACGATCACGACGACCAGCGTGATGAGGAGCATCAGCAGGAAGTAGTTGGCGAACCGCGCGATGGTGAAGCCCGCGATGGTGTGTTCCTGGCCGAAGTCGAAGCCCAGGATGTTGAGGTTGGGGATCGACGAGATGCCGTTGGAGCCGTTGGTGATGTCCGGGCCGGAGGTGCCGTCCATGTTGAGGACGGTGATCCGGAAGATCTCACCGAAGCCGAGCGTCACGATGGCGAGGTAGTCGCCGCGCAGACGCAGCGTCGGGGCGCCGATGACGACGCCGAACACCATGGCGACGGCGGCGCCGAGCAACGCCGAGGCCCAGAAGGGCAGCTGGATGTCGAACGGCGAGGAGGGCGAGCCGGAGACCATCGCCGCGGTGTACGCGCCGACGCCGAGGAAGGCGACGTAACCGAGGTCGAGCAGGCCCGCGAGGCCGACCACGATGTTCAGGCCGAGGGCGACGGTGGCGAAGATCAGGATGTAGACGCCGATCGTCGCGTACTGGTCGTCGGACTGGGTGAAGGGGAAGGCGGCGGCCGCCACGAACGCGCCGATCATCGTCACGTTGCGGTGCTTGGCGGTGAGCGCCGAGACGCGGCCCACGAGGCCGGCCTTGGCGGCCGCGGCGAAGCCGAAGCCGGCGGTGATGAGGAAGCCGACGAACAGCTCGTCGTACTCGGTGCCGATGCCGTAGGTGAAGACGATCAGGCCGAGGGCGAGTGCCGCGACAATCACCAGGATCTCGGCGTAGGCGGGCAGTTTGCGGGCGGGGGCCGGGGTGCCGGGGGCGAGGGCGGCCTTGAGGACGGCGCGGTGGCCCCGCAGGTAGTGGAGGAACTGCTCCCAGTTGGTGTCCTCGGGGTCGACCGGCTCGGGGGCGGGCCACTGGAACGGCAGGGCGTACGCGCCGAGGAGGGCGGCGAGGGAGGTCAGGGCGACGAGGTAGCCGCCAGGTTCCAGGTTCACCAGTCCGCCGAGTTGGACGGCGATCGCGATGATCGTGTACCAGGCGGTGGTGAAGGTGCCGAGCGCGGCCATCTTCAGTGCGCTGTCGGCGCCTGCGGGGACCAGCCAGCGCAGGCCCTTGACGCCGTAGGAGGCGAGGCCGAACAGCGTGGTGAGCAGGCCGCCGATGAGCACGAGGACCTGAAGGCCGCCCGGGTAGCCGTAGACGGTGAGGTCGCCGGGGAACTCGGAGGTCCAGGTCCAGGCGAGGAAGGTGGAGACGATCGTCAGGGCGCCGCCGCCGGTGGCCAGGGCGCGGCCGATCTGCGGGGGGATTCCGATGAGGCCGGCGTGCTTGCCGGTGTCGACCTTGCGGGGGGTCTCTGGTGCGGTGGTCTGTGTCGTCATCGGTGGATCACGCCCTGTCCGCGACGCGCTCGCCGAGCAGGCCCTGTGGCCTGAACAGGAGTACGAGGATGAGGAGTACGAACGCCCAGACGTTGGCCCAGGACTGGCTGCCGAACTGGTCCATGCCGGGGATGTCGGAGATGTAGGCGGTCGAGAGGGCTTCGGCGACGCCGAGGACCAGGCCGCCCAGCATGGCTCCGTAGATGTTGCCGATACCGCCGAGGACGGCGGCGGTGAAGGCCTTGAGGCCGAGGATGAAGCCCATGCGGAACTGGACCTCGCCGTACTTCAGGCCGTAGGCGACGGCGCCGACGGCGGCGAACGCGGCGCCGAGGGCGAACGCGACCACGATGATGCGGTCGGTGTTGATGCCCATCAGCTTGGCGGTGTCGGGGTCCTGGGCCGTGGCCTGCATGCCGCGGCCGGTGCGGGTCTTCATCACGAAGTAGGCGAGGATCGCCATGCTGATGGGGGCCGCGATCAGCAGGAAGACGTCGCCGGTCTGGATGGTGACGCTGCCGATGTGGAAGGGGCCGCCGTCGATCTGCGGGAACGTGATGGCGGAGCGGGCGTCGGGGTACCAGGCCCACACCGCCTGCTGCAGGGCGAGGGAGAGGCCGATGGCGGTGATGAGGGGCGCCAGCCGGGGGGCCGTGCGCAGGGGGCGGTAGGCGAACCGTTCCGCTCCCACGGCGACGAGGGTGGCGACGATGATGCCTCCGATGAGCATCAGCGGGAGCGCCACCCAGAGGGACGTGCCGTCGGGCAGCACGTACAGGTAGACGGTGAGGGCGCCGAAGCCACCCACCATGAAGATCTCGCCGTGGGCGAAGTTGATGAGCTGGACGATGCCATAGACCATCGTGTAGCCGATGGCGACCAGCCCGTACATGGATCCAAGTAGCAGGCCGTTGACCAGCTGCTGCGGCAGTTCGTTCACCGCATGTCCTCCGAGACTTCGGATGATTCGACGACAGGGGCCGGATGCGAGGCCGCGCGGGGCGCCAGTGGTGCAGCGCCCCGCGCGGCTCGATGGGGTGGTGCCGGGTGGGTCAGCCCTCGTAGGTGCCGGACTTGGCGGCCTTCCAGGCGCCACCCTCGACGGAGTAGACGGTGAGCTGCTTGTTGGTCGCGTCCCCGAACTCGTCGAATGAGACCTTGCCGGTCACGCCGTCGAAGGAGACACCCTGCATGGCCTCGGTGACCTTGGCGCGGGCGTCGTCGGGGAGCTCGCCGTTGTTGCCCTCGACGACCTTCTTGACGGCCTCGATGATGGCCCAGGCCGAGTCGTAGGAGTAGCCGCCGTACGCCTCGTAGGCCTCCTTGTAGCCCGCGGCCTCGTAGTTGGCGACGAACTCCTTGGCGGAGGGGAGGTCCTCCACCGGGGCGCCGACGGAGGTGGCGAGGTCGCCGGTGCCGCTGGCGCCGGCCAGCTTGATGAAGTCGGCGCTGTAGATGCCGTCACCGCCGACCAGCGGGATCTTGGCGCCGGAGGCCTTGATCTGCTTGCTGAGCGGGCCGGCCTGCGGGTACTCGCCGCCGTAGTAGACGACGTCGGCGCCGGAGCTCTTGACCTTGGTGGCGACCGCCGAGAAGTCCTTGGTCTCCGGGTCGATGTGCTCGGTGCCGACGACCTTGCCGCCGAGCTTCTTGAACTCCTCGGAGAAGGTGGCGGCGAGGCCCGCGCCGTAGGTCTTCTTGTCGTCGATGACGAAGACCTTCTTCTTCTTGGCGTCGTTGTAGACGTACTGCGCGGCGAACGGGCCCTGGATGGCGTCCGTGGTCGCGGTGCGGAAGTACGACTTGTACGGGCGCGCCTTCGAGGTCTGCCAGTCCGGCCCCTGGGTCAGGGCCGGGTTGGTGTTGGCCGGCGAGACCTCCACGAGCTTCGCGTCGTCGAAGACCTTCTGCATGGACTCGGCGACGGAGGAGTTCAGCGGGCCGACCACACCGAGGACGTCCTTGTTGGCGACGAACTTGGTGGCGTTCTGCTGGCCGGCGGAGGGCTGCGCCTGGTCGTCGAGGGCCTCGACCTTGAAGGTGACGCCCTCGACGTACTTCTCCTTGTTGGCCGTCTTGGCGGCCAGGTCCACCGAGTTCTTGATGCCCAGGCCCAGTGCGGACAGGTCGCCGGTCAGCGGGGCGTCGATGCCGATGACGACGGTGGTGCCGCCCCCGGAGTCCGAGCCGCCGTCTCCGTCGCGCGAACCGCAGGCGGTGAGAGTGAGCGCTCCCGCCGCCAGAGCGGCGGTGATGGCGATGAGCGAACGTTGACGCACGATCAGTCCTTTCCCCTGGCGCGGCGCTTCCCCGTGGAAGACGCCGAGTCGAGCGCTCGGGCCGAAGAGATGCCCAGTGACGTCGATTCCGACGGCGCGGTGACTGGCCGTGACTCTAAGCGTGTGCAGGGAACGTGGAGGAGAGTCTGACGAAGGCTGTGACTCTCTTGTTATGACACGACGTAATGCAGAGCGGTACTGAGCGGGTGGAAGCGCGGAATTGCGGCCGATTCGCCCTGTCCGCATAATGAGACTCGCAGGACTGGCTGCCCCTTATCAGTAGCGTTCCGGGTGTTTGGTAATGGCAAGGACTTGTTGCCGCAGGCTACTTGGAGGGCGTGCGAGAGGTCGTGCGCATAGTGCTCGCCGAGGATGAAACTGTGTGCTTCCATTGCGCGCGTATTACGCAGGGTTACATCCAGGAAAGGGAGTCCGGCGTTCCGCGGCACTTTTCCGCAATCGGTGGCCCGCATGGTGATCTCGATCTTGTGCGGGTCACCGGCGCGGATACGGAAAGGCGGGCGGGGAATCGCCGTCAGGGAAAGCCCCTCGTACGGCTGGCTTATCCGGGTCACCGTGACCGGCGGGCCGGAGTGCGCGGTCACCGTCACCGTGAAGCGGAAGCCGGTGACCGGTCGGCCGCCGGGGAGCGGGCCGAAGTAGGTGAAGCGGACCGTCTGGGAAGGGGGCGGCGGCTCCGCCGGGGGAGGGGCTTCGGGGCCGGTGGCGTGCAGGAGGAAGCCGGCGGCCGCGAGGACGGTGACGGAGACGGTCGCGAGGAGGGCCCGGCGGTGCCCGGTGCACCACCGCGCGGCGCGTCCGAGTCGCCGCGCGGTGGCCGAGGAGGTGTGCGCCGGCTCCCACGTACGTGTGCCCTCACCCGGCTCGACCGGGCCTACGCCGCTCAACTCCACGGCCCTGAGGTCGGCCCGCCGTCGCGGTACCGCTCAATGCAGCGCTCGTGGGCCTGACGGGCGATCAACTTGTCAGCCGCAGGCAGCCCTTGGCGCCGCTGCACGGCTCGGGCCGCGTCGACCACGTCCCGCAGGATCTCGTACTGCCCGTTGGACAGGCCCATCGCCTGGTAGTCGCCGTAGGTGCCGCCGTCGAGAACCTCCCGGGACCAGTAGGTGATGATCCTCGCGCACACCTCGGCGGGTGGGGTGGCGTGCGGGGAGGGCGAGGTGGAGGCCGGTTCCGGAGCCGGAGCCGTGGCCGTTGCCGTAGCTGGGCCGGCCGTGCCGGGGGCCGGGCCGGCGCATCCGGTGAGGAGGGCGCCGGCCAGCAGGGCCAGCCCGAGGGCTGCCGATCGGGTGGGTCCTCCCGCTGCCATGTGCCGACGGTACGGCGCGGCGCGTCGAACCGGCAACGGCAAGGGAGTTGGAACGGATCAGCCCGCCGCGCGTACCCGGTCGGCGTCCTGCGGATTCACGTCCCGCAGCAGGCACGTCAGGCGGGCGGTGCAGACCCGGCGGCCGTCCTCGTCGCTGATCACGATCTCGTACGTCGCCGTGGAGCGACCGCGGTGCACGGGCGTGGCCACGCCGGTCACCAGGCCGGAGCGGACGCCCCGGTGATGGGTGCAGTTCAGGTCGACGCCCACGGCGATCTTGGAGCTGCCGCCGTGCAGCATGGAGCCGACCGAGCCGAGGGTCTCGGCGAGCACGGCGGACGCGCCGCCGTGCAGCAGGCCGTAGGGCTGGGTGTTGCCCTCGACGGGCATCGTGCCGACGACGCGGTCGGGCGAGGCCTCCACTATCTGCACGCCCATGCGCGTGCCCAGGTGCCCGGCGGAGAACAGGGCGGGCAGGTCCACGCCGAGCGCCGCGTACTCGTCGATGACCTCTTGCGGGAACTTCACCTGGCGCTGCTCGCCCATCGGGACCGGCTCCGTTTCGTCTTCGTCGTCCTCGTCGGACGCAATCGTCGTCGGACGCGTCCTGGTCGGACGCGTCTGGCTGAGCAAACGCTCAGTCGGTCGCCGATTGTTCCAGACGGACGACGACGGACTTGCTGGCCGGGGTGTTGCTGACGTCGGCGGTGGAGTCCAGGGGGACCAGGACGTTGGTCTCGGGGTAGTAGGCGGCGGCGCAGCCCCGCGCGGTCGGGTAGTGCACGACCCGGAAGCCGGGCGCACGCCGCTCCACGCCGTCCGTCCACTCGCTGACGAGATCGACGTACGAGCCGTCGGCGACGTTGAGTTCGCGCGCGTCCTCGGGGTTGACGAGGACGATCCGGCGGCCGCCACGGATGCCCCGGTAGCGGTCGTCGAGGCCGTAGATCGTGGTGTTGTACTGGTCGTGCGAGCGCAGTGTCTGCAGCAGCAGCCGGCCCTCGGGCAGCTTCGGGTACTCGACGGGCGCGGCGGTGAAGTTGGCCTTGCCCGTGGCCGTCGGGAAGCGGCGCTCGTCGCGCGGGGCGTGGGGCAGGGCGAAGCCGCCGGGGTGGGCGACGCGCGCGTTGAAGTCCTGGAAGCCGGGGATCACGCGGGCGATGCGGTCACGGATCGTGGCGTAGTCCTTCTCGAACTCCTCCCACGGTGTGAGGCTGCGCTCGCCCAGCACCCGGCGGGCCAGACGGCAGACGATCGCCGGCTCGGACAGCAGGTGCGCGCTCGCGGGCTCCAGGCGGCCGCGGGAGGCGTGCACCATGCCCATGGAGTCCTCGACGGTCACGAACTGCTCGCCGCTGCCCTGGAGGTCGCGCTCGGTGCGGCCCAGGGTGGGCAGGATCAGGGCCCGCGCGCCCGTGACCACATGACTGCGGTTGAGCTTGGTCGACACATGCACCGTGAGGCGGGCGCGCCGCATCGCCGCCTCGGTGACGCCGGTGTCGGGGGAGGCGGAGACGAAGTTGCCGCCCATGGCGAAGAAGACCTTCGCCTCGCCGTCGCGCAGGGCGCGGATCGCGCGGACGACGTCGTAGCCGTGCTCGCGTGGGGGAGCGAAGCCGAACTCGCGCTCCAGGGCGTCCAGGAAGGCCGGTGCCGGCCGCTCGAAGATGCCCATGGTGCGGTCGCCCTGCACGTTCGAGTGGCCGCGCACCGGGCACACGCCCGCGCCGGGACGGCCGATGTTGCCGCGTAGCAGCAGGAAGTTGACCACTTCGCGGATCGTGGGCACGGAGTGCTTGTGCTGGGTGAGGCCCATGGCCCAGCAGACGATGGTGCGCCGCGAGGCGAGCACCATGTCCAGCGCCTCCTGGATCCGGCGCTGGTCGAGTCCGGTCGCGGTGAGCGTCTCGTCCCAGTCGGCGGCGCGGGCGGCCGCGGCGAACTCCTCGTAGCCGTGCGTGTGCTCCCGGACGAAGTCCTCGTCGACGGCGCCCTCGGTCTGGACGATCAGCTTGTTGAGAAGGCGGAACAGGGCCTGGTCGCCGCCGATGCGGATCTGCAGGAACAGGTCCGTGAGCGAGGACCCGCCGGCCAGGCCCTTCGCCGTCTGCGGGTTCTTGAACCGCTCCAGACCGGCCTCGGGCAGCGGGTTGACGCTGATGATCCGCGCGCCGTCGGCCTTGGCCTTCTCCAGGGCGGAGAGCATGCGCGGGTGGTTGGTGCCGGGGTTCTGGCCGGCCACGATGATCAGGTCGGCCTTGTACAGGTCCTCCAGCAGGACGCTGCCCTTGCCGACGCCGATGGTCTGGGAGAGCGCCGAGCCGGACGACTCGTGGCACATGTTCGAGCAGTCGGGCAGGTTGTTAGTGCCGAGCTCGCGCGCGAAGAGCTGGTAGAGGAAGGCGGCCTCGTTGCTGGTGCGTCCCGAGGTGTAGAAGACGGCCTCGTCGGGGGAGCCGAGGGCGTCGACCTCCTCGGCGACGATGTCGAAGGCGCGCTCCCAGGTGACCGGCTCGTAGCGGTCTGCTCCCTCGGGGAGGTACATGGGGTGGGCGAGCCGGCCCTGCTGGCCGAGCCAGTACCCGCTGCGGGTCGCGAGGTCGGCGACCGGGTGGGCGGCGAAGAACTCCGGGGTGACCCGGCGCAGGGTGGCCTCCTCGGCGACCGCCTTCGCGCCGTTCTCACAGAACTCCGCCCTGTGCCGGTGGTCCGGCTCGGGCCAGGCGCAGCCGGGGCAGTCGAAGCCGTCCTTCTGGTTGACGCTGAGGAGGGTCAGGGCGGTCCGCCTGACGCCCATCTGCTGCTGTGCGATGCGCAGGGTGTGCCCGATGGCGGGCAGCCCGGCCGCCGCGTGCTGCGGCCCGGCGACCTGCGGCGCGTCCTGGACCGGATCCGCCTTGGGCGGCTTCGTTGCCATCGCCCGCTCTCCTTCGCCTCCGCATGTGAGCTACATCTCCGATACTCCCACGTGGCGGTGACAACGGCGGCGGCCGGTCCCGGCCCGGATCCGGCACGGTGCGCGGAACTGCTGCCCGCCGCGACGGTGCCCGGCCACGACGGCCGAGTCCGTCGTCCGGGGCCGCGATCCCCGAGGCGTCCGGTGCGTCCCGGAGGCCGGGGCCGACTGTCGGTGGGGCGTGGCAGGATCGGGGACGTGGCAGAGACAGCATCGAAGAAGACCGACAGCACCTCCGGCGGCAGCCGCCCGCGCCTGATGCTCATGGACGGGCACTCGCTGGCCTACCGCGCGTTCTTCGCGCTGCCCGCGGAGAACTTCACGACCGTGACGGGCCAGCCGACGAACGCGATCTATGGTTTCGCGTCGATGCTGGCCAACACGCTGCGCGACGAGGCGCCGACGCACTTCGCGGTGGCCTTCGACGTCTCCCGCAAGACCTGGCGCTCCGAGGAGTTCACGGAGTACAAGGCGAACCGCTCGAAGGCCCCCGACGAGTTCAGGGGCCAGGTCGAGCTGATCGGCGAGCTGCTCGACGCGATGCACGCCCCGCGCTTCGCGATCGAGGGGTACGAGGCGGACGACGTCATCGCCACGCTGACCACGCAGGCCGAGGCCGAGGGCTTCGACGTGCTGATCGTCACCGGCGACCGCGACTCCTTCCAGCTCGTCTCGGAGCACACGACGGTGCTCTACCCGACGAAGGGCGTCTCGGAGCTGACCCGGTTCACCCCGGAGAAGGTCTTCGAGAAGTACGGGTTGACGCCCGCGCAGTACCCCGACTTCGCGGCGCTGCGCGGCGACCCGTCGGACAACCTGCCCGGCATCCCCGGCGTCGGGGAGAAGACGGCCGCCAAGTGGATCAACCAGTTCGGCTCGTTCGCGGAGCTGGTCGAGCGCGTCGACGAGGTGAAGGGCAAGGCCGGGCAGAACCTGCGCGACCACCTGGAGGCGGTGAAGCTGAACCGCCGGCTCACCGAGCTGGAGCGGCGGGTCGAGCTGGACAGGACGGTCGCCGACCTGACGCGCGTGCCGTACGACCGCAAGGCCGTGGCGCTGGTGCTGGACACTCTGGAGATCAGGAACCCCTCGCTGCGCGAGCGGCTCTTCGGCGTCGACCCGGGTGCCGAGGAGGCCGAGACGACCCCGGTCGTCACCGAGGGCGTGGAGCTGGACGGCACGGTGCTGGGCACGGGCGAGCTCGCGCCGTGGCTCGCCGTGCACGCCACGGACGCGCTCGGTGTCGCCACCGTCGACACCTGGGCGCTGGGCACGGGCTCGGTCGCCGAGGTCGCGCTGGCCGCGCCCGGCGGAGCCGCCGCCTGGTTCGACCCGGCCGAGCTGGACGAGGCCGACGAGAAGGCCCTGGCGGAATGGCTGGCCGACGCCGGCCGGCCCAAGATCTTCCACAACGCCAAGGGCGCGATGCGGGTCTTCGCCGAGCACGGCTGGTCCATCGAGGGCGTCGCCATGGACACCGCGCTCGCCGCCTATCTGGTGAAGCCCGGCCGCCGCTCCTTCGACCTGGACGCGCTGTCCCTGGAGTACCTGCACCGGGAGCTGGTCCCCGCGTCCGCGGCCGACGGGCAGCTCGCCTTCGGCGCGGACGACGGTGCCGAGGCCGAGGCGCTGATGATCCAGGCCCGCGCCATCCTCGACCTGGGGCAGGCCTTCGAGGGCCGGCTCGCGGAGGTCGGCGCGGCGGAGCTGCTGCGCGACATGGAGTTGCCGACCTCCGCCCTGCTGGCCCGGATGGAGCGCAACGGCATCGCGGCCGATCGCGCCCACCTGGAAACGATGGAACAGATGTTCGCCGGTGCGGTGCAGCAGGCCGTGAAGGAGGCTCACGCGGCGGCCGGGCACGAGTTCAATCTGGGTTCGCCCAAGCAGCTCCAGGAGGTCCTCTTCGGCGAGCTGGCCCTGCCGAAGACGAAGAAGACGAAGACCGGCTACACCACCGACGCCGACGCCCTGGCCTGGCTGGCGACGCAGACCGACAACGAACTGCCGGTGATCATGCTCCGGCACCGTGAGCAGGCCAAGCTGCGGGTGACGGTCGAGGGCCTGATCAAGACGATCGCGACGGACGGCCGGATCCACACGACGTTCAACCAGACGGTCGCCGCGACCGGCCGCCTGTCGTCCACGGACCCGAACCTGCAGAACATCCCGGTCCGCACGGACGAGGGCCGGGCCATCCGCCGCGGCTTCGTCGTCGGCGAGGGCTACGAGTCGCTGATGACGGCCGACTACAGCCAGATCGAGCTGCGCGTGATGGCCCACCTGTCCGAGGACGCCGGGCTGATCGAGGCGTTCACGTCCGGTGAGGACCTGCACACCACGGCGGCCTCGCAGGTGTTCGCGGTCGAGCCCACCGCGGTGGACGCGGAGATGCGCCGCAAGATCAAGGCCATGTCGTACGGCCTGGCCTACGGGCTGTCGGCCTTCGGCCTCTCCCAGCAGCTGAACATCGAGGCGGCGGAGGCCCGCGCCCTGATGGACGCCTACTTCGAGCGCTTCGGCGGCGTGCGGGACTATCTGCGCCGGGCCGTCGACGAGGCGCGCGCGACGGGGTACACGGCGACGCTCTTCGGGCGCCGGCGCTACCTGCCCGACCTCAACAGCGACAACCGGCAGCGGCGGGAGGCCGCCGAGCGGATGGCTCTCAACGCGCCGATCCAGGGCACGGCGGCCGACATCGTCAAGATCGCCATGCTCAAGGTGGACGGGGCGTTGCGCGAGTCCGGCCTCAAGTCCCGCCTGCTCCTGCAGGTGCACGACGAAGTCGTCCTGGAGATCGCTCCCGGCGAGCGCGAGGCGACGGAGGAACTGGTCCGCCACGAGATGGCGCACGCCGTCGACCTCAGGGCACCCCTGGATGTCTCGGTGGGTGTGGGCCCCGACTGGGAGTCGGCGGCACACTAGCCGCGCGGCGCACAGCCGTCCGACGCAGGAGCCCCCGGCACGGGTGCCAGGGGCTCCGGGTGCGTTGCGGGGCACCGGCGCGGTGCCTCCTGCCGGGTGCCTGCGCGCCGCGCCATGCGGCCCCAGAGCGACGCCGCCCGGCTGGGGCTCCAGCTCCTTTGGGTCTGTGGCTGGGTGGGTTGCCGCATGGCCGGGGTCTGTGCCCTCCCGGGCCCGCGGGTCGGGCGTGCTGCTCGGCTGGGCTTCGGCTTTCTGGGCCTGTGGCTGGGGTGCGGTCCTCTATGACTGGGGTCTGTGCCCTCTGGGGCCTGTGGCGGGGTGGGGTGCTGCTCGGCTGGGCCCTTTGGGCCTGAGGGCCGGGTGGGGTGCTGCTCGGCTGTGCCCTTTGGGCCTGAGGGCCGGGTGGGGTGCTGCTCGGCTGTGCCCTTTGGGCCTGAGGGCCGGGTGCGGTGCTGCTCGGCTTCAGCCCTCGTGGGCCTCTGGCCGGGTGCGGCGCCGCTTGCCCGGGCTCTGCGCGCGCCGGGGCGGTGGCCCATCCTGACGGCCGCGCCGCCGCCCGCGCCCGGCTGGGCCTGCCGCCCCGTGCCTTGCGGCCCAGGTACGGCGTCGCTCGGCTCTGGCCTCCGCCCGCCGGCCCTGCCCCCGTGGGCCGGCCTCGCGGCCTCCGTCCGCCGCTCTGCCCCCCTCGCCGGCCCCGCGTGCCTCCGCCAGGGGGCCCTGCGGCCCCCGCCGTCGGCCTCCGTCCGCCTGCTCCGCGGCCTCCGTCCGCCTGCTCCGCGGCCCCCGCCTCCCCGGCCTGCGGCCTGACGCCGTGGCAAGCCCCGGCCGCCTTACGCCGTGGCAGCCCCGTGAATCAGGCGCAGTCCGCTGAACGCCCCCGCAGCGTGCCCCGGCATCGGCAACCCCGTGACCAGCCACAACGCCGGTCAGGCAACACAGCGGACCCTCAGCCCGGCCCGCCCCCGGCACCCCCGCGGCACCTCGTCCCCGCACCGGCCGCCCCCCAGCCGCCCCCCGGAGGGACCTTCACCCACGTGGCCCCCGCGAAAAAGCACCCCGGCACCCGCGCCCGTCAAGATGCCGCCATGGGTATACGCATGCTCAGCCGCCGAACGGCCCCGGCTCAGCCCCCGCCCGCGCCCCCGCCGCACGCGGCCGGCGCAAGCACCGCCCGCATCCCCCTGGGCCCGGCGACATCGCTGTGTCACGCCGCAGGCAAGCTCCGCCGTCGCGTCGCCACGGACTGGGAGAGACGAAAAACCGCGGCCTTCGGCCCTCGTGACACCGCCGCCTGGCGCCTGTGGGCCGATCTGGCCCGCAGCTACGTGACCCTCTGCCTCACCCTGCTGCCCCGGCCCCATCCGCGCCCGGCACGCACGCTCAGCGTGTTCGTGGCGCCGCTCCCCGTCGCCGCCGGTGTGATCAAGCCCCCTGACGGCTCCGGTCCCGCTCCCTGCCGGCGTCTGCCGAACCGCTAGGCACGGCAGCCGGCCGCCGCAGCCGCACGGCGACGGCGTAGGACAGCACCCCGGCCAGCAGCCCCGCCCCCGCACCGAAACACAGGGTCGGGATCAGCTCCCAGGGCTTCGCCGAGGACCCCCAGTACGCCCACCACCGCGTCGCCCGGTGCGCCGCCGCGACCAGCGCACAGCCGCCGATCACGACGCCGGCCAGCCACCGCTCCCGCACGGACAGCGCGGGCACCCCCACCGGCTCGGCCGCGGGCGCCCGCCGTAGCGCGACCACCACGAATGCGGCGATGACCAGCACGGCGAGCGCGGAACCGCCGTACTGGAGGTACCAGTACAGCGGCGAGCCCGCGATCTCCCGCCCCAGCACCGGAAACAGCCGCATCCCCCATCGGTCGAGGTGCGTGAACGCGTCCCAGACCACGTGCGTGAGCGCGCCGAGCACGGCGGAGAGGTACCACCGCGCCACCAGAGAGGGCCGTACGCGCGCGCGTGCCGTCCCGCAGCGCAGCAGCCAGGCGACCCGAGGCCGGCGTCCGCGCGGCAGCAGGGCCACCAGTGGTTCGCGTACCAGCAGCCAGAGCCCGACCAGCGCCCAGGCGATGAGCACGTCGACCGTGAACACACCCGCGAAGGAGTGCGTGACGTCGCCGAACTCCATCGCGCCGGACAGCACACTCGCCACGTAATAGGTCATGTCGGGTGCGAACGACCCGGCGAGGAGGACTGCTGGAACCAGCGGGCCCCGCCCGGATCCGTCGGGCCGGACGGCGGGCAGCACGGCTGCCGCATGACTGAGGGTGAACGGCAACGGTACTCCCCAAGGCGGACGTTGACGTTCAGTATCGACGACGCCGCGCCGCCCTGGGGTGAGACCGACGCCACAACGCCGTATGACCAAGCGGTGAAGACCGGGCAGGAACGGGTCCCGGCACGCGCGAAGTTGCCGTAGGGTCGCGTGGGTTGACGTACCGGGCAGCGCGTGCAACCGCCACCAGGTGACGGTAGGCGTCAACAGCGCAGTGGTAAAAGGGCATATGCGGGCGACTCGGGCGCCTACGGGAGGGGTTCATTTCATGGCGGCGCATTTCGGTACGAGGCTGCGCAAGGGCGCGGCGAACACCGCCGTGGCCGCGGCTGTCGCGGCGGCGCTGGTCGCTTCCCAGGCCCCGGGAGTCGAGACCGACGGCGCCGGCAGACAGAGCACTTCCGGCACCCAGCCCTCGTCCGACACGCCCACCGAGGACAGCGCGACCGGCAATTCGCCGTACTACACGGACCTGCCGCCGCTGGAGAGCCCCAACCCCGCGCCCACCACCGGCCCCACCACCGGCCCGGCCGCCCCGGGTGACGCCGCCGCGGGTATACCCGCGACCGTCCTCGACGCCTACCGGAAGGCGGAGACCGCGCTGGGCGAGGCCAGGCCCGGCTGCAACCTGCCCTGGCAACTTCTCGCCGCCATCGGCAAGGTCGAGTCGGGTCATGCGGGCGGCGGCAACGTGGACGCCGACGGCAACACGATCACCCCGATCCTCGGCCCGGCGCTGAACGGCAACGGCTTCGCCCACATCAGCGACACCGACAACGGCGCGTTCGACGACGACAGCACGTACGACCGGGCCGTGGGCCCGATGCAGTTCATCCCCTCCACCTGGTCCTGGGCGGGCCGCGACGGCAACGGCGACGGGGTCGAGAACCCGAACAACGTCTACGACGCCGCCCTCGCCGCCGGCCACTACCTGTGCCGCTTCGGCTGGGACCTGTCCGTCGAGGACGACCTGCGCCGCGCGATCCTCAGTTACAACAACTCGACGGACTACCTGAACACCGTCCTGTCCTGGCTGGAGTACTACCGCAAGGGCACGCACGAAGTCCCCGACGGCACCGGCACCCTGCCCGGGAACCGCAGCGACGTCCCCCGCGGGTCCAACCCGTCCACGCGGCCCCACACGCCGGGGACCGGCCCGGCAAACCCGTCCCCGAAGCCGCCGTCGGGCGGTGGCACCACTCCCTCGAAGCCCACACCCCCGAAGCCCGAGCCGCCGGTCACTCCGCCGACCGCCACCGACACGGTGGACCACCTCGAGGACAGCGGCACGGCGCGGCTCACGGCGATGGCGGGCGACGCGTTCGCCGAGCGGGTCAGCACCCGCGCCGAGAGCAAGGAGGGCAAGGGCGTCGCCAAGGTGCGCGTCCGTTTCACGATCGTGGGTGACACCGACGCCACCTTCACCGGTGGCGAGAAGGTCGCCACGGTCGTCACCGGTAGCGTGGGCGTCGCCGTCGCGCCGGCGCTGAAGGCGGGCGAGAAGACCGGCTCGTTCACCGTGCGGGCCACGGTCGTCGGCCGTTCCGTCCGCGGCGTCGACTACACCGCGACCGTGACCGCCCGCGCCGCTGACGCCCTCGCGCGCACCGGCGAGACCCCGATGACCTGCACGGTGGGCGGCGAGTTCGCCGACCAGGTCGAGGTGGAGGCGACGTACCGGGGCGCCGCGGCGGACGGGGTGGCGGTCACCGCCACCCTCATCAAGTCGGTGCTCGACCCGGCCGAGAGCGACAAGGGCCCGTACTTCAAGGACGCCGAGGGCAAGCCCGTACGCACCCTCACGGGCCTGGAGACGGACGCGAACGGCCTGCTGAAGCTGCCCAAGCTGTACGCGGACGACAACGCCGGCTCCTACATGCTCCGCCTCACCACGGAGGGCGGCGCCACGCTCAACGTCCTGCTGAACGTGACGGCCGCGCAGACGCCGTCGCCGAGCCCCTCGGCGAGCGCGAGCCAGTCGGCGGACCCCGGCGCGTAGCTCCGGCCTCATCGCACACACAGTGGCGGCGCCCCTCCCGGCGAGGAGGGGCGCCGCCACTGTGTGTGCGACGTGTTCTCATCTCGCCCGCTCGTTGCTACGGTGCCGGACCTGACGAGGTATCAGTTCCAGTTCGCCGGAGGCAGGCATGCGTGCCCTGATCGCCGCGGTGACCGGTCTCGCCGTCGCCGTCGCCCTGGTGCTCACGATCACGGCCATGGGCGCACCGACGGGCGGGACGTCCCCGAAACCCCTGCTGACGACGGTGCCGGCACACCCGTGACCCCGGCGGAGGGAGACCGAGATGCGCCGCAGGACCAGCCTGATTCTGCTCGCCCTCGCCGTGTTCTTCGCGGCCCTTGCCCCCTTGCTGCGCTGGTACGCCTTCCCGCGCCTGGCGAAGATCCCGCCGAACCAGTACCAGGACATGGTTCTGGAGGCGAAGGACGCCACGCTCCTCGACTACGGCACCATGCAGGCCCGCAAGGTCCCCGAGGTGACCATCGTGCAGACCCTCAAGGGCGACGTGGAGGCCTCGGAACGGATCGAGCGCACGGCGGGCCGTGACGTGGTCGTCTGGGACAGCCTGTCCTACGTCCAGGGCCCCGACGGCAAGATGGTCTCCAGGATCCCCGAGCGGTACATCTTCGACGCCCACACCCAGGAACCCGTCCACGCCACCGGCGAGATGGTCGACGGCGACCCTGTGCGGCGGGAAGGCATCGAGTTCAAGTGGCCCTTCCTGACCGAAAAACGAAACTACGAGTACTTCGACGCACAAGCGCGCATCACCGCACCCATCCACTACAAGGGCA
Source organism: Streptomyces sp. NPDC052023 (assembly GCF_044548465.1). NCBI lineage: Bacteria > Bacillati > Actinomycetota > Actinomycetes > Kitasatosporales > Streptomycetaceae > Streptomyces > Streptomyces sp. NPDC052023. Next base: position 78,257 of record NZ_JBIUBW010000022.1, on the reverse strand, counting down.
CACAGACCTTCCGCGGCGTCGAGGTCTACTACTTCGAGCAGACGATCCCGTGGACGAAGGTCCCGTTCCCCAAGGTCATGCCCGTCGAGGGAATCACCCCCGAGTCCGTGGCCAAGACGGGCACGACGCGCTGGTACACCACGGTCCGCAAGTTCTGGGTGGAACCGCTCACCGGCGCACCCGTCTACGGCGAGGAGATCCACAAGGAAGAACTCCGCGGCGGCACCCTGCTCGGCGACCGCGACAAGGTCACGGCCTTCGCAGGCCACGTGAAGATGCGCGAGGACTACATCGACCACACGGTCGACCTGGTCAAGTCCAACCGCACCCTGGTCCTGCTGATGACCTCCTACCTCCCCTGGGGCCTTCTGACGCTGGGCGTCCTGCTGCTCGCCCTCGCCCTGTACCTGGAGGCCCGTGGCCGCCGCTCCGGCGAGGCGGCTCCTGAGGAGAGCACCGCAGCGGAACCTGTCAGCGCCTGAGTCGTGCGTTGGTGTGCCGGGTGGGCTCGGCGGTGGCCGGGTCCTCGGGCCACGGATGCTTGGGGTAGCGGCCGCGCAACTCCGCCCGTACGCCCTTGTAGCCATCCCGCCAGAAGGAGGCGAGGTCCGCGGTGACCGCTGCGGGACGGCCGGCGGGGGAGAGCAGATGCACGAGCACGGGGACCCCCGCGAGGGCGGGCGACTCCTGGAGCCCGAACATCTCCTGCAACTTCACGGCCAGGACGGGCCGTTCGGGATCGGCGTAGTCGACCCGGATGCCGGACCCACTCGGCACGGTGATCCGCTCGGGCGCGAGCTCGTCCAGCCGCACCGCCTCCCCCGAGGCCCAGGGCAGCAACCGGGCCAGTGCCTGCCCGGCGTCGATCCGCGCCAGATCACTCCGCCGCCGCGCTCGGCTCAGCTCGGGCTCCAGCCACTCCTCCACGCGCGCGTGCAGCGCCTCGTCGGACACGTCCGGCCACGGCTCCCCGAGGTGCCACCGCAGGAACGCGAGCCGCTGCCGCAGCACGGTCGCCTCCGGCGGCCACCGCAGCAACCCGAACCCTTCCCGCCGCATCCCCTCCACCAGCGCATCCCGTACGAGGCCGGGAGCCGCGTCCGGCAGCGGCCGCACCGCCAGCTCGACGGCCCCGAGCCGCTCGACGCGCCGGGCGACGACGTCACCGCCGGCCCAGTGGACCTCCTGCGCCTCGGTGCGGAAAGTCCCCGCCGCCAGCCGCGCGACCTCCTCGTCCACCTCGGCGGCGAGCCGCACACGCGCGTGCCCCTTGCCCAGCGGGCGGTCGGCGACGGCGACGGCGAGCCAGGGCGCTCCCCGCAGGGGTGAGGCCTCCCCGATCTCGGCCCGGGTCCCGGAGACCAGCAGATACGACCCGCCGTCGGCCCTGGCGACCCGCTCCGGGAAGGCGAGCGCGGCCACGACACCGGCGGGGTTCCCCGCCACGTGGGAAGCGCGCACGGAGTCCCGTCCGCCCGGGCCCCCGGACTCCGCGGCAGGCGGCCGGCGGTCGTCGGTGGGCGGATGGGCCTGCTCCGCCAGGACGGCCCGCAGCCGCCGGACCTCCGCGCGCCAGCGCCCCGCATAGGCGTCGCCCCCACGCCGGACAGCCCTCAGCGCGGCGGCCAGGTCCTCCCCGTACTCCCGAGGCGCCTCCTCACTGAGCAGGGCGACCACCTCGGCCGACCGCTCGGCCCCGACGAACGCGGACGCATCGACCAGCGCCCGCCCCAGCCGCGGGTGCAACCCGAGCCGGGCCAGCCGCGCGCCCCGTTCCGTCGCCCGGCCGGCGGAGTCGACCGCCCCCACCGCCCGCAGCACACCCCGCGCCGCCGCCATGGCCCCGCCCGGCGGGGGATCGAGCAGCGCCAGTCCGGACGCCTCCGGATCCCCCCAGCACGCCGCCTGCAGCGCGAACGCCGTCAGATCGGCCACCTGGATCTCCGGCGCCGGGAACCGCGGCAGGCGCCCGTCCTCGGCCTCCGCCCAGCACCGGTACACGGCACCCGGCGCCTCGCGCCCGGCGCGCCCCGCCCGCTGCCGCCCGGCCGCCTGAGAGGCCCGTACGGTCGTCAGCGCACTCAGCCCGCGCGCGTGGTCCACCCGCGGTTCACGCGCCAGCCCGGCGTCCACGACCACGCGCACGCCGGGAACCGTCAGGGACGACTCGGCCACCGACGTCGCCAGCACCACCCTGCGCCGTGTCCCCGCCGACAGCACCGCGTCCTGCACGGCGGCCGGCGCCCGCCCGTGGACCTGCAGCACGTCGACATCCCCGGCATCCCCGAGCTGCCCGGCGACCTTCGCGATCTCCCCGACCCCCGGCAGGAAACACAGCACGTCCCCCGCCCGCTCGGCCAGCGCCCGGCGTACCACCGTCGCCACATGACCGAGCAGTGCCGGGTCGACGCGCATGCCGTGCGGCGGCCGTACGGGACGCGCCGGCGGCGCCCACACCACCTCGACCGGGTACGAGGCGCCCTCCGCCGCGACCACGGGAGCCCCGCCGAGCAGCCGGGCCCAGCCCTCGGAGTCCGTCGTCGCCGACGCGGCCACCAGCCGCAGCTCCGGCCGCAGCGCCTGCCGTACGTCCCACAGGAACGCCGCCACCGTGTCGGCGTCCAGATGCCGCTCGTGGCACTCGTCGAGGATCACCACGTCCACGCCGCTCAGCTCCTGGTCCCGCTGGAGCCGTTGCAGCAGCACGCCCGTCGTGACGACCTCCACGCGCGTGTGCCGTCCGACGGACCTCTCCCCGCGCACCGTGTAACCGACGCTCCCGCCGACCTGCTCGCCCAGCAGCCACGCCATCCGGCGTGCCGCAGCCCGCGCCGCGATCCGCCGGGGCTCGGCCACGACCACCCGCCGGGCCGGCCCTTCGCCGAGCAGCCCCGCCAGCGCGAGCGGCACCAGCGTCGTCTTGCCCGTGCCCGGGGGCGCGACGAGGACGGCCGTGCCGTGCCCGTCCAGGGCTCCCCGCAGGGCGGGCAGAGCGGTACGTACGGGGAGGGCGTCCAGGGCGTCGTGGCGGATCACGCACCTAGTGTCGTACGACCGCGACAGCGGCCCCGCGCGTGTGTACCTGCCGCGTGTGTGCCTGATGGGGGAGGTGGGCTCAGTCCCGCTCGCACACGAAGATCGCGGTACCGGGGATCAGGTTCCCGCGCAGCGGGGACCAGCCGCCCCATTCGGAGGTGTTCCAGGCCGGCCATTCCGGCTCCACCAGGTCCGCGAGGCGGAACCCGGACGCCACGACGTCCCGGACCCGGTCGCCGACCGTCCTGTGGTGCTCGACGTACACCGCGTGGCCGTGCTCGTCCTGTTCGACGTAGGGGGTCCGGTCGAAATACGAACTCGAAACGCTCAATCCGTCAGGGCCGGGCTCGTCCGGGAACGCCCAGCGGATCGGATGCGTCACCGAGAACACGAACCGGCCGCCCGGTCGCAGCACCCGCCGGACTTCCCGGAGCACCATCCGGGGATCCGCCACGAAGGGCATCGCCCCGTACGCCGAGCACGCCAGGTCGAAGGAGGCGTCCGCGAAGGGCAGGGCTGCCGCGTCGGCGCACACCAGAGGGAACGATCCGCCGATGCGCAGCGCGTGCTGGAGCTGGCGGTGGGAGAGGTCCAGGGCGACCGGGCGGGCGCCCTGCGCGGCCAGCCAGCGCGCGCACTGGGCGGCGCCGGCGCCGATCTCCAGCACGTCCTTGCCCTTGAGGTCCTCCGGCGGGCCGAGCAGCTCCGCCTCGACCTCGTCCAGCCCCTCGGGTCCCCACACGAAACGGTCGTCGCCGAGGAACGTGCCGTGCTCGGTCTGGTACTCGTCAGCGTTGCGGTCCCACCAGCCCCGGTTGGCCCGGGCGCTCTCCGTGACATCCGCGGTACGCCGGGTGGCTTCCGGCTCGAACGCTTCCGGCTCTTGGATGATCGGCTCCCTCGTCGTAATCTGCCGTCCAGCCCGTCCCGGGGGTGTCACGGGAGGGGCGCCTCACGGCCCGCGTGGCCTCAGGCGACAGGTTTTGTGCCGGTTATGGGGTGATCTGCCCCGGGTGTGCGCCTTCGCGCATTGACCCTGTCCGGCTGCCCCCGTATGCTACAAGTTGCGCTGCGGGCCTGCGCACCTCAGACGTAGCAGGCTGCGCTCGCATCTGTTGTATGTCCCCTCGGTTGTCGAGGCGCTGTCACCAGTTTCTGGTGGGGCGCTTCCTTGGCTGTCCGGCTTCTGCAGAGCGAAACGGGCTCCCGGCGTAAGCAGTACCTACGACTTCAATGTCCGTACCGGAGCCCTTTCCCACATGACGAGCAGCACCGAGACCACCGCCACCACCCCGCAGGTAGCGGTCAACGACATCGGTAACGAGGAAGCCTTCCTCGCCGCGATCGACGAGACGATCAAGTACTTCAACGACGGCGACATCGTCGACGGCGTCATCGTGAAGGTCGACCGGGACGAGGTCCTGCTCGACATCGGTTACAAGACCGAAGGCGTTATCCCGAGCCGCGAGCTCTCGATCAAGCACGACGTCGACCCCAACGAGGTCGTCGCCGTCGGTGACGAGATCGAGGCCCTGGTCCTCCAGAAGGAGGACAAGGAAGGCCGCCTGATCCTCTCGAAGAAGCGCGCCCAGTACGAGCGTGCCTGGGGCACCATCGAGAAGATCAAGGAAGAGGACGGGATCGTCACCGGTACCGTCATCGAGGTCGTCAAGGGTGGTCTCATCCTCGACATCGGCCTCCGTGGCTTCCTCCCGGCCTCCCTGGTCGAGATGCGCCGCGTCCGCGACCTCCAGCCCTACGTGGGCAAGGAGCTCGAGGCCAAGATCATCGAGCTGGACAAGAACCGCAACAACGTGGTCCTGTCCCGCCGTGCCTGGCTGGAGCAGACCCAGTCCGAGGTCCGCCAGACGTTCCTCACGACCCTCCAGAAGGGTCAGGTCCGTTCCGGCGTCGTCTCCTCGATCGTCAACTTCGGTGCCTTCGTGGACCTGGGTGGCGTCGACGGTCTGGTCCACGTCTCTGAGCTCTCCTGGAAGCACATCGACCACCCGTCCGAGGTTGTCGAGGTCGGCCAGGAAGTCACCGTCGAGGTCCTCGACGTCGACATGGACCGCGAGCGTGTCTCCCTGTCGCTGAAGGCGACCCAGGAAGACCCGTGGCAGCAGTTCGCCCGCACCCACCAGATCGGCCAGGTCGTGCCCGGCAAGGTCACGAAGCTGGTTCCGTTCGGTGCGTTCGTCCGCGTGGACGAGGGCATCGAGGGTCTGGTCCACATCTCCGAGCTGGCCGAGCGCCACGTGGAGATTCCGGAGCAGGTCGTCCAGGTCAACGACGAGATCTTCGTCAAGGTCATCGACATCGACCTCGAGCGCCGTCGCATCAGCCTCTCGCTGAAGCAGGCCAACGAGGCCTTCGGTGCCGACCCGGCCTCGGTCGAGTTCGACCCGACCCTGTACGGCATGGCCGCGTCCTACGACGACCAGGGCAACTACATCTACCCCGAGGGCTTCGACCCCGAGACCAACGACTGGCTCGAGGGCTACGAGACCCAGCGCGAGGCGTGGGAGCACCAGTACGCCGAGGCGCAGACCCGCTTCGAGCAGCACCAGCAGCAGGTCATCAAGTCCCGCGAGGCCGACGCCGCTGCCGCGGCCGAGGGCGGCGACGCGGCGGGTGCGGCTCCGGCCGCGTCCGGCGGTTCGTACTCCTCCGAGGGCCCGGACAACTCCGGCGCGCTGGCCTCGGACGAGGCGCTCGCCGCGCTGCGCGAGAAGCTGGCGGGCGGCCAGAGCTGAACGCTCACCGCTGAGGCCTAGCCGATAGCCAAGGGCCCGTACCCCCGTGGTACGGGCCTTTGGCGTGTCCGCGCTTGCCGAGAACTCCGCCCCGGCTCCGACGCGTTCACCTGCCGGCGCATCAGCCGATCTTGGCGTGCCGGACGGGAATGCCCGTCCGGTGGGTGGCGTTGTCGAGTACGGACACGAGGAGGAGCGGTCACTGTGCTTGATCCGCAGGGTTTGTACACGTGGGAGCCGAAAGGCCTGGCCGTCGTCGACATGGCGCTCGCCCAGGAGTCGGCCGGACTTGTCATGCTCTATCACTTCGACGGATACATCGACGCGGGCGAGACCGGCGACCAGATCGTCGACCGGCTCCTCGACACGCTGCCCCACCAGGTCGTCGCCCGCTTCGACCACGACCGGCTCGTCGACTACCGCGCCCGCCGTCCGCTGCTGACCTTCAAGCGCGACCGCTGGACCGACTACGAGGAGCCCACGATCGCCGTACGGCTCGTCCAGGACACCACCGGCGCGCCGTTCCTGCTGCTGTCCGGCCCGGAGCCGGACGTGGAGTGGGAGCGCTTCGCCGCGGCCGTGGACCAGATCGCGGAGCGCCTCGGCGTACGCCTCGCCGTGAACTTCCACGGCATCCCCATGGGCGTCCCGCACACCCGCCCGGTGGGCATCACCCCGCACGGCAACCGCACCGACCTCGTGCCCGGCTACCGCACCCCCTTCGACGAGGCCCAGGTGCCCGGCAGCGCCGAGTCCCTCGTGGAGTACCGCCTCATGCAGGCCGGCCACGACGTTCTGGGCGTCGCCGCGCACGTCCCGCACTACATCGCCCGCTCCGCGTATCCGGACGCGGCGCTGACCGTCCTGGAGACGATCACGGCCGCGACCGGGCTGGTGCTGCCGGGTATCGCCCACTCCCTGCGTACGCACGCCTATCGCACGCAGACGGAGATCGACCGGCAGATCCAGGAGGGCGACGAGGAACTCACCGCCCTCGTCCAGGGACTGGAGCACCAGTACGACGCCGTGGCCGGGGCCGAGACCCGCGGCAACATGCTCGCCGAGCCGGTGGAGATTCCGTCGGCCGACGAGATCGGGCAGGAGTTCGAGCGCTTCCTGGCGGAGCGTGAAGGGGAGAACTGAGGGCGTGGCTGTGGTGGGGCGGGGGGCTTGGACCGGGGCCTTGGGGCCTGTGGCTTGGGCCTGTGGCTTGGGCGCGGCAGCCTGGGGTGAGGGCTTGAGAGGCTCGGCTTGGGGTGAGGGCTTGGGACGGGGAGCCTTGCGTGGGGGGCTCGGGGGAGGGCTGTGCGGTGGGGTATCCCCAGGGGTGCGGTGTTCCCCGGGGGTGCGTCCCCACAGGGTGCGTCGTCACCGGGAGGGCCTAAGCTTCCGCTCATGCTGAAGGTGGGCCTGACCGGCGGGATCGGCGCCGGCAAGAGCGAGGTGTCGCGGCTGCTCGTGGAATGCGGAGCCGTGCTGGTCGACGCGGACCGCATCGCGCGGGAGGTCGTCGCGCCCGGCACTCCCGGGCTCGCCGCGGTGGTCGACGCCTTCGGTGACGAAGTGCTCGCCCCGGGCGGTGGCCTGGACCGGCCGAGGCTCGGGTCGATCGTCTTCGCCGACCCGGAGAAGCTGGCCGTCCTGAACTCGATCGTCCACCCCCTGGTGGGTGCCCGCTCCCACGAGCTGGAGTCCGCGGCTGCCGAAGACGCTGTCGTCGTCCATGACGTACCGCTCCTCGCCGAGAACAGCCTGGCGCCGCTCTACGATCTGGTGATCGTCGTCGACACCGCCCCCGAGACCCAGCTCGACCGGCTCGTACGGCTGCGGGGCATGACCGAGGAGGACGCACGCGCGCGCATGGCCGCCCAGGCGACGCGCGAGAAGCGCCTCCAGATCGCGGACATCGTGATCGACAACGACGTCCCGCTGCCGGAGCTGCGAGGGCGGGTGCGGGAGGTGTGGGCGGAGCTGGTGCGGCGGGCGCATGCGGCGCAGGGATCGCCTGCGGGGGAGCCACGGGGGTAGCGCCTGCGGTGCGCGGGCCTGCGGTGCGCGCCTGCGTTGTCCGCGCCTGCGGTGCGGCGGTTCGTGGTGCGGCGCTCGTGGTGCGGCGGTTCGTGGTGCGGAGCTGCGGTCGTGAGTGTGCTGCTACGTGTGTGGCGTGGCCTGAGCGGCAATGGCGCGGTCCGGGGAGTGCCGTCCGGGAATAGTGGCAAGGGGAGCGGGCGTTGAATCCGGCCAGTAAGGGAAGGACTCTGCCGTGCCCGAGACCAGCGGTTCGACCGGACGTTCGCCGGAAACGCATGTCATCGACTTCCGCGCCGCCGAGCAACTGCTCGCCGCGCGCGATCCGCGAGGCGCGGTGAAGCTGCTCGACCCCGTCGTCGCCGCGCACCCCGAGAACACGGCGGCCCGGCTGCTACGCGCGCGTGCGTTCTTCGCCGCCGCGCAACTGCGGCCCGCGGAACTGGAGTTCACGATCGTTCTGGAGCGCGAGCCGGACAACGCGTTCGCGCATTTCGCGCTCGCCCGCACCTATGAGCGGCAGGGCCGGCCGGACCAGGCGAAGCGGCATTTCCGGCTGGCGGCCGCGCTGGATCCGAACCCGGAGTATCTGAAGGCGGCCCGGTTCGACGGGTGAGGGTTTCTGGCGCGGCGTGGCCGACGGGCCGGTGTTCTGCAGGCGGCGCGGTTCGATCGGCCGGGCTTCCGTAGGCGGCCGGTTCGGCGGGTGAGCCGGAGGGTGGCTACGGAGTGTGGTCGTCCGGGGGGCGGTGAGGTGCGCGGTCGTCGAGGGGGCGGTACGGCGGGACGTCCCGTCCCGGCTGGAAGTGCGGGCCCTGGCGGATATGCCGGACGATGACGGCCAGATCGATGGTGATCACCAGCCACAGCACGCCGCAGGTGATGGCCCAGCCCGGGCGGCCGGCCAGCATGAAGGCCACCGTTCCGAAGATCGCCCAGGCCGCTCCCCACACACTCAGCCAGAAGCGAGCACGCAGCGCACTGCGCGCGGTCATGGGCTCACTGCCTGTCCGCATCGGGATCATCACTCCTCACTTGAAACGTACTCTTCGGCCCGGTTGTTCTCCAAGGAGCGGAGCGCGGCGGAGCGCGATGGGGCGGGGAGACTCGGGGCCGGATCCGTGCTCACTCGGACGGGTGAACAGTGGGTGGATGGGAACGGCCGTGCGGATGTGGGCCGTTGTGCGGGCATGGAGCTGAAAATGCGAGCGGGGCACCAGGGGACGGGACCGGGAGCGATCACGCCGGACGGCTGTGCGGTCGAGCTGTACTCACGGCTGCCGGTGGGTGAGGAGCCGGACATCATCGCGGGCGCGGTGCCCGCCGGGGCGCACATTCTGGAGCTCGGCAGCGGGGTCGGCCGCATGACGCACCCGCTGCTGGAGCGGGGCTTCACGGTCACGGCGGTGGACGAGTCCCCCGACATGCTGGAGCGCGTCCGTGGGGCGCGCACGATATGCAGCCCGATCGAGAAGCTCGACCTCGGGGAGAGGTTCGACGCGGTGCTGCTGGCCTCGTTCCTGGTGCACACCGGGGACGAGGAGGTGCGGCGGGCTCTGCTGCGGACGTGTGTGCGGCACCTGGCGGGCGGCGGCTGTGTGGTGATCCAGCGCGAGGGCGAGGACTACCACACGAACGTGCCGCGTGAACGGATCGGTTCCACCGGCTTCACCTTGCGCATCGCGTCGTCGGAACCGGTCGGCGACGGCACGAACTCGGTGCGCGCGGAGTACGAGTTCCCCGACGCGACGTGGACGCAGACCTTCCGTGCCCGGCCGCTGACGCAGGAGGAGTTCGAAGCAGCGCTGGGGGAGGTGGGCCTGGGAGTGGACGAGTATCTGACGGAGGACCGGATATGGGTGAGGGCCGTGGCGGTGGAGGGGGCCTGAACGCGGGGAGGGCTGGGGCTGGTTGCGGATCCACGAGAGCGTGATTCGCGCAGGGGTGGCGTGAGCGGGCCGGACGCACCGCGTGAGGGTCGTGGGCGGAACGGTGTGCGGGAGTTCCGGACCTGCGGCGGGTCTACCTCTGTGACAGCAACCCGGACCGCTTCACACAGGAGACTCCCATGTCCGAGACCACCGCTTCCGCCGCGTCCAGCGCCTCCGTCACCTCCGTCGCCTCCGTCGCCTCCGTCGCGACGGCTTCGCCGTCCGCCGTCGTGGCCGAGTCGGCGACCGCACGGGGCCGCCGTGCACGTAGTGCCCTGCGTGCCCTCCAGGTTGTTCTCGCGCTCTTCTTCGGGGTCGCGAGCGCACTGCCCAAGCTGATCGCACATTCCTCGGCCACGGAGATCTTTGCCGACATCGGCTGGGGCAACTCGGGGATGTACGTCATCGGCATGCTCGAACTGGCAGGCGCCGTCGCCCTGTTGACGCCACGGCTCCAGTCGGTCGCGGCGATGTCGCTGGGGGCTCTGATGGTGGGGGCGTTCATCACGCAGCTCACGGTCTTCGACGGCCAGAACGCGGCAACACCGGTGATCCTGCTGGTGCCGCTCGCCCTGATCGCCTGGGCACGGCGCGGGCAGAACGCTGAGCTGACGCGGATGCTGTGGCGATAGGGGGTGGTGAACGGGGGGCTGGACCGTCGGTGATCACGAACGGCCGCGCGGCGCAGGTGGAGCGGCAGGCGGAGCAGGGCAGGGCGTCGGCGGTTCGGCGACCGGAGTTTCGGCGGCCGCCGGTCCGCGGGCGGCGGCCGGTGGAGTGGGGCCCGACATCGGCGGCTGGTGGATCGGGCTCGACGGTCGGCAGCCGGTGGATCGGGCCCGATGGTCGCCGGCCGGTGGGTGGGGACCGGCCCGCCACCGCAGCACCTCGGCGGCGTACGGCACCGCCCCGCGCACCCGCGGGTCAGCGCCCTCCGGAACGGCCGCCCCGGCCACCCCGGCCACTCGGTCGGTCAGAGCCGCTGCCTGGGCCTCCGAGTCCATCTGCGCCGCCAAGCCCGCCCGTCCCGCCACGCGCGCCCGAACCGCCCTGTCCTGCGAAGCCCGCCGGGCCTCCCCTGCCGCCCGGGCTCCCCTTTCCACCCGGCACTCCCCGGCCACCGGCCGCTGCGAACCCCGGGCCGCCGAGGCCGCGCAGGCGTTCCAGTTCGCGGCGGTCACGCTTCGTCGGGCGGCCTGTGCCGCGGTCGCGGATGCCGGCGGGCGCGACGGCCTCGCGGGGCGGTCGCGGCGGGCTGTTGTCGATGTAGCACTGGACGGCCACCGGGGCACCGACCCGTTTACGGATCAGCCGCTTGACGACGACCACCCGCTCCCAGCCCTCCTGCCGCAGCCGTACCTCGTCGCCGACGCGTACCGCGTGGGCGGGCTTGACCCGCTCGCCATTCAGCCGGACATGGCCGCCCCGGCAGGCCGTGGCGCCCTGGGAGCGGGTCTTGACCAGCCGTACGGACCAGATCCAGCTGTCGATGCGCACGGTCTCGCCACTCGCCGGACCGGCGGCCTCGGCAGCGGCGATCGCGGCGGCCACCTTCGGATCGTCGGCGACCGGAGCCTCGGTGGTTCCCTGGTCCTCGGCGACTCCCTGGCCGTCGGGCGCCGCCGGGTCTTCGGGGTGGCTCCGAGCCTTGGGAGCGGCCGGGTCTTCGGGGTGGCTTCGAGCCTTGGGAGCGGCCGGGTCTTCGGGGTGGCTTCGAGCCTTGGGAGCGGCCGGGTCTTCGGGGTGGCTTCGAGCCTTGGGAGCGGCCGGGTCTTCGGGGTGGCTTCGAGCCTTGGGAGCGGCCGGGCCCTCGGGAACACTCGCGCTCTCGGGGAAGCTCTGAGCCCCCGGGCCGGCCGGGTCCTCGGGCTGCCGGGCGCCGGCGGGCACGTGGGAGACAGACGGGGCGGGGGAGCCGGTCGCCGCTCGGATCACCTCGGCGTTTCGGGCGCGGGGTGTCTCGAGGGCAGGTGCGTCGGCCGGGGCGGCGGTCGGGTCCAGGGCGATCCCGCTGGGCCCGCCGCTGCCTGCCTCGTCCATGCGATCGGAAGCCATGCCATCGACCCTAGCTCCCCTGGCCGGCTGTGCTGGAGGGCTTTTCCACCCGTCCCGGACGTCGGCAGCCGGCCGGGGCGGTCACCGCGTGGATGACGGCACGGATCTACGGTGGACGCATGGACAGCAGCGCCCCCGCCGGCCTCCCTGGCCTCGACCGGCGGATCGCGGGCTGCAGGGCATGCCCCCGGCTGGTCGAGTGGCGTGAGGAGGTGGCCCGTACCAAGCGTGCCGCCTTCACCGACTGGACGTACTGGGGTCGGCCGGTGCCCGGTTTCGGTCCGCCCGACGCGCGGCTGCTGATCGTCGGCCTCGCTCCGGCGGCGCACGGCGGGAACCGTACGGGCCGGATGTTCACCGGTGACCGGTCCGGGGACGTGCTGTACGAGGCGCTGTACGACGTAGGGCTCGCGTCCCAGCCCACCTCGGTGGCGGCCGACGACGGCCTGGAGCTGTACGGCGTCCGGATCACCTCGCCCGTGCACTGCGCGCCGCCCGCCAACAAGCCCACACCTGGGGAGCGCGACACCTGCCGCCCCTGGCTCGTCCAGGAACTGGGCCTGCTGCGACCGACGTTGCGGGCAGTGGTCGTGCTCGGTGCCTTCGGCTGGCAGGCGGCGTTGCCGGCGTTCGCGGAGGCGGGCTGGACGGTGCCGCGGCCGAGGCCCGCCTTCGCGCACGGCGCACAGGTGAGGATCGCCGCGCCGGCCGATGCCGGGGGACCCGTTTCCGCCGTACCCGCCGGCCCGGGTGCTCCCGCTCACCCCGAGGCTCCCGGCGGACCCCCCGCCCTCGACCTCTTCGGCTGCTTCCACGTCAGCCAGCGCAACACCTTCACCGGCCGCCTCACTCCGGAGATGCTGCGGGAGGTGCTGCGCGGGGCGGCGCGTACGGCGGGCCTGGCGGTGCGACATTGACGGGACGGGGCCGCCGTCGCGGAGCTACGGTGCCCCGATGGGCCTCTACGCGGAGATCGAACCGTACGACCACGGCATGCTCGACGTCGGCGACGGCAACCGCATCTACTGGGAGACCTGCGGCAACCCGGACGGCAAGCCCGCGGTGATGCTGCACGGAGGGCCCGGCACCGGCTGCTCGCCGAACTTCCGGCGCTACTTCGACCCGGCGGCGTACCGGATCGTACTGCTGGATCAGCGGGGGTGCGGGCGGTCGACGCCGAAGGCGAGCGCGTACGACACCGACATGAGCGTGAATACCACGGAATGTCTCATCGCCGATCTGGAACTGCTGCGGCGGCATCTCGGGATCGAGCGATGGCTGGTGTGGGGCGTGTCGTGGGGGTCGGTGCTGGGCCTGCGATATGCCCAGACGCACCCCGGCGCGGTGTCGGAGATGGTGCTGACCGGTGTCGCGACGGGGTCGAACGCCGAGGTGGCGCTGATGACCCGGGGCCTGGGCAAGATCTTCCCGGAGGCCTACGAACGGTTCGTCGGCGAGCTGCCGGAGGAGGACCGCGACGGCAACCTCGCCGCCGCCTACAACCGCCTGCTGGAGTCCACGGACGCGGGGGTGCGGGAGCGGGCGGCACGTGCCTGGACGGACTGGGAGACGGCGGTCGTTCCCGCGCCCCCGCGTTCCGTACCGCGTTACGAGGATCCCGTGTTCCGCATGGGCTTCGCCCGCACGGTCACGCACTACTGGGGCAACAACCATTTCCTGGACGAGGGCAACGACGAGGGCGACGACAGGGGCGATGACGAGGGTGTGGTGCTCCGCGACGCGCATCTTCTGGAGGGCATCCCCGGCACCCTGGTCCAGGGCGGCCTCGACTTCGGCAACCTCCTCGGCATCGTCTGGCGGCTGCACCATGCCTGGCAGGGCAGCGAGTTGGTGATGGTCGACGAGGCCGGGCACAACGCGGGAGCGCCGGGCATGACGGAGGTACTGGTGGCGGCGACGGACCGGTACGCTCTCGGCCCGGCCGCTCAGGGCCGCCACACGTACCGGACGTCCGGTTCGCCTTCCTCGTTGGCGCTGCCGTCGGTGCGCTCGACGGCGACGAAGCCGTGGCGTTCGTAGAAGCGGTGGGCGGATGTGTTGACCTGGAAGGTCCACAGGTTCAGACCGTCCGGCCGGCGCTTGCGGGCCAGATCCATGAAGAGGTCCCCGACGCCCCGGCCGCGCCAGTCCGGATCGAGGTAGAGCTGGGAGAGCTCGTCACCGTCGAGCACCATGACGCCGACGACGCCGTCCGTGGTCTCCGCCAGCCAGGTCTCCCGCAGCGGCACCACCACTTTCCGGAAGTACGTCCGCACCTCGTCGTCGGAGCGGGGCCGGACGACCGTGGGCAGCGCGGCGGCGAACGACCGCAGCCAGACGTCCGCCGCCGCACCGGCGTCAGCCGCCACGGCCCGGCGGAGCGCGACCCGGCTCACGCCTGGGGGCCGTCGGGAACCACGGCCGTAGCCGTGATCTCCACCAGCTGCCCCGTGTATCCGAGGCAGGCCACCCCGAGAAGCGTCGACGAGTGAGGGCCGGCGCTCAGCCCGGACGCCTCGACGACCTCCCACACCGCGGACAGCACCGCGGGCTCACCGCTCACGACGTACACCTCGGTCGACACCACGTGGGCCGTATCGCTGCCGACGGCGCGCAGTTGCTCCTCCAGGTTGGCGATCACCTGCTGAGCCTGTCGCACGGGATCTCCGTCCCCGACGAGCTTCCCGTCGGCGTCGAGCGGCACGGACCCGGCCAGGAAGGCGAGTCTCGCACCGGCCTCGACGACGGAGGCGTGGGAGTAGGTGGGGGGAGGGAAGAGGGAGGGGACGGTGACGCGCTGAATCACGGGCTCGCTCCTGAGGTCGGGGGCGGCGCACAGGCGTACCGCCGCACGGAGAGCGCGCTGGCCGCTCGGCACACGGGCGGCACGGTGGCCAACCCACCGATCATCCGCGTCGGCACCAGCGGTACGCATCCCAATTTCCGCGACGCCGTGCCGCCGCGGCCCGACGGCCCCGCAGCCCGCCCCTGCGGCCACGCGCCGCATCCACATCCGGTCACCGCTCGCGACTCCCTACGCTGGGCCCATGACCGCCCCCACCCCCGCCTGCGACGACACCTTCCTCGACACCACCGCGGATCGCCTGGCCGGCCTTCCCACCGTCCAGGCCGTGGCGCTCGGCGGCTCCCGCGCCCAGGGAACCCACGGCCCCGACAGCGACTGGGACCTGGCCGTCTACTACCGCGGGCCCTTCGCCCCCGCCGACCTCCGCGCCCTCGGCTGGGAGGGCGAGGTGTCGGAGGTCGGCGACTGGGGCGGGGGCGTGTTCAACGGCGGTGCCTGGCTGAGGATCGACGGGCGGCGTGTCGACGTTCACTACCGTGATCTCGACGTCGTAGAAAGGGAGTTGGCGGAGGCGGAGCAGGGACGGTTCCGGGTGGAGCCGCTGCTGTTCCATCTCGCGGGAATTCCCACCTACCTAGTCGTCGCGGAGCTGGCTGTCAACCAGGTCCTGCGCGGGCGCCTGCCGCGTCCGCCCTCCTACCCGGAGCGGCTGCGCGACACCGCGAGCCGTCGCTGGTACGGCACCGCCCGCGCCACCCTCACCTACGCCAAGGCCAACCACGCCCCGTCGGGCCGCCTCACCGAGACCACCGGCGCCATCGCCACGGCCGCCACACAGACCGCCCACGCCGTGCTGGCGGCGCGAGGGGAGTGGGTGACCAATGAGAAGCGGTTGCTGGAGCGGGCGGGGTTGCGAGGCATCGACGGCGTGATCGGCGGATCGAGCGCCTGGCCTGATCAGCTGAGCCGGGCCGTTTCCGAAGCTGAGCGGCTGTTCGCTGATGCGATGGAAGGGACATCGGCGACGAGTACGTGACGCCGTGGACAGCACCGGGCGGTCAGTGCCACGTCGTTCTCCAGCTGCGTCACGCCGACGTGTGAACTCGACCCGCTGTGCGTGGCCGGAAGCAGTCCTTCCCGGGCTCCGCGTGAGCAGCGGAGGCCACCCGTGGCCGCGGGTGACGGTCTCTCGAGATCGCCGTGCGGCGGAGCGAAGAGCGATGACGGAACGTCACGCCTATCACGCCGATACTGCCGGAATCTCTCCAGCACTTGGGCATTCATACGCCGCTTTTCAGTCGTTCTTGATGCATTGCGCCGCCTGTACAGTCCGGCTTCCGCCAGAAGGCGACGTACGACGCGCACCGGCGCGTCTTGAACACGGGGAGACACACATGAAGCAAGCCCTGCTGACCAGTGGGATCGCCGGGATGCTGGTCATGGGGACGGCCGTGCCAGGCCTGGCCATTTCCGACGCCGGGTCGACAACCCTGCCGGGCACGGGTGCGAAGGTCGTGGCCAGCGCCTGGCACTGCAATGTCTACGCCGACAAGTGTTCCTTCAAGACGTCCACCAAGACCACGAAGGGAGGTGCGAGGTACAAGGTCAGCAAGATCACCAACGTGGCGACGGTGAAGGCCAACGGATGGCAGGCCACTCTCTCCCTGAGCCCGAGCGGCACCCAGGTCAGTGAGAACACCCGTCAGGTCGGCTGGACCAACAAGAACACCTGGATCGCCGACATCAGCGGCATCGCCGATCCCGGCGGCTCGATGAACACGAGCATCACCACCTGCTCCGACGGAGGGGCCTTCAAAGCCGGTGTCAAGGCGTTCGCTTCCGCCTGCGCAAACGACTGACCTGCGCACGCCGTGAAGAACAGCCTTCTCCGCCCGGACATGCACACCGACCGCCGTCACCGACTACTCCTCGCCGTCGCCGTGGCGGCCGCCGCGGCGCTGGGCGCCTCGATGTACGGCGGAGGGACCGTCGAGCGGCCCGGACCGCCCGGCGGCGGTCTGGCCCGTCAACTCGACGCCCTGCGCGGTGCCAACGATCTGGTACGTGCCTCACGCACCGACGCCGGACGGGATCCGGCGCTGTATCCGACCGCCTACGGACGCCTGGAGGCCGCACTGCCGGGTCGGCGAAGCGGGGAGCAGGTGCCCAGGGTCCGATCGGCCGCGCTGGCACACCTCGCCCGGACCGACATGCTGGACACCCCCGCTTGGCGCGCCCACTACGTGTGTCTGTCACTGGCCGGATCTTCCGGGGCCGACGGCCCGGAACCGACCGAAGCGGCAGCGCTCCTGACTCAGGCCGGGGTCCGGGAGCGGGCCGAGAGCGAAGCGCTCGCCTATCTGCGGGCGCCGGATCGCGCAGACGACGCCCTGACCTCGCTCGCCACCCGTGCGGCCCTTCTGAGCACCCTGACGTGCCTGGGCCGGGACGGCGAGGTGCCGCGTGCCGCTCTGGAGCGTCTCGCGGCGGACACCGCTCGTGCCGACCAGCCCGTACCGGTGCTCTACGCGGTCGAGGCCTTGCGGGCGGCAGGTCTCCGCGCCCAGGCCACACGGGCTCTCCGCGGCGCCGACGTACGGCTGGCGGGGGACTGCGCGGACCACGACCCCATCCAGCGAGCCGCTCTGGCCCTGCTGCGGCAGCGGCTGCCGCAGCAGACACGCGACTGCCTCCGTTCCGTACTGCGCGACCCGGACCCTCAGACGCGATGGCTGGTACGCCGGGCGCTCACTTCCGACGGGTCCGTATCGGCGTCGTCCCTTCCCGCTCCGGTCGGCAAGGTCCGGTCCGATGGCCTCGTCGCCAAGTCCCCGGTCCAGCTCGGCACGCTCACCGCCACCTACAACGCCGCGCGGGCGCTGACCGCACGTGCTCAGCAGGACCAGGCACCCGACTGGTTGAAGAGGCGGCTGAGGCAGATGGGGTCGGACCGTCGCCTTGATCCGTCCGACCGGGTCCTGCTGGCCATGACGTGCCACCGACTGGCCCTGGACTGCGGGCCGCAGGCCGAGAAGGGAGCCGAGGAAGCAGCCGCGTCAGAGGTGCCCGCACGACTGACGGCCGAGAACCAGCGGCGCTGGTACGGCGCCATGGCCGCGCGCGCCGAGTTCGGGGTCGACTGCGGGCGCACCTCCGTCGATCTGCCCGCGGACGAACGCCCCACGCTCTCCTCGCGCTCGCTGCGCGTCGTCGTGCTGCTCGCCGAGGCGGGCTGCACGGCTCAGGCGGCGCGGCTCACGGAGGGGATCGACCTGGGGGCACAGGCCCGGAGAGCCCTGGCCGACGGAGATCTCGTGACCGCGTCCGACGCCGTCCAGGCAGCCCTCGTCTCCGACCGGAGCATCCCGCAGACGTTCTGGGCCGATCTTCCCGGCCTGCTGAAGCCGTATCGCGACCTCCGCTTTCCCGACCTGTACGCATCCTGCCCGGGCGGTGCCGCTTCGGCGGACGCGACCAGAGCCGCGTACTACCTCCTCGCCTGACGACCCTCGCGCCCCGCCTCCATCCGCCCGGCCTCCCCTCAGAAGGGCACCCGTCGTATGAACCCCTCCCCACCGCCGCACGCGGCATCCCCGCCCGCCGTCGTGGCGGAAGGCCTCGCCTTCACCTACACCACCGGCGCCGGGCTCACCCGCGCCGACCTCACCCTCCACGCGGGAACCATGGCTTCTGTCGAAGGGCCCTCAGGGTCGGGCAAGAGCACCCTGCTCGCCCTCCTCGGTCTGATCCTTTCGCCGGCCGCGGGATCACTGCGCATCGCCGGCACGGACATCGGTTCTCTGTCATCGGGGGACCGGGACCTCCTGCGACGGCGTTCGATCGGCATCGTGCTGCAGGACCTCGGACTGCTGACGTTCCTCAACGCCTGGGAGAACGTGGCAGCCGCCTTCGGGCCCCGGCTCGGACGGCACCGCACGGCGGCGCGCGATCTGCTGGGCGACCTGGGTATGGAACAGCTCGCCGACTCTCCGGTGAGTGAGCTCTCCGGCGGCCAGCGGCAGCGTGTCGCCGTCGCCCGTGCGGCCGTGAAGGAACCGGTGCTCGTCCTGGCCGACGAACCGACCTCGGGACTCGACCCCGGCACCGCCCGCTCCGTGATGGGTTCCCTGCGTGCCTGCGCCGACCGCGGCGCGGCCGTGCTGCTGGTGACGCACGACTCCACGGTCGCCGCGCAGTGCGATCAGCGTCATGTGCTCGACGCGGGAGTGCTGTCGGTGGGCAGCGAGCAGAGCGCCGGCAGCGAGCAGGCAGGCAAGGAACCGCATCGCACGGAGAACGCCCCCAAGGAGAAGCTGGGATGAGTCGCTGGAGTCTTTGCACCTGGAAACGTGACGGGCGTTCGCTGCGCAGGGCGGTGCCCGCGCTGGCCGTGCTTGCCGCGCTGCTCACCACGTCCGCCGGGGTGGCGAGCGGTGCCGCGGGGGCCGTGGAGCGGGATGTGCTGGGGTCGGGTGGGCTCACTCAGATCGAGCTGTCCTCGTTCGAGGGTGATACGTCAGTTCGGTCGCTCACCGCCTCGGCGCTGCGGGACGCGGGGACCGTGCCGGGCGTCCGGCAGGTCGTCGGCGACTACTCCTCCGTGCTGTACGCCGAGGAGGCCGGGACCTACGACCTGGCCAGCCACACCCTCACCCCGGGTGACGATCTGCCCATCCGTGAAGGCGTCGTTCCGGCGGCGCTCGGCCCGAAGGATGTGGTGCTGCCCGCCCACGCGCAGGGGACCGACTTCACGCCGCTCGTCGGGCGCACCGTCGCCTTCGGGCACACACATGCCTCGGGTGCCGGATCCGGCACCACCGAGGTCATCAAGCTGAAGATCGTCGCCTTGTACGACCCGAGCTGGCAGGCCGACGGACCGGGCGTCGCCTATCTGTCCGAGGACACCGCGGCCTTCCTGGCCGCGGCGCGCGCGGGGCAGGAGACGGAGGTGTTCCGGGAGAAGGAAGGTGCGCAGTCCGCCGTCGTGGTCGTGGAGCATCAGCGGCAGGTTGCCGCCGTCACCGACGCGCTGCAGGACGACGGGTTCTCGGCGTACGCGGTGTCCGACCGGGTGCGCGATCTGCCGGGGCTGTTCGGCGTGGCGGACCTCTCGATGCGGGGCGGGGTCCTGATTCTGGCGGTGGGTGCACTGGGCCTCGGCGCCGTGCGGGCCGGAGACAGCGCGCGGGCGCGGCTCGGTCAGTTCGCCATCCTGCGGATCCTCGGTACCGGGCGGCCCGAGCTGCGCCGCATCCTGCTCGGTGAAGCCGTCCTGTCAGGCGCAGTCGCAGGGCTGGTCGGGGTCGTACTCGGCACCGGGTTCTCCGTCGCGCTTGCCGGTCCGCTCAGTGATGTGCTCGGCCTGCCCATCACCGTCACGGACGCGCTGCCGGGACCCGCCTGGGCGGCAGCGGCCCTCCTGCTGCCCGCCGCCGGCCTGGCCGCCGGTACCTTGCTCGGCAGCCGCGAGGCCCTCCGCCGTGATCCGTACCTCACCGCGCGAGCCCATGGCTGACGGCTGAAGGCCCCGGCCCCTCCAAGCATCGTCACACCCCCGCAACACGCCCGTTCCACGCTCTCCAGGAAGGCGATCTACGGTGGACAGCACCGTTCGTCGCCCGGCCACCGTCGCCCGAGTGCGTCAGCTCCCGCCTCGTCCCGACAGGAGCCCCGTGTACCGCCGTGTCGTCCGTGCTCTTCCGCCCTGGCTCGCGCACGCGCTGCGTGCCCAGCGCGGACCCGTGCCGTGGAGTGCCGTCGTGCGAGGGGCGCTGGCCGGGGGGCCGGTGCTGTTCGTCGCCGTGGTCGTCGGGCGGCCCTCCCTCGGTGTGGTCGCCGCCCTCGCGGCCATGCTCGCCGGGATCAACGACCGGCCCGGCAGCCGGCGGGCCTCCGTGCGGCGCCTGGGAGTACCGGCGCTGGCGGGTGCGGCGGGACTGCTCGCCGG
The DNA here is from genome assembly GCF_044548465.1 of Streptomyces sp. NPDC052023. Classification (NCBI taxonomy): domain Bacteria; kingdom Bacillati; phylum Actinomycetota; class Actinomycetes; order Kitasatosporales; family Streptomycetaceae; genus Streptomyces; species Streptomyces sp. NPDC052023. The sequence goes on along the minus strand of NZ_JBIUBW010000022.1, from coordinate 57,698 downwards.
GACGTACGCCGGTCAGAGCACGGGTGCCGTCGTGCAGACGCTGCTGCTCACCGGGCTCGGGCTCCTCGCCGGCGGCGTCAGTGCCGTCGGGCCGGTGGCCTCGGCGGCCGGGACGCAGTTGCTCGTCGGGTGCGCGGTGGGCGCCGGGATGCCGTTGCCCGAGCCGGGGTGGCAGCGGGCGCTCGCCTTCCTCGTGGGCGCCGGGTGGCTGCTCGCGTTGCGGCTGGTGCTGCCCACGCCGGGCGCCCTCGCCGGGGATTACCGGTTCGACGGGGAGCGGAAGGCGGTGGGCGACGTCTACGACGCCGTCGGCGGGCTGCTCGACGCCGTCGGTACGCGGCAGGCCACCACCCGGCGTGCCGCCCTCACCGCCGCACTCGACCATGCCCAGGACGCCCTTGCCGGGCCCCGGTTGCGGCGGTACGCCTCCTCGGCCGCCGAGCGGCGGCTGCACGCCCGGTACGCCGCCGCACTGCCCCTCGCCGAAGCCGCCACCGCGCTGGCCTGGGCGGGGGTCAGCCTCTGCGAGCGGGCCTCCGCGGGGCCACGGCGACTGGCCGCGGCCGTCCGGGGGGACACGGGCGCCGGGCCGCTGCCCGCGCCCTCCCGGGCGATGCCGGCCCTGCGCGCCCTCGACGACGCCCTGCTGCACGCCGCCGAGGTCTTCGACCAGGGCAACGGCGCCGACCTGCACACCCGCCGGCGTACGGCGAAGGACCTGCTGCGAGCCATGGCCGGTGTCGGCGGCCGCGAGTACGGGCTGCGTGTCGCGCTGTGCTTCGGCGCCGGTGCCGCCCTCGCCCAGGCGCTGCGGCACTCCCAGTGGTACGGACCGCACGAGCACTGGTACTGGCTCCCCGCCACCGTCGTCTTCCTCGTCAAGCCCGACCTCGGACCCCTCCTGTCCCGCGTGCTGTGCCGGGCGGCCGGGACGGTGCTCGGGGCGCTCGTCTTCGCCGCGTTCGCCGCCGTGCTGCCGCGGCCCGGGGGGCTTGTCGCGCTCGTCGCCCTCAGCGGCGCCCTCATTCCCGTCGCCACCCGGCACTTCGCCGCCCAGACGGCCGTCGTGACCGTCCTCGTCCTCGCTCTGGTGATGGTGGGCGGCGAACCGCAGGCCTCCGTGAGCCGGATCGGGGAGACCTTGCTGGCCTGCGCGATCGTGCTCGTCGCCGGGCACCTGCCGATGCCGGGGCAGCGGGGCGGCGGCGTGCGGGCACGGCTCGCGACGGCCGGGGGCGCGGCGCAGGCCTATCTCGCCCACGTCCTGAGCGAGTCCGGCGACCGCGCCGCCCGCTGGACCCTGCGCCGCGAGGCGTACCGCACGCTCGCCGAGGCCCGCGGCGCCATCGCCCGCGCCGCCGCCGAACTGCCCGCGCTCGCGCGGCACACGGAAGGTGCCGACGAGGTCGCCGGCACCCTGGAACGACTCGTCGACACGGCCACCGCCTGCGCCGTCCACCTCGACGACAGCGGCCGGCTCACGCCGTGTCACACGCGACGGCTCGCCGAACTCCTCGACGAACTGGAGACGGCACGACGCCGGGCCGGCCTGCGCGAACGGGAGCTGCCGGTCCCCGTCTGACGCCGCTCCCGTCACCCGGGCCCGTTCTCACGTCCCGACCCGCACCCACACCGGCGCGTGGTCCGAACCCGCCACACCCCGCCGTTCCGCCGGGTCGGGTCCCACCGACGGCAGCTGCGGCACCCCGGCGCCCGGCAGCCCGGTCCCCGCCGCGGTCACCCGGCGGACCAGCCGGTGGCTGCACAGGACGTGGTCGATCAGCTCGCGCCGGCCGGAGTTCACCCGGGAGAACCTCTGTTCGGCCGGGATCAGCGGCGCCACGTTCCACAGCCGGGCCGCGTCGCCCTTGTCGGCGGCCTCGAAGCCGGGCGTGCCGATCTCCGACCCGGGCGGGCCGAGCAGAATCTGCGTCGTCGCCGCCTGCGCCTCGTCGTTCAGGTCGCCCAGCACCAGCACGTCCCGGCCCCGCCCGTCGCCCGCCAGCAGCTTGTCGGCCAGCGCGCGCAGCGCCGTGGCCTCCGCGGTCCGCCGGAAGAGGGCGTAGGCGCCGTAGCGGGCGCGTTCACCTTCGTCGCGGGGGTGGAAACGCTCTCCCGGGTACGACAGCAGCTTCGACTTCAGATGCGCGACCGCCACCGACAGCTCACCGGCGCGCACCGCGAGCAGCCCCCGGCCGGCCTCGGCCACCGCCGGCCCGGAGTCGTCCGCCTGGACCGGCCGCAGGGGTGCCGGGAACGCCGTCGTGTCGGACAGCACCACCAGCGGCGTACGACTGAGGAAGCCGACCCGGATGCCCCGGCTGTCGGCGTGTGCGGAAAGGGCGATGTGCCAGTTGCCGGCAAGCATCCCGGCCAGGTCCGCCAGGGCGTCCGGATCCCCGACCTCCTGTACGCCCAGCAGGGCCGGGTCGAGTCGTGCGATCACGTCGGCGAGGGCGGCGAGCTTGGTCTCGTAGGCGGCCTTGTCCTTGGGGCCGTACGGCCCGCCGGGCCGGTACAGGTTCTCCAGGTTCCAGGTGCCGAGCAGCATGCCGGGCTCCTTTCAGAAGCCGGACGGCGGTCTGTGGTGAGGCCAGCGTGCCCGTGCGCGCGGTTCCTGGACAGACCCCCGACGTGATGCGCCGTTCACTTCACGCGACCGTAAGGCCGCGTCGTACGTTGGCGGGATGACGCCTTCTCCCGCGGGGGCTCCCGCGGACCTCATCATCAGCGGGTGCGCCGTCCTGGTGCACGACGACGAGGAACGGATCGGGTTCGAGGAGAACGCCGCGATCGTCGTACGCGGCGGAGCCGTCGAGTCCGTCACCAGCGCCGGCGCCGTACGGCACCGGCCGGCCCTCGAGCGGATCGAAGCGGTGGGCCAGGTCGCCCTTCCCGGCCTCGTCAACTGTCACACCCACGCTCCGATGGTCGCGTTGCGCGGTCTCGCGGAGGATCTGCCCACCGAGGCGTGGTTCAACGACGTCGTCTGGCCCGTCGAGTCCAACCTCACCGAGCGGGACGTGGAGTTGGGCACACGGTTGGCCTGCGCCGAGATGATCCGGGGCGGCGTGACCTGCTTCGCCGACCACTACTTCACGATGGACGCGGTCGCCGCCGTCGTCGAGGAGTGCGGGATCCGGGCCCATCTGGGGGAGGCCTTCTTCTCCTCGCAGGGGCCCGAAGGCCGCGAGCGCAGTCTCGACTTCGCGCTACGGCTGCGGGGGCGCGCCGGCGGCCGTATCACCACCGCCCTCGCCCCGCACGCCCCTTACACCGTCGACGAGGCCGATCTCGCCGCGACCGCAGGCCTGGCCCGCGCCCACGGCCTGCCCGTGCACCTCCACGCCGCCGAGAACCGCGACCAGACCGAGGCCAGCCTCGCCCGCCACGGCGTCACCCCGATCGGGGTACTGGACCGCACCGGACTGCTCGACACCGACCTGCTCATCGCGCACGGCACCGGCATCACCGACCGTGACCTGCCCCTCCTGGAGCGCGCGGGCGGCCGGGTCGCGGTCGCCTCCGCGCCGCGCGGCTACCTGAAGTTCGGCTGGCCCACCACGACTCCCGTACGTGCCCTGCGTGCCCTCGGCATTCCCGTCGGGCTCGCCACCGACGGCGCCGCCTCCAACAACTCGCTCGACGTGTGGGAGTCGATGGCGCTCACCGCCCTCGTCCAGAAGTCCGCCGAGGGCGACGCGCGCTGGCTGACCGCACGTCAAGCCCTTCACCACGCCACACTCCAGAGCGCCCGCGCGGTCGGTCTGGGCGACTCCATCGGCTCCCTCGCACCGGGCCGGCGCGCCGACATCGTCCTCGTCGACCTGAGCGGCCCGCACACCCAGCCCGTGCACGACCTCGCCGCGACGCTGGTGCACAGCGCCCGCTCCTGCGACGTCCGCACCACCATCGTCGAGGGGCGGGTCCTGATGCGTGACCGCGAGCTGCTGACGCTGGACGTGGCGGCGGTCGTGACCGAACTGGGCGCGCGCATGCCCGCGCTGCTCGACCGCAGCCACGGGCGCCGTATCCAGGAGTACGACACCTGAGGCGGCGCCGTCCGTCGTCGGGCCCGGGAAGGTCTCCCGGAAAAACTTCGGGGAACGGCGATGAGTTCCGCCCCGTCCACCGGTCACCACCCGCAACGGGACCGTTGCACAGGAGGGGCCATGTCGCTTCCGGAGATCGCCTCGCGCGAGGAGTGGCGCAGGGCGCGTCAGGAACTGCTGGTCAGGGAGAAGGCGGCCACACGCGCGCGGGACGCGCTCAACGCCGAGCGCCGCACGCTGCCGATGGTGGAGGTCGACACGGAGTACGTGTTCGAGGGCGGCGACGGAAAGGCCACCCTGCCGGACCTCTTCGAGGGGCGGCAGCAACTCGTCGTCTACCACTTCATGTTTCCGCCCGAGTGGGAGACCGGCTGCCGCAGCTGCTCGGCCTTCCTCGACCAGGTCGGCCATCTGGCCCATCTCCACGCGCGCGGGACGACGTTCGCGGTCGTGTCGAGGACGCCCTATACGAGAATCCTTCCGTTCAAGGCTCGAATGGGCTGGACGCTGCCCTGGTACTCGTCGTACGGCGACGACTTCAACCACGACTTCGAGGCCACCCTGGTGCAGGCGGGTGAACTTGTCGAACGGCCCGGAGTGAGTTGTTTCCTGCGGGACCGGGACCGGGTGTTCCACACCTATTCGACGTACGAGCGGGGACTCGACGGGCTCGGCTCCACCACCAGCTTTCTCGACCTGACCGCGCTGGGCCGGCAGGAGGAATGGGAGGAACCCAAGGGGCGGGCATCGGCTTTCGGGGCACCCGCCGGGAGTGAGCGGATCCGCTATCACGACGAGTACGAGGAGTGAAGCGGAGGGTAACGGTAGGCGAGGAGATGGGGATAAACTCCTCACTTTTTACGGTGACCGAGTGTCAACTGCGTCTCAGTCGTGTCACTTGGCGAGGCGATTTCCCTTCGGAAGGCGTTAACTCCTACAAGTACGACGCTTTCTGGAGGTGCAGGATGGTGAACGGGCGAACGGTGCTCGAAGGCTTTCCCGCAGGCGGGCCGCGAGGATCGTGGCCGGCGGAGGAGTTCGCGCAGGCACGCCGGTCCGAGGGACTGCCCGCGGAGGTCGTGATGGACCTCGCGACGGACACGTTCCTGGTGATCGTCCGGGGCGGTGACGGCACGGAGTGAGCAGGGCTCAGCCCGCCTTCGGCGCGGGCGCTCGCATCGCGAACTGCTCCGCCTGCAACCCGTACAGCTCCGCGTAGACGCCACCCTTGACGAGCAGCTCCTGCGGAGTCCCCGATTCCACGAGCCGGCCCCCGTCCAGCACGTGGACCAGGTCCGCATGGCGTACGGACGCCAGCCGATGGGTGATGAGCACGACCGTCTGTCCGGTCCCGGCCAGCGCGCGGATCTTGTCGAACACCTCCAGCTCGGCCCGGGCGTCCAGGGCGGCCGTCGGTTCGTCCACGATCAGGATGCTGCCGCGCCGGTACGCCGCCCGGGCGATGCCCAGCCGCTGCCACTGTCCGCCGGACAGCTCGTGCCCGCCGCTGAAGTTACGGGCCAGCAGGGTGTCCAGGCCGCGCGGCAGATCCGCGACCACGTCCTCGGCACCCGCTTCCGCGACCGCCGCCGCGAGCCGCTCCTCGGTCACGGGCGCCGAGGAGCGGCCCACGGCCACGTTCACCCGGGCCGTGAACGGCCAGCGCTTGAAGTCCTGCGCCACCATCGCGACCCGCTCGGCCAGCCGGTGCCGGTCCGCGGTGGCCGCGTCGACGCCGTCCCACATGATCCGGCCCCGGTCCGGCTTGTACAGGCCGGCGAGCAGCTTGACGAGGGTGGTCTTGCCCGAGCCGTTCTCGCCGACCAGCGCGATGATCCGGCCGAGCGGCAGCGTCAGGGTGACGTCGTCGAGCGCCGGCCGGGTGGCGTCACCCGGGTAGCTGAACGTGACGTTCTCGAAGCGGATCTCCCGCGGGTCCTCCGGCAGGGCCGCTCCGCCGACCGGGATCGCCCGTTCGGCGGCCTCGACGTAGAGACGCTCCAGATCACCCACGAAGAGGGCCTCCTCGTGCAGCTGATTGATCTCCAGGACGAGCGTCTCCAGGCTCGCCGAGCCGGTCCGGATGGCGATCACGGCCGTGCCCGCCACCGCCAGCGACATGGCACCGGCCAGCAGCAGACCGCCCAGGGTGGCGTACGTCGACACCGTCGCGAGGCCCGTCCAGGCGGCCGCGATCAGGCCGGTACGGGCCGCGAGGCGCGCCAGCCGGGCCTGTTCCGCCTCCGCCGCCTCCGACATCGCGCGGAAGTGCCGCAGCAGGAACGGGCCCAGGCCGTGCACCCGGATCTCCGGGGCCGCCGCGGGTTCCGTCAGCAGACCGCTGATCAGGTGTCCCGCGCGCGCGTGCTGCACCCAGGTGTGGAACGACTCGTAGCGCCGGCGGGCGTTCGTCAGCGCGCTCCAGGCGCTGGGCAGCGTCATCGTCACCAGCAGCGGGAGCAGCAGCGGATGCAGCACGGTGAGCACGCCGGCCGCCGCGACCAGCGAGATCATCGCGTTCACCACGCGGGTGCCGTAGGCGATCATCCGGCGGGCCGAGGCGGCGCCGTACTGCGCGGTGTCCAGCAGCTTGTGGAAGGCGTGGTCCTCGATCGCCGCGAGCTCGACGGAGGCGGCCCGCTCCAGGTACCGCTCGGTGGCTACGCGCTCCACCTTCGGCTCCAGCCGGCCGGTGGCGTACGTCGACGCCGCCCGCAGCAGCGCGCCCAGCAGCAGGACGACGGCGATGACGGCCAGTGCGGGGACGGCGCCGCGCAGCCGGTCCTCGATGGGGCCGGCACCCATCAGCCGGCCGAGCACGCTGTTGACAGCGAACAGGCTCACCGCCTGTCCCAGGCCCCGGCCCACCTCGGCGGCCAGCACGATCCGCGCGGCACCTGGGTCGGCCTGCCGGGCCAGCCGGAGGCTCGCGGCGAGCAAGGCCGGCATGCGCGTGATCATGGCGCGGAAGGTGAGCTCCAGGAACGCGTCCGCGTGCTGGTTCCAGCCCATGTCGTAGCGCAGGGGGCCGCCGAAGAGCAGCCGCTCCGACTCGGACACCTCCGGCTCGCCCACGCCGCCTCTCGTCCCCATGGTCGACCTCCCCCGAACCCGCACGAACGGCCACTATCGCGGCACCCCCGGCGGCTGGGCAGGGCGCAGGGTGGGGGTAGGGGCGTGCGCCGGAGCGCGCAAGGGTGTGGGCCGGGGGCGGGGGCGTGTGGAAGTTGGTTCGCGCGGGCGGGTGCGCTGGAGAGTGGGGCGTGCGGGGGAGAGTGTGCGCCGGGGTGACAGAGGGTTCGCGAGGAGGTGGCCTGGGGTGCCGTCGCGTTTCGGCTGTACGGCGCCCGCGAGTGTGCGCGGCGCGCGCCGTCGGCGGCACGTTCCGGTGCGGCGTATGCCGCCGGTACCACGTGCCGTACGCGGCACCCGCGACGTACGCGGCAGGTGTGTGCCCCCGTGCGCCACGGGCGTCCCTCGACCTGGGGTTGCCGTTCCCTAAGCGGTGACCACCCGTGACCAGCTCGGCGCCGTGCCGATGATGCGGCACAGGGCCAGGTAGAGCGGGATCGGCGGGGTGTAGGGGAGCGTGCCGTCGGGGCGGTGGATGAGGCGGGGTGACTCGGGGACGAGGGCGCCGGTGGCGTAGCGGGCGGGGGAGGGCCACTCCAGGGCGTAGTCGGAGTCGGACGGCACCAGCCACCACCAGTGCGCGTTGTCGGCGTAGACGCAGCCCACGCGCGGGAGGCGGGGCAGCACGAGTGGGCCGAGGCGGGCGGGCACCTGCACCGCGTCGCATCCCAGCGGGACGGTCATGTCGTCGGGCACGGACAGACGCAGCGACGGTGCGTCCGGCCTGAGCAGCCCGCGGCTGAGGCGGACGAGGGTGTCCAGGGTGAGTGCCGGTCCGCCGCCGGAGGGAGCCGTCACGGCCATTCGGTCCCCGATTCTCCGTGTGCCGGGCGGCACACGCGTGCGTGTGCCTCGTCGTCCTCGTCCGAGCCGCCGGACGGGCCCGGCTTGGGACGGGCGCCCCAGCCCAGGTCGCCGCGCGCGGCGTCGGCCCGGCGAGGCAACTCGGCCCAGACCAGCAGGCCGGGGCCGTGCTCATGGGCACCCCAGGCGTGCGCGAGCGCGTCGACGAGGAGCAGTCCCCTGCCGTGCTCCTCCTCGGCCCTGGCCGCGGACGGGTGGGGGTCACCGGCGGCGCACCCCTGGTCACGCACGGCTATGCGTACCAGGTCGGCGCCGTCGTGCAGCTCGCAGACGACGACGTCGCTCGCGGTGTGCAGGATCGCGTTGGTGACCAGCTCCGACACCACCAGTGCGGCCGTGTCGCAGGTGTCCTCGCACACCGCCCAGCCGGTCAACCGGATCCGTGTCAGGCGTCTGGCCTGCGCGGGGGAACCCGGGTGTGCGGCCAGTTCGAAGCGGAACCGGCGCTCGGTGGCAAGCCCCGAGGAATCGGCTGCCTCCCCGTCTCTCGAACAAGTTCGAGTGGGGGGACCCCCATCGGCGCCGAGACCGAAGCGGCCTGCGGCGGCGTCTGTTCCTAAGGGCACGGACGGAATCACGCTTGCCACTATCGCCCTGCCGCGGACAACTTGGCAAGTGTCACTCTGAAAATTGCAGAGTGCTGTGTGACGCGGTGAATGGTCGTGGCACACTGCTCGCAACAACATGTGATGCGGCGCCAGTTGAGATCTGCGAGGTCGGCCCCGACCTTCGAATAGGTCTTCGAATGGCGCCGCTGGGCTGTCAGGATTCATACGGGATCGATACGCGACGCGTACGGGATCCCTGCGGAACACGTAGCTGCCGGGATATCGATGAGCGGAGGTGGGGCGTGAGCGAGCCGCGGTCGGCGCCGACGGTGGGCCAGGTCGTCCTCGGCCGGCGCCTGCTCGACCTGCGCGAACGCGCCGGTCTCAAACGCGAGGAGGCCGCCCGTGTCCTGCGCGTCGCCCCCGCCACCATCCGCCGTATGGAGACGGCCGAGGTCTCCCTGAAGATCCCGTACCTCCAACTGCTCCTGAAGGCCTACGGGGTCCCCGACGACGAGGCCGACGCCTTCGTGCGGCTGGCCGAGGAGGCCAACAAACCGGGCTGGTGGCAGCGGTTCCACGACATCCTGCCCGGCTGGTTCTCGATGTACGTCAGCCTGGAGGGCGCCGCCTCCCTCATCCGCAGCTACGAGCCCCACTTCGTGCCCGGACTCCTGCAGACCGAGGACTACGCGCGCGGCGTCCTGCGATCGGGCGCCGTCGGCCAGACCCGGCCCGAGGACATCGAGCGGCACGTCGCGCTGCGCATGCAACGGCAGGAACTGCTCACCCGTCGCGACGCGCCGAGGATGTGGGCCGTCATGGACGAGACCGCACTGCGCCGCCCCGTCGGCGGCCCGGAGGTGATGCGTGGCCAGATCGAAAGGCTGCTCGACGCCGCGAAGCTGCCCCATGTGACGTTGCAGGTCGCCCCGTTCGCCACGGGGCCGCACCCCGGCACGTACGGGCCGTTCGTGCTGTTCCGGTTCGCCGTGCCCGAACTCCCGGACATGGTCTACAGCGAGTACCTGACCGGCGCCGTCTACCTGGACGCGCGCGCCGAGGTGGCCACCCACCTGGAGGTCATGGACCGCATGGCGGCGCAGGCCGCCACGGCACATCGCACGAAGGAGATCCTCGAGGATCTCCGCAAGGAGTTGTGAATGGATCGCATCACGTCCCAGCCCAGGCCGCGGGTCCGCGCCGAGCGGATCTACAACGGCATGCCCGCCCGTGATCTGGGCAGCGAGGGCTGGCACAAACCGTGGAGCGGCGGCAACGGGGGCAACTGCCTGGAGGCGATGAAGCTCGCCGACGGCCGTATCGCCGTCAGGCAGTCCACCGATCCGGACGGGCCGGCGCTGATCTGCACCTCCGACGAGATGACGGCGTTCATCGAGGGCGCGAAGGCGGGGGCGGCGGACTTCCTGCTGTCCTGAGGGACTTCCTGGTGTCCGCACGGACTGACCGTGGTCCTGGCGGACTTCCCGTGGTCCCGACGGACTTCCCGTGGTCCCGTTCGGACTTCGGCCTGTCGAGGTGCTGCTGCCGGTTCGCTGTTGGCGACTCAACTGCCGTATTTTGATGCTGAATTGATCACCAGCCCCACCCGACGCCCACGGAGGGCCTCATGACCGGGATTGACACCAGCAAGCCCCATCCCGCACGGATGTACGACTGGTATCTCGGCGGCAAGGACAACTACCCGGTCGACGAGGAGATGGGCCGGCAGATGCTGGCCCTGGATCCCCGGGTCCCGGTGATGGCACGGGTCAACCGCGCGTTCATGCACCGGGCCACACGCTGGCTGGCCACGAACGGCGTCCGGCAGTTCCTGGACATCGGCACGGGCATCCCGACCGAGCCCAACCTGCACCAGGTCGCACAGGCCGTCGCGCCGGACGCGCGCGTGGTCTACTGCGACAACGACCCGATCGTGCTCGCCCACGCGGCCGCCCTGCTGCGCGGCACGCCAGAAGGTGTGACCGAATACCTTCAGGCCGACGTGCGGGATCCGGCCACCATCGTCGACGGGGCCCGAAAGGTCCTGGACCTCGACCGGCCCGTGGCGCTCTCCCTCATCGCGCTGCTCCACTTCGTCCCCGACGAGGACGGTGCCCACGAACTCGTCGCGGAACTGCTGTCCGCACTCCCGTCCGGCAGCTACCTGATGATGACCCACGCCACCGCCGACTTCACTCCGGAGGAGTCCGCCGCGGCCACCGGGAAGCTCAGGGCGGCCGGCATCACGCTGGCGCTGCGCTCGCGGGAGGAGTTCACCGGGTTCTTCGGCGGGCTCGAACTGGTCGAGCCGGGCGTCGTGGTGGTGCCCGAGTGGCATCCGGAGCTGGGGGAGCCAGTGCCGGGACAGGACGACGGGGTGATCCCGGGGTACGGGGCGCTGGGGCGGAAGGCGTAGGCGCTCCCCGTGTCGTGCGGGGCGCGCTCCGGGGCGTCACGGAGGCGGCGGCAGCACGCCGCACAGTGCCTCCAGCGCCGCCCCGTACGCGTGTTCCGAGGGGGTCGCGTAGCCGACGACCAGGCCGTCTCCCGCGGTCATGTCGGTCTGCGGGTGCCGGAACGCGGCGAGGCCGTCGAGTGCGACGCCCTGCCAGGCGGCGGCTTTGACCGTGGAGGACTCGGTGCCCGGCGGCAGCCGCAGCACCGCGTGCAGGCCGGCCGCGACACCGGTGACCTCGACGTGCGGGGCGTGCTCGGCGAGCGTGCTGACGAGGCGGTCCCGGCGTCCCCGGTACCGCTGGCGCATCCGGCGCACATGACGGTCGTACGATCCGGCGGCGATGAAGTCGGCGAGGCTGAGCTGGTCCAGGACGCTCGCCCAGCTCTCCCGCTCGCCCTTGGCCGCGAGGACGCCGTCGACGTACCGCTCCGGCAGGACCATCCAGCCCAGCCGCAGCGCCGGTGACAGGCTCTTGCTGACCGAGCCGACGAGGATCACCCGCTCGGGGTCGAGGCCCTGGAGGGCACCGACGGGTTTGCGGTCGTAGCGGAACTCCCCGTCGTAGTCGTCCTCCAGGATCACGGCCCCACGCGCGCGTGCCCAGTCGACGACGGCGGCGCGGCGCGTGGCGTGCAGGGGGCCGCCGGTCGGGAACTGGTGGGCGGCCGTGAGCAGCACGGCCCGCTCCCGGGCCAGCAGGTCGACACGGGCGCCGTCCTCGTCCAGGGGCAGCGGGACGGTGCGCACCCCGGCCGACGTCAGCAACTCGCGGTGGAAGCCGAGTCCGTACGCCTCCATCGCCAGCGGGCCACGCAGGACGCCGCCGCCGAACAGCAGCCGCAGCGCGTGCGCGAAGCCGGAGCAGATCACGATGCGGCCGGGCGCGGTACGCACCCCACGCGCGCGTGCCAGGTACTCGGTGAGTGCCTCGCGCAGTTCCGGGCGACCCGCGGGGTCCCCCGGCCCGAACGCCTCGCTGGGTGCCTGCTGGAGCGCCCGCCGGTAGGAGGCGAGCCAGGCCGCGCGGGGAAACGCGGAGGCGTCCGGGGTGCCCTGGCGGAGGTCGTGCCGGGGGCCACGCGCGCGTGCGGGCGCCTTCTTCGCGGCGCGGATACCGCCCTTGAGGGGCTCCGCCCGCTCGGCGACGCGTGTGCCGGAGCCCTGACGTGCGGTCAGCCAGCCCTCCGCGACGAGTTCGGCGTAGGCGTCGGCGACCGTGTTGCGGGCGACACCGAGGTCTGCGGCGAGCGAGCGGTACGGGGGCAAGCGGGTGCCGGGGGCGAGCCGGCCGCTGCGTACGGCGTCGCGCAGCGCCCGGAGAAGGGCGGCGCGGCGGCCGCCCGGACCGTCCAGTTCCAGGTGCAGGTCGGCACCGATGCGCCAGCCGGAATTGACCCACGTTTCTGCCATGGAAATGCACCCTACAGCCGGTCTTTGCGGACCGTAGGTTGAAGGACATGACGACGAACACGATCCACGCGACGGACGCGACGAGCACGATCCACATGACGAACGCGACGAACGCGATGAATGCGATGAACCCGGCGAACGTGGCGGACACGATCCACGTCAAGCGGCTCGACTTCGCCAAGGCGGCCCCGAAGGCCTTCCGCGCCCTCATCGGCTTCGACGCGGCGGCTCGCGGGGGCCTCGACCCGGCCCTCGTCGAGCTCATCCAGATCCGCTCCTCGCACCTCAACCACTGCGCGTACTGCCTCCACATGCACACCAACGACGCCCGTAAGGCCGGCGAGAGCGAGGACCGGCTGCACATGGTCGCCGTCTGGCGCGAGGCTCGCCACTTCTTCACGCCGAAGGAGCAGGCCGCCCTGGCGCTCACCGAGGCCCTCACCCTGGTCGCCGACGCCGGTGTCCCCGACGACGTCTACGCCGAGGCCGCGGCCCGGTTCGAGGACGACGAGCTGGGCCAGGTCATCGCCCTGATCTGCGCGATCAACACGTGGAACCGGGTGGCGCTGGCCACGGCCAAGGTGGCGGGGACGGACGAACGCCGTCGCTGAACGTCCCGAATGGTCGCTGACCGTGCCGACTGCGAGGGCCACGGTCCTCGCAGGGCCGCCGAGGGCCCTCTCACACCGCCATGGGCCGGTCGTACGGCCCGATGGGGGCGGGCAGTTCGGAACTGCCCGTCAGATGGCGGTCGACCGCGGCCGCGACCGCCCGCCCCTCCGCGATCGCCCACACGATGAGCGACTGACCCCGCGCCGCGTCCCCGGCCGCGAACACACCGGGCACGTTGGTCGCGAACCCGGCGTCCCGCGCGATCGTGCCGCGCGGTTGCAACTGCAGCCCCAATTGGTCGATGAGCCCGTCCTCCCGGCCGGGCCCGGAGAAGCCGAGCGCGAGCAGCACCATGTCGACGGGCAGTACGCGCTCGGTGCCGGACACCGGCTGCCGCTGGGCATCCACCTCCACGAGGTGCAGGGACCGTACGTGCCCCCGGGCGTCGCCGAAGAAGCGCAGCGTCGACGCCGCGAACAACCGTGCGTCCGCGTCCGCCGCCGGGGCGGTCCGCAGATCACGCGCCTCCTCGTGCGCCGCCGACAACCGGTAGATCTTCGGGTACGTCGGCCAGGGCTCCGCATCGTCGTCCCGGTCGGCACCCGGCTGGGCGTAGATGTCCAGCTGCGTCACCGATGCCGCACCCTGCCGCACCGCCGTGCCCAGACAGTCCGCGCCCGTGTCACCGCCTCCGACGATCACCACTTGCTTGCCCGCCGCGGACAACGGCGAGGTTTCCAGGTCGCCCTCGCAGACCCGGTTGGCCAGCGGCAGATACTCCATCGCCTGATGCACGCCGGCCAGCTCCCGTCCCGGAACGGCGAGTTCCCGCCAGGCCGTCGCACCGGTCGCGATCACCATGGCGTCGTACCGCGACCGCAGCTCCACCGCCCCGATGTCCCGCCCGACCGCCGTCGACGTACGGAACCTGGTCCCTTCGGCCCGCATCTGCTCCAGCCGCCGCTCCAGATGGTGCTTCTCCATCTTGAACGCGGGGATGCCGTAGCGCATCAGCCCGCCGATCCGGTCGTCCCTCTCATAGACGGCGACGGTGTGCCCCGCCCGCGTCAGCTGCTGTGCCGCCGCCAGCCCCGTGGGGCCGGAGCCGATCACCGCGACCGTCCGCCCGCTCAGCCGGTCCGGCGGACTCGGCCGCGCGAAGCCCTCTTCCCAGGCCATGTCGGCGATCGCGCACTCGACGTTCTTGATGGTGACCGCGGGCTGGTTGATGGCGAGCACACACCCCGCCTCGCACGGCGCCGGGCACAACCGTCCCGTGAACTCGGGGAAGTTGTTCGTGGCGTGCAGCCGGTCGCTCGCCGCCCGCCAGTCGTCCCGGGAGACCAGGTCGTTCCACTCCGGGATCAGATTGCCCAGGGGACACGCGTCGTGGCAGAACGGAATGCCGCAGTCCATGCACCGGTCCGCCTGCTGGTTGATGATCGGAAGCAGCGCCCCCGGGACATAGACCTCGTCCCAGTCCCGCGCCCGCTCCTCGACCGGCCGCCGGGGCCATTCCTGGCGGGGAGTGGTCATGAAACCCTTGGGATCGGCCATGGCCGGCTGTCCTTGCATCGGGGTACGACGGGCCGTACGTCATCGGCGGCACCCTTTTGGACACGATACGTCCCGTCGGCCGGCTACGCAGAGCCCCCGTCGAAGGCTCATACGAGCGCAAGCACGTACGCGATCATCGCGCCGGTCGCGGCTACCGTCCGGACGTGGTTCCACGCCGTCCACTCGCGTAGGTACGTGGGCCAGTACGCGGCAGCCTCCGCGGTGCCCGCCTCCACCTTCACCAGCGCGTTGTTGCGCGGCACGTTCGCGAGCACGGTCACCCCGAAGCACCCGAACAGATACAGCGCGCTGCCCAGCAGCAGCGCCACCGCCCCCCGGTCCCGCCAGAGCACGAAGGTCACCACCGCGATCACCGCGCTGACCAGCGTCGACCCCAGGAACACGAACATGAAGGCCGGTCGCAGCGCCGTCACATTGATCGCCTTCATCGCGGCGACGCCCTGCGCGGGCGGCAGTGCGGCGAGCCCCTGCATCACGAACGTCGAGAAGCCGCAGAACACCCCCGCCACGAGCCCAGCCCCGACCAGTCCCACGACCGTCAGTACGAAGTACGGCCCGTCGATCACGTCACCCACTCCTCAGCACGTCCATGCCACCGGGCCCCGACCGCCACAGCGGTCGTCCCCGCTCCCCACCAGTGAATCCCGGCAGATCAGCCGGGACCATTCCCCATCGCCGCAGTCGCATACGCAAGCGTCCAGGCGCGAGCCCCCGCCCGGGACGCCCCCGCTTGCGCCCCGCCACCGGCTGGTCCAGCAGCCGATTCCCGTCACCTGAGAGGCCGGTCCCGTCAGCCGGCGGTGCGGGGCCGGTCCCGTGAGCCGGCGGTGCGGGGCCGGTCCCGTGAGCCGGCGGTGCGGGGCCGAGTGCCGTTGTCCGGCGATGCGGGCTGAGCCCCCTCGCCCGCTGGTCCGGGAGCCGACTCCCGTGCCCCGTGAGGCCGGTCCCGTGAGCCGGCGCCGTTGCGGAGCCGAGCCCCGTCATCCGACGGAGCCGAGCCCCGTGCCCCGTGAGGCCGGTCCCGTGAGCCGACGCCATTGCGGAGCCGAGCCCCGTCATCCGACGGAGCCGACTCCCGTGCCCCGTGAGGCCGGTGCCGTCAGCCGGCGGCGGTGCGGGGCAGAGCCCTGTTGTCCGGCGATGGGAGGCCGAGCCCCGTCATCCGACGGAGCCGAGTGCCGCCCGCCGCCACTGACTGAGCACCGTCTCCACGGTCGCCGCGATCCTGCGCCGCGCCTCGTATCGGTGCACTCCGCTCATCAGCAGCTGGTCGTACGGCGTGTCCACATGCCGCACGGCCGCCACCACCGCCGACGTCACGGCCCCCTCCGTCAGCGCCCGCCCGGCCGCCGACCGCCCCACGCGGCCGCTGCCCCGCAGGGACGCGTACCCCGCGATCTCCCGCGCCCGCTCCGGCGGGCACCCCGGAAACAGCCGCAGGATCTCCGCCGCGAACGCCTCCGCGAAGTGGGCGTCCTCCACCGCCCTGCGCCGTGCGTCCCGCGCCCGGCGCCGACGGCGGGCCTCCGCGTCGGCCAGGCACCGTTGCTCGGCCCGGGCGAGCCCCGCCTCCTCGACGAGGACGCCCTGCCGCTCGTAACGGCTTCTGCGCCGGTTGAACCGCACGACCACCACCGACAGCGAGCTCTCCTCCCGGGCCCTGCGCGTCAGCGCAGTGTCGCCGCGCGGCAGGAACACCAGATGCCCGAGATCGCCACAGTGCAGGCACCGTGGCACCCCCTCCTCCATGACGAGCAACGACAGCGGCCCGCGCCGGCACTGGGCGCAGCGCTTCTTCTTCGGAGACTGGATGACAACGGGAGCGGTACCGGAGCCGGTGAGGGGTCTGATCCCGCCTCCGCCGGCGGACGATGAAGTCACACGCACTGCCATGTCCGCTTCATTCCCGCGACCCCCCGGCCTCCACGCCTCGGTCCCGGACTCCTCACGGCGGCCATGCCCGCCACCACCCCCGCATCCGTAATCATGGTCAGGTGCGACTCGAAGCGATCACCTGGGACCGGCTCGTCGACCGCATCGCCGAACGCCTGCTCGACCTCAAGCCGGCCGACGGCAGCCCTTGGCCTCGCATCGCCTTCGACGGCGCACCCGCGGCCGACCCGGGGGAACTGGCCGCGCGTGTCCACGAGGCCCTGCGCACGCGAGGCCGCCCCTCGCTCGCCGTCGGCACGGAGGGCTTCCTGCGCCCGGCCTCGCTCCGCCTGGAGCACGGGCACCAGGATGTGGACGCCTACTACGACGGCTGGTTCGACACCGGCGCCCTGTGGCGTGAGGTGTTCGGTCCTCTCGAACCAGGCGGCGACGGGGGCGTCCTGCCCGACCTCCTGGACCCGGTGACCGACCGCGCCACCCGCAGCCCCTACGTCCAACTCCCGCCCGGCGGCATCCTGCTGCTGCACGGCCCGCTCCTGCTGCGCCACTGGTTCCCCTTCGACCTCACCGTTCATCTCCTCCTCTCCCCAGGCGCACTGCGCCGCCGAACCCCCGAGGCCGACCACTGGACCCTCCCCGCCTTCGAGCGCTACGCGCACGAGACCGACCCGGCAGGCACCGCCGACATCCTCGTGCGTGCCGACGACCCGCGCCGCCCGGCCTGGAGCGGATGACGGGACTCCCAGGACCGGAGTCCGCGACCGCTCGCGAGATCGCGCGTGCTCGGCCCGACCGCCCCGGGTGCGTGCGCCCGGCGGCCCGACGAGAATGAAGGCGCCGGGACTAGCGGTGTGTCCCGCGCCGCGCCGGCCGTCCGGCACCGGGAGGTACTCCATGACCACTGCCGGAGAGATCATGCACCGGGGTGCCCAGTGGATCCCCGCTCACGAGACCCTGGACCGCGCCGCCCAGCTGATGCGTGAGCTCAACGTCGGGGCCCTGCCCATCAGCGACGAGAACGAGCGGCTCTGCGGCATCCTCACCGACCGCGACATCGTCGTCGGCTGTGTCGCCATGGGACGCGACCCCTCCAAGATCACCGCGGGCGACATGGCCCAGGGCACACCGCGCTGGATCGACGCGAGCGCCGATGTCGGCGAGGTGCTCCAGGAGATGGAGGACCACCAGATCCGCCGGCTTCCCGTCATCGAGAACAAGCGCCTGGTCGGCATGATCAGCGAGGCCGACCTCGCCCAGCACCTGACGGAGGACCAGATCGCCTACTGGGCCGAGCGGGTCTACGCCAGGAGCGCGAGCCGCTGACCGCCGGCCTGCCTCACCCGCCTCCCGCGGTCACAGCCAGCCATTGCGCCGGAAGCCGCGGTACAGGGCCAGGCAGGCCACCGATATGACGCCGATGACCATGCCGTAGCCGTACTTCCAGTGCAGCTCCGGCATGTGGTCGAAGTTCATGCCGTACACCCCGCAGACCATCGTGGGTACGGCGACGATCGCGGCCCACGCCGTGATCTTCCGCATGTCCTCGTTCTGCGCGACCGTGACCTGGGCGAGATGGGCCTGCAGGATGGAGTTGAGCAGCTCGTCGAACCCGGCGATCTGTTCCGTCGCACGCATCAGGTGGTCGGAAACGTCGCGGAAGTAGGCCTGTATCTCCGGCTCGACCACCCGCATCGGCCGGCCCGAGAGGTCCAGCAGTGGCCGGCCGAGCGGCACCACGGCCCGCTTCAGCTCCAGCAGTTCCCGCTTGAGCTGGTAGATGCGGCCCGGATCCGCACGTGCGCCGTTCTCCGCGAAGACGTCCGTCTCGACCTGCTCGATGTCCGCCTGCACCGCGTCGATGACGTTCAGATAGTCGTCCACGACGTGGTCCGCGACGGCATGCAGCACCGCGGAGGGGCCCTTCGTGAGCTGATGGGGGTCTGCCTCCAGCTCCTCGCGCAGCGGCCCCAGCGAGCCGTGCCGGCCGTGCCGCACGGTGATGACGAAGTCCTGGCCGACGAACACCATGATCTCGCCGGTGTTCACCACCTCGCTGGACGCCGTGAGTTCCTCGTGCTCGACGTAGCAGACCGTTTTGAACACCGCGAACAGCGTCTCGTCGTACCGCTCCACCTTCGGGCGCTGGTGGGCCTCGATGGCGTCCTCGACCGCCAGCGGGTGCAGGTCGAAGAGCTCCGCGATGCCCGCGAACTCCCGGTCGGTCGGCTCGTGCAGGCCGAGCCATACGAAACCCGTCCCGCTCTTGCGTACCCGGTCCACCGTGTCGACCAGGTCACCGCCGCGGGGAAGCCGGGTGCCCTCCTCGTAGGCCACGCAGTTGACCACCGAGGAGCCCAGCGGGGAACGCGCGGGATGGCTCAGGTCGACCTTCCGGCGCCTCCTCGCCAGCCGCGCGACCTTGCGGAGGCCGCCGACCCTGCCGAGGCCCGTGACCTTCCGCAGATTCCCTGCCATGGACATCTGGATCTCCTTGCGTGGACCCTCTTGCGCCGCATTTCCGCGCCTGTCGCGTCAGTGTGCCAGGACCGCGTGAGCAGCGGGTAAGCCTGGGGAAACCACCGATTCCGGTTGGTTCCCGGCTGTGGATGACGGGAGTTGACCTCCCCACGGTGGATCTTTGCGGTGGACCCCCGGCGTAGGCCAGGCGCTTCCGGCGTTGCGTTCCAGGCGGTGTGTTCTGGGCGGTGCCTTGTAGACCACACGTCGCATCGACACGTCGTATCGGAGCGTCACGCACTTCGGACAAGTAGGACAAGTGGGATGATCGGGCTATGACGCTAACCGAGAACAGCTATCGGCCCGACAGCCGTCAGTCCCGGGTGGTCTCGTTCTCCGACGCCTTCGCCGCTCTCTTCGACCCCACGACGCTCCGGCACTTCGAAGCGCTCGGCGTCGGGCCCGGCTGGCGCTGCTGGGAGGTCGCGGGCGGCTCCTCCGTGGAGTCCTGGCTGGCCAAGAAGGTCGGCCCGACCGGCAAGGTCGTCGTGACCGACACCGACAGCTCGTGGGCCTCGGGGCCGTCACGCTCGCCGGTCGAGCGGCGCGTGCACGACGTGGGCGCGCAGGATCCGCCGGGGGAGGGGTTCGACCTGGTGCACGCCCGGCTCGCCCTCGTCCATGTGCCCGAGCGTGAGCGGGCGTTGCGGTCGATGGTGAAGGCGCTGCGACCCGGTGGCCGCCTCCTGGTCGAGGACACCGACCTCACCCTGCAGCCCCTCACCTGCCCCGACGAGTACGGCCCCGAGCAGCAGCTGGCGAACCGGATGCGGCACGGCCTGCGCCGGCTCCTCGCCGGGCAGGGCGCCGACCTCGCCCACGGCCGCAGGCTGCCGCGTCTGCTCCGCGAGTCCGGCCTGGTCCGCGTCGAGGCCGACGCGTACTTCCCGGTCTCGTCGCCTGCCTGCGCAGCGCTCGAGGCGGCGACGATCCGTCAGGTACGCGGCGACCTCGTCGCCGGCAACTTCGCCACCGACCAGGACGTCGAGCAGCATCTGACGAACATCGCGTCCGGGACGATGGATCTGGCGGCCGCTCCGATGATTTCGGCTTGGGGGCGTAAGCCGTGAGCCGTAGGCGGTAACCGGTGGGGGAAAGCCGTAGGCCGTCGGGTGCGCGGTACGGGCTCGGGCCCTGGCCGCCCCACTTCCACAGCGCCTGGACCGCCCGTGACGTCGTCACGGGGCCGGGTGCGGGGCGCGCCCCTCTCGGTCCGGGCGGCGGAAAGAAGTGCCTGCAACGCGCCGTAGCCGCGTGCCCGTAGCCGCGTGCCCGTGGCCGACAGCCGGATCTTTGGGCGGGAGACGTGAGGCGGCGTCAGACGCCGGGCAGGCCGATCTCCGTGCCCGGCACGCCCCGGCTGAGGCAGGCCGGTTCCAGCTCAGCTGCCGTCGGCGCCGGCGCGCAGCGTTTGGTCACCGAGCACCCGCCCCGCGGGAGGCCTCCCGCCCACCCGTTCCACCGCCCGCGCTCCCGCCGCGCACCCCTCCGCCGCCGCGGCCTGCGGCTCGGCGCCCGCGACCAGGGCGGCCAGGAACGCCCCGGTGAAGGCGTCACCGGCGCCTGTGGTGTCCCGGGGGGTGACCGGTACGGCGGGAACCTGTGCGACCACGGTGCCGGACCGGGCCACCAGTGCACCGTCCGCTCCCTGCTTGGCCACCACCAGCGGGACGTGGCGGCTCAGCTTCGCCGCCGCGTCGGCCGGTTCCGGCAACCCGGTGAGCAGGCAGGCCTCGTCCCTGCTGGGCAGCAGCACCTCCACACCGTCGGCAAGCGCGAGGAAACGGTCCACCCCCAGCTCCACGAGGAACCCGGCCGAGGCCGGATCCATGCTCACCGGTACCCCACGCGCGCGTGCGGCCGCCAGGGCCACTGCCACCAGCGCGCGGCCCGATGCGGAGAAGAGCAGGTAGCCGGACAGGTGCAGCCACGCCACGCCGTCCAGCAGGGCGTCCGACCAGTCCCCGGGATCGAGCCGCAACGAGGCGCCGCTGTCGGTGAGGAACGTCCGCTCGGCCGCGTCGCCCGTGTCCACCAGGCAGATCACCGTCCCGGTCCGCGCCTGCTGGTCGACGACCAGCTGGGCACGGACGCCCGCCGCGGTCAGGGCCCGCTCGTGCCACGCCGCGGAGTCCGAGCCGACCCGGCCCAGCAGCCGTACGTCCGCGCACCCCCAATGGGCCGCCCAGCAGGCGACATTGGCACCGGCACCACCGGGCAGGGTCCGGATCACGGCAGCTGTGTCCGTGCCGCCCGCCAGCGGCCCCCGGTGCCGGGCGACGATGTCCGTCACCACGTCCCCGGCGATCAGCAGCGCGCCCCTGCGCGCGCCGGGCCCGGGCCCGCTCACGCCGCGGCCCAGGCCGCCGCGATCCGTGCCGCCAGCCGTACGTTGCCGCGCACCGCTGCCAGGTTGGCGCTCAGGGAGGCACCGTCGGTGTGCCGCACCAGATGGTCGAGCAGGAACGGCGTGACGGCCTGCCCGCTGATGCCCTCCGCCTCGCACGCGTGCAGCGCGTCGGCCAGCACGCGTGCGTGCAGGCCGGGATCCAGCTGCTGCGCCTCCGGTACCGGGTTGGCCACGATCAGCGCCGACTCCGGCCCGCCGAGCGCGTCCTGCGCCCGCATCACGTCGGCCACCTGCTCCGGGCTGTCCAGCGTCCAGTCCACGGGGTGCCCGGAGTCCGACAGATAGAAGCCCGGGAAGCGTTCCGTGCGGTACCCGGCCACCGTCACGCCCAGCGTCTCCAGCCGTTGGAGCGTCGCCGGTACGTCCAGGATCGACTTCACGCCCGCGCACACCACGGTGATCCGCGTACGCGCCAGCAGGCCCAGGTCGGCGGACTCGTCCTGCGTCTGCGTCCACTGCCGGTGCACCCCGCCGAGCCCGCCCGTAGCGAACACCCGCACGCCCGCCAGCGCCGCCAGCAGCGCGGTCGCGGAGACCGTGGTCGCTCCGCTCGCCCCGGCGGCCACTGCCGGCGGCAGATCCCGATGGCCCAGTTTGCGGATGCCGTCCTCGTTCGCGATCCGCTCCAGCTGCTCCTTGTCCAGGCCGGCCCGGGGCCGCCCGTCCAGCACGGCGATCGTGGCCGGTACGGCGCCCTCCTGCCGTACCGCCTCCTCCAGTTCCAGCGCCACCTGCAGGTTGCGGGGCCGCGGCAGCCCGTGCGCGATGATCGTGGACTCCAGCGCCACCACGGGCCGGCCCGCGTGGACCGCCTCCCGTACCTCCTCGGACACCATCAGCGTCACGCGCCTGCCTCCTGTCTGTTCGGTCTTCCCTCATCTCTGGCGGGCGGCGCGTCCCGTCAAACCCTTGCGGCCGGGACGGGACGACACCAGTGTGGGGGCATGACGGACAACAGAACACGTCTCGACCACCTCGTCCTCTGGGTACGCGATCCGGTCGCCGCCGCCGACTTCTACGAGAAGGCGGTCGGCCTGGAGCCGGTCAGGCTCACCGAGTTCGCCGCGGGACAGGTGCCCTTCCCCTCGGTGCGGGTCAACGACGAGACGATCATCGACCTGATGCCCGTGTCCTCGGCGGAGCGCATGACGATGCTCCCCGGCGCGGCGGACAGCTCGGGACATCCCGTCAACCACGTCTGTCTCGCCCTGCCCGAGGACGACTTCGACGATCTGCGCGACCGCCTTCAGGAACGCTCGGTCCCCGTGACGGACATCGGGCACGACTCCTTCGGCGCCCGGGGCAACGCCCGGCGCAACTTCTACTTCCGTGACCCGGACGGCAACCTCTTCGAGGCACGCCACTACGCCTGAGAGGTACCCCACCAGGCCTGAGAGGCATGCCACGAGCCTGGGACGCATGCCCCGCGGCCCGGGGCATGGCCCCTCCAGGTCTCAGAACAGCGGCTCGGGCAGCACGCCTTCCAGTGCCAGCAGCTTCCGCTTGGTCTCCAGGCCACCGCCGAATCCGCCGATGCCGCCGTCGCTCTCCACGACGCGGTGGCACGGCACCACCAGGGGCAGCGGATTGGCGCCCATCGCCGTTCCCACCGCTTGGGCCGCACCCGGCTGACCGACCCGGTCGGCCAGATCGCCGTACCCGACCACGGTGCCGAAGGGCACGCCCGACGTCAGCTCGCGCAGCACCTGTCTGTTGAAGCCCGAGATCAGCGACCAGTCCAGCGGCAGCTCGAAGGCCTGTCGCTCGCCCGCGAAGTAGTCCCGCAGCTGACCTGCCGCCTCGGTCAGCAGGGGGGAGCCGGGGGCCTCGACCGGCTCGGCGCCCAGCCGGGACGCCAGCCGGCCGAGCGCCTTGTCGCGCACCGGTTCGGTGGCGTGGAACACGACGTTGACCAGGCCCTCGCCGGTCGCGGCCAGCAGCAGTGGACCGATGTCACTGGCGACGACCGTCCACACGACCTGCTGCTCGTACTGCCCGTGGCTGTCCATGAGCCCACCGTACGGCCCGCCACTGACAACGCCCGCCCGCTCCGGTGCCGGAACGTCACCGCCCGCCGAGCGCGTCCCGGACCACGTCGGGCTTGTTCGTGATGACGCCGTCGACGCCGTACGCGGCGACCTTGCGGGCGGTGACCGCGTCGTCGACGGTCCAGGTGAAGACCTCCAACGGCCTGCCGTGCGCACCGGTGATCCGCTGGACGGCGGAGACGTAGGAGGCCGTCAGGGATGCGTGGGAGGGGTTGATCTGGTCGACGAAGCGCGCGTAGCCGGCCACCTGGGCCGGCGACGGCGTACCGAGGAAGCCCGTCTTCACGGCGGGCTTCAGCTCGTGCACGGTGCGCAGGCTGCCCGCGCCGAAGCTCTGCACGATCAGCCGTTCCGCCAGGTGCTGCTCGTCGAGCCACCCCTCGTTGCCGAGCACCTTCAGCGTCTGCCCCTCGATGCCGGGGTAGAGCTCCGGCTTCTTGATCTCCAGGAGGAGTTTCTGGTGATGGTGCTCGATCCGGCGCAGATACTCGGTGAGCGTCGGCACGCGCGCGCCCGCGTAGGCGGGTCCGAACCAGCTCCCCGCGTCCAGGCGCGCGATCTCGGCGGCGGTGAAGTCCTTGACCCTCCAGGGCGCCCGGCGGGGGAACACCTGCTCCACGTCGGTGGTGCGCCGCAGGGTGTCGTCGTGGACCACCACGAGCTCGCCGTCCTTGGTGCGCTGCACGTCGTTCTCGACCCACTCGATGCCCAGCTCGGCCGCCTTGTCGACGGCGGCGAGGGTGTTCTCCGGCGCGTAGGCGCAGGCGCCCCGGTGGGCCAGCACCACGGGGGTCCCGTCCCCGTCGCTGCCGGGCCCGGCGCCGTAGGCGGGGAACAGCACGGCGATACTTCCCAGCAGCGCGGTGGTCGTGACGGCAACTGCGCGCGCGTGCATGCGTACTCCTCGCGTCGAACCGGTCACGGGCAGGCCTCACCGTGACACCGAAGGGTCAACGGCAGAGGGGTACAGGATGGACACAGATTGAATGGAGTTGCCGGGACCACACACCGGTGCAGCACAACTGGGGCAGAGCCGTGTTTCTTTGCCGGAAAGTCGTTCGACCATTCCGGTGCGAGTCATACTCTCTCTGCCTCAACCCTGACCGCTCGGGCGGTCCTGGGACGGGGAGCATTTCACGGTATTCCGGGATGGAATGGGGCGGAAGGGCAGCCGCGCATGCAGGGGACGGTCGAAGGATTCAGCTACGGCCTCGTCACACCGCTGGTGGCCTACGTCATGGCCTGCCTCGGCGGTGCTCTCGGCCTGCGCTGCACCACCAGAGCCCAGCTCATGGCAGGCTCGTGGCGCCCCGGCTGGCTCGCCCTGGGCTCCCTGGCGATCGGCTCCGGCGTCTGGACCATGCATTTCATCGGGATGATGGGTTTCACGGTCCAGGAGGCCCCGCTCACGTACGACAAGCCGCTCACGTACGCCAGCCTGGGCGTCGCCATCCTGATGGTCGGCGTCGGGATCTTCATCGTCGGCTACCGCGGGGCGTCCGGCACCGCCCTGTTCACCGGCGGCACCGTCACCGGCCTCGGCATCGCGTCCATGCACTACCTGGGCATGGCGGGCCTGGAGCTGGACGGAAAGCTGGAGTACAACACGCTCACCGTCGCCGCCTCCGTCCTCATCGCCATGGTCGCGGCCACCGCAGCGCTCTGGGCGGCCGGGCAGGTCAGAGGCCTGTTGTGGAGCGTGGGCGCCAGCCTCGTGATGGGGCTCGCGGTCAGCGGCATGCATTACACGGGCATGGCGGCCCTCAAGGTCCATGTGCACGGCTCCGCCGTCCCCGCCACCGGCGACTCGCCCGCCGCGCTGCTCGCCCCCATGCTGATCGGCCCACTGGTCCTGCTGTGCCTGGCGGGTGTGGTCGTCCTGTTCGACCCGTTGATGATCATGGGCAGGCCCGCTCAGCCCCGCCCCGAGCACAAGCCCGGCGTCCCTGCCCACGTGCCCCACCAGACCCGCCGGCTCGTGCTGCGCACCCGCAGGCCGCCCGCTCGCAGCGGCTCCCGCACCCCGCAGAACCGCTGATCGGAGCCCGTTGTCAGTGCGGGGTCGTACGGTTGATGACATGCGGCCCGTTTCCAGCATCGAACGCACGGTGGCGCCCTTCGAGGTCGTCAGCCCCTACCAGCCGAACGGCGACCAGCCGACGGCCATCGCCGACCTCGCCCGGCGCATCGAAGCCGGCGAGAAGGACGTCGTGCTGCTCGGCGCGACCGGTACCGGCAAGTCCGCCACCACCGCGTGGATGATCGAGAAGCTCCAGCGCCCCACCCTGGTGATGGCCCCGAACAAGACGCTGGCCGCCCAGCTGGCGAACGAGTTCCGCGAGCTCCTGCCGAACAACGCCGTCGAGTACTTCGTCTCGTACTACGACTACTACCAGCCCGAGGCGTACGTTCCGCAGTCGGACACCTACATCGAGAAGGACTCCTCGATCAACGAGGAGGTCGAGCGCCTGCGCCACTCGGCGACCAACTCGCTGCTCACCCGCCGCGACGTCATCGTGGTCGCCTCCGTGTCCTGCATCTACGGCCTCGGTACGCCGCAGGAGTACGTCGACCGCATGGTGCCGCTGCGCGTCGGCGAAGAGATCGACCGGGACGAGCTGCTGCGCCGATTCGTCGACATCCAGTACACGCGCAACGACATGGCCTTCACCCGGGGCACCTTCCGGGTCCGCGGCGACACCATCGAGATCTTCCCGGTCTACGAGGAGCTCGCCGTCCGTATCGAGATGTTCGGCGACGAGATCGAGGCGCTGTCCACCCTGCACCCGCTCACGGGCGAGATCATCAGCGACGACCAGCAGCTGTACGTCTTCCCCGCCTCCCACTACATCGCCGGCCCCGAGCGCATGGAGCGGGCCGTCAACGACATCGAGAAGGAGCTGGGGGAGCGGCTGGGCGAGCTGGAGAAGCAGGGCAAGCTCCTGGAGGCCCAGCGCCTGCGGATGCGCACGACGTACGACATCGAGATGCTCCGCCAGATCGGCACGTGCTCGGGCGTGGAGAACTACTCGATGCACTTCGACGGCCGCCTGCCCGGCTCCGCGCCCAACACGCTGCTGGACTACTTCCCCGAGGACTTCCTGCTCGTCATCGACGAGTCGCACGTCACGGTGCCGCAGATCGGCGCCATGTACGAGGGCGACGCCTCCCGCAAGCGCACCCTCGTCGACCACGGGTTCCGGCTGCCCTCGGCCCTCGACAACCGGCCGCTGAAGTGGGAGGAGTTCCAGCAGCGCATCGGCCAGACCGTCTACCTCTCGGCCACCCCCGGGCAGTACGAGCTGTCCCGCTCCGACGGCGTCGTCGAGCAGATCATCCGGCCCACCGGCCTGGTCGACCCGGAGGTCGTGGTCAAGCCCACCGAGGGCCAGATCGACGATCTGGTGCACGAGATCCGCACGCGCGTGGAGAAGGACGAACGCGTCCTGGTCACCACGCTGACCAAGAAGATGGCCGAGGACCTCACGGACTACTTCCTGGAACTCGGCATCCACGTCCGGTACCTGCACAGCGACGTCGACACGCTGCGCCGCGTCGAGCTCCTGCGGGAACTGCGCTCCGGCGAGTTCGACGTCCTGATCGGCATCAACCTCCTCAGGGAGGGCCTCGACCTCCCCGAGGTCTCCCTGGTGGCGATCCTCGACGCCGACAAGGAGGGCTTCCTGCGCTCCGGCACCTCGCTGATCCAGACGATCGGCCGCGCGGCGCGCAACGTCTCCGGTCAGGTCCACATGTACGCCGACAAGATCACCCCGGCGATGGAGAAGGCCATCGATGAGACCAACCGCCGCCGGGAGAAGCAGATCGCGTACAACACGGCGAACGGCATCGACCCGCAGCCGCTGCGCAAGAAGATCAATGACATCGTCGCGCAGATCGCGCGCGAGGACGTCGACACCGAGCAACTGCTCGGCACGGGCTACCGCCAGTCCCGCAAGGACGGCCGCGGCACCAGGGCTCCCGTGCCCTCCCTCAAGGAACACGCGGTCACGGACACCAAGACGGCCAAGCGCGCCAAGGGCAAGGCCAAGGAAACCGTCCCGACCGATCGCCCGGCCGCGGAACTCTCCGGGCAGATCGAGGAGCTGACGGAGCGCATGCGCGCCGCCGCCGCCGACCTGCAGTTCGAGATCGCGGCGCGGCTGCGCGACGAGGTGTCCGAGATGAAGAAGGAACTGCGTCAGATGAAGGAGGCCGGCCTGGCCTGACGGGCCGGCGGGACCGCTGAGACCACCCCGGGACTGCGCTGTGTTGCAAGACCGACACAAAGTGCGGTCCGGAGTACGTCGCTGTCAGTGCCCCTGCGTAAGGTGCTCGTCATCCGCGGCTTCGCGGCAACAGGGGAACGCTCGAGAGGGGAATCAGCGCGTGACCGTCAACATGACCAAGGGTCAGGCCATCAGTCTGCAGAAGAACGACGGCGGCAGCCTGACGGCGGTGCGCATGGGTCTCGGCTGGCAGGCGGCCCCGCGGCGCGGCCTGTTCGGCTCGCGCACGCGGGAGATCGACCTTGACGCCTCCGCCGTCCTGTTCGCGGACAAGCAGCCGGTCGACGTCGTCTTCTTCCGCCACCTGGTGAGCGACGACGGCTCGGTGCGCCACACCGGCGACAACCTCGTCGGCGGCGTCGGCCAGGGCGGCGACGACGAGGCGATCCTCGTCGACCTGCAGCGTCTCCCGGTCCACATCGATCAGATCGTCTTCACCGTGAACTCCTTCACGGGCCAGACCTTCCAGGAGGTGCAGAACGCCTTCTGCCGCCTCGTGGACGAGACCAACGGCCAGGAACTCGCCCGCTACACGCTCGCCGGTGGCGGCGCCTACACGGCGCAGATCATGGCGAAGGTGCACCGCGTGGGGACGGGCTGGTCCATGACGGCCCTGGGTACCCCGGCCAACGGCCGCACCTTCCAGGACCTGATGCCCTCCATCCTGCCGCTCCTCTGAGACGGCGGGCCCCGGGCGAGCGGCACACGACGACAACAGGCACACAGGGGGATTGAGGCGATGACGGCCGAGCTGGTGCGGGGGCAGAACCATCCGCTCTCCCAGGCCCGCCTGGAAATCAGGGTCTCGGCCGGCAAGCCGATCGTGGCCGTGGCCACGCTCAGCGACGAGCAGGGCAAGGTCCGGGACACGGAGCGGGTCGCCCACCCGGGCGCACCCACCCTGTCCGGCCTGGAGGTTCCCCGCCAGGCCGCCGCGGCCCATCGGCTCGCGGTGGACCTGGACGCCATGCCGGACACCGTGCATCGCGTCCATGTGCTGCTCGCGCTGCCCACCGGCGCCGGGGGGCCGTCCCGCTTCGGTGCCGTGGCCGCTCCCTTCGTCGCGGTCACCGGGCTGGACGGCACCGAGCTCGCCAGCTTCACCCTCACCGGTCTCGAAGCCGAGACGGCCGTCGTCGCCCTGGAGCTCTACCGCCGCCAGGACGCCTGGAAGGTGCGTGCCGTCGGCCAGGGTTACGCCGGCGGTCTCGCCGAACTCTTCGCCGACCAGGGCCTGCCCCAGGCCCAGCAGCTCGCCGGCGCCATCAACGACGCGGTGGCCCAGGGCCTTGCCCGCTCGGTGGCGACGCCGCCGCCCCGTACGGCCGACGCCGACCGCGCCCGCCAGGCCGCCGCACCGGCGCCTGGTTCGGACCACGCCGGGACGCCCTACGGCGCGCAGTCACCCCAGGGCACCACGGCGGCACACACGGGCTACCCCGCAGGTACCGGTCCCACCGACCCGTCCACCCCGGACCAGACCGGCCCGTCCGCCCTCACCCAGCCGTCGGTGCCCGCGGGCGGCCCGATCGACTACAACCACCCGCGCCGCCGGAACTCTGCGCCGCCCCCGCCCCCGCCGGCCGCTCCTGCGACGGCGACCGGCGGGCCCGCCCGGCCCGTCGCGGGCGACGCGACCGGCTGGTCCATGGACGAGCGGCTCTACAACCAGGTGTGGGGCATGTTCGAGGACCTGGCCCGCACCGCCGCCGCCTACCGCAGCGCCGTCGACTTCGCCGAGTCGCGGATGGACAAGGAGCTGGAGGCGGTCCTGTCCGACCCGCGCAGCCGCATCGGCGGACAGGCCGACGCCGCGCGCGAGGCGGCCCGTGCCAGGCACAGCCGGCTGGTGGACGAGGCCAGGCAGGCCTTCGACCGTGACGTCGCCCAGCTCGCCGCCGAGACCGACGTGGTCGAACCGGCACTGCCACCGGCGTACGCCCGCTGGGACAACCCCGTCTGGCACGGCTACCGCGTACCGATGGAGATGCCCATGGCGCTTCGCCTGGGCGACCTGCATCTGCCGGAGTCCGCCGAGCTGCGGATCCCGATGCTGGTCCGGCTGCCGCTGGAACGAGGCCTGTGGATCGACAGCGGACGTGCCGGGTCCTCCGACGGCCTGTTCCACGACGCGCACGACCTGCGTCGCCTGGCGATGGAGTCGGCGGTGGCGCATGTGGCGCGGCTGCTCGCGGTGCACCCGACGGGCGAGTTCACCGTCTATGTCATCGACCCGGCCGGCTCGGGCGCGCAGACGCTGGTCCCGCTGGTGCAGAGCGGGGTGCTCGCGGCCCCGCCCGCGATCGGTGCGGCAGGGGTGGCGGACGTCCTGGGCACGCTGACCGGGCGGGTCGACCTGGTGCAGATGGCGGTCCGTGGCGGTGCGGCCGACGCTCTCCCGCCGGGCTTCGACACCTCCCAGAACCTGGTGGTGGTCAACGACTTCCCGCACGGTTTCGACGACCGGGCCGTCACGCAGCTGCGCTACCTGGCCGACGAGGGCCCGGCCGTCGGCGTCCATCTGATGATGGTCGCCGACCGGGAGGACGCCACGGCCTACGGGCCGTTGCTCGACCCCCTGTGGCGCTCGCTGCTGCGCCTGACGCCGGTGCCCGACGACCACCTCGCCGACCCGTGGGTGGGGCATGCCTGGACCTACGAGCCGTCGCTGGTGCCGCCCGGGAGCCGAGTGCTCCAGCAGGTGCTCGACCAGGTCGCCGCCGCCCGTCCCAAGCATCGGTAAAGCCCATCTGACCAGGGCACTTGGCTTTTATTTTGCCTTTACTTTGCCAAGCGCTTTACCTTTCCTTGGTGATGGGGGTACTCTCTTCCGTGCGGAGGGGAGTACTCCCTGACTACTGCGGCGTCCCCGTCAATACGGATCAGGCCAGATCCCGGGGCGTCGGCCCACTTATGGGTGGAAGAGACCTCCGGCAGCGACGACGCTGACCTGCCTGTTCGCCGTTACGTACTGCCGGAGGCGCAGTGGATGTTTCCCCGACCCTATGGGTCCTGACCATCGTGGGACTTGCCGCGCTCATCGCGGTCGACTTCTTCATCGGGCGCAAGCCCCACGACGTATCGATCAAGGAAGCCGGGATCTGGACCGTCGTCTGGATCGCCCTGGCCGGACTCTTCGGCCTCGGCCTTCTGCTCTTCGGCGGGGGACAGCCCGCCGGTGAGTTCTTCGCCGGATTCATCACCGAGAAGTCGCTGAGCGTCGACAACCTCTTCGTCTTCGTCCTGATCATGGCGAAGTTCGCCGTGCCCTCGCAGTACCAGCAGCGGGTGCTCCTCGTCGGTGTGCTCATAGCCCTGGTGCTGCGTGCGATCTTCATCGCCGCGGGTGCCGCGATCATCGCCAGCTTCTCCTGGGTGTTCTACATCTTCGGTGCGTTCCTCATCTGGACCGCCTGGAAGCTGATCAAGGAGGCCCGGGCCGAGGAGGAGGACGAGGAGTACGAGGAGAACAAGCTCCTCAAGGCCGCCGAGCGCCGCTTCGGCGTGGCCGACCGCTACCACGGCACCAAGCTGTGGATCCAGGAGAACGGCAAGCGGGTCATGACCCCGATGCTGGTCGTGATGCTCGCCATCGGCACCACGGACGTCCTGTTCGCGCTCGACTCCATTCCGGCGATCTTCGGTCTCACGCAGGACCCGTACATCGTCTTCACCGCCAACGCCTTCGCGCTGATGGGCCTGAGGCAGCTGTACTTCCTCATCGGTGGCCTGCTGAAGAAGCTGGTCCACCTGTCGTACGGCCTGTCGATCATCCTCGGCTTCATCGGCGTCAAGCTGGTGCTGCACGCCCTGCACGAGTCCGGGGTCCACGTTCCGGAGATCAGCATCCCGGTCTCCCTCGGCGTGATCTGCACCGTCCTGATCGTCACCACGATCACGAGCCTGACGGCCTCCCGCAAGCAGGCGGCGGCCGAGGCCGAGGGGCGCGGCGAAGGTGCTCCGAAGGACAGCATCGACGTCTGACTGCGGCAGCCGCAGCGACACCATCGGGAGCGGTGCCCGGCGACCCGCCGGGCACCGCTCCCGCGGCTCGCGCCCGTGAGCCATGACGCCGGCGTCCCGCGCCCGTCGGCTTCCGCCCGGCCGGAATGCGGGGTCCGACCCCGTCTGGGACGATCTCCGCATGATCGCCAGGCTCAGGTCACTCGCCCATGGATGGACGTCCCTGGTGCCGGTGCTGGCGGCGGTCCTGCTCGTCCTCACCTGGGGCCGGGACGTGCCGGCCGGCGTCGTCGTGCTGATGACGGTCGTCCTGGCGGGCGCGGTCCTCTCCGCCGTGCACCACGCCGAGGTCGTCGCCCACCGGGTCGGCGAACCCTTCGGCTCCCTCATCCTCGCCGTCGCCGTCACGGTCATCGAAGTGGCGCTGATCGTCGCCCTCATGGTCGACGGCGGAGACAAGAGCGCCTCCCTGGCCCGGGACACGGTCTTCGCCGCGGTGATGATCACGTGCAACGGCATCGTCGGCATCAGCCTTCTGGTGGCCTCCCTGCGCCACCGCACGGCCGTCTTCAACCCCGAGGGCACCGGCGCCGCCCTCGCGACGGTCGCCACGCTGGCCACGCTCAGCCTGGTGCTGCCGACGTTCACCACCAGCAAGCCCGGCCCGCAGTTCTCGACCGTGCAGCTCACCTTCGCCGCGGTGTCCTCACTGATCCTCTACGGCCTGTTCGTGGCGACCCAGACCGTCAGGCACCGCGACTACTTCCTCCCCATCACCCACAAGGGCGAGGTGATCACGGTGGACGACCACGCCGCCGCCCCGTCCACCCGCACCGCCTCGATCAGCCTCGCACTGCTGTTGCTCGCGCTGGTCGGCGTGGTCGGCCTGGCGAAGGGCGTGTCGCCGACGATCGAGTCGGGAGTCTCGGCCGCCGGCATGGACCACGCCGTCGTCGGTGTGATCATCGCGCTGCTGGTGCTGCTCCCGGAAACCATCGCCGCACTGCGCGCCGCGCGCCGCGACCGCGTGCAGACCAGCCTCAACCTCGCGCTCGGCTCCGCCATGGCCAGCATCGGCCTGACCATCCCCGCCGTGGCCCTGGCATCCATCTGGCTCTCCGGACCACTCATCCTGGGCCTCGGCGCCACCCACATGGTGCTCCTCGCGCTGACCGTCGTGGTCGCCTCCTTGACGGTGGTGCCGGGCCGGGCGACCCCGCTCCAGGGAGGCGTCCACCTGGTGATCCTGGCGGCGTATCTGGAGCTGGCGGTCAACCCGTGAGGGTCTGATCGCCCGGCGCCGGCCCCCGGGATCAGCCGGCCGCGACCTCCGCCTCCGCGGCACGCACGCCCGTCGGCCGCGTCTCCGGAAGCAGCGCGAAGCATCCAAGACTCAGCAGTGCGAGGCCGGTCAGATAGGCGCCCACGCCCCATGGCACCCGGCCGCCCTGTTCGGCCAGTGCCGTCGCCGCGATCGGGGTCAGCGCCCCTCCGAGCACGCCGCCGAGGTTGTAGCCGACCGCGGCACCCGTGCAGCGCACGCGGGGCTCGTACAGCTCCGGCAGATACGCGGCGATCACCCCGAACATCGTGACGAACGCGACCAGCGCGACCAGGAAGCCGAGGAAGATCAGCAGTGGGGCGCCCGTCGCGAGCAGGGCGACCATCGGGAACATCCACAGGGCGGCCGCCGCGCACCCGATCAGGCACAGTGGCCGCCGCCCGTACCGGTCGCCGAGCGTCGCCGCCACCGGCGTCAGCGCGCCCTTCATCACGACGGCGGCCATGATGCAGGTCAGCATGACGGTACGGCTCACTCCGAGCCGTTCTGTCGCGTACGCGAGGGACCAGGTGGTCACGGCGTAGAAGATCGCGTAGCCGACGGCCAGCGCTCCGGCGGTCAGCAGCACCAGTCGCCAATGGTCGCGCACGACCTCGGCGAGCGGCACGCGCGCGTAGTCGTCGATGCCCAGGAAACTGGGGCTCTCGGTGAGCGACGAGCGCAGCCACAGCCCCACCAGGGCCAGCACGCCGGCGGCCCAGAACGGCACCCGCCACCCCCACGCGGCGAACTGGGCGTCGCTCAGCGTCGCCGACAGCGTCAGCACCGCGCCGTTCGCCAGCACGAAGCCCACCGGCGGGCCCATCTGCGGAAAGCTCGACCACAGCCCACGCCGGTCGGCCGGGGCATGCTCCGCGGTCAGCAGGACGGCCCCGCCCCACTCGCCACCGAGCCCGAGGCCTTGCAGAAACCGCAGAGCGAGCAGCAGCAGGGGAGCGGCCACACCGATCGAGTCGTACGTGGGTACACAGCCGACGGCGACCGTCGACGCGCCGGTGAGCAACAGCGAGCCGACGAGGACCGGCCGGCGTCCGTGCCGGTCCCCGATGTGCCCGAACAGCACGGAGCCCAGCGGCCGCGCCACGAAGCCGACGCCGAACGTCGCGAAGGCGGCCAGCGTCCCGGCCAGCGGCGAGAACGTCGGAAAGAACAGCGGCCCGAGGACGAGGGCCGCCGCGGTCCCGTAGACGAAGAAGTCGTAGAACTCGATGGCCGTCCCGGCGAGCGAGGCGGCCGCGAGCCGCAGCATGGAAGGTGCCCTTACGGAGCGTACGTCTTGCATGCCGCGTCAACTACCCACGGTGACGGCCGGTTACGGGGGCGCGCGGAGGTGCGGGCGTGTCTCAGTAGGTGACGGTGATGCGCCGGGCGGGACCGTCGACGCTGATCAGGCCTCCGTAGGGGATGACGAGTTGGGGATCGGTGTGCCCGAGGTCCACGTCGAAGACGACCAGGGTGTCGGGGGCGTACGCCCGCAGCGCGCGCAGTACGGCATCGCGCTGATCGGCGGCGTAACGCGCCCCCTCCTCCGGGGTGTTGGGACGGTCGAAGGACCACGTCTTGGGGCGGCCCATCAGCAGCGCGGGGAAGCGCCGCAGGAGCCCGCGCTCACCCATGTTCCGGAGCGTGCTGTAGACCTCCGTGGCGCTCGGCATCTCTTCGGAGGTCTCCAGGAACAGCACCCCGCCGTCGTACTCCGACAGATCGGGCGCGATCTCGCGGTCGGCCATCAGCAGCCGGCCTACGATCTCCAGGCAGCCGCCCCAGCCGCGGCCCTCCACGACGCGGTCGGCGTTGATCCAGGTCCAGCCGTCGCCGGGCCGGGTCTCGGGTTCGGCGTCGAAGGTCGCCGGGTCCGCCCAGTCGCGGCTGACGTCACGCCAGCGCTCGGCGGGCCGCAGTTCGTACGGGCCGGACGTGAACAGCGCCGCACGCACGGACTCGGCGGTCTGGGGGTGCAGGGCGCCCGGACGGCCCAGCTCGCACATCACGGACGCCCCGTGATAGCCGACGATGCCGCAGTTGCGCAGGAAGGCGAGCAGGTTGGTGTTGTCGCTCATGCCGAAGAAGGGCTTCGGGTGGGACCGGATCAACTCCCGGTCCAGCAGCGGCAGGACGGTGATCTGGTCGTCGCCGCCGATCGAGGCGATGACCGCCTTGATGTCCGGGTCGGCGAAGGCGGCATGGATGTCGCCGGCCCGTTCCTGGGGTGTCGAGCCCATCCTGCGAGTCGCCGGGTACTCCACCGGTTCGAGGCCGTACTCCTTGCGCAGCCGCTCCAGGCCCAGCTCGTAGGGGAGCGGGAAGAGCCCCGGCAGCCCGGCGGAGGGCGATATCACGGCGATCCGGTCGCCGGGTGACGGCTTGGGAGGGTACTCGGGTGTGGTCATGAGGGGAGGTTACGAGGGGCATCGCTGCCGGCGCATCGTGATAAACCGGGTCTGAGCGGCGGTCCCCGCGGGCCGCCCGACCCCGACCGGACCGGAGGAACCGTGCCCCGCACCCTGGCCAGCGCCCCGATCATGATCCTCAACGGGCCCAACCTGAACCTTCTCGGGCAACGCCAGCCGGAGATCTACGGCTCCGACACCCTCGCCGATGTCGAGGCCCTGTGCGCCAAGGCGGCCGCCGCGCACGGTGGCACCGTGGATTTCCGGCAGTCCAACCACGAGGGTGAGCTGGTCGACTGGATCCACGAGGCACGGCTCAGCCACTGCGGGATCGTCATCAACCCCGGCGCCTACTCGCACACGTCCGTCGCGATCCTGGATGCGCTCAACACCTGCGACGGGATGCCTGTGTTGGAGGTACACATCTCCAACACCCACCAGCGGGAGTCGTTCCGGCACCACTCGTACGTCTCGCTGCGCGCCGACGGGGTCATCGCGGGGTGCGGTGTCCAGGGGTACGTGTTCGGGGTCGAGCGGGTCGCGGCGCTGGCCGGGGCGGCACAGGCCGACGCATAGCCGGCCGCGCGCAGCGCGGCCGGCACGGGTTGCCCGGGCCGCCGGCCGAGGGCGGGGATCGAGGACCGGCGGCCCATTCCGCGCGGCTGCCGTCGTCCCGCGCGGGGCTGCTACCAGTTGACCGCGCAACCACGCGCCCGGGGAGCGCGCGCGGGCGACCCGCGTGTGCAGAGGATTCACACGGGGCGCGCGTCCTGAAGTTCGCGCCTCGGCGGGATTCCGGGACCGCTGTGGACTTCCTGGGCGCCTGCGGGCGTCCGGGGCCCGCCGGTGGACGTGCGGGGCCGCTCTGGACGTCCGAGTCTTCGGTGAATGCGAGGCCCGCTGTGGACGTCCGGGTCGCCGTTTGACGCACGAAGCCCCTACGGACGCTCCGCTCTCCGGGGAACGCGGGGCCGCTGTGGACGTCCGGGGCGCCGTGGGACGTACGAGCCCCCGATGGACTTCCGGAAACCCCGGTGGACGCACGAGACCCCCGTCGACGTCCGGAATCTCACCACCCGCGCGCGTGCCACTCCGGCAGGTGCGGCCGCTCCGCGCCGAGCGTGGTGTCGTTGCCGTGGCCCGGGTAGACCCAGGTCTCGTCCGGGAGCGTGTCGAAGATCTTCGTCTCGACGTCGTGGATCAGACGCGCGAACGCCTCTGGATCCTTGCGGGTGTTGCCCACGCCGCCCGGGAAGAGGCAGTCGCCCGTGAAGACGTGCGGATGCCCGTGCGGGTCGTCGTAGACCAGGGCGATGGAACCCGGCGTGTGCCCGACGAGGTGGCGCGCGGTGAGCTCCACGCGACCCACCCGGATGACGTCGCCGTCGTCGACGAGGACGTCGGTCGGCACGGGGATGCCGTCGGCGTCGTCGCGGCCCGCATGGGTGCGGGCGCCCGTGGCCGCGACGACCTCGGCGAGGGCCTGCCAGTGGTCGCCGTGCTGGTGCGTGGTGACGACGGACGCGATGCCGTCGTCACCGATCATGCCGAGCAGCGTGCGCGCGTCGTTGGCCGCGTCGATCAGCAACTGCTCGTCGGTGGCCCGGCAGCGCAGCAGATAGGCGTTGTTGTCCATCGGGCCCACCGCGATCTTGGTGATCATCAGGTCCTTGAGCTCGTGCACGTCCGCCGGGCCACCGACCGTCACCTGTCCGCTGTACGTCATGCCGGTCAGTCTAGGGCGGCAGAGGTACGGCGAGCAGGGCATCGGCGCCGCTACAACGGGGGCAGCGACGGCAGCGGCCCGCCCTCGACGGTCAGGCCGGAGCCGTCCCGGCGCCCCGCGAGCCAGCCGAGCAGGCCGGCCGGGGAGCCCGTGACGGTGATCAGGGCGTCGCCCGCCCCCCGGTCCGCCTCCGGGGCCCGGCCCGTGCTCCACGCGCGCGTGCCGTCCGTCAGACGTGTGGGCGGGACGCCGGGGTGGCCCGCGAACCGGTCGGCGAGGAAGTCGATCTCCCGCTCCGAGAACTCGGCCGAAAGGTCCTCCAGCTCGTAGCCGATGCCGAGGTCGACGTGGTGCAGCTCGACCTCGGCCCAGCGCCGGAACGGCACCCGGGACGCGGAGTCGGTCACGCCGTTGCGCAGCTCCACCGTGCGCGACCAGTCGGCGGGCACGTCCCCCAGTTCCTGGAAACGGGCGGCGCTGTCCCGGACGTCGGCGAGCTGGGCGGCGAGGGGGCGCGGGGTGTCCCGCTCGATGTCGGCGTCCCGGGCCTCGGCGGAGACGTACATGGGACGGCCCTCCAGGACGTTCACCAGGGCGTCCGCGTTGCGGGCGAGATGGGCGAGCACATGACCGCGGCTCCAGCCGGGAAGCCGTGACGGTTCGGTCACAGCCGCGTTGTCCAGCTTGGCCGCTGCGGTGAGCAGCCGTTCCGTCGCGTCTCGTACAGACGCCAGGTCACGCACGTGATCAGTCATGACGCCGACCCTAGCCCCGCCACTCCTTCGGGTGAAGGCGGTGAACCCCGGCCGTAAATCGAATGCGCGTGCTATATGGTCGGCAGTGGCGTCGGGCATGCTGGAGAGCCGGGGATTGTTATGCAACCGGGAATCCGACCGGCGTTGTCAGTGGCTCCCCCTAGTCTGAGAAAGCACGGGGGCCCCGCCCCTGTCACTTCTCTCAAGAAAGGTGCGGACCGGCGTGGCCGACCGTCTCATCGTCCGTGGCGCGCGCGAGCACAACCTGAAGAACGTCTCGCTCGATTTGCCTCGTGACTCGCTCATCGTCTTCACGGGCCTGTCGGGTTCGGGCAAGTCCTCCCTGGCCTTCGACACCATCTTCGCCGAGGGCCAGCGCCGCTATGTGGAGTCGCTCTCCTCGTACGCCCGCCAGTTCCTGGGCCAGATGGACAAGCCGGACGTCGACTTCATCGAGGGTCTGTCCCCGGCGGTCTCCATCGACCAGAAGTCGACCTCGCGCAACCCGCGCTCGACGGTCGGCACCATCACCGAGGTCTACGACTACCTGCGTCTGCTCTTCGCGCGCATCGGCAAGCCGCACTGCCCCGAGTGCGGCCGCCCGATCTCGCGCCAGTCGCCGCAGGCCATCGTCGACAAGGTCCTGGAGCTGCCGGAGGGGAGCCGCTTCCAGGTGCTCTCGCCGCTGGTGCGGGAGCGCAAGGGCGAGTTCGTCGACCTCTTCGCCGACCTCCAGACCAAGGGCTACTCCCGCGCGCGGGTGGACGGCGAGACGATCCAGCTCTCCAGCCCGCCCACGCTGAAGAAGCAGGAGAAGCACACCATCGAGGTGGTCATCGACCGCCTCACGGTGAAGGACTCCGCCAAGCGCCGCCTCACCGATTCCGTCGAGACCGCGCTCGGTCTGTCCGGCGGCATGGTCGTGCTCGACTTCGTCGACCTCCCCGAGGACGACCCCGAGCGTGAGCGCATGTACTCGGAGCACCTGTACTGCGCGTACGACGACCTGTCCTTCGAGGAGCTGGAGCCGCGCTCGTTCTCCTTCAACTCCCCCTTCGGCGCCTGCCCCGAGTGCACCGGTATCGGCACGCGCATGGAGGTCGACCCCGAGCTGATCGTCCCGGACGAGGACAAGTCCCTCGACGAGGGCGCGATCCACCCCTGGTCGCACGGGCACACCAAGGACTACTTCGGCCGCCTGATCGGCGCCCTCGCGGACGCGCTGGGATTCCGGACCGACATCCCCTTCGCGGGCCTGCCGCAGCGCGCCAGGAAGGCCCTGCTGTACGGGCACAAGACCCAGATCGAGGTCCGCTACCGCAACCGGTACGGCCGCGAGCGGGTGTACACCACGCCCTTCGAAGGCGCCGTCCCCTTCGTCAAGCGCCGGCACAGCGAGGCCGAGAGCGACGCCAGCCGTGAGCGCTTCGAGGGCTACATGCGCGAGGTGCCCTGCCCCACCTGTGAGGGCACCCGCCTGAAGCCGATCGTCCTCGCGGTCACGATCATGGAGAAGTCGATCGCCGAGGTCTCCGCGATGTCGATCGCCGACTGCGCGGACTTCCTGGGTGAGCTGAAGCTGAGCGCGCGGGACAAGAAGATCGCCGAGCGCGTCCTGAAGGAGGTCAACGAGCGGCTGCGGTTCCTGGTCGACGTGGGCCTCGACTACCTCTCGCTGAACCGCGCGGCCGGCACCCTGTCCGGTGGCGAGGCCCAGCGCATCCGGCTGGCCACACAGATCGGCTCCGGCCTCGTCGGCGTCCTGTACGTCCTCGACGAGCCGTCCATCGGCCTGCACCAGCGGGACAACCACCGGCTGATCGAGACCCTGGTCCGGCTGCGCGACATGGGCAACACGCTCATCGTCGTCGAGCACGACGAGGACACCATCAAGGTCGCCGACTGGGTCGTCGACATCGGCCCCGGCGCGGGCGAGCACGGCGGCAAGGTCGTGCACAGCGGCTCCCTGAAGGAACTGCTCGCCAACGCGGAGTCGCAGACCGGCCAGTACCTCTCCGGGAAGAAGTCCATCCCGCTGCCGGACATCCGCCGCCCCCTCGACCCCACCCGCCGGCTCACCGTGCACGGCGCCCGGGAGAACAACCTTCAGGACATCGACGTGTCCTTCCCGCTGGGCGTGTTCACGGCCGTCACCGGTGTGTCCGGCTCCGGCAAGTCGACGCTGGTCAACGACATCCTGTACACGCACCTGGCCCGCGAGCTGAACGGCGCGAGGAACGTGCCCGGCCGGCACACGCGCGTGGACGGCGACGACCTCGTCGACAAGGTCGTCCACGTCGACCAGTCGCCCATCGGCCGCACCCCGCGGTCCAACCCGGCGACGTACACCGGAGTGTTCGACCACATCCGCAAGCTGTTCGCCGAGACCACCGAGGCGAAGGTGCGGGGCTACCTGCCGGGCCGCTTCTCCTTCAACGTCAAGGGCGGCCGCTGCGAGAACTGCGCCGGTGACGGCACGATCAAGATCGAGATGAACTTCCTCCCGGACGTGTACGTCCCGTGCGAGGTCTGCCACGGCGCCCGGTACAACCGGGAGACCCTGGAGGTCCACTACAAGGGCAAGTCCGTCGCCGAGGTCCTGAACATGCCGATCGAGGAGGCGCTCGACTTCTTCGAGGCCGTCCCCGCGATCGCCCGGCATCTGAGGACCCTGCACGACGTGGGCCTCGGCTACGTCCGCCTCGGCCAGTCGGCGACCACCCTCTCCGGCGGTGAGGCCCAGCGTGTGAAGCTCGCCAGCGAGCTCCAGAAGCGCTCCACGGGGCGCACGGTCTACGTCCTGGACGAGCCGACCACCGGTCTGCACTTCGAGGACATCAGCAAGCTGCTGAAGGTCCTGTCCGGCCTGGTCGACAAGGGCAACACGGTCATCGTCATCGAGCACAACCTCGACGTGATCAAGACCGCCGACTGGCTCGTGGACATGGGCCCCGAGGGCGGCGCCGGAGGCGGCCTCGTCGTCGCCGAGGGCACCCCCGAGGAGGTCGCAGCGGTGTCGACCAGCCACACCGGCAAGTTCCTGCGGGAGGTCCTCGGCGCCGACCGGATCAGCGACGCCGCCGCGGTGCCGGCCCCACGCAAGACCGCGGCCCGCAAGACGGTCGCGGCCAAGGCGCCGGCGAAGCGGACCGCGACGGCCAAGGCGATCAACAACACGGGCGCGAAGAAGGCGGCCGGGGCCACCAAGAAGGCCCCCGCGAAGAAGACGACACGGGCCAAGAAGGCCTGAGCCGGCACATGAAGGGGCGGTGACGAGGCGGGCACTCCCGCCCGGTCACCGCCCCTTCGCCGTGCCCTTCACAGCTCGTCCAGCTCCGACGCGTACGGCGGTTCCGCGCCCGCCCGTGAACAGGTGATCGCGGCCGCGCGGGCCGCGAAGCGCAGGAGCTTGGTCCAGGCGTCGGCGTCGAGGCCGGCGAGGGCCCCGGCGGACAGGGCGTTCCCGGTGGACAGGCCGTGCAGCAGGGCCGCGTTGACCGTGTCACCGGCGCCGATCGTGTCCACCACGGCGACCTCTTCGCCCGGCACGGAGTGCTCGGCGCCGTCCCGGGTGAAGACGGTCAGCCCGTCACCGCCCCGGGTGACCACCACCGCCGACGGCCCCGCCGCCAGCCACTCGCGGGGCGTGCCGCCGAGCCACCGCGCGTCGTCCTCGGAGAGCTTCAGCAGCGTCACCGAGGGCAGCCAGCCGAGGAACCGGGCCCGGTAGGCGTCCGCGTCGGGGATCAGCCCGGCCCTGATGTTGGGGTCGAGCGCGGTGAACACGCCCCGCGCGGCCGCGGCCCGCATCAGCTTCTCGTAGGCGCTCGCCCCCGGCTCCAGGACCAGCGAACAGGTGCCGAAGGAGATCGCGCGGGTGGCGGCGGGCAGCCCCTCCGGGACCGTGAACAGCCGGTCGGCGGTGCCGTCGACGTAGAAGGAGTAGGCGGCCGAGCCGTGCCCGTCGATCGTGGCGACCGCCAGCGTGGTCGGCTCCGGGCCGCGCTGCACGGCCGAGACGTCCACACCGGCCTTGCGCAGTCCGTCGAGCAGGGCTTCGCCGAAGGCGTCGCGGGAGGCGCGGGAGCAGAACGCCGTGGCGGAGCCGAGCCGGCCGAGGGCGACGGCCGTGTTGTACGGGCCGCCGCCGAGGGCGGGGCGCAGTCCGGCGAGGGCGCCCGTGCCCTGCGGTACCAGGTCGATCAGGGCCTCACCGGCGACGACGATCACGAGTCGGGTCCTTTCTCGGGGCAGCCGCACGAGCTGCGGTGGACGAACGTGCAGGGCAGCCGGACGGTCCGGGCGGGCCGGTCCGCAGCGGCGAGGCGTTCCAGGAGGATCCGCACGGCCTCGGCGCCGAGTTCCTTGCTGGGCTGGGCGATCGCGGTCAGCCGGGGTGAGAACAGGTCCGCCCAGGCGAAGTCGTCGAAACAGCACAGCGCGATGTCGCCGGGCACGGACAGGCCCCGGGTACGCAGGGCGCGCAGGGCGCCGATGGTCATGGCGTTGTTGGCGGTGACGAGAGCCGTCGGCGGCGAGGCGAGGGAGAGCAGCGCGGCGGTGGCCCGCTCGCCCCCGGCCGACTCGGAGTCGCCGTGCACGACGAGCCGCTCGTCGTGGGGGAGCCCGGCGGCGGCGAGCCCGTTCCGGTAGCCGGTGATCCGTTCGGCGGTCGTGCTCAGACCGCGAAGGCCGGCGACCAGGCCGATACGGCGGTGCCCCAGCTCCGCGAGGTGCGAGACCAGGCTCGCCACCGGCTCCGTGCCCTGCGCGCAGATCTGATCGAAGTGCGGCGTGCCGCCGGCCGGGTCGTCGACCACGCGGTCCAGGAGCACGGCGGGCACCTGGTGCCGGTGCAGGTAGGAGAGCAGCTCGCGGGGGTAGGGGGACGGCGCGACGATCAGCCCGTCCACGCGTCGCTCGTGCAGCAGCTGGACGACCTTGCGCTCATGCTGCGGATCTTCGTGCGGGTCGGCGATGAGCAGGCTGTAGCCGTGTTCCAGGGCCGTCGCCTCGACGCCCTGGAGGATCTCCGTGAAGTAGGGGTTGCTGATGGCCGACACCGCGAGCCCGATGGAGCGGGTGCGCGAGGTCACCAGGGAGCGGGCAAGGGTGTTCGGGGTGTAGCCGAGCTCGTCGACGGCGTCCAGAACGGCTTGGCGGGTCCGCGGCAGTACCGGCCGGGTGCCGTTCAGCACGTGGGAGACGGTCGCCACGGAGACTCCGGCGCTTCGCGCCACGTCCGCCATCGTCGCCATGGGGCCTCCTTGTGGCCGTGCCCTTCCTGGCGGGGACCGTATCCCATTCCGCAGCTGACGTAAACGCTTGCGCAAGCGTTTACGTCAAGGCGTCCCACTCCCACCCGATCCCCACCAGCCCCGCCCGCACGCGCGGCTCCACCAGGTGCACCGAGTGGTGCCGGCCGGCCAGCGGCAGGTCCTGGTGGCCGCTGCGCGGCGCCGCCGCCGAGTGCTGGGCGAACCGGTGACAGCGCGCCGGCAGCGCGTTCGCGTCGAACCGCACCTGAAGGGCGTACTGCCCGCCGGCCGGCCCGAAGGCGCGGACGTACTCGCGCGACACGCCCGCCGTGCCGTCCTCGACGGCGTGCCGGAAGAGGAAGGTGTCGCCGGCCCGCAGCCGGGTGTCGAAGAGCAGCTCGGCGACCAGGAGCCCGGTCTCTTCGTCCCAGCGGACGCGTCCGGTACGGCAGTTCTCCAGAGCGTGCACGCGGGTGCGGTCCGGAGCGCACCCGGGGTCGCCGTGGTGGACGGCCACGAAGCGGTCGACACCGTCCCGGTGCGCGCGCACGATGTGGTGCGACTCGCGGCCCAGCAGCTCGCGGCACGCCCCGATGCGTACCTGTTCGTGGTGCCCGAGCATGTGCAGACCGCCGTCCGGCGGGGCGTCCAGCTCGGCGAGGAGCCGTTCGAGGACGCCCGAGGCCTCGACGAGGGACCGGTAGGAGCGGCCCTCGGGGCGTCGGGTGGACCCGCGCTCGTCGCCCGTCTCGGCGAGCAGCCGGATCAGCGACTCCTCCGGGAGCTTGAGGATCTCCTCCAGGGCCCGTACGGCGCGCAGCGACTCGGGGCGCTGCGGGCGGCGGGCGCCCTGCTGCCAGTAACTCAGGCTCGTGACGCCGACCTTCACGCCGTACCGCGTCAGATGGTGCTGGACCCGCTGCAACGGCAGTCCGCGCGCGGCTATCGCGGCACGCAGCGCGACGTGGAAGGGGCCGCCGCGCAGGGCCGTGTCCAGTTCCGTGCCCGGTTCGGCGCCCAGGTCGGTGTCCAGGTCCGCGGGGACGACGTCCGCGTGCGGTGTGGCGTGCGGCATGCAGGGGCCTTTCTGTGCAGGATCACGACGGCTGGTCAGACCGTTCGCGCAGGTCGTCCGGGGCACCCGGGCGGTGGCAGGCCGTCTTCACACCGGTACGCCGCGGTGCACCGGCCCGAGTTCCTCCGCATTGAAGCGTGTTGACCATGCCTCGACAACACCTGACGCCCAACCGTGGTGTGCTCGTGGCCGAGGTTCGACCGGCGCCTCAGGGGCGCCCCTCCACGGCGGCACCCGGCACCGCGGTGGGCGTTGTCCACAGGCCCGCCGGAGTGTCACCGCTCGCCAGTAGGGTGTGAGACATGGCCGATCCCTCCAGCTAC
Source organism: Streptomyces sp. NPDC052023 (assembly GCF_044548465.1). Lineage (NCBI taxonomy): Bacteria > Bacillati > Actinomycetota > Actinomycetes > Kitasatosporales > Streptomycetaceae > Streptomyces > Streptomyces sp. NPDC052023. The sequence goes on along the minus strand of NZ_JBIUBW010000022.1, from coordinate 13,052 downwards.
CGCCCCAGGCCGGGAGACATCCCGGACACCCCCGGGGTGTACCGGTTCCGTGACGAGCACCGCCGGGTGATCTACGTCGGAAAGGCGAAGAGCCTGCGCCAGCGCCTGGCCAACTACTTCCAGGACCTGGCCGGCCTGCACCCGCGCACCCGGAGCATGGTCACCACGGCCGCGTCCGTGGAGTGGACGGTGGTGTCCACGGAGGTCGAGGCGCTGCAGCTGGAGTACTCCTGGATCAAGGAGTACGACCCCCGGTTCAACGTCAAGTACCGCGACGACAAGAGCTACCCGTACCTCGCGGTGACGATGAACGAGCAGTACCCGCGCGTGCAGGTGATGCGCGGCCACAAGAAGAAGGGCGTGCGCTACTTCGGGCCGTACGCGCACGCGTGGGCCATCCGCGACACCGTCGACCTGCTGCTGCGGGTCTTCCCGGTGCGCACCTGCTCGGCCGGCGTCTTCAAGAACGCCCGCCGCACCGGCCGCCCCTGCTTGCTCGGCTACATCGACAAGTGCTCCGCGCCCTGCGTCGACCGGATCTCCGGCGAGGACCACCGAGAGCTGGCGGAGGAGTTCTGTGACTTCATGACCGGGCGCACGGGCACGTACCTGCGCCGGCTGGAGAAGCAGATGACGGAGGCGGCCGAGGACCTGGAGTACGAGCGGGCGGCCCGGCTGCGGGACGACATCGAGGCCCTGAAGAAGGCCATGGAGAAGAACGCGGTCGTGCTGGCGGACGCCACCGACGCCGATCTCATCGCCGTGGCCGAGGACGAGCTGGAAGCGGCCGTGCAGATCTTCCACGTCCGGGGCGGGCGCGTCCGAGGCCAGCGCGGCTGGGTCACCGACAAGGTCGAGGAGATCACCACCGGCGCCCTCGTGGAGCACGCCCTCCAGCAGCTCTACGGGGAGGAGACCGGTGACGCGGTCCCCAAGGAGGTGCTCGTCCCGGCGCTGCCCGACCCGGTGGCGCCGGTGCAGGAGTGGCTGACCGTCCGCCGTGGCTCGAACGTCTCGCTGCGCATCCCGCAGCGCGGCGACAAGAAGGCCCTGATGGAGACGGTGCAGCGCAACGCCCTGCAGGCGCTCGCGCTGCACAAGACCAGGCGTGCCTCCGACCTGACCACGCGCTCGCGCGCGCTGGAGGAGATCGCCGACGCCCTGGACCTGGACAGCGCCCCGCTGCGGATCGAGTGCTACGACATCTCGCACCTCCAGGGCGACGACGTGGTGGCGTCCATGGTCGTCTTCGAGGACGGCCTGCAGCGCAAGGGCGAGTACCGCCGGTTCCAGATCAAGGGCTTCGCCGGACAGGACGACGTCCGCTCGATGCACGAGGTGATCACCCGCCGCTTCCGGCGCTACCTCGCCGAGAAGGAGCGGACGGGGGAGTGGGCGGACGGCGAGCCGGGCCTGACGAACGGCACCCCGCACGACGGCGTGGAAGACGCCACCCGTGACGCCGGCGCCCTCGACCCCGCCGGCGGCCCCACCAGCAGCACCCTGACCGACGGTGCCACCCACGGCCTCGCGGCCGACGGCGCCTTCCCCGACGCCCCCCTCGCCAGCAGCCTCACCGAGGACGACGGCCGCCCCAAGCGCTTCGCCTACCCACCGCAGCTGGTAGTCGTCGACGGCGGTCAGCCGCAGGTCGCGGCCGCCCAGCGGGCCCTGGACGAGCTGGGCATCGACGACATCGCCGTGTGCGGCCTCGCCAAGCGCCTGGAGGAGGTCTGGTTGCCCGGCGACGACGACCCGGTCATCCTGCCCCGTACCAGCGAGGGCCTCTACCTGCTGCAACGCGTGCGCGACGAGGCACACCGGTTCGCCATCACCTACCAGCGCAGCAAACGCGCCAAGCGCATCCGCTCCAGCCCCCTGGACGACGTTCCCGGGCTGGGTGAGACACGCAAACAGGCGCTGATCAAGCACTTCGGTTCGGTGAAGAGGCTTCGATCCGCGACAATCGACCAGATCTGTGAGGTTCCGGGCATAGGTCGCAAGACGGCCGAGACGATCGCCGTGGCTCTCGCCCGGACGGCCCCGGCCGCACCCGCCGTGAACACGGCGACTGGAGAGATCATGGATGACGTGGAAGACGGCGCACCCGGGACGACGGCGGGTGCTCCAGGGGAGCCCGTGCCCACGGGCGCCCCGGACGAGCGACGGGGGCAGGAGAGATGACCGAGCACGAGAAGCAGTACACGGACCGGCGAGATCAGGAACCCGAGGAAGCCCGCACGGTGACCGACGACGACGGCACGCGGCGGGACGCGCCGCAGGACGAAGGAGCGCAGGGGGGTACGGCCGGCGAGGCCGACGGTGTCCCGGAAACGGCCATCCCCGAACTGGTGATCATCTCGGGCATGTCCGGAGCCGGGCGCTCGACGGCGGCGAAGTGCCTGGAGGACCTCGGCTGGTTCGTGGTCGACAACCTGCCGCCCGCGCTGATCCCCACCATGGTGGAGCTCGGCGCCCGCTCGCAGGGCAACGTGGCGCGGATCGCCGTGGTCGTCGACGTACGCGGCCGGCGCTTCTTCGACAATCTGCGCGAGTCCCTCGCCGACCTCGACACCCGGGGGGTGACCCGGCGGATCGTCTTCCTGGAGTCGTCCGACGAGGCCCTGGTGCGCCGCTTCGAGTCGGTGCGCCGCCCGCACCCCCTCCAGGGCGACGGCCGGATCGTCGACGGCATCGCCGCCGAGCGTGAACTGCTGCGCGAGCTGCGCGGCGACGCCGACCTGGTGATCGACACCTCCAGCCTGAACGTGCACGAGCTGCGCGCCAAGATGGACGCCCAGTTCGCGGGCGAGGAGGAGCCGGAGCTGCGGGCGACCGTCATGTCCTTCGGCTACAAGTACGGCCTGCCGGTCGACGCCGACCTGGTCGTCGACTGCCGCTTCCTGCCCAACCCGCACTGGGTGCCGGAGCTGCGCCCGTTCACCGGCCTCAACGAGGAGGTGTCGGGTTACGTCTTCAACCAGCCCGGCGCCAAGGAGTTCCTCGACCGGTACGCGGAGCTGCTCCAGCTGATCGCGACCGGCTACCGGCGCGAGGGCAAGCGGTACGTGACCATCGCGGTCGGCTGCACCGGCGGCAAGCACCGCTCGGTCGCGATGTCGGAGAAGCTCGCCGCGCGCCTGGCGGCCGAGGGCGTGGAGACGGTGGTCGTGCACCGGGACATGGGACGGGAATGACGGGACGTACGTTGCGGCTGAGCCGGCTGCGCAAGACCACCCCCGAGGGGCGTGGCGGCCGGCTCACCGAGCCCCGGGGCGGCCGGGCCCGCCGCCGGGGCACCCAGCCCAAGGTGGTCGCCCTCGGCGGCGGCATGGGGCTGTCCGCCTCGCTGGCCGCGCTGCGCCGGATCACCGGTGACCTCACCGCGGTCGTCACCGTGGCCGACGACGGCGGCTCCAGCGGCCGGCTCCGTGACGAGCTGGGCGTGCTGCCGCCCGGCGATCTGCGCAAGGCGCTCGCCGCGCTGTGCGGTGACGACGACTGGGGCCAGACCTGGGCCCGGGTCATCCAGCACCGCTTCCAGTCCGGCGGCGAGATGCACGGCCACGCGGTCGGCAACCTGCTGATCGTCGCCCTGTGGGAGCAGCTGGGCGACCACGTCCTGGCCCTCGACCTGGTCGGCAAGCTGCTCGGCGCGCAAGGGCGTGTGCTGCCCATGTCCGCCGTGCCGCTGGAGCTCCAGGCGCTGGTGAAGGGGCACGACCGGGAGCGGCCCGACGACATCGACACCGTGCGCGGGCAGGCGACCGTCGCCCTGACCCCGGGCGAGGTGCAGTCCGTGCATCTGGTGCCCAACGACCCGCCCGCCGTCCCGGAGGCCCTCGCGGCGGTCCTGGACGCGGACTGGGTGGTGCTCGGGCCCGGCTCCTGGTTCTCCTCGGTCATCCCGCACCTGCTCGTCCCCGAGCTGCTGGACGCCCTCTCGGAGACGAAGGCCCGCCGGGTACTCTCGCTGAACCTCGCCCCGCAGCCCGGAGAAACCGAAGGCTTCTCCCCGCAGCGTCATTTGGAGGTTTTGGGACGACACGCCCCTAAACTCGCCCTGGACGTGGTGCTGGCCGACGAGGCCGCCGTGCCCGACCGCGACTCACTGACCGACGCCGCCAAGCGTTTCGGTGCCGCGGTCGAGCTGGCACCGGTGGCCCGGAGGGACGGTACTCCGCGGCACGACCCGGAGCTGCTGGCCGCCGCGTACGACCGTATTTTTCGGATGCATGGAAGGATCGGCCCATGGCGATGACGGCAGCGGTGAAGGACGAGATCTCCCGGCTCCCCGTCACCCGGACCTGCTGCAGGAAGGCGGAGGTCTCCGCCATTCTGCGGTTCGCCGGCGGCCTCCACCTGGTCAGCGGGCGCATCGTGATCGAGGCGGAGCTGGACACCGCGATGGCCGCCCGGCGGCTCAAGCGGGACATCCTGGAGATCTTCGGGCACAGCTCGGAGCTGATCGTGATGGCTCCGGGCGGCCTGCGACGCGGCTCGCGTTACGTCGTCCGGGTCGTCGCCGGTGGCGACCAGCTGGCCCGCCAGACGGGTCTGGTCGACGGCCGGGGCCGTCCGATCCGGGGTCTGCCGCCGCAGGTGGTCTCGGGGGCCACCTGCGACGCGGAGGCCGCCTGGCGCGGGGCCTTCCTGGCCCACGGTTCGCTCACCGAGCCCGGCCGCAGCTCCTCCCTGGAGGTGACCTGCCCGGGACCCGAGGCCGCGCTGGCCCTGGTCGGCGCCGCTCGCCGGCTGTCGATCGCCGCGAAGGCCCGTGAGGTGCGGGGCGTGGACCGGGTCGTGGTCCGCGACGGTGACGCGATCGGCGCGCTGCTGACCCGGCTCGGTGCCCATGAGTCGGTGCTGGCCTGGGAGGAGCGGCGGATGCGCCGCGAGGTGCGGGCCACCGCCAACCGGCTCGCCAACTTCGACGACGCCAACCTGCGGCGCTCCGCCCGCGCCGCGGTCGCCGCCGGGGCCCGGGTGCAGCGCGCGCTGGAGATCCTCGCCGACGACGTCCCCGAGCACCTCGCGGCCGCCGGCCGGCTGCGCATGGAGCACAAGCAGGCCTCGCTGGAGGAGCTGGGCGCGCTGGCCGACCCGCCGCTGACCAAGGACGCCGTCGCGGGCCGTATCCGCCGCCTGCTGGCGATGGCCGACAAGCGGGCGTCGGACCTGGGCATCCCGGGCACGGAGGCGAACCTCAGCGAGGAACTGGCGGACAATCTCGCCGGGTGACGCCGCGTCGGACCCACCGGTGCCGACCCCTGCCCGAGCAGGCCCGGCACCGGCGTCATGACGGCCCCACCCGCCCCCGGCCGGTCGCCGCCCGCCGCCCTCAACCCCCTTGAGGCGCTCTTGACTTGACCATGATCTGTCATGAGCCTGGCATCCATTCGCCACTGTGGCGAACCACCGCAAGGGGGGCTCATGAGACGAAGAGCGAGATCGATCCTCGCCGCCGGCGCGCTCCTGCTGGGCGGCCTCACCCTGGCACCCTCGGCACTGGCCGACGACAAGGCGTCCGAACCGGACACCGAAGAGGTCAAGGTCTTCCGCGCCGACGTCACCCAGCAGCAGGTACCGCTGCTGCTCGCCACCGGACAGGACAGTCACGAACTCGGTGAGCAGATTCCCGACAAGGGCACCGCCACCGTCGAGGTCTACCTCACCGACAAGCAGGCCGGGAAGCTGGAGCAGCAGGGCGTCGACCTCACGGAGCACAAGCTCTCGGCGCAGGCACGCGCGCGCGTGGCGGCCGCCGGCGACGGGGTCTTCCGGCCGTACAGCGGCAAGGGCAACCTCAAGGAAGAGATCCTCAGGACCGGTCAGGAGCACCCGTCCCTGACCAAGGTCGTCTCCATCGGCAAGACCCTCCAGGGACAGGACATCCTCGCCCTCAAGCTCACCAGGAACGCCAAGAGGACGAAGGACGGCGCCAAGCCCTCCGTCCTCTACGTCTCCAACCAGCACGCGCGCGAGTGGATCACCCCGGAGATGACCCGGCGGCTGATGCACCACTACCTCGACAACTACGCCACCGACAAGCGCGTCAGGAAGATCGTCGACACCACCGAACTGTGGTTCGTCCTGTCCGCCAACCCGGACGGCTACGACTGGACGCACCACCCCGACGGCGACCGGCAGTGGCGCAAGAACATGCGCGACAACAACGGCGACGGCGCCCACACCATCGGCGACGGCGTCGACCTCAACCGCAACTTCGCCTACAAGTGGGGCTACGACGACGAGGGTTCGTCCCCGTTCCCCACCAGCCAGACCTACCGCGGCCCCGGCCCGAACTCCGAGCCCGAGACCAAGGCACTGGACGCCTTCGAACGGCGGATCGGCTTCGAGTACGGCATCAACTACCACTCCGCCGCCGAACTGCTCCTGTACGGCGTCGGCTGGCAGGTCGCCACACCGACCCCCGACGACGTCCTCTACAAGTCCCTGGCCGGTACGCCGGACAACTCCGCGATCCCGGGCTACCACCCGCAGCTCTCCTCCGAGCTGTACACCACCAACGGCGAGGCGGACGGCCACGCGGCGAACATCCACGGCACGGCGATGTTCACCCCGGAGATGTCCACCTGCCAGACCGTGTCGAACGTCGACCCGGACGACGCCTGGAACCCGGCCGACTGCGAGTCAATCTTCACCTTCCCGGACGACGAGGAGCTGATCCAGCAGGAGTTCGCGAAGAACGTGCCGTTCGCGCTCTCCGTCGCCGAGTCCGCCGCCCGCCCGGACCAGCCGCGCTCCTCCGTCGGCGTCGACGCCCCCGACTTCACGCCGGCGCCGTTCACGACGTCGTACTCGCGCGGCGCGGACCAGGAGGTCTCCGTCGTCGCCCGCAAGTCGGTGCGCGACAAGGAGCTCAAGTACCGCGTCAACGGCGGCCGTACGCACGACATGCGGCTGAGGCCCTGGAAGGGCGGCGAGACGTACGGCGGTGAGGACAACCTCCACTTCGACGAGTACCGGGCGAAGGTCGCCGACGGCGTGCCCGGGGACGAGGTCGAGGTCTGGTTCACCGGCGAGAGGCGGTCCGGCAAGCGCACCGAGAGCGAGCACTTCACGTACACGATCGCCGAACGTCCGCGTGCCGACGTGCTCGTGGTCGCCGAGGAGGGCGCGCCCGCGACCCACGCGCAGACGTACGTCGACGCACTGAGGGCCAACGGGGAGCGGGCCGTCGTCTGGGACGTCGCCACCCAGGGCGCACCGGACGCGCTCGGCGTGCTCACGCACTTCGACACGGTGGTCCACTACACCGGCGCCGTCCGCCCCGGCGTCGCCACCCAGCTCCAGCTGCGCGCCTTCCTCAACGAGGGCGGCAGGCTGATCGAGGCGGGCGAGACGGCCGGCGGCTCGGTCGACCTCGGCGGGGGCACCCTGTCGAACGACTTCAGCCAGTACTACCTCGGCGCCTACACCCGTACGTCCCTCCCGGCCGTCACCGGCTTCACCGGCACCGGCGCCCTCGGTGGCCGCACGGCCCCGCTCGGCGACGCGCCCGGCAACCCGCTGAACACGGCCGGTTCGTTCGGCGTCACCTCCGACACCCTGCCCGTGGAGGCCTTCCCGCAGTTCGAGAGCGCCGGAGCGGGCCAGTACCCGGGGACGGTCAACCCCTACGGGCCGTTCGAGGGCGCTTCCATGGCGGCCGTCACGCACTCCGACTACGCCTGGAGCCGCCTGACCCGCACGATCGACCTCACCTCGGTGAGCGCGGCCGAAGCACCGACCCTGCGCACTCAGCTGCTGTGGGACACCGAGGACGGCTACGACCACGCCGTGCTGGAGGCGCACACGGCGGGGGCCGACGACTGGACCACGCTCCCGGACAAGGGCGGCGCCACCGGCACCGCCGCGCCCACCGAGTGCGAGGCCGGCTTCTTCCTCCAGGCGCACCCGGCGCTCAAGCGGTATCTGACCCTCGGTGCCGACGGCTGCACGCCCTCCGGGACCAGCGGCTCCTGGAACAGCTTCACCGGTGCCGCCGACGGCTGGCAGCAGGTGGAGTTCGACCTCTCCGCGTACGCCGGGAAGACGGTGGAGGTCTCCCTCAGCTACATCACCGACCCCGGCTCAGGCGGCCACGGAGTCCTCGCCGACAACGCCACCGTCGTCATCGGCGGCGCGGCGGGGCCGGCCGACGGCTTCGAGACCTCGCTCGGCGCCTGGACCACCCCCGGCCCGCCCGCGGGCAGCCCGGCGGTGGTCGCGGACTGGGGTCTGTCCGGGGAGCTGTTCAAGACATATGGAGCGGTCACCACGGACGACACGGTCCTGCTCGGTTTCGGCCTGGAACACGTCACCTCCGCGGCGGACCGCCGGGCCCTGATCGGCGAGGCGCTCACCGCGCTCGACCGCTGAACACCAGGTCAACGACCGCCCACCATCCGTAGTCATATCGGGTGATCCGGCCGCACGGCCGGGGCGGTCCGTACCCCTACTGGCGGGTACGGACCGCCCTGCCGTGTATGGGCCGTCTCGATGTCACTCCAGGGGCCGCGGGGAGGTAGGGTCGTAGGCGGTCGGGGACATCCCATACAGCTCGCCGGCATCAACGGCCGGCGTACCAACGAGGAGATCGGTTCGTGACGATCCGCGTAGGCATCAACGGCTTTGGCCGCATCGGTCGTAACTACTTCCGCGCGCTGCTGGAGCAGGGTGCTGACATCGAGATCGTGGCTGTCAACGACCTGGGTGACACCGCGACCACCGCTCACCTGCTCAAGTACGACACCATCCTGGGCCGCCTCAAGCACGAGGTGACGCACACCGCCGACACCATCACCGTGGACGGCCACACCATCAAGGTGCTCTCCGAGCGCAACCCCGCCGACATCCCCTGGGGCGAGCTGGGCGTCGACATCGTCATCGAGTCGACCGGCATCTTCACCAAGAAGGAAGACGCCGCCAAGCACCTCGCCGGTGGCGCGAAGAAGGTCCTCATCTCGGCCCCGGCCAAGGACGAGGACATCACCATCGTGATGGGCGTCAACCAGGACAAGTACGACCCGGCGAACCACCACGTCATCTCCAACGCCTCCTGCACCACCAACTGCGTGGCGCCGATGGCGAAGGTGCTCGACGAGAACTTCGGCATCGTCAAGGGCCTGATGACGACGGTCCACGCGTACACGAACGACCAGCGCATCCTGGACTTCCCGCACAAGGACCTGCGCCGCGCCCGCGCCGCCGCCGAGAACATCATCCCGACCACGACGGGCGCCGCGAAGGCCACCGCCCTGGTCCTGCCGCAGCTCAAGGGCAAGCTGGACGGTATCGCCATGCGCGTCCCGGTCCCGACCGGCTCGGCCACCGACCTGGTCGTCACCCTCCAGCGCGAGGTCACCAAGGACGAGGTCAACGCCGCGTTCAAGAAGGCCGCGGACGACGGCGACCTCAAGGGCTACCTCGCCTACACCGAGGACCAGATCGTCTCCTCGGACATCGTCGGCGACCCGGCCTCGTGCACCTTCGACTCCTCCCTGACCATGGTCCAGGAGGGCAACTCGGTGAAGATCCTCGGCTGGTACGACAACGAGTGGGGCTACTCGAACCGCCTCGTCGACCTCACGGTCTTCGTCGGCAACCAGCTCTGAGCAGCCTTTCGCAGTCATCTTGACGTGAGACCAGGGCTCGGGCAGCGCACGCCGCGTTGCCCGAGCCCTGACTCGCGTACAGATCGACCAGCCCACTCGTATCGAGAGCCCTTCCCAGGAGCCCCTTCATGAAGACGATCGACGAGCTTCTCTCGGATGGCGTGGCCGGCAAGCGGGTCTTCGTCCGCGCCGACCTCAATGTGCCGCTGGACGGCACCGCCATCACCGACGACGGCCGCATCCGCGCCGTGCTGCCCACCGTCAAGGCGCTGGCCGAGGCGGGCGCCCGCGTGGTCGTCGCCTCGCACCTGGGCCGCCCCAAGGGCGCCCCGGACCCCGCCTTCTCGCTCGCCCCGGCCGCCGCGCGGCTCGGTGAACTCCTCGGCGCGGACGTCCGCTTCGCCACCGACACGGTCGGGCAGTCCGCGCAGGCCACCGTCGGCTCCCTCGCCGACGGCCAGGTCGCGGTGATCGAGAACCTGCGTTTCAACGCCGGGGAGACGAGCAAGGACGACGCCGAGCGCGCCGCCTTCGCCGACCAGCTCGCCGCTCTCGCCGACGTCTACGTCGGTGACGGCTTCGGCGCGGTGCACCGCAAGCACGCCTCGGTCTTCGACCTCCCGGCCCGGCTGCCGCACTACGCCGGCTACCTCATCGCCACCGAGGTCGGCGTCCTGAAGAAGCTCACCGAGGACGTCAAGCGGCCCTACGTCGTCGCCCTCGGCGGCGCCAAGGTCTCCGACAAGCTCGCCGTGATCGATCAGCTGCTCGGCAAGGCCGACCGCCTGCTCATCGGCGGCGGCATGGCGTACACCTTCCTGAAGGCCAAGGGCTACGAGGTCGGCATCTCCCTGCTCCAGGAGGACCAGATCCCGGTCGTCAAGGAGTACATGGAGCGGGCCGAGAAGAGCGGCGTCGAGCTGGTCCTGCCGGTGGACGTCCTGGTCGCCACCGAGTTCCCGGACCTGAAGACCAAGGCTCCGGCCAACCCCACGACCGTCGCCGCGGACGCCATCCCGGCCGACCAGGAGGGCCTGGACATCGGTCCGGAGACCCGCAAGCTGTACGCATCGAAGCTCGCCGACGCCGCCACCGTCTTCTGGAACGGCCCCATGGGCGTCTTCGAGCACCCCGACTACGCCGAGGGCACCAAGGCGGTAGCCCAGGCACTCATCGACTCCCCGGGCTTCACCGTGGTCGGCGGCGGCGACTCCGCGGCCGCCGTGCGCACCCTGGGCTTCGACGAGGCCGCATTCGGCCACATCTCGACCGGTGGCGGCGCCTCCCTCGAATACCTCGAGGGCAAGACGCTCCCCGGCCTCGCCGCACTGGAGGACTGACCGTGAGCACGCGCACGCCGCTGATGGCGGGCAACTGGAAGATGAACCTCAACCACCTCGAGGCCATCGCCCACGTCCAGAAGCTCGCCTTCGCCCTGGCCGACAAGGACTACGAGGCCGTCGAGGTCGCCGTCCTGCCCCCCTTCACCGACCTCCGGTCCGTGCAGACCCTGGTCGACGGCGACAAGCTGAAGATCAAGTACGGTGCGCAGGACCTCTCGGCGCACGATTCCGGCGCGTACACCGGTGAGATCTCCGGCTCGATGCTGGCCAAGCTGAAGTGCACCTTCGTGGCGGTCGGCCACAGCGAGCGCCGGCAGTACCACGGCGAGACCGACGAGCTGGTGAACGCCAAGGTCAAGGCCGCCTTCAAGCACGACCTCACGCCGATCATGTGCGTCGGCGAGGAGCTGGAGGTGCGCGAGGCGGGCAGCCACGTCGCGCACACGCTGGCCCAGGTCGAGGGCGGTCTGAAGGACCTGCCGGCCGAGCAGGCCGAGACGATCGTGGTCGCCTACGAGCCGGTGTGGGCCATCGGCACCGGCAAGGTCTGCGGTGCCGAGGACGCCCAGGAGGTCTGCGCCGCCATCCGCGGCAAGATCGCCGAGCTGTACTCCCAGGAGGTGGCCGACAAGGTCCGCATCCAGTACGGCGGCTCCGTGAAGTCCGGGAACGTCGCGGAGATCATGGCGCAGGCCGACATCGACGGCGCGCTGGTCGGCGGCGCCTCGCTGGACGCGGACGAGTTCGTCAAGATCGTGCGCTTCCGCGACCAGTGAGCGGCCCCCGGGCCGATCAGTGAGTAGGCGGTAGCGGCGATCCGTCGTACCCTTGCGGGGGCATGGCTGTCACGCCGTGCCCCCGTCGTTCATCCGTTTCCGAGGAAGTTGGTCCAGCCGTGGTTTTGGGGTTCTCGATCGCCCTGATCGTCTTCAGCCTGCTGCTGATGCTGCTGGTGCTGATGCACAAGGGGAAGGGCGGCGGCCTCTCCGACATGTTCGGTGGCGGCATGCAGTCGTCCGTCGGTGGCTCCTCCGTCGCCGAGCGCAACCTCGACCGGATCACCGTGGTGGTCGGTCTGATGTGGTTCGCGTGCATCGTCGTGCTGGGCATCCTGATGAAGATCAACAACTGAACTGCCCACGCGTTTCGCACGTAACGCCCCATGTCCGGTACGCGCAGCTGAGCGCGGCCTATCATGGGGCTTGCGTCTACGTGTGGGGGGTTGTAACTCCAATCACTGGACGCGCGTTGGGCCTTACGTAGACTGAGGCGCTCGCAGCGAAGCGAAACGCCGACTCGCTTTGCGGCACCATCACGCAGGGAGTTACGACCGTGGCAAGTGGCAACGCGATCCGAGGAAGCCGGGTCGGGGCGGGGCCGATGGGCGAGGCCGAGCGGGGCGAGTCCGCGCCCCGCCTGCGCATCTCCTTCTGGTGCTCCAACGGGCACGAGACGCAGCCCAGCTTCGCCAGCGACGCGCAGGTCCCCGACACCTGGGACTGCCCGCGCTGCGGCTTCCCTGCCGGTCAGGACCGGGACAACCCCCCGGACCCGCCGCGCACCGAGCCCTACAAGACGCACCTCGCCTATGTGCGGGAGCGCCGCAGCGACGCGGACGGCGAGGCGATCCTCGCCGAGGCGCTCGCCAAACTGCGGGGCGAGATCTAGAAGTTGACCCGGCCGGGCACCGAGCGGTGCCCGGCCGGATCTGCCTGGTCCGAAGGTCGCCGACAGCCTCGGTGGCTGACACCTGCGGTCAAGGTGGACGTACCTGTTGTTGCACGGCACGACGACGCGACGACAGCTCACGTCCGCCCCTGATCAACTAGGTTGGGACCATGAACGCAGACGGCCGTACCAGGCTGAATCAGACACCCGAGTGGACCGCTCTGGCCAAGCACCGTGAGGAGTTCGCGGACACCCATCTGCGGGATCTGTTCGCGGCGGACCCGGGGCGCGGTTCCGGCTACACGCTCCAGGTCGGTGACCTGCACATCGACTACTCCAAGCACCTCGTCACCGACGAGACGCTGGCCCTGCTCCAGGAGCTGGCGGCCGCGACGGATGTCTTCGGGCTGCGGGACGCGAT
>NZ_JBIUBW010000021.1:0-145188 GCF_044548465.1 Streptomyces sp. NPDC052023 | reverse complement strand
ATGGTACTGCAGGGGGGACCCTGTGGGAGAGTAGGACGCCGCCGAACAAATATTGAGGAAAACCCCGCATCTTCGGATGCGGGGTTTTCTGCGTTTAGGGTTCACGTATGCGCTATGACATGGTGATCTTCGACAATGACGGCGTTCTCGTCGACAGCGAGCCCCTCTCCAACCGGCTTTTGGCGGCCTATCTCACCGAGCTCGGGCATCCGACCTCCTACGAGGACTCCCTGCGCGACTACATGGGCGCCGCCATGCACCGCGTGCACGACCTGGTGGCGGAGCGGACCGGGCAGCGGTTGCCGGGTGACTTCGACGACGTCTTCCACGGTCGGGTGTTCGCCGCTTTCGAGCGGGAGTTGAAGGCGGTGCCCGGCGCCGTGGACGTACTCGGGAAGCTGGTGGCGGAGGGGGTGCCGTACTGCGTGGCCTCGTCCGGGAGTCATGAGCGGATCAGGGTGGGGCATCGCGCGGCTGGGCTCGAGCGGTGGTTCGATGATGGGCGGATCTTCAGTTCCGAGGATGTGGGGCGTGGGAAGCCGGCGCCTGATCTCTTCCTGTACGCGGCCGAGCGGATGGGAGTGGCGCCGGAGCGGTGTGTCGTCGTCGAGGACAGTCCGCTGGGGGTGCGGGCGGCGGTCGCGGCCGGGATGGATGTGTACGGGTTCACCGCCATGACGCCGGCGGCGAGGCTGAGTGGGGCGACGCGACTCTTCGGCGACATGGGGGAGTTGGCGGAGCTGCTGATCTGAGCCCGGTCCTGAAGCTGAGGAGAATTCATCTTTGGCTGGATATACCGAGCGGTACCTCGGGGCCCTACGCTCGCCGCCATGACTCGTGTGCTGCGGCGCGGTAGGGCCTCGTTGGCGTTCGGCTTCTTCGCCCAGGGCGTTGCGTTCGCACTTCTGGTGACGCGGATTCCGGCCATCCAGGACCGGTACGGAGTCTCCGACGCGCTGCTGCCGGCGTTTCTGGCCGCGGTGCCGGTGCTGGCCGGCGTCGGGAGCGTGGCGACGGAGCGGCTGGTGAGGCGCATACGGCCCAGCTCGGTGCTGCGGTGGTCCCAGCCGGTGGTGCTGCTGGCGCTGCTGGGGGTGGGCGCCGGTGAGCGGATGGTGGAGCTGGCGGTGGCGCTCGCCGCGTTCGGGCTCGCGGTGGGGGCGCTGGATGCCTCGATGAACATGCTGGGGGTGAGCCTGCAGCGGTCGTACGGGCGCAGCATCATGCTCGGCTTCCATGCCGCGTACAGCCTGGGCGGGATCGTAGGGGCATCGTTGGCGTGGGTGGGGGCGCACTGGGGGCTGGCGCTGGTCGTGTCATATCTGCCGGTGGTGGGGGTGCTGGTGCCGGCGGCGCTGGTGGGGAGCCGGTGGTACGTCGACGGGGGTGGCGCCGAGGCGGGTGCCGGTGCGGGCGCCGGTGAGGCGGGCGGCGTCGTCTTCCGGGCGCTGCTGCCCTTGTGTCTGGTGATGACCTTCGCGTACATCGGGGACGCGACCGTTTCCAACTGGAGTGCGAAGTACTTGCAGGACGTGCTGGGGAGCTCGGAGCAGATGGCGACGGTTCCCTACAACGTCTACATGGTCACCACTCTCGTGGGGCGGGCGCTGGGGGACTTCGGGGTGCGGCGGTTCGGCGCCGTGCGGGTCGTACGGGGCGGGGCAGTCGTCGCCGCGGTGGGGTTCGCGGTGGTGGCGGGGGCGCCCGGGGCGTGGGCCGGAATGGCCGGGTTCACCTTGGTGGGGCTGGGGTTGTGTGTGCTGGTGCCGCAGACGTTCGCGGCGGGTGGGAGATTGTTTCCCGGGGCCTCTGACGCGGCCGTGGCGCGGCTCAATATCTTCAACTATGTAGGGTTTTTGATCGGTTCGCCGTTGGTGGGGGCGCTGGGCGATGCCTGGAGCTATCGGGGCGCGATGCTCGTGCCGATGGTGTTGGTGCTGGTGACACTCGTGTACGCCCGGTCGTTCGCCGCTCAACCGTACCGATACGGTGGCGGGCATGAGCGGCCGCGCACAGCTGATGTGGGACGAGGCAGTAACGGGCTATGACTTCGGGCCGGACCATCCCATGGATCCGGTCCGGCTGGCGCTGACCCGGAGACTGGTCGAGGCGTTCGGGCTCGATCGCGAGCTGGACGTAGTGGCGGCGAAGTCGGCGGGGGAGTCGACGCTGCGGCTGGTGCACCGGGAGGACTACATCGGGGCCGTGAAGGCCGCCTCTGCGGACCCGCGGGCGGCCGATCAGTCGTACGGGCTGGGGACGTTGGACGATCCCGCGTTCGCCGGGATGCATGAGGTGTCGGCGCTGATCGCGGGGCAGTCGGTGGGGGCCGCGGAGGCCGTGTGGCGGGGGGGCGCGCTGCACGCGGTGAACTTCGCGGGTGGGCTGCATCATGCGATGCCGGCGGCGGCGTCGGGGTTCTGCATCTACAACGACGCCTCGCTGGCCATCGCCCGGTTGCTGGAGCTGGGTGCGGAGCGGGTGGCCTATGTGGATGTCGACGTGCACCACGGCGACGGTGTGCAGGCGGCGTTCTGGGAGGACCCGCGGGTACTGACGATCTCGCTGCACGAGCATCCCCGGACCCTGTTTCCGCAGACCGGGTGGCCGGAGGAGACGGGAGCGGAGGGGCCTGCCGCGGGGTCGGCGGTGAATGTGGCGTTGCCCGCGGGGACGGGGGATGCCGGGTGGCTGCGGGCGTTCCATGCGGTGGTGCCGGAGCTTGTGGCCGGGTTCCGGCCGCAGGTGCTGGTGACGCAGCACGGTGCCGACACGCATTTCGAGGATCCTCTCGCGCACCTGGCGGTTTCCCTGGACGCGCAGCGGGCCGTGCAGGTCGCCTGCCATGAACTGGCGCACGAGTACGCCGGGGGCCGCTGGGTGGCCCTGGGCGGGGGCGGTTACGCGGTGGTGGATGTGGTGCCGCGGTCCTGGACCCATCTGGTGGGAATCGCGGCCGGGCGGGAGGTGGCGCCCGAGTCGATGATTCCCGAGGGGTGGCGGCAGGAGGTCTTCGCCCGTACGCGGCAGTTGGCACCGTCGCGGATGACCGACGGGCGGTGGCCGGTGGAGTGGCGGGAGTGGGAGGCGGGGTACGACCCTGCGGACCGGCTGGATCAGGCAGTGCTGGCTACTCGCCGGGCCGCGTTTCCGCTGCGGGGGCTGCTGGCCTGAAGGGGCCGGCCTCAGGGTTGCCGGCCCAGCGGCGTGCCGGGGCAGGGGCCTGCCGGCCCAGGGGGTGCCTGGCCCGCCTGGCGGTGAGGGCCGGCGCCGCCGCGGTAGATGGCGGCTCCATTACGCCAACCGAGCCCCGTATCCCCGTTCCCGCCCCACCTCCCCACCCAGGTCCGCCACCATCCCCCCATGCCCATCCTCACCCCGCCCGCTGCCCGAGCCCGACTGCGTGCGCATCTCCTGGCCGCTCGGCTGGCCGGGGTCGTGGCGACCGCGCGAGAGGAGAGTCTGCGGAGCTATCGGGGGTTCGCGGCCCGTGATCCCCGGTTGCTGATCGGGATTGATCCCGAACGGGCGTGGACCGAGCGGGATGTGATCGAGCTGATGGCGGACAAGTGCGGGGTGTCCGCCGATCCGAGGTGTGTTTCCGGCCAGGACGTGATTGACCCGGAACTGACGCTCGCCGCCCTGGAGGCGTTCTCCGAACGGCTCGCCGCCGTCGCGGAGCGTGGTGCTCCCGTGTTGCTCGGGACCGGTCACCCGCACCGGCTGCTCGGTTTCTACGGCGCGCTGGCGGACGCCTTGTCGGCGGCCGGATGTGCCGTCCTCACACCGGCGAAGGGTCGCTCTGTCGACATAACGACTAGGTTCGGCCTACGCACGTACAACCTCGGCTACGTACGAGGCGTCGCGATGGTGCAGGAACCCGGCGCGCCCGGCCCCTGTTGTGCGACCGGCGCACACACTCATTCCCCCCTCCCGGTTCGAACCGTTCTGGACGCGGTCGCCGAGGCCGGCGGGCCCCTCCCGGAGCTGGTCGTAGGGGACCACGGATGGGTTTGCGGTGCAGGTCAGCTGGGGTTCGAGGCCATCGGCCTGGCCGACACCAACGATCCGGCGCCGTTCGTCGGCGAGGCCGAGGGGCGGGTGGCGGTGGTCGTTCCACTTGATGACGCAGTGCGGTCGGATTACTACCGGCCGCTTACCCGCTACGTACTCAATCGGGCGTGTCTGTCACAGTAGGCCGCCGATCGGTGCACCTCTTCCCCACTCGCATCACCCGCCCCTAGTCTGGGGAGTGAGCACGCAGCGACGAAGAGTCACCGGAAGGGGAAGCCGGTGGCCGTCGAAGTCGAGTGCGGAAGGTACAGGTGTGTCATGGCTGCAACTGGAGATCAGAGGCCTCTGAGCGAGGTCCAGTTCCTTACCGTGGCGGAAGTTGCCGCGGTGATGCGAGTGTCGAAGATGACCGTGTACCGCTTGGTGCACAGCGGCCATCTGCCCGCGATCAGGGTGGGGCGGTCGTTCCGCGTCCCCGAGAACGCGGTTCACGAGTACCTCCGTGACAGCTATGTGGGGGTGGAAACCGCCTGACGGCGATCCGGGGAGATCGGCTCAGGGCACTTTCCGGTCTCCCCGTGCACCTCGATTACGACCTCAGCGCTCGGGCGGGTAGGCTAGCCCCTCGTAGGTCGTGTGGGCCCATGGCGCCCAAACACCGAGTGATGAGAAGTGAGCGAGGGTAGTCGTGGGCTCTGTTATCAAGAAGCGGCGCAAGCGGATGGCCAAGAAGAAGCACCGCAAGCTGCTCAAGCGCACGCGCGTTCAGCGTCGTAACAAGAAGTAACCGCTTTTAGAAGCAACACAAGCGGTAGATCGACGCACCGCAACGCCGCGAAAGCGTGGCTGTGGCCCCCCACCCCGTCCGGTGGGGGGCCACACGCATATTCCGGCGCAGGCCGCGCGCGTATGCCTGCTCCCGTGCACGGGAGACTCTGGTCGTACGACCGAGATTTCCCGTCACCTGCTGCAGCAGGCAGTCATCACAGCGCAACAACTAACCGCTAGGTTGACCGCAGACGGGAACTCGGCAGCGGTACGAGGGCTGGAAGGAAGGCGCGGATCTTGGGCAAGGTCGTGCTCGTGACCGGAGTGGCCCGCCAGCTGGGGGGCCGGTTCGTACGACGGATCCAGCGGGACCCCGAGGTGGAACGGGTCGTCGCCGTGGACGCGGTACCTCCCGAGCACCATCTGGGCGGCGCGGACTTCATCCGGGCCGACATCCGGCAGCCCACCATCGCGCGCGTGCTGGCCGAGACGGCCGCCGACACGGTCGTCCACATGGACGTCACCGCCACCGCGCTGGGCAGCGGCAACCGGGCCACGGTCAAGGAGACCAACGTCATCGGGACGATGCAGCTGCTCGGCGCCTGCCAGAAGTCCCCCACGGTGCGGCGGCTGGTGGTGAAGTCCAGCACCAACGTCTACGGGTCGGCGCCGCGCGACCCGGCCGTGTTCAGTGAGACGACCCCGCCCAAGTCGCTGCCCAGCGGAGGCTTCGCCAAGGACACGGTGGAGGTCGAGGGGTACGTCCGCGGGTTCGCGCGCCGCCGGCCGGACGTGGCGGTGTGCGTGCTGCGGTTCGCCAACATCCTCGGCCCGAGCGCCGACTCCCCGCTCGCCTCGTACTTCTCGCTGCCGGTGCTGCCGACCGTCCTCGGCTACGACCCGCGGCTGCAGTTCGTGCACGAGGACGACGTGATCGAGGTGCTGCGCATCGCCTCGCACGAGCCGCGCCGCGGCACCCTCAACAGCGGCACGTTCAACATCGCCGGTGACGGCGTCGTGCTGCTCTCCCAGTGCTCCCGGCGGCTCGGCCGCCCCACCCTGCCGTTGCTGCTGCCCGCCGTCACGTGGACCGGCTCATTGGTGCGTACTCTGGGCATGACGGACTTCTCACCGGAGCAGATCCGACTGCTGACCCATGGCCGGGTGGTGGACACGACCCAGATGCGCGAGACGCTGGGGTTCCAGCCGAAGTACACCACTGCGGAAACGTTTGCGGACTTCGCGCGAAGCCGCGGACCTGGACTTCTGCCGCCCGAGGCCCTTGCGGGGGCGGTCGCCCGCATCGCCGCACTGCCTGTCGCGGGCGGCGGCCACCCCCCGACGAAGAGCGCCAACTGAGGAGCGCATCAACGATGGCGGACGCCAAGGTCATTCCGTTCGACGACGACCGGTCCCGCGGGAGCGCCGCGCAGCGGCCGCCGCGGCGCGGCCGGAGCGGGGGGAGCCGACGGCCCGGCGGGGAGTCCGCACGGGTCCGGGAAATGGGCGAGGTGGGTGATGTCCAGCCCCTGCCCGGCCGCGCGCGTGCGCAGGATGATGTTCCCGTGCCCGACGAGGAACAGCGGCCGGAAGTGCCCTGCGAGGACGAGCAGCGGCCCCCGGACGAGGGCGGCCTGGAGAAGCGCGTCGCCGCGGGCCTCGCCTTCCTGCGCCGCCGTCTCACCGGCGACTACGAGGTCGACGACTTCGGCTACGACGCCGAACTCACCGACCAGGTCCTGATGTCCCTGCTGCGCCCGGTGTACGAGAAGTACTTCCGGGTCGAGGTGAAGGGCATCGAGAACATCCCGTCCGAGGGCGGCGCCCTGATCGTCGCCAACCACTCCGGCACCCTCCCGCTGGACGGCCTGATGATGCAGGTCGCCGTGCACGACCACCATCCGGCCGGCCGGCATCTGCGTCTGCTCGCCGCCGACCTGGTCTTCGTCCTCCCGGTCGTCAACGAACTCGCCCGCAAGCTCGGCCACACCCTCGCCTGCGCGGAGGACGCCGAACGCCTCCTCGGGCAGGGTGAACTCGTCGGCGTGATGCCGGAGGGCTTCAAGGGCATCGGCAAGCCCTTCAGCGAGCGCTACAAGCTCCAGCGCTTCGGCCGTGGCGGCTTCGTCTCCACCGCGCTGCGGCAGGGCACTCCGATCGTCCCGTGCTCGATCGTGGGCGCGGAGGAGATCTATCCGATGCTCGGCAACGCGAAGACGCTCGCGCGCCTCCTGGGCTTCCCGTACTTCCCGCTGACGCCCACCTTTCCGTGGCTGGGCCCCCTCGGTGCGATCCCCCTGCCCACCAAGTGGACGATCCAGTTCGGCGAGCCCATCCCCACCGACGGCTATCCGCCGGAGGCAGCCGAGGATCCGATGCTGATGTTCAACCTGACCGACCAGGTCAGGGAGCAGATCCAGCACACGCTGTACAAACTGCTGGTGCAGCGCCGCTCGGTCTTCTTCTGACCGCGTCCAGCGGATCACCGCGGCGCGGATACGACAACGGGGGCGCCCCTCTCACGAGGGACGCCCCCACAGCCGTAGGCCCGAAGAACTACTCGGCGTCCTCGGCGTCGAGGCCGAGGCCGGGCAGCAGACCCGGGAGCAGCGGCGGCACCGTGATGTCGGGCTCGGTGGCCGGTGGCCTGCTCTGGGACGGAGAGGCGCTGCCGATGTCCTTCGGCGGGTCGAGCAGGCCTCCGGTGTTGCCACCGAGCAGGCCGTCGGACTCGTCGCCGGTCTCGGCGGACCGGCTCGGGCCGTCGCTGCCGGTGCGGTCGCTGTCCGAGGAGCCGCTGCCGCTGCTGGGTGCCGTCGAGCCGCGTCCGGACTCGGTGGCTCCCGTGGCTGGCCCGCTGCCGGGGCCGCGCCTCTTGTGGTCCTCGCCGGCGCCGCCCTGGGCGGGGGGCTGCGGCAGCAGGGACTGCAGCGGGGCGACTTCCTGGTCTATGGCGTCGAACACCGACGACACCTGCTCACTCACATCGCCGAGCTGCACCGGAAGCCGCTCGCGCAGGGCGCCCCAGGCGTCGCGGTGCGAGCGGGAGAACGCGGAGAGCGCCTGGATGGGGCCCAGCGACTCGGGATCGCGTTCGTACGCCGCGGCCAGCAGCCGGCGGCCCTCGGAGGCGTCGTGCGTCATACCGGACAGGGCACGGCGGATCTCACCGAGCGACTCGTGGTCGAGGGGGCCGCTGCGGCCGCGCTCCATCAGCCGACGGGCCTCGCTCAGCCGGGTGGACGCCTGGTCGAGGTACATGTGGCCGCGCTCGTCGTCGCCGTCGGCGAGGCCGAGCTTGAAGTCCTCGATGCCGCGCTTCAGCCCGTACAGCGAGTCACCGGGGAGTGCCTCTCCGCTGGCGGCGGCCACTCCGCCGAAGGCACTGGCGGCGACACCTACGCTGAGGCCGCCGGCGGTGAGGCCCTTGGCCAGGCGCGTACGCGGGCGGAACTTGCCCAGCGGTGCGGCCCTGTGGGCGCCCCGGCCCCGCGCGGAGCGCTGCTCGGGGACGTCGGGCCCGGATGCCGCCGCGCCGCCTCCCTGGAGCATGGCCTCGAACTGAGCGACCAGCTGCGCCCGCTGGACGACCTTGACCTCGGGATCCAGCTCCGGCTTGGGCAACGCGCCAAGACCGGCCGTGAGGGCCAACAGGCGGCCCTGCTCGGTCGGTTGTTCCGTAGCAGCCGGGGCCGATTCCTCGGGCTGCTCGGCCGCCGTGCCCCGATCGGACTGCTCCTCCAGGGCCTGGGCGAAGGCGTTCGCCCGCCGGTGCGCCGATACGTTCGCGATCACTGGCGGCACCTCCTCTCGTCAAGACGGTCGACTCCCCAGGGGGTCCTGAGGGTTGCACGCCCCGGCCACAACCACACGATCGAGGGGTCGGAGTCGGCCAGGGAGTGACCACAGGGAGCCTGCATCCCGCACAACGAGCGGCGCGGCACTTGGGTTACGGACCGAGGAGGAACGGGCGGCGAAGTCAACAGTCTTTGACCGATGGTGAGTTGGGGATTGCGGAGCGTGTTTCTTCGGATGCGGCGCTCAGCGGGCGTCGTCGGGGAGGAGACGGGCGAGGGTGCGCACCGCGCGGTACTGCAGGGTCTTGATGGCGCCCTCGTTCTTGCCCATCACGCGGGCGGTCTCGGCCACCGAGAGGCCCTGGAGGAAGCGGAGCGTGACGCACTCCTGCTGCTGGGGGTTGAGCCGGCGTACCGCGTCCAGCAGTGCGGCGTTCGAGAGGGACTCCAGCACGGAGTCCTCCGGTGAGCGTTCGACCTCGTTGGCGTCGAGCATCTCGCCGGTGGTCACTTCCAGCCGGAACCGACTGGATTTGAAGTGGTCGGCGACCAGGTTCCGCGCGATGGTGACCAGCCATGCGCCGAAGTCGCGACCCTGCCAGGTGAACGTACCGATCCTGCGCAGTGCCCGCAGAAAGGTCTCGCTCGTCAGGTCCTCGGCGGTCGCCTTGCCGCCTACCCGGTAGTAGATGTAGCGGTACACGGTGTCGCTGTACTGGTCGTAGAGGCGGCCGAAGGCGTCGGCCTCGCCGGCCTGGGCGCGCTCCACGAGGTCCATCATCCGGGCGCTGTCGCTGTCGGCGGCCGGACGCCGTGCGGTGGCGGCACCGGAGGCGCGGCCACGTCTGCCGACCGCGGCGCTGCCGTCGGCCAGTGCGTAGCACGGGCCGACCGGCGCGGCGGTGGTGAATGCGGGGACGGCGTACGCGGTGGGGACGAAGCCGCGCAACAGGTCGTGGACCGTTGCGCGCAGCGTAGCCAGGCCCGAGGCGTCAACCCCGACGTGTGGGTACACGGGACTCCCAGAGGCAGAGCTTCCATCACGTGCAGTGCGGGACCTTTCACCCGTCGTAGCGACGAGAGGGGTACCGGTTTGCGTCTGAGGAGAATAACGCTTCGTACAGGCACTGCTACGCCCAGTTGCTCAAATCATCGATTACGTCGCTTCCGTAACCGATTGACGGCCGATCAAGTGCCGCAGAGTGACAGGTTGTTGATCGAACGGGCTCGACTTCAGGGTCGGTACGGGGCGTGTTGTGGCCGGGTGCGGGTGGGGGGACTGGAAGGTGCCCGGCGTGGGTACGGGGTCTGGATTGCCCGGCGTTTCGAAAGTGCTCGGCGTTGCGCCCGGGGTCGAGGTGGTCGAGCGGCCCGGCACGACGGGGTGCCGTCCGCGTCCAGGGCGCTGCCCTTCACGGCGCGTCGCATGGCCGGCCCACCGCCGCACGTGCGTACGGCGGGCCGTGGAGCCGTGGGGCCGACGCGGGGCCTAACGGCGGCGGCGATGCAGCGCGATCGCCGCCGCGGTCCCCCCGGCGACGGCGCCCACTCCCGCGGCGGCCGGGATCCCGACCTTCGCCGCCTTGCGCCCGGTGCGGTAGTCCCGCAGGCGCCAGTCCTGCTCCCGGGCGTGTTTGCGCAGCTTGCTGTCGGGGTTGATGGCGTACGGGTGTCCCACCAGGGAGAGCATCGGGATGTCGTTGTGGGAGTCGCTGTACGCCGCGCAGCGTGACAGGTCCAGCCCCTCCGCCGCGGCCAGCGCCCGCACCGCCTCCGCCTTCGCCGGGCCGTGCAGCGGCTCGCCCACCAGCTTGCCCGTGTACACGCCGGCCACCGACTCCGCCACGGTTCCGAGCGCGCCGGTGAGGCCCAGCCGCCGCGCGATGACCTGCGCGATCTCGACCGGGGCGGCCGTCACCAGCCACACCTTCTGCCCGGCGTCCAGGTGCGCCTGCGCCAGCGCACGCGTGCCCGGCCAGATCCGCTCGGCCATGTACTCGTCGTAGATCTCCTCGCCGATCGACTGGAGCTCGGCGACCCGGTGCCCCTTCACGATCGACAGCGCCGACTCCCGCACGTCCTGCATGTGGTCGGGGTCCTCGAATCCGGCCAGCCGGAACCACGCCTGCTGCCAGGCGAACTTCGCGAGATCACGGGTCTCGAAGAACTTCCGCTTGTACAGTCCCCGCCCGTAGTGGAACAGCGCGGCGCCCTGCATCACGGTGTTGTCGAGGTCGAAGAACGCGGCGGCCTGGTCGTCGCCGCGCACGGGGAACTCAGGCTCGCCGCCGCCGGCGACGACGGAGGTGTCCTGTGTCTTGCGCGCGGCCTCCGCCGCGGCCTCGCCTGCCAACACGCTCCGCGCCGTGGCGGAGCGCCTACGGGGAGTGAGCCATCCGAGAGCGGCCATGGCGTGAGCATAGCCATTTCGTTCGGAGGTTCCGGAGGCGCGAGGTTGGAACGCAGTGAACTCTCCGCGTCGGCACCGTTAAACGGACCGCCCGGCGTGGCGCGAGAATGGCAGGCATGAGCCCGATTTTCCGCCGCAAGTCCGCCACCCCGGGCGTGGCGCCCGCCGCCGCGCCCCAGGATCGCCTCGTCACGCTCGTCCGCAAGCCCGGCTGCCATCTGTGTGATGACGCACAGATCGTGATCGAGAAGGTCTGTGCCGATCTCGGTGTGTCGTGGGAGCAGAAGGACATCACCGAGGACCAGGACCTCCACGAGAAGTACTGGGAACAGATCCCTGTCGTACTGGTGGACGGCGAGCAGCACACGTTCTGGCGCGTGGACGAGGGCCGCCTCCGCAGGGCCCTCACCGGGTGACTCCCCAGTAGCTCACGGCCTGACCGGGCGCTCGGTCTGGCTTAGGATCGACGGCGACCTGGTCTCGGGGGCGGGAACTTTTTCAGGAGTGTGTTCGATTGTGGCCCCCTTCTCACCCCCTCACGGAGTACGCGTGACCCCGGTCACGTTGGCCGGGCAAATCGGACACCATCTTTGTGCACGCGTTCACAAAGACATAGCCTGCATTCGACGGGGCGGTCCGGGGACGTATGACCGCCCGAAGCCCCGCTCTACCCGCAGGAGCACCGTGGCAACTGGCCGAACTCACCGACCGGCGACCCGTAGCCGAGGGATTCCCGAGGCCACCGTCGCCCGTCTTCCGCTGTACCTCCGAGCCCTGACCGCGCTGTCGGAGCGCTCGGTACCCACGGTCTCGTCGGAGGAACTGGCGGCCGCGGCCGGAGTCAACTCCGCGAAGCTCCGCAAGGACTTCTCCTACCTCGGCTCCTACGGCACCCGTGGTGTCGGTTACGACGTCGAGTATCTCGTCTACCAGATCTCCCGCGAACTCGGCCTCACCCAGGACTGGCCGGTTGTGATCGTCGGTATCGGTAACCTCGGTGCCGCGCTCGCCAACTACGGCGGCTTCGCCTCCCGTGGCTTCCGGGTCGCCGCGCTCATCGACGCCGACGCCGCGCTCACCGGCCGTGCGGTCGCCGGGATCCCGGTGCAGCACACCGACGACCTGGAGAAGATCATCCAGGACAACGGCGTGTCGATCGGCGTGATCGCGACCCCCGCGGGCGCCGCCCAGCAGGTGTGCGAGCGGCTGGTCGCCGCCGGTGTCACGTCCATCCTGAACTTCGCGCCGACCGTGCTGTCCGTGCCGGACGGCGTCGACGTGCGCAAGGTGGACCTCTCCATCGAGCTGCAGATCCTCGCCTTCCACGAGCAGCGCAAGGCCGGCGAGGAGGCCGCGACGCCCGACGGCGACGCCCCGGCCGCCACCGCCCGCAAGCAGTCCGCCGACAAGGGGCCCGACGGGGACGTACCCGCCGTGATGCCGGCATGAGTCTGCTCGTCGTCGGACTGAGTCACCGCAGCGCTCCGGTCAGCGTGCTGGAGCGGGCCGCCCTGAGCACGGACGCCCAGGCCAAGCTGGTGCAGGACACCGTCGCCGCCGAACCCGCCACCGAGGCCGGGGTGCTCGCCACCTGCAACCGCATCGAGCTGTACGCCGACGTGGACAAGTTCCACGCCGGTGTCGCCGAGCTGTCCACGCTGCTCGCCCAGCACAGCGGGGTCGGACTGGACGAGCTCACGCCGTACCTCTACGTGCACTACGAGGACCGGGCCGTCCACCACCTGTTCTCGGTGGCGTGCGGGCTGGACTCGATGGTCGTCGGCGAGGGCCAGATCCTCGGCCAGATAAAGGACTCGCTGGCCCGTGCGCAGGAGCTGCACACCGCCGGGCGGCTGCTGAACGACCTGTTCCAGAAGGCGCTGCGGGTCGGCAAGCGCGCCCACACCGAGACCGGCATCGACCGGGCCGGGCAGTCCCTGGTCACCTTCGGCCTGGAGCAGCTGACCTCCGGCGCGGCCGTGGAGAAGTGGGCGCGGGGCAAGCGCGCGCTGGTCGTCGGCGCCGGCTCGATGTCGTCGCTGGCCGCGGCGACGCTGGCGCGGGCGGGGGTCGGCGAGATCGTCATCGCCAACCGCACCCTCGACCGGGCCGAGCGCCTGGCGCAGATCCTGAACCAGGCCGACGACACGGACGTGGTGGCCCGGGCGGTACCGATGGATTCGGTGCGGGCCGAGCTGACACGTGCCGACATCGCGGTCTCCTGCACCGGAGCCACGGGTCTGGTCATGCAGGCGGAGGAGATCGCGGCCGCGGTCGAGGGCCGCACCGGCCGCCCCGCGCAGGTCGAGGAGACGGCCGCGCAGTCCCCCGCGACGCCGAAGACGGACGCACGGCAGACGCCGTTGCCGCCCACTTCCGTGGGGGCCGACGAGAACTGCCCCCTGGACCTGACCGCTCCCGGCTTCTCCGTGATGGGGGAGGCCGCCGTGGCCGGCATGGACGCGGCGACGCTGGAGCAGCACGCCGCCTGGGCCGCCGGCAGCGCGGTCGAGCGACGGGAGGCGGCGCGCCGCACTCCCGAGGTGACGCCCGAACTGATCACCGCGCTGGCCGCGACCGTCGCCAGAACCGGCCGGATCCCCGAGTACCGCAAGCCCGAGCCGGTCGCCGAGGTGCCGCGCCCCGAGCCGGTCCTGTACCTGCTCGACCTCGCGATGCCGCGGGACATCGACGCGGCCGTGCACCGGCTGGCCGGCGTGCGGCTCGTCGACATCGAGTCGCTCGCCGAGGCCTCCGCGGACGCTCCGATGGCGGCCGACGTCGACCAGGTGCGCCACATCGTCTCCGACGAAGTGGCGGCGTTCGGGGCCGCCCAGCGGGCCGCGCACATCACGCCGACCGTGGTCGCGCTGCGGACGATGGCCGCCGATGTCGTGGCCGGCGAGATCGCCCGGCTGGACGGGCGGCTGCCGGGTCTGGACGACAAGCAGCGCGGCGAGATCCGGCAGGCCGTGCACCGGGTCGTCGACAAGCTGCTGCACGCGCCGACCGTACGGGTGAAGCAGCTCGCGGCAGAGCCAGGCGGTGCCGGGTACGCGGACGCGCTGCGCACCCTGTTCGACCTCGACCCCGAGACGGTGGCCTCCGTCTCCCGCGCCGAGGAAAGCATGGAGAAGAACGCACAGAACCGAGGGCCGGCATGACTGAGAAGGCACTGAGGCTGGGGACCAGGCGGAGCAAGCTCGCCATGGCCCAGTCCGGGCAGGTGGCGGAAGCCGTGAGCCAGGTGACCGGACGGCCCGTCGAGCTCGTCGAGATCACCACGTACGGCGATGTCTCGCGCGAGCACCTCGCGCAGATCGGCGGCACCGGTGTGTTCGTGACCGCGCTGCGCGACGCGCTGCTGCGAGGTGACGTCGACTTCGCCGTGCACTCGCTGAAGGACCTGCCGACCACGCAGCCCGAGGACCTGGCGCTGGCCGCCGTCCCGCTGCGCGAGGACCCGCGGGACGTGATCGTCGCCCGGGACGCGCTGAAGTTCACCGACCTGCCGCGCGGGGCCCGCGTCGGCACCGGTTCGCCGCGCCGGATGGCGCAGCTGAACGCGTACGCGCGCGGCCACGGGCTGGACATCGAGACGGTGCCGATCCGCGGCAACGTCGACACCCGGATCGGGTACGTCCACAAGGGCGAGCTCGACGCCGTCGTACTGGCCGCCGCCGGACTGCAGCGGATCGGCCGGATCGACGAGGTGACCGACTTCCTGTCGGTCGACACGGTTCTGCCCGCCCCCGGCCAGGGGGCACTGGCGATCGAGTGCGCCGCGCACAACGCGGACCTGGTCGCCATGCTCGGCGAGCTCGACGACCCGTTGACGCGGGCCGCCGTGACCGCCGAGCGGTCCCTGCTCGCCGCCCTGGAGGCCGGTTGCAGCGCCCCTGTGGGCGCGCTGGCCGACCTCCTGGCCGACGGGCAGATTGTCAAGGAAATGCGCCTGCGGGGCGTCGTCGGCACGACCGACGGTTCCCGCACGGTGCAGCTGTCCACCACCGGTCCCGTGCCCGACACGCACGACCGGGCAGTGGCACTCGGCCGCGAACTCGCCGCCGAGATGCTCGCCCAGGGCGCGGCCGGTCTGATGGGGGAGCGAGCACAGTGAGCCCCACCACCCTTCCCGCCGCCGGTCCGGAACACGGGCACGTCACCTTTCTCGGTGCCGGACCCGGGGATCCGGGACTGCTGACTCTGCGCGCTGTCGAGGCGCTGGCGAACGCGGACGTCATCGTCGCCGAGCACGAAGTGCTCGACGTGGTACGTACGCACGCCAGGCCCGGCGTCGCCGTCGTGAACACGGAGCCGGGTCCTTCCCCGGACCTCGGTCCGGGCTCAGGCACGCCTCAGCTGACGGTTGTTGACGGTACGTCAGCAACCGTCGGGGCCCCCGCGGTGCGGGATGCCGCACATCTTGTCATGGAGGCCGCGCGGGGCGGCAGGCGGGTGGTGCGTGCGGTGTCCGGGGACCCCGGACTGGATACCTACGCCGCCGAGGAGATGCTCGCCTGCGCCGCGGCGGGTGTGCCGTTCGAGGTCGTGCCCGGTGTCGCGGCCGCGGTCGGGGTGCCGGCGTACGCCGGTGTGCCGTTGCGGGACGCCCAGGGGGCGGACGTCCGGTTCGTCGATGCCCGGACGGCCTCCGACCGGTGCTGGACCGAGGTCGGGGCGTCCGACGGGACCGTGGTCGTGTCGACGTCGCTCGACGCCGTGGCTTCCGCCGCCGGTGAGCTGGTGTCCGCGGGGCGCAAGCCCGACACGCCGCTGACCGTGACGGTCGCGGGGACCACGACGCGGCAGCGGACGTGGACCGCGACGCTCGGGACGATCGCCCAGACCCTGAAGCAGGCGAAGGTGCTGCCCTCGCCGGAGGGCGGGCGGCCCGTGATAGCCGTGGTCGGGGAGCGTTCCGCCGCGGCTCGGCGTGAGCAGTTGTCGTGGTTCGAGTCCAAGCCGCTGTTCGGCTGGAAGGTGCTCGTGCCGCGGACCAAGGAGCAGGCGGCCTCGCTCTCCGACCAGCTGCGGTCGTACGGGGCCGTGCCGCACGAGGTGCCGACGATCGCCGTCGAGCCGCCGCGGACGCCTCAGCAGATGGAGCGGGCGGTCAAGGGGCTGGTGACGGGCCGCTACGAGTGGATCGCTTTCACTTCGGTGAACGCCGTGAAGGCGGTCCGGGAGAAGTTCGAGGAGTACGGGCTCGACGCCCGGGCCTTCGCGGGGATCAAGGTCGCCGCGGTGGGGGAGCAGACGGCGAAGGCGCTGGTCGCCTTCGGTGTGAAGCCTGATCTGGTGCCGAGCGGGGAGCAGTCGGCGGCGGGGCTGCTGGAGGACTGGCCGCCGTACGACCCCGTGTTCGACCCGATCGACCGGGTGTTCCTGCCTCGGGCCGACATCGCCACGGAGACACTCGTCGCCGGGCTGATCGAGCTCGGGTGGGAGGTCGACGACGTCACGGCTTACCGGACCGTGCGGGCGTCGCCGCCGCCCGCGGAGACGCGCGAGGCGATCAAGGGTGGCGGCTTCGACGCCGTGCTCTTCACGTCGTCGAGCACGGTGCGGAACCTGGTGGGTATCGCCGGCAAGCCGCACAACGTGACCGTCATCGCGTGCATCGGGCCCGCTACGGCCAAGACCGCCGAGGAGCACGGGCTCCGGGTGGACGTGATGGCTCCTGAGCCGTCCGTGCACAAGCTGGCGGAGGCGCTGGCCGACTTCGGGATGAAGCGGCGGGCCGCGGCTCTCGAAGCCGGGGACCCGGTGACGCGGCCGAGCGAGCGGCGGCCGGGGGCTCGGCGGAGGCGTACGACCACCTGACGGGTGCTTGGCGGCGGGCCGCCGCGGGCTGGATGCCCGCGGCGGCCCGCTCGCGTCGGGTGCCCCGGCGCCGTGCGGCGGCGCCCTGTGGTCGCGGGCGGTCCTGTGCCCGGCCGACGGGGTGTTGGTAAGTGGGGAGTGCGGGCGGGCGTAGCGTGGGCGTATGTCGAAGTACGGATCCTTTCCCGGTTCTCGTCCTCGTCGGCTGCGCACCTCGCCCGTCATGCGGCGCATGGTCGCCGAGACCCGGTTGCATCCCGCCGACTTCATCCTGCCCGCGTTCGTGCGGGAGGGCGTGAGTGAACCGGTGGCCATTGCCTCCATGCCCGGGGTCGTGCAGCACACCCGGGACAGCCTGAAGAAGGCCGCTGCCGAGGCCGTGGCTGCCGGGATCTCCGGGATCATGCTGTTCGGGGTGCCGGAGGACTCCAAGAAGGACGCGGTGGGGACTCCCGGGACCGATCCGGACGGGATCCTGCAGGTCGCCCTGCGGGACGTGCGGGCCGAGGTCGGCGACGAGTTGCTGGTGATGTCCGATCTCTGTCTCGACGAGACCACCGATCATGGGCACTGCGGTGTGCTCGACGAGTTCGGGCGCGTCGACAACGACGCGACCCTGGAGCGGTACGCCGAGATGGCCCAGGTCCAGGCCGACGCGGGGGCTCATGTCGTGGGGCCCAGCGGGATGATGGACGGGCAGGTCGGGGTCGTCCGGGATGCCCTGGATCAGATCGGGCGGGAGGACGTGGCCGTCCTCGCCTACACCGTCAAGTACGCGTCGGCGTTCTACGGGCCCTTCCGGGAGGCCGTCGCCTCCTCGCTGCGGGGCGACCGCAAGACGTATCAGCAGGATCCCGCCAACGTCGGGGACTCGATGCGGGAACTCGCTCTTGATCTGGAGGAGGGGGCCGACATGGTGATGGTGAAGCCTGCCGGGCCCTATCTGGACATCCTGGCGCGGGTCGCGGACGTGTCGGACGTGCCGGTGGCCGCCTATCAGATCTCCGGTGAGTACGCGATGATCGAGGCCGCCGCCGAGAAGGGCTGGATCGACCGGGAGCGGGCCATTGTGGAGTCGCTGACCGGTATCAAGCGGGCCGGGGCGCAGAACATCCTCACCTACTGGGCCACCGAGGTGGCCCAGAAGCTGGGAAGGGGCTAGAAGCTCCCTCAGAGCCGACTGTACTTCCCGATGTCCTCCGTGAACTCCTCGATCAGCCGGGGAGTGAGTGTGGGGCGGGTGTCGGTGATGGCCGTCAGGTAGTCCTCGGTGGTCGCCGGGAGGCCCTGGCGGTGGGTGACCTCCCGTTCGAACGCGGCCTGCGAGCCCTTGCGGGCCGCGAACTCGATGTCGGCCGGAGTGAACAGCTCGCTGGCCGCGACCAGTTGATCGACGTCGATCGCGCCGGCGGTGCCCGCGAGGTAGCGGGCCCAGATCGCGGAGCGGGCGGCCGGGTCCGGCGGGCCGATGGGGATGACGTAGTCGAACCGGCCCGGCCGCAGGAATGCCGCGTCCAGCGAGCGGACCGAGTTGGTGGAGCAGACCAGCAGACGGGCGTCCTGCTCGCGGAAGACGGGGATGAGCTTGAGCAGCTCGTTGGTCACCCCGTGCCCGGGATCGACCGCCTTTCCCGAGCGCGCTCCGGCGATCTCCTCCACCTCGTCGATGAAGAGCAGCACCGAGTCGAGTTCCGCCAGTACCGCGAAGGCCTCGCGCAGTGCGGCGGCCAGTCCATCGCTGGTGTCGGCCGCCAGCCTGGACGGGAAGAGCTCCACGAAGGGCCAGCCGAGGCGGGAGGCGACGGCCTTGGCGAAGCTGGTCTTCCCGGTGCCGGGCGGACCGAAAAGGATGATCGCCTTGGGCGGCAGGACGCCGTACCGCTCGGCCAGTGCCGGCTCCTGCAGGGGCAGCACGACCCGGCGGTCGACGACCTGTTTCTCGTGGCTCATGCCGGCCATCGCGCCCCACAGGCCCTCCGGCAGCATCCGTCCGCCCAGCGCGGCGAGGACGTCCGCGTCGGCGGCACCCGGGGGCTCGGCCTTCTCGTAGTAGGTCAGGCCCTCACGGGAGCGGTAGCCGGAATTCTCCAGGGCCGTCGTCCCCGCGGCCCCGGCCGGCAGCAGGGCGCTGACGTGGCGCACGCCCAGCGCGTGCAGGCGCCGCTCCAGGTCGGCGAGGAGGGCGCTGCCGATACCGCGCTCGCGCCACCGTGAGGCGAGTGCCACCCAGAGGATCCAGCCGCGCTTTTCGTACGCCTGGGCCATGGCCGTGCCGACCAGTTCGTCACCGACCACCGCCACCACCGCGGGCTGGCCGGCCTTGGCCGCCGCGATCACCTCGGAGACCGGGAAGACCGGGTCCTGGTCCGACCGCCGGCTCTGGTCCCAGAGCTGGATCGCCTGGTCCAGGTCGTCGTCGTGGTAGTCGCGCAGGTGCCAAGCGGGCATCGCCCACCGCCTCAGTCGACCGGCCAGGTGTGGGCGGGGGCGTTGAGATGCATGTAGTCGATGTACAGCTGTGTCATCCGGCGGAGCGCCTCGTGGCGGCCGGCGGCGGAGGCGGCCGCCCGGTGGAACATCTCCTTCTGCCAGACCGCGCCGTTGCGGGCGGTGACGCACCGCTGCTCGATGATGCCGAGCAGCGGCTCACGCCAGGCGTCGTCCATGCCGGATTGCTCAAGTCCCCGGTGGGCGAGGGGGAGGAGGCGGCGCAGGACGAGTTCGGGGGCCGGGACCTCGCCCATGCCGGGCCAGTACAGGCGGGCGTCGATGCCGTGCCGGGCCGCCGTGTGCAGGTTCTCCTCGGCGGCCGCGAAGGACATCCGGGACCACACCGGCCGTTCCTCCTCCACCAGGGCGCGGGTGAGGCCGTAGTAGAAGGCGCCGTTGGCGAGGGTGTCGGCGACGGTCGGGCCGGCGGGCAGCACCCTGTTCTCCACCCTGACGTGCGGCTTGTCGTGGGCGATGGCGTAGACCGGGCGGTTCCAGCGGTAGATGGTGCCGTTGTGCAGCGTCAGCTCGCCCAGCTCGGGGACGTCGCCCTGCTCCAGCGTCTCCAGGGGGTCCTGCTCGTCGCACAGGGGCAGCAGGGCCGGGAAGTAGCGCAGGTTCTCCTCGAAGAGGTCGAAGACGCTGTTGATCCAGCGCTCCCCGAACCACACCCGGGGACGCACCCCCTGCACCTTGATCTCCTGCGGGCGGGTGTCGGTGGCCTGCTCGAACAGCGGGATCCGCGTCTCGTGCCACAGCTCCTTGCCGAACAGGAACGGCGCGTTGGCCGCGAGCGCGACCTGGATGCCCGAGATGGCCTGGGCCGCGTTCCAGTAGCCGGGGAACTCCTCCGGTGAGACCTGGAGGTGGAACTGGGTGCTGGTGCACGCGGCCTCCGGGGTGATCGTGTCGGCGTACGTCCGCAGCCGGTCGACGCCGTCCACCTCGATCCGCAGGTCCTCGCCCCGGGCCGCGAAGACCTGGTCGTTGAGCAGCCGGTAGCGCGGGTTCTCCGACAGGGCGCGCTCACCGGCGTGCTGCTGCTGGAGCGTGGGAAGGATGCCGATCATGATCAGCCGGGCGCCCACCGACCTGGCGCGCTCGTCGGCATGGTTCAGCGCGGCGCGGACCTCCGACTCCCAGGAGTCCGGGCCGCCC
This sequence comes from Streptomyces sp. NPDC052023, assembly GCF_044548465.1. Taxonomy (NCBI): domain Bacteria; kingdom Bacillati; phylum Actinomycetota; class Actinomycetes; order Kitasatosporales; family Streptomycetaceae; genus Streptomyces; species Streptomyces sp. NPDC052023. The sequence continues at coordinate 124,725 of NZ_JBIUBW010000021.1, read as the reverse complement.
TCGGTCAGACGGCGCGGCGGAACGTTGATCTCCAGATTGAACCGGCCCAGCTCCGTGGACCACGCGGGGTCCGCTATCGCCTCCAGCACGTCGCTGTTGCGCATCGCCGGCTCGGCGTCGTCGTCGACCAGGTTCAGCTCGATCTCCAGTCCGACCTGCGGACGCTCCGACTCGAACCGTGACTCGCGCAGCATCTGGGCGAAGGCGTCGAGGCACTGCTGCACCTTGATCCGGTACCGGCGGCGGTCCTCGCGGGTGAAGACCACCGCCGGAACGTCCCGTCCCATCGGGCCTCCCGAGTCCCCTCGGAAACCTGTTGCCTCCAGCGTCGCACCAGGGGAGCGAGATGTCAGCGCCAGCCGAACCGGCGGTCCACCACCGCCGAGAACTCCTCCAGCGTGAGCACCGCGTCCCCGTTCTGGTCGGCCGCGTCGAACAGCGCGGACGAGGCGTCGGTGTCCCCCACACCCCAGAAGGGCAGCACCCCCGAGGCCGCGAGGGTCGGGCCCTTGGTCCGCAGGGCGACGATCACCTCCTCGCGGGTCAGGATCCCGTTCCTGTCCAGGTCAAGCGCCTCGAACAGCTTCCGCGCCTTCTCGCTCATCTGTCTTCCTCATTCCGGTCAGTCCCACCAGAAGGACCAGATTTCCTGGTCGATGAGTTGCCCGGCGTAAGCATCCAGGGACGGGGTCGCGCCCTGGTCGAGGTTGTCCGGGCAGAACGCGTAGTGCTCGGCCGCCACCGCCCGCGCCTCGTCGGGGGTGGTGGGCGGTGCCGCGACGGAGAGGATCAGCTGGTCGAAGGTGAGCGCGACGACACGCACGCCGAAGCGGTCCTCCCAGGAGCGGAGCACCGCGCTGATGCGGGCCACGTCCCCCTCGTGATTGACGGGGCCCGACCAGCCGATCGCCGCGGGGATGTCCGCACTGCGACGGGCGGGGACCAGGGCGACGCGGGGTTCCTTGAGCCAGGTTCCGTCCGTGAGCAGGTGGTCGGCGAGGTCCGCGGCCAGCGCGTCGGGGTCGGGGGCGGGGGTGACCACCCGGGGTTCGGGGGCCAGGCCCGGCCACTCGTCGTCCTCGGTGTCCTCCCAGTACTCGGACAGTACCTCTTCCGGGTCGTGGTCTCCGGGGTACGAGGTGTCACCCGGCATCAGTTCCCAGGCCTCGGGGCCGCCCTGGCTGCCGCCCACGTCCATGAGGAGCGGAAGCAGGCCTGCGGTGCGGGCCCCTTGCAGCGCCGTCCAGTCACCGGGGGTCGCGGGTTGCGAGGCGTGCCACAGCAGCGGCTCGTGCCAGAAACCCTCGTCCGTGACGTCGATCAAGGTCCCGGGCGGAAGTCTGAGGCCGAGGGAACGGCCGCTCGGGTCGGTCGCCAGCGTGGGTAGCGGGTTCGGAAGAGTCGCCATGTCGGTGACTGTAAAGCCGCCCACTGACAGTGGGCCCCGAGGGAGCGGGCGGAGAGGCAACGGTTCGAGATCGTTCCAGCCTCGAAGCGGCGTAGAGACTGCAACGGATCGCGCACGGTTCGGCCGCTGCTGGGTGTCGTGGTCCCGTCCCCGCCCCGCCGCTCCGTGCGAGTGTGCCCTGCCGTCCGGAGATCTTGGTGCGATGTGCCCGGAAAAGAGACGGCTGCCGGCCCTCGGAGGCGCGCGGTCCGAGCCGGCCGGGGACTGGATGGGGCCGGGCCTATCGAGTTGACGGGATCGCGTCAGGTACATACGGTCTGCGTCTGGCCGGATCCGATCGGTGAGGCTTCCGTACATCGATCCCTGGGGGGACGCAATGAACTGGTTCATCGAAGTCGTCAAGAAGTACGCGGTGTTCAGCGGGCGCGCGCGTCGCAAGGAATACTGGATGTACGTGCTGGTCTACGTGATCCTCGCCGTCGTGCTGGCGATCGTCGACTTCGCCGTCATCGGCTCGCAGATCCTCGGCGCCATTCTGGCCCTCGGCCTCCTGCTGCCCTCTCTGGGCGTCACGGTTCGGCGACTGCACGACACCGGCCGTACGGGCTGGTGGATCCTCATCGGCCTCGTTCCGCTCGTCGGCTCGATCGTGCTGCTGGTCTTCATGTGCCTCGAGGGCGAGACGGGCGGCAACAAGTACGGCGAGAACCCGAAGTTGGCTCCGGCCCACGCCTGACGCACCCACGCACCACCCTGGCCGCCCGGTTCCGCCGGGCGGCCTTCTGCTGTGCGGGCGGCGCGGCCGGGTCCAGCGGGCCGCGATGCTGCGCGTGCGGTAGGGCGTGGTGCGCTACCGCGTGGCGCGGTGTTCGGGCGGGACTCAGAGACGCTCGGGCGTCCTGATGCCCAGCAGGGCCATGCCCTGGTGGAGGGTGCGAGCCGTGAGGTCGCAGAGGAACAGGCGGTTCTCGGCGATGTCCTTCGGAGGCTCCGGCTTGATCACCGGGCACTTGTCGTAGAACGACGTGAACAGCGACGCCAGTTGGTACAGGTACGCCGTCATCTTGTGCGGGGCGTACTCCGCCGCTGCCTCCGTCACCGTCTCCGCGAACGCGTCCAGGTGCAGGCCCAGCGCGCGCTCCGCCTCGTGCAGGTCCAGCTCCGGGTGGGGCTCGGGGCGACTCTCGCCGGCCTTGCGCAGGATCGACCGGATCCGGGCGTAGGCGTACTGGAGGTAGACGGAGGTGTCGCCGTTCAGCGAGACCATCTGGTCCAGGTCGAACTTGTAGTCACGGCTGGCCGAGGTCGACAGGTCGGCGTACTTCACCGCGCCGATGCCCACCTGGGTGCCGCGCTCGGCGACTTCCTCCTCGGAGAGCTGCCGCTGGGTGTCCTTCTCCCGCACCACCGCCGTGGCGCGGTCGATCGCCTCGTCCAGGAGGTCGACCAGGCGGACCGTCTCGCCCTCACGGGTCTTGAAGGGCTTGCCGTCCTTGCCGAGGACAGTGCCGAAAGCCAACTGGTACGCCTTCACGTCGCCGTTGAGCCAGCCCGCCTTGCGCGCGGTCTCGAAGACCATCTTGAAGTGCAGGGACTGGCGGGCGTCCACGACGTAGATCAGGCTGTTCGCCTTCAGGTTGAAGACGCGGTCGCGGATCGCGGAGAGGTCGGTCGCCGCGTAGCCGTAACCACCGTCCGACTTCTGGACGATCAGCGGGACCGGGTTGCCGTCCGGGCCCTTGATGTCGTCGAAGAAGACACAGAGGGCGCCCTCGGAGCGGACCGCCACGCCCGACTCCTCCAGCAGCCGGCAGGTCTCCGCGAGCATGTCGTTGTAGCCCGACTCGCCGACGATGTCCGGGTCGCGGACCTCCATGTCCAGCTTCTCGAAGACGGAGAAGAAGTAGATCTTCGACTCGTCGACGAACTTCTGCCACATGGCGAGCGTGTGCGGGTCACCCGCCTGGAGGTCGACCACCCTGCGGCGTGCCCTCGTCTTGAACTCCTCGTCGGAGTCGAACAGCTTGCGGGCGGCCTTGTAGAGGCGGTCGAGGTTCGACATCGCCTCCTCGCCGCTGACTTCGGAGGCCTTGTGGTCCAACTCGTGCGGGTGCTCGTCCAGGTACTGGATGAGCATGCCGAACTGGGTACCCCAGTCGCCGATGTGGTGCCGGCGGACGACGTTCTCGCCGGTGAACTCCAGGAGCTGGACGACCGAGTCACCGATCACCGCGGAGCGCAGGTGGCCGACGTGCATCTCCTTCGCCACGTTCGGCTGGGCGTAGTCGATGACCGTGGTGCCGGGCGCGTCCGCGTAGGGGGCACCGAGACGCTGGGGGTCCGCGTACCGCGCGGCCAGGTTCTCCGTGATCGCCTTGTCGGTGAGCGTGATGTTGAGGAAGCCGGGGCCGGAGACCTCGATGTCCTTGATCACGTCACCGGACGTGACCTGCGCGACCACCTGGGTCGCCAGGTCCCGGGGGTTCGCCTTCGCCTTCTTGGCCAGCGCGAGGATGCCGTTGGCCTGGAAGTCGGCCCGGTCGCTTCGTCGCAGCAGCGGGTCCGCGTCCGCGGCCGGCAGGGTGGCCGAGAGGGCGTCCGTGAGGCGCTGGTTGACGAGATCGGTGAGCGACGTGACCGAGGCCATAGGAGTGGGTGCCCGTTCTCCTCGTGGGTTCAGATAGACACGGTCAGTATCCCATGGGGGGTGAAGCGGTTTTCTGGCCGCGGGGCGGTGGGGGCCGCTCGCGTAGTCCCCCGCGCCCCTGGGGCGGCTGCTTGAAAAGGCGTTTTCGCCGTTGCCGTCGTTGCTGGGAGAATGGGGGCGCCGGCCGTTGACCGTACCGGCTGCCTCAGGAGAAAGAAGGACGTGCCGATCGTGGCTCAGAGCACCGAGACCACCGACTGGGTCTCCCGTTTCGCGGATGAGGTCATCGAGGAGTCGGAGCGTCGGGCCCCGGGCAAACCCGTTGTCGTCGCGTCCGGGCTCTCGCCCTCCGGCCCCATTCACCTGGGGAATCTGCGCGAGGTCATGACCCCGCACCTCGTCGCCGACGAGATCCGGCGCCGGGGCCGCGAGGTCCGGCACCTGATCTCGTGGGACGACTACGACCGGTACCGGAAGGTGCCCGCCGGGGTCGCCGGGGTCGACACGTCCTGGGGCGAGCACATCGGCAAGCCGCTGACCTCCGTGCCCGCCCCCGCCGGGTCGCCGCACCCCAACTGGGCGGAGCACTTCAAGGCGGCCATGATCGAGTCGCTGGCCGAGCTGGGCGTCGAGTTCGACGGGATCAGCCAGACCGCGCAGTACACCTCCGGGGTGTACCGCGAGCAGATCCTGCACGCGATGCGGCACCGCGGCGACATCGACGCCGTGCTCGCGCAGTACCGGACCAAGCCCAAGGCCGGGAAGAAGCCGCAGCAGAAGCCCGTCGACGAGGCCGAGATCGAGGCCGCGGAGGGGTCGGGGGCGGCCGGCGAGGACGACGGCAGCTCCGGTTCCGCCGGGTACTTCCCGTACAAGCCGTACTGCGGCAACTGCGAGAAGGACCTCACGACCGTCACCTCCTACGACGACAACACCACCGAGCTGACGTACGCGTGCACGGCCTGCGGTTTCTCCGAGACCGTCCGGCTGAACGAGTTCAACCGCGGCAAGCTGGTCTGGAAGGTCGACTGGCCGATGCGGTGGGCCTACGAGGGCGTGATCTTCGAGCCGAGCGGTGTCGACCACTCGTCCCCGGGGTCCAGCTTCCAGGTGGGCGGCCAGATCGTCGGGATCTTCGGCGGCACGCAGCCGATCGGCCCGATGTACGCGTTCGTCGGGATCTCCGGGATGGCGAAGATGTCCTCCTCCCGGGGCGGGGTGCCCACCCCGGCCGACGCGCTGAAGATCATGGAGCCGCAGCTGCTGCGCTGGCTGTACGCCCGGCGCAGGCCCAACCAGTCGTTCAAGATCGCCTTCGACCAGGAGATCCAGCGGCTCTACGACGAGTGGGACAAGCTCGACGCCAAGGTGGCCGACGGCTCCGCGCTGCCGGCCGACGTCGCCGCGCACGCGCGTGCGGTGCGTACGGCCGCCGGTGAGCTGCCCGCGACGCCGCGGCCGATGCCGTACCGGACGCTCGCGTCCGTCGCCGACATCACCGCCGGGCACGCGGACCAGGCGCTGCGGATCCTGAGCGAGCTGGAGCCCGACAAGCCGCTCGGCTCGCTGGACGAGGTGCGCCCGCGGTACGACAAGGCCGAGGCGTGGATCAACACGCACGTCCCCGCCGACCAGCGGACCATCGTGCGCGAGGAGCCCGACGCCGAGCTGCTGAAGTCGCTGGACGAGCCGTCCCAGCGGTCGGTGCGGCTGCTCCTCGACGGGCTGGCGGAGCACTGGTCGCTGGACGGGCTGACCCACCTGGTCTACGGGGTGCCCAAGGTCCAGGCCGGGTTCTCCGCCGACGCCACGCCCAAGGAGCTGCCGCCGGAGATCAAGACCGCCCAGCGGACGTTCTTCGCGCTGCTGTATCACCTGCTGGTGGGCCGGGACACCGGGCCGCGGCTGCCCACGCTGCTGCTGGCGGTGGGACAGGAGCGGGTGCGGCGCCTGCTCGGCGACTAGGCGTATACAAAAAGAGGCCCTCGGGAAGAGGGCCTCTTTTTCGTGCGGGTCAGGCGATGTGGTCTTCCTGGAGCTCCGCGGTGTGCCGGTTCGTGAAGCGGTTGACCATGCGCTCGGCCTCGCGCGGCGGGAGCGTGGTGCCGTACGTCGCCTCCACGTCGTCCCGGAACTGGCCGGAGGTGGGGTAGCTGCCGTCGATCGACTTCTTGAAGACCAGGTAGTAGTCCTCCTCGGTCGGCTCGTGGGGCGCGGTGCCGCCGCCCTCGCCCAGTTCCCGGGTGCGGTTGGGGCCGACCGGGATGGGGAACGTGCCGGTGTCCTCCGGAGAGGGCTCCGGGGACGGTGGGGGCTCCTCGAACTGCTGCTGGTACTGCTCGGCCCGCTGCTGCTCCTCGTACCACTGGGCGTACGCCGCCTCCGGGTCGTAGGTGGGGTCGTAGCCGCCGTGGTACTCGATCGTCTGAGGATCGCGGGCGTGGAGCCAGGGGTTCTGCTCCGGCTGAGGTGTCTGGTCCAGTCGGTCCGCGTCCGGGGCTCTGTCGTCCGGGGTGCGCTGCTCGCCGGGAGGCGCGGCCACGGTCGCGGCCGTGGCGGGCGCCGGCGTCAGTTCCGGTATCGGTGCCGGGGGTATGAGGGTGGGCTCGATGCCCGCCGCCGCCAGGCCCGACGGGGCCGTGTCCGCGAGGGGGACGCCGTACTTGGCGAGGCGGAGCGGCATCAGGGCCTCCACCGGTGCCTTACGGCGCCAGGCGCGGCCGTACCGGGAGCGGAGGCGGGCCTGGTAGACGAGGCGCTCCTGCTCCAGCTTGATCACCTGGTCGTAGGAGCGCAGCTCCCAGAGCTTCATCCGGCGCCAGAGCAGGAAGGTCGGGACCGGGGAGAGCAGCCAGCGGGTGAGGCGGACGCCCTCCATGTGCTTGTCCGCCGTGATGTCCGCGATGCGGCCGATCGCGTGCCGGGCCGCCTCCACGGCGACGACGAACAGGATCGGGATGACGCCGTGCATACCGACGCCCAGCGGGTCCGGCCAGGCCGCCGCGCCGTTGAAGGCGATCGTCGCCGCCGTCAGCAGCCAGGCCGTCTGGCGGAGCAGCGGGAAGGGGATGCGGATCCAGGTCAGGAGCAGATCCAGGGCGAGCAGGACGCAGATGCCCGCGTCGATGCCGATCGGGAAGACGTAACTGAAGTCCCCGAAGCCCTTCTTCAGCGCCAGTTCGCGAACGGCTGCGTACGATCCCGCGAAGCCGATGCCCGCGATGATCACGGCACCGAAGACGACCACGCCGATGAGAACGCGGTGCATCCGTGTCAGCTGTAGTGGCGCGGCCACCGTATTCCCCTCCCACTGCGTGTTGTTGCGCGCCCAACAGGGTGGCACATGCGTCCGGGGAACGGGTGGCCGGACCGTGTACGTCAGCCCTTCCGTGACTCTTCCGGTGGCTGCCGGTGATCCTGCACCGTTCCCCGGGTCAGCTCTTCTTCGCCGGCGACTTGGACGAAGCGGACACCTTCGAGGACGACTTCGAGGACGGCTTGGACGACGAGCCGGACGGCGACTTCGGGCTCTTCGGGGCCGCCGCGGCGTCCGCCCCGTTCGCCTTCGTGACGGCCGCCACCGCCTCCTTGGCCGCCTTCTGCGCCGCCTTCATCAGGTCGTCGGTGTCGGGCGACTTGTCGCCTGCCAGGCCCGCGCCGTTGTAGTCGACCGTGACGACGACGTTCTCGACGCGCGCCACGACCGTCTGCTGCTTGAAGGCGCCTTCCTTCTTCCTCAGGTCGTAACGCACGGCCGTCGCCTGGTCGCCGGTGCCGGTGACCTGCTCGGACTTGGTGTTCTTGGCGCCATCGGCGGACTTCGCGTCGGCGACCTGCTTCGAGTAGTGCTTCTGCGCCCGCTGCTCGCCCGCGCCGCGCGCGGCGTCGGACTCGAAGCGCAGCAGCGAGACGTTCAGCCAGCGGAACTGGGAGCCCTTGACGCCGTTGTTGTCGAGGCTGTCCCAGGAGCATCCGGCCCGGACGGAGACATCGTCCGAGTTGCCTTCCTTGCCCGACTTGCCCGCCTCCGGGACCAGTTCCTCCAGCGTCTTCTTCGACAGCACCTTGCAGGGCTCGGGCAGCTTCGCGTACACCGCCGCCTCCACGGTGGGCGAGGGGCTCGCGGACGCGCTCGCCGGGCTCTCGGACGCCTTGGCGTCGGCGCCGGAGGAGTCCGAGGAGCAGCCTGCGGCGATCAGCATCACGGGGACGGCCGCCGCGCCGGCGAGGACGCTGTTGAGACGGCTGGGTCGCTGCTTGGGCTGGTCGGCTCGCTGTGCTCGTCGCTGCATGGTTCCTTCACTCGTGACGCTCGGGTTACGGGTTCGAGGGGTCACGGTACGCGGTGAGGGAACTGTGCGGACTCGGTTCAGCCGCTTTACCCGGGGCGCGAAAGGGCGTTACTCGGCGAGCGAGTCGGCCAGTCGCGCGGCCAGTTTCCGGGCCCTGTCCTGCATTTCCTCGCTGTCCGGGGCGACTCCGACGGTCGCCGGCTGCTCCTCGTAGGCGATGGTGACGATGACGTTGGACGTGCGGAACGCCACAGTCACCGTGCGCTGCTTGGCCGTCGAACCGGTGCTGTTCAGCTCGTCGTCGAGGAAGGCCTCGTCGGCGAGGTCGTCGAGGACGCGGGGCTGGAGGCCGGTCGGTGTGGCGGTGGGGCTCGATGTGCCGCCCTGGGTGCCGGTGGGGGTGCCGGTGGGGCTCGGGGTGCCGGTTCCGGTCGGGGTGCCGGTGCCGGACGGCGCTCCGGATCCGGACGGGGGCCGCGTTCCGGTGGGGGCCTGCGTGTCCGTGGGGGAGAGCGTCTCCGTGGCCGTCGGCTCCGGGAGGTCCGCCGCCGTCCGCTTGATCCCGAACAGCTCCTGCGCCTGGTCGTCGTCGCTGATCGAGCTGTCGTAGGACACCACTCGCTCGAAGTCGACGAACAGATGGTTCGTCGCGGAGACCGACTCGACCTTCCAGCGGCAGCCGACCTTGCGGTCGTTGTCGTAGGTGAGCGTGGGCTCGCCCTCGTAGGCCTGCTCGCGCTGCTCCTCGTCGGCGATCTGCTGGATGCCGGGGAGGAGGGAGTCGAGCGTGTCCTGGCCGATCGCGCCGCAGGGTTCGGGGAGGGTGCGGTAGCGGCCGGGCTCGGCGGCCGTCGTCGCCGTGCCGGAGCCGCCCTGGTTGGAGTCGTCCGTGGAGCCGCCGTCGTCGGAGTCGCCGGTGCAGCCGGCCAGCAGGGCCGCGAGGAGTGCGGCGACGCCGGTTACGTACGCCTTCCGCTGCACGGTAAGGCTCCTCTCGCTGGTTAATCGCTTGCCGTCGCCGGTCTCCCCCTGGAGACAATGTGTATCGCACGCACTGCCGTGACCGCCGGTCCGTTGTCCTTTACGTCGACCTTGGCGACGGTTTTGCGGTTCAGGGCTTTTGAAATCTTCCGGGGGAATGAGGCTGTCATGTCGTACGTCGAGATGCCGGGTGCGAAGGTACCCATCCGGATGTGGACCGACCCCGCCGCGGTCGAGGAGGGGGCGCTCCAGCAGCTGCGGAACGTGGCGACCCTGCCGTGGATCAAGGGGCTCGCCGTCATGCCGGACGTGCACTACGGCAAGGGCGCGACCGTCGGATCCGTGATCGCGATGCGCGGGGCGGTGTGCCCGGCGGCGGTCGGGGTCGACATCGGGTGCGGCATGTCGGCGGTGCGGACGTCGCTGACCGAGAACGATCTGCCCGGTGACCTGTCGCGGCTGCGGTCGAAGATCGAGGCGGCGATTCCGGTGGGGCGGGGGATGCATGACGACCCTGTCGACCCAGGGCGCTTCCACGGACTGGCGACGGCCGGATGGGACGACTTCTGGGGACGGTTCGGCTCGGTGGCCGACGCGGTGAAGTTCCGCGAGGAGCGGGCCACCAAGCAGATGGGGACGCTGGGCAGCGGAAACCATTTCGTCGAGGTTTGCGTCGATACATCCGGCTCGGTGTGGCTGATGCTGCACTCCGGGTCCCGCAACATCGGCAAGGAGCTCGCCGAGCATCACATCGGCGTCGCCCAGAAGCTTCCGCACAACCAGGGCCTGGTCGACCGTGACCTCGCCGTCTTCGTCGCGGACACCCCGCAGATGGCGGCGTACCGCAACGACCTGTTCTGGGCGCAGGAGTACGCCAAGTACAACCGCACGCTCATGATGGCGCTCCTGAAGGACGTGGTCCGCAAGGAGTTCAAGAAGGCGAAGCCCACGTTCGAGCAGGAGATCTCCTGCCACCACAACTACGTGGCGGAGGAGCGGTACGAGGGCATGGACCTGCTCGTGACCCGTAAGGGCGCGATCCGCGCCGGCTCCGGGGAGTACGGGATCATCCCGGGCTCCATGGGAACCGGCTCGTACATCGTGAAGGGCCTCGGCAACGAGATGTCCTTCAACTCGGCCTCGCACGGCGCGGGGCGGCGAATGAGCCGCAACGCCGCCAAGCGGCGCTTCTCCACCAAGGACCTGGAGGAGCAGACCCGGGGCGTGGAGTGCCGTAAGGACTCCGGCGTGGTGGACGAGATCCCCGGCGCGTACAAGCCGATCGAGCAGGTCATCGATCAGCAGCGGGACCTCGTCGAGGTCGTGGCGAAGCTGAAGCAGGTTGTCTGCGTGAAGGGCTGACCGGCGGCCGGTCGTCCGCTTCGGGCTCAGTTCCTGCGGTGCAGCTTGGTGTTGGAGGCCTGGGAGCGGGGGCGGACCACCAGGAGGTCGATGTTGACGTGGCTGGGGCGGGTGACCGCCCAGGTGATGGTGTCGGCCACGTCGTCGGCGGTCAGGGGATCGGGGACACCCTCGTAGACCTTGGCCGCCCGCTCCTCGTCGCCGCCGAAGCGGGTCAGGGCGAACTCCTCGGTCCTGACCAGACCGGGGGCGACCTCGATGACCCGGACCGGCTCGCCGAGGATCTCCAGGCGGAGGGTCTCGGCGAGGACGTGGGCGCCGTGCTTGGCGGCGACATAGCCGGCGCCGCCCTCGTAGGTGCCGTGGCCGGCGGTGGAGGAGACCACGACCACCGTGCCGTCGCCGCTCGCGACCAGCTTGGGGAGCAGGGCCTGGGTGAGGTTGAGGGTGCCGAGGACGTTCGTCTCGTACATCTGCCGCCAGTCGGCCGGGTCGCCGGTGGCCACCGGGTCCAGGCCCAGCGCGCCGCCCGCGTTGTTGACCAGCACGCCGATCGTCTTGAAGGCGGTGGCGAACTCGTCCACGGCCGCGCGGTCGGTGACGTCCAGGGCGTACGCGGTGGCCTGGCCGCCGGCCGCGGTGATCTCTTCGGCCAGTGCGTCGATGCGGTCCTTGCGGCGGGCGGTGAGGACGACGCGGTAGCCCGCCGCCGCCAGCTGTCGTGCCGTTGCGGCGCCGATTCCGCTGCTCGCGCCGGTGACTACTGCGATGCGGGACGGGGCCATGGGGGGTCTCCTCGGCGGGGTGCGGGGGTTGCTTGGCCAGGATATGTGGGGTGCGTGCGTGGCCGGCTGCGGGTGGGTGGGGGCTGGTCGCGCAGTTCCCCGCGCCCCTGGGGGGTGGGGTGGCCGGTGGTGGGTTGGGTGCGGGTGGGTGGGGGTTGGTCGCGCAGTTCCCCGCGCCCCTGGGGGGTCAGGTTGTTCGGGGGGTCCACATGATGACTGCCATGCCTGCGAGGCAGATCAGGGCGCCTGTGATGTCCCAGCGGTCCGGGCGGTAGCCGTCCGCGATCATGCCCCAGGCGATCGAACCGGCGACGAAGATCCCGCCGTAAGCGGCGAGGATGCGGCCGAAGTGGGCGTCCGGCTGGAAGGTGGCGACGAAGCCGTAGGCGCCGAGGGCGAGGACACCGCCGGTGATCCAGAGCCAGCCGCGTTGTTCCCGCCAGCCCTGCCAGATCAGCCAGGCGCCGCCGATCTCGAAGAGGGCGGCGACGAGGAACAGGGCGGCGGAGCGCAGCACGAGCATGCCGGCAGCTTGGCATGCCCCCGCGTCTGTGTGCCGCCGGGGCGTGACATGTGGGCGGGTGGTCGGCTGCATGGGAGTGCTGCTGGAGGGGGGAATAGGTCTGGGGCGGTCACCGTTCTGCGGGTATAGTTGAACCGTCAACAACTTGGAGGATGAGCGACCATGCAGTTCGGGATCTTCAGCGTCGGCGATGTCACGCCGGACCCCACCACGGGCCGTACGCCGACCGAGCGTGAGCGCATCAAGGCCATGGTCGCCATCGCGCTCAAGGCCGAGGAGGTCGGCCTGGACGTCTTCGCCACCGGCGAGCACCACAACCCGCCGTTCGTGCCCTCGTCGCCGACGACCATGCTCGGCTACATCGCGGCCCGCACCGAGCGGCTGGTCCTCTCCACCTCGACCACGCTGATCACCACCAACGACCCGGTGAAGATCGCCGAGGACTACGCGATGCTCCAGCACCTGGCCGACGGCCGGGTGGACCTGATGATGGGGCGCGGCAACACCGGCCCGGTCTACCCCTGGTTCGGGCAGGACATCCGCCAGGGCATCAACCTCGCCGTCGAGAACTACGCCCTGCTGCACCGGCTGTGGCGCGAGGACGTCGTGAACTGGGAGGGCAAGTTCCGCACGCCGCTCCAGGGATTCACCTCGACGCCGCGCCCGCTGGACGGCGTACCGCCGTTCGTCTGGCACGGCTCGATCCGCTCGCCGGAGATCGCCGAGCAGGCCGCGTACTACGGCGACGGCTTCTTCCACAACAACATCTTCTGGCCGGCCGACCACACCAAGCGGATGGTCGAGCTGTACCGGCGCCGGTACGCCCACTACGGGCACGGCACGCCCGAGCAGGCGATCGTCGGGCTCGGCGGGCAGGTCTTCATGCGGAAGAACTCGCAGGACGCGGTGCGCGAGTTCCGCCCCTACTTCGACAACGCGCCGGTCTACGGGCACGGCCCGTCGCTGGAGGACTTCACGGAGCAGACCCCGCTGACCGTGGGCTCGCCGCAGCAGGTGATCGAGAAGACGCTGAGCTTCCGCGAGTACGCCGGTGACTACCAGCGCCAGCTGTTCCTGATGGACCACGCCGGGCTGCCGCTGAAGACCGTGCTGGAGCAGCTCGACATGCTGGGCGAGGAGGTCGTGCCGGTGCTGCGCGAGGAGTTCGCCAAGGGGCGGCCGGCGGACGTGCCGGATGCTCCGGTCCACGCCTCGCTGCTCAAGGCACGGCAGAACGACCAGGAAGGATCCGAGGAAGAGGTGAGCGCCGCATGAAGCTCGTCGTCGTCTCGGCAGGACTGAGTGTGCCGTCGTCCACACGGTTGCTGGGCGACCGGCTCGCCGTGGCCGCGCAGCGGCAGGCGCCGGCCGGCGCAGCGGTCGAGGTACAGGTCGTGGAGCTGCGTGAGCTCGCCGTCGAGATCGCGCACAACTTCACCAACGGGTTCGCCGGCCGTGCCCTGTCCGCCGCGATCGACGCGGTGACGGAGGCCGACGGACTGATCGTGGTCACGCCCGTGTTCTCGGCGTCGTACAGCGGGCTGTTCAAGTCGTTCTTCGACGTGATCGAGCCCGACGCGCTGGCGGGCAAGCCGGTGCTGGTCGCGGCGACCGGCGGCACCGCCCGGCACTCGCTGGTACTGGAGCACGCCCTGCGCCCGCTCTTCGCCTACCTCAAGGCCGTCGTCGTCCCGACCGGTGTGTACGCCGCGTCGGAGGACTGGGGCGCCGAGGGGCTGGACGGGCGTATCGAGCGGGCGGCGGGTGAGCTGGTCCGGCTGATGACGGGGCTGTCGGGGAGCAGGCCGCTCCCGGCGGGCGGTTCCCTGGCTGCTCCGGCCGGCGCGTCGGGTGGTGCCTCGGAGGGCTTCGAGGTGGTCCCGTTCGAGCAGCAGCTCGCCGCGCTGCGGCCGGCCGGGTAGGTGCGTGGCGGCGGGGAGATGTCCGCCGGGGTCGTGTCCGGGTCGTGTCCCGGGCGGGTCCGGGGTCGTGCCCAGGTCGGGCCGGGGCCGTTCCGGGCGGGTGAGAGGCCGGTAAGAGGAGCAGGGGCCGCTCGCCCGTCCGGTCGTACGTCCGGCGTGCTTTGCCACACTGGACGCGTGCCCCAGACTGTTCTGCTCGCCGAGGACGACCGCGCCATCCGTAACGCCCTGGAACGGGCCCTGACCCTGGAGGGCTACCGGGTCACCGCGGTCGCCGACGGCGTGGAGGCGCTGGCACAGGCACATCGCACGCCGCCGGACGTGCTGGTGCTGGACGTGATGATGCCGGGGATCGACGGTCTGCAGGTCTGCCGGGTGCTGCGGGCCGAAGGGGACCGGACGCCGATCCTGATGCTGACGGCGCTCGTGGAGACGGCCGACCGGATCGCGGGGCTGGACGCGGGGGCCGACGACTACGTCGTGAAGCCGTTCGACGTGGAGGAGGTCTTCGCCCGTCTGCGGGCCCTGCTGCGGCGTACGGCGAACGGGGCCGTCGCTCTCGACGCGCCGGAGCGGGCGCCGCTGCCCGCGCGGCACCTGGAGGCTGCCGGCATGCGGATGGATCCGCAGGCGCGGCGGGCCTGGCGCGGCGAGCGGGAGCTGGAGCTGACGCGCACGGAGTTCGAGCTGCTGGAACTGCTGGTGCGCAACGAGGGCATCGTGCTCGACCACTCCACGATCTACGACCGTATCTGGGGGTACGACTTCGGGCCGGGGTCGAAGAACCTGGCCGTGTACGTCGGCTATCTGCGCCGGAAGCTGGACGAGCCGGGGGCGCCGCAGCTGATCCACACCGTGCGTGGGGTGGGTTACGTGCTGCGGGAGGACTGAGTGGACCTCCTGCGGAGGGCCGGGGCCGGGTCCCGGGGCGGATCCGTGGGCGGGGCCGGGAGCGGGTCCGGAGGGTGGTGGCGGCCGCGACTGGTGTCGTTGCGGACGACGTTCGCCGTGTCCTTCGCCACGGTGACCGCCGTCGTCACCGTGCTGGTCGGCATCCTGTCGTACGGCGCCGCCGCCCGGCTGGTGCGGGTCGACCAGCAGTCGGTGTTCGACGAGGTCGTGCGGGATCTGCGGGGCGAGGTGAGCGAGCGCCGGATGGTTCCGGAGGACTTCTCGTCCGCGCCGGGACACGACTTCGTCCGGCCCGCCCGTACGGACGTGCAGGTGCTGGGGCCGGACGGGAGTGTCGTCGACCCGGGCAGTCCCGGGCTGCCGGTCACCGGCGCCGACCGGGACGTCGCGCGGGCGGCGCGGGCCGGGGCGCTGGTCCAGCACGAGGACGTCGATGTCGGCGACGACGTCTACCGGGTCGCGACCGTCGCGCTCGGCGGGGGCCGGGGCGCGGTGCAGGTGGCGCAGGAGTTCAGCGACACCGAGGACCTGCTGCGGGCGCTCCAGCAGCGGACGTTGCTGCTGATGGCGGCGGTGGTGGTCGGGGCGGGCCTGTTCGGCTGGTGGCTGGCGCGGCGGATCACCCGGCGGCTGGTCATCCTGACGTCGGCGGCGGAGGCGGTGGCCCGCACCCGGCGGCTCGGCATCGACGTACCCGTGACCGGCCGCGACGAGGTGGGGCGGCTCGGCCGGGCCTTCGACCGCATGCTGGGCCGGCTGGCCCAGTCGGAGGAGGACCAGCGGCGCCTGGTGCAGGACGCCGGGCACGAGCTGCGTACGCCGCTGACCTCCCTGCGTACGAACATCTCCCTGCTGCGCCGGATCGACGAGCTGCCGCCCGAGACGCGCAACGAGCTGGTCGCCGACCTGGGACAGGAGGCGCGCGAACTGACCGACCTGGTCAACGAGTTGGTGGACCTGGCCGCCGGGCAGTCGGACGCCGAGCCGCCGCAGCGGGTCGACGTCGCCGACCTCGCGGAGGATGTCGCGGGTCTGGCGCGACGGCGTACCGGGCGGCGGATCGAGATGCGCGTGAGTGGCGACACGACGACGCTGGGGCGGCCGGGGATGCTGACCCGCGCGATCTCCAACCTGGTCGAGAACGCGGCGAAGTTCGACGCCGACGGCACCGCGCCGATCGAGATCGTGGTGTCGGGACCGGCGCGGCCCGGGGCGATCCGGGTGGAGGTGCACGACCGGGGGCCGGGTGTCGCCGACTGCGACCTGGACCGCGTCTTCGACCGCTTCTACCGCGCCGCGGACGCCCGGGCCCTGCCGGGGTCGGGGCTGGGACTTTCGATCGTCCGGGAGGTGGCGCTGGCGCACGGGGGTGCGCCGTTCGCGTACGGGCGGCAGGGGGGCGGGGTGGTGATCGGGTTCACCGTGGGGGCGGGGGTGTCGGATGCGGAGGGTGGGTGACCGGGGTCGTCCTGGGCGGTGGCCGGGCGGCTGGTGAGCGGTGCGGTGACGGACGATGTCCGTCCGAAGCCGTGGCCCGTGGGCGCCGGGCGCCCGCTATCGTCGCTGCGTTCGACCCGACACGCGCGGAGCCTGCATGCACAAGACCGAACAGATAGCCCCGCACGGGGAGCGGGCGAGCGACGGTGTGCCACGGGGTACCGACGGCGCCGCAGCCGCCCCCTCCTGGCCCCGGCACTGGCCGCTCCTGCTGCTGGCCGCCGCGGTCCTCCCCGGCGCGCTCCTGCTCGCCGTCGGCCGGTGGGCGGACGAACCGGCCGTGCAGGCGTGGCGGACGGTGTGCCTTGCCGTCACCGTGCAGGCGCTGCCGTTCCTGCTGCTCGGCACGGCTCTGTCGGGCGCGATCAACGCGTTCGTGCCGGCGCACGTGTTCAACCGGCTGCTGCCGAAGCGTCCGGCGCTCGCCGTGCCCGTCGCCGGGGCCGCCGGGGTCGTGCTGCCCGGCTGTGAGTGCGCGTCGGTGCCGGTCGCGAAGAGCCTCATCGGACGGGGGGTCACCCCGGCCGCCGCCTTCGCGTTCCTGCTGTCGGCCCCCGCCGTCAACCCGATCGTCCTGACCGCCACGGCGGTCGCCTTCCCGGGCAGCCCGGAGATGGTGCTGGCCCGCCTGCTCGCCTCGCTCGTCACGGCGGTGGCGATGGGCTGGCTGTGGCTTGCGCTGGGCCGCACGGAGTGGCTGAAGCCGGCGGTCCCTCACACCGGTCACCACCCGGGCCACAGCCGCTGGGACGAGTTCCGGCGCGGCTTCCAGCACGACTTCCTGCACGCGGGCGGCTTCCTCGTCGTCGGCGCCATGGCGGCCGCCACCTTCAACGTGGCCGTCCCGCGCTCCGTGCTGGAGACCTTCTCCGGCTCTCCCTGGCTGTCCGTGCTCTTCCTCGCCGGGCTGGCCATCGTGCTCGCCGTGTGCTCGGAGGCGGACGCGTTCGTCGCGGCCTCGCTCACCGGGTTCTCGCCGGTCGCCCGGCTGACCTTCATGGTCGTCGGACCGATGGTCGACGTGAAGCTGATCGCGTTGCAGTCGGGCACGTTCGGGCGGGCGTTCGCGATCCGCTTCTCCGCCGCCACGACGGTCGTGGCGATCCTGGCCGCCGTACTGATCGGAGCGGTACTCCTGTGAGGCGACTCGTCCAGATCACCCTGCTCGCCCTCAGCGGCCTGGCCGTCCTGCACTCCTGCCTCTTCAGCGACCTGTACCTGCGCTACGTCAAGGAGGGCATGCGTCCGCTGCTGATCGCCTCCGGCGTGCTGCTGCTCGCGCTGGCGGTGGCGGAGGCCTGGTGGGGGAGGAAGGACCAGGCTGCCCACGACTGCTCGGGCGGCGAGCACTCCGGCACCCCCAAGGTCGCCTGGCTGCTGTTCCTCCCCGCCCTGAGTCTGCTCTTCTACGCCCCACCGGCACTCGGGGCCTTCACCGCCTCCCGTGAGGCCGCCAAGCCGGTCGCGCAGGAGGACCATTTCGACCCGCTGCCGGCGACCTCGCCGCTGCCGATGACCCTCACCGACTTCACGCAGCGCGTGCAGCAGGACCGTGAGCAGGCGATCAAGGGCCGCACGGTGCAGCTGACGGGCTTCGTCACGCCGGCCGGGGACGGCTGGTACCTGACCCGGCTGATGCTGAGCTGCTGCGCGGCGGACGCCCAGTCGGTGAAGGTCCGCGTCCACGGCGTCCAGGCTCCGCCGGCCGACACGTGGGTGACCCTGACCGGAACCTGGCACCCGTCCGGCACCCTGGGCACGAAGTCGGCCCCGGCCGCCCTGGACGCCCACACCGTCAGAAGGGTCACCAAGCCGGCCAACGGCTACACGGACGCCCTGCCGCTCACGGCACCGTGAAATCCGGGCGGGCTCAGGGCCACACCAAGCAGTACGGCTGATGCCCCGCCTCATGCAGCCGATGGCTGAAGTCCTGCCACTCGTGCAGCAGCTGGTACACGTTGAACGCGTCGCGCGGGCCGCCCCGGTCCGGGACCGTGGACCAGATGAAGGCCGCCGCGCCCACCGCCTCCTCGCCGATGCCGCGCAGGGGGTCGACGACGGTCATCGGGAGCTTGACCACCGCGTAGTCGGGGTGCAGGACGACCAGTTCGAGCGGGGGGACCTTGTGCAGGGGGACGCCTTCGATGCCGGTGAGCACCATCGCGGCCATCGTCTCGGGCTTGATCTTGGTGAACATGCCGTTCATGCCGAGTTCGTCGCCGCCGAGTTCCTCGGGGCGCATGGAGATCGGGACGCGGGCCGCCGTCGCACCGTCCGGCGCGCCGAAGTACTTGTACGTCACCCCCACCCGACCACCATTCCTGCTCCCGGCCCGGAGTCGGTCGACCCGCTCGGGCTCACTCGGTACACCCTGTGTCTGACGTGCTTCGGCCGGTTCCTCCGCGTCGCGCCGGTGCCTTCCCCGCCGGGCGCGTCGAGGACCCAGGTCATCAGTCCCCTCGCCCAGTCCGCCACCGCGATGCATATCTCCACCCGACTGCTTTTCTAGGACGCGTGGCCCCCGCCGCGCAACCCGATCATCGTGTCAGTGACCTCCCCCACGGCCGCGCGCCGAAACGTGCGGTGAAACACCTGTCCGCAGGATCTTCGCAGCCCCTGATCACCATGCCCCGCAAGAGCTGTGTGTATCAGGTCTCAGTTTCGCAGACGGAGCGGGGTGGAGGAGGATCGATCACGGGGTGCCGCGTCCTACCCTGAGGAAGTCACTGGCAACCGGAAGTCCGAGAAGTCGGAGAAGTCGCACGTCATGAGCGAACTGCCCTATTCATACGAAGCACCTGTCTCGCAGGCTCTATTCGACCGTGCGGCCGCCGTCACGCCCGGCGGCGTCAACTCCCCGGTGCGGGCCTTCCGCGCCGTGGGCGGGACGCCCCGGTTCATGGTGTCCGGCAGCGGACCGTATCTGACGGACGCGGACGGACGGGAGTACGTCGACCTCGTGTGTTCCTGGGGGCCCATGATCCTCGGGCACTCCCACCCCGAGGTGATCGCCGCCGTCCAGGAGGCGGTCACGCGCGGTACGTCCTTCGGAACGCCCGGCGAGGGTGAGGTCGCGCTCGCCGAGGAGATCGTCGGGCGGGTCGGGCCGGTCGAGCAGGTGCGGCTGGTGTCCAGCGGCACCGAGGCGACCATGTCCGCGATCCGGCTCGCGCGCGGGTTCACCGGGCGGACCAAGGTGATCAAGTTCGCCGGGTGTTACCACGGCCACGTCGACGCCCTGCTCGCCGCCGCGGGCAGCGGTCTGGCCACCTTCGCGCTGCCGGACACCCCGGGCGTCACCGGCGCCCAGGCCGGCGACACCATCGTCCTGCCGTACAACGACCTCGAAGCCGTGCACGCCGCCTTCCACGCCCACCCCGGCGAGATCGCGTGCGTGATCACCGAGGCGTCCCCCGGCAACATGGGCGTCGTGCCGCCGGCGCCGGGCTTCAACCAGGGCCTGAAGGACGCGTGCGCGCAGAACGGGGCGCTCTTCGTCTCCGACGAGGTGATGACCGGCTTCCGTACCAGCCGCTCCGGCTGGTACGGCGTCGACGGCGTCGTGCCCGACCTGATGACCTTCGGCAAGGTGATGGGCGGTGGCTTCCCCGCCGCGGCCTTCGGTGGGCGCGCGGACGTCATGGCGCACCTCGCCCCGGCCGGGCCCGTCTACCAGGCCGGCACCCTCTCCGGGAACCCGGTCGCCACGGCCGCCGGCCTCGCCCAGCTGCGGCTGCTCGACGACGCCGCGTACGCCAAGGTGGACGAGGTGTCTCGGCAGATCCAGGCGCTGGTCGGCGAGGCGCTCACCAAGGAGGGCGTCGCGCACACCCTGCAGAACGCCTCCAACATGTTCTCGGTGTTCTTCACCGACCGCGCCGTGCGCGACTACGAGGACGCCAAGGCGCAGGCCTCGTACCGCTTCACCGCCTTCTTCCACGCCATGCTGGCGAACGGCGTCTATCTGCCGCCGTCCGCCTTCGAGTCCTGGTTCGTCTCCACCGCGCACGACGAGCGCGCGGTGCAGCGGATCGCCGACGCCCTCCCTGCGGCGGCCCGCGCGGCTGCGGAGGCCACGGCATGAGCGCGCGGGACATCACCGTCGTCCACGTGATGCGGCACGGCGAGGTCGCCAACCCGGACGGGGTGCTGTACGGGCGGCTGCCCGGGTACCACCTGTCCGAGCTGGGACGCCAGATGGCCGACCGGGTCGCCGAGCACCTCGCCTCCCGAGACGTGACGTACGTCGTGGCGTCTCCGCTGGAGCGGGCGCAGGAGACGGCGACGCCGATCGCCAAGGCGCACGGGCTGGACCTGGCGACCGACCCGCGGCTGATCGAGGCCGACAACGTCTTCCAGGGCAAGACCTTCGGCGTGGGCGACGGCGCGCTGCGCAGCCCCGGGAACTGGAAGCACCTGGTCAACCCGTTCCGGCCGTCCTGGGGTGAGCCGTACGTCGAGCAGGTCATCCGGATGATGGGCGCTCTGGACGCGGCGAAGGACGCGGCGCGCGGTCACGAGGCCGTGCTGGTGAGCCACCAGCTGCCGATCTGGATCGTGCGGTCGTACGTCGAGAAGCGGCGGCTGTGGCACGACCCGCGTCGCCGGCAGTGCACGCTCGCGTCGCTGACGTCCTTCACGTACGAGGGTGACCGGATCGTGTCCGTCGGCTACAGCGAGCCCGCCCGTGATCTCGTCCCGCCGCACCTGCTGGCCGGTGCCAGGCCCGTGAAGGGCAAGGACAAGGCTTTCGGGGCGTAGCCGTCCATTGTGACGCATTCGTTCACTGTGACGCATTCGTTGCCGTTGTTCGGAATCGTTAGCTGATGCGAGGAACCTCCCCGTTCGTCGCGCTCTCTGACTGGGTGACACCACAGAGCGCAACGGATGGGGATGGCATGCCTCACATCAGTCGACGGGGAGCGATGGGTCTCGGCGCGGGAGCCGCGGCCGCCCTGGGGCTCGCGGGATGCGGAACCCTCACTTCCTCGGACGGTCCCAGCCACGCGGGCGGTTCCGGGCGGAGTCCGGAAGGCAGCCCGAAGCCCACCGCCCGCCCGATCGGCGACGGCTCGACCTCCTTCACGGGCAAGCAGCCGAAGCAGCCCGCCGAGCCGGTGCCGCTGGAGCCCGGTCAGACCCCGCCGCAGTTCGTGGTGTTCTCCTGGGACGGCGCCGGTGAGGTGGGCAACGGGCTCTTCCCGCGCTTCCTCGACCTCGCACGGGAGCACGAGGCGCACATGACCTTCTTCCTCTCGGGGCTGTATCTGCTGCCCGAGTCGAAGAAGCGGCTCTACGACCCGCCGAACAACCCGCGCGGCGCCTCCGACATCGGCTACCTCACCGACGCGCACATCAAGGACACGCTGGCGGGCGTCCGGCGCGCCTGGCTGGAGGGCCACGAGATAGGCACCCACTTCAACGGCCACTTCTGCGCCGGGTCCGGCTCGGTCGCCAACTGGACGCCGCAGCAGTGGCGCAGCGAGATCGACCAGGCCAAGTCGTTCGTGAAGGAGTGGCGGACCAACGGCGGCTGGACCGAGCTGCCCGCGCTGCCCTTCGACTACGACAAGGAGCTCGTCGGCGGCCGCACGCCCTGCCTGCTCGGTCAGGACAACCTACTGCCCACCGCGCGCGAGCTGGGCTGGCGCTACGACGCGTCGTCGCCGGGTGGCCGTCAGGTCTGGCCGCAGAAGAAACAGGGCATATGGGACCTTCCGCTCCAGCAGATACCCTTCCCCGGGCGCTCGTTCGAGGTCCTCTCGATGGACTACAACATGCTCGCCAACCAGTCGGTGAACTCCACCAACGCCCCCGCGTACAACTACCCGGGCTGGCGCGAGCAGTCCGCGCAGGCCTACATCCAGGGTTTCCGGCGGGCATATGAGACAAATCGGGCACCCTTCTTCGTCGGCAACCACTTCGAGCAGTGGAACGGCGGCATATACATGGACGCCGTGGAGGAAGCCCTCAAGCACATCGCGCGGGAGCGGGACAAGGGCGAGGACGTCCGGCTGGTCTCCTTCCGGCAGTTCGTGGACTGGCTCGACGTGCAGAAGCCCGAGGTGCTCGACCAGTTGCGCACCCTGGATGTGGGGCAGGCTCCCGCCGGTGGCTGGAAGGGCTTCGTCCAGGCGCCCGCGAGCAGCACCACGGAGTCCCGGAACGCTGCCTGAAATGCGGGTATCCGCCCCCGAGGGGGGTGCGCAAGATCCCCAGAACGGGCATGCGAAACTTTTCACATGAGTGCCGCCCGTCGCGCCCGTAGCCGTACCGCCCTGCTCGCCACCTCCGGCGTCGCCGCCGCCGCGCTGCTGCTGTCCGCGTGCGGCTCCGGCGGTACGTCCGGGGGAGGCGGCGAGACCAACTTCGTCGCGGGGGCCGACGGCATCGACACCGCCGGCAAGGGCGAGCGGGCGCCGGCGCCCGACCTGTCCGGGAAGACCATCGACGGCAAGCAACTCGACGTCGCCGACTACAAGGGCAAGGTCGTCGTCCTCAACGTGTGGGGTTCGTGGTGCGCCCCGTGCCGGGCCGAGGCCAAGAACCTCGAAGCGGTCTACCAGGACACCAAGGACCAGGGCGTCCAGTTCGTCGGCATCAACACCCGGGACACCAGCACCGGTCCGGCGCTCGCCTTCGAGAAGGAGTTCGGCGTCACCTACCCGAGTCTGTACGACCCGGCGGGCAGGCTGATGCTCCGGTTCGAGAAGGGCACGCTCAACCCGCAGGCCATCCCGTCCACGCTCGTCATCGACCGGGACGGCAAGGTCGCCGCGCGCACGCTCCAGCCGCTGAGCGAGGAGAAGATGCGCGAGATGCTCGACCCGGTCCTCGCGGAGAAATGACGTGACCGCAATGACCGAGCTCGCCGCCACCGGGCTCAACGACACCGTGCGGGGCGGCGCGCTGCTGCTGGCCCTGCCCGTCGCGCTCCTCGGCGGCCTGGTCTCCTTCTTCTCCCCGTGCGTCCTGCCGCTCGTCCCCGGCTACCTCTCGTACGTCACCGGGGTCACCGGCACCGACCTCGCCGAGGCCCGGCGGGGCCGGATGGTCGTCGGTGCCTCGCTCTTCGTACTCGGCTTCACCGCCGTCTTCGTCTCCGGCGGCGCGCTGTTCGGCTACTTCGGCTCGACGCTGATGGAGCACCAGAGCACGCTGACGAAGGTGCTCGGTGTGCTCATGGTCCTCATGGGTGTCTTCTTCATGGGGCTGATGCCCTGGCTCACCCAGCGGGAGTTCCGTTTCCACACCCGGCCGTCGACCGGGCTCGTCGGCGCCCCGCTGCTCGGCGCACTGTTCGGCATCGGCTGGACACCCTGCATCGGCCCGACCCTCGCCTCCGTGCTCGCGCTCTCGTCCAACCAGGCCAGCGCGGGCCGTGGGGCCATCCTGACCATCGCCTACTGCCTCGGCCTCGGCGTCCCCTTCGTGCTCGCCGCGGTCGCCTTCCGCAAGGCCCTCGGCGCCTTCGGCTGGGTCAAGCGCCACTATGTGTGGGTGATGCGCATCGGCGGGATCATGATGATCGCGACCGGTGTGCTGCTGCTGACCGGGGCGTGGGACCGCCTGGTGCAGGAGATGCAGACCTGGTCCAACGGCTTCACTGTGGGGATCTGATCGATGAGCAAGACCACGGCAAGGGTGACGAGCGCTCCTGAGGACCAGGCCCCGGACCAGAGCCCGGACCAGGACCTCGGCGCGGCCGGCTCCCAGCTGTCCACCGCGCCCGCGGAGGACGCCCCGAACCTGCCCGCCCTCGGCGTCATCGGCTGGGCCCGCTGGTTCTGGCGGCAGCTGACCTCCATGCGGGTCGCGCTGCTGCTGCTCCTGCTGCTGTCCCTGGCCGCGATCCCCGGCTCGCTGATCCCGCAGACCGGAGTCGACGCGACCCAGGTCGCCGACTTCCGCAAGCGGCACGAGACCCTCGCGCCGATCTACGACACCCTCGGCCTCTTCCACGTCTACAGCTCGGTGTGGTTCTCCGCGATCTACATCCTGCTGTTCGTCTCCCTCATCGGCTGCATCGTCCCGCGCACCTGGCAGTTCGCCGGACAGCTGCGCGGCCGCCCGCCGGCGGCGCCCCGCCGCCTGACCCGGCTGCCCGCCTACACCACCTGGCGCACCGGGGCCGAGCCCGAGCAGGTCCGCGAGGCGGCGCTCACGCTGCTGAAGAAGCGCCACTTCCGCGCCCACCTCGCCGGTGACGCGGTCGCCGCCGAGAAGGGCTATCTGCGGGAGGTCGGCAACCTCGCCTTCCACATCGCGCTGATCGTGATGCTGATCGCCTTCGCGTGGGGCCAGCTGTTCAAGTCCGAGGGCAACAAGCTGATCCTGGAGGGCGACGGCTTCGCCAACACCCTCACGCAGTACGACGACTTCAAGTCCGGCAACCTCTTCACGACGGACGACCTGGACCCGTTCAGCTTCACCCTGAACGACTTCCACGGCACCTACGAGGCCACCGGCCCCAACCGGGGCACCCCGCGCACCTTCGAGGCGAGCCTCACCTACGGCGTCGGCGCCTTCGGCAAGGACCAGGACAAGACGGTCAAGGTCAACGAGCCGCTGGAGATCGACGGTTCCAAGGTCTACCTGGTCAGCCACGGCTACGCCCCGATCGTCACCGTCCGGGACGCCAAGGGGAACGTCGTGATGGACAAGGAGGCGGTGCCGCTGCTGCCGCTGGACGCCAACGTCACCTCCTCCGGCGCGATCATGGTGAGGGACGGCTACCGCAACGCCGCGGGGGAGAAGGAGCAGCTCGGCTTCAACGCCTTCTTCGTGCCCAGCTTCGCCGGTGAGGGCCACGGCACGATGCTCTCCCAGTTCCCGGCGCTGCTGAACCCGCGGCTCGCGCTGTCGGCGTACCACGGCGACCTGGGCGTGAACTCGGGCATCCCGAAGAGCGTCTACCAGCTCGACAAGAGCCACCTGAAGGAGTTCAAGGACTCCAAGGGCAAGCTGTTCAAGCAGCGGCTGGCCATCGGCGAGACCATGACGCTGCCGAACGGGGCCGGCTCGGTCACCTTCGAGGGCGTCAAGGAGTGGGCCGGCTTCCAGATCACCCAGCAACCCGGCAGTGGCTGGGCGCTGACCGGAGCCGTCGCCGCGATCCTGGGCCTGGCCGCCTCCCTGTTCGTCCAGCGCCGCCGCGTGTGGGTGCGTGCGGTGCGGGGTGACGACGGCGTCACCGTCGTGGAGATGGCCGGCCTCGGCCGGAGCGAGTCCGCGAAGGTGCCGGAGGAGCTCGGCGACCTCGCCGCGACGCTGTACGAGAAGGCGCCGGGCGCGCCGGACACCGAAGACCATCCCGCGGATTCCCCCGAATCCGACCCCGACCCCGATGCCGCACCTGCCGAAGGGGCTGAGAAGTGAATCTCGCCGCCGCGACCAATGAGAACCTCGCGGACCTCAGCAACACGCTGATCTACTCCGCGATGGCCGTCTACACCCTGGCCTTCTTCGCCTACATCACCGAATGGATCTTCGGCAGCCGCAGCAAGGTCGGCCGGACGGCCGCCGCGCTCACCGCCCCCGAGGGGGCCGCCGCCCCGGCGCCGGCCGTCACGGTGAGGAAGGCCGGCGGGACCGCCGTGATGGAGCGGCCGAAGGTCGTCGTCCGGGCGGCGGCCGGCACCCGTGACGTGCCCGACGGGCCCGGAGCGCACGGCGGTGACGAGCAGGGCGACCTCTACGGGCGTATCGCCGTGTCCCTCACCGTGCTCGCGTTCCTCATCGAGTTCGGCGGTGTGCTCACCCGGGCCCTGTCGGTGCAGCGGGCGCCGTGGGGCAACATGTACGAGTTCAACATCACCTTCTCCACCGTCGCCGTCGGCGTGTACCTCACGCTGCTCGCGCTGAGGAAGAACGTCCGCTGGCTCGGCCTTCCCCTGATCACGTCGATCCTCCTCGATCTCGGCGTGGCCGTCACCGTCTTGTACACCGCGAGCGACCAGCTGGTTCCCGCCCTGCACTCGTACTGGCTGTACATCCACGTCTCCACGGCGATCCTGTGCGGCGCCGTCTTCTACGTCGGAGCGGTCTCCACGCTGCTGTACCTCTTCCGCGACTCCTACGAGAACAAGCTCGCGGGCGGGGGCGTCCCGGGCCGGTTCGCCACTTCGGTCCTGGAGCGGCTGCCCGCCGCGTCCTCCCTGGACAAGTTCTCCTACCGGGTCAACGCCGCCGTCTTCCCGCTGTGGACGTTCACGATCATCGCGGGCGCGATCTGGGCGGGCGACGCGTGGGGCCGCTACTGGGGCTGGGACCCCAAGGAGACCTGGTCGTTCATCACCTGGGTCGCCTACGCCGGTTACCTGCACGCCCGTGCCACGGCCGGCTGGAAGGGCCGCAAGGCCGCGTACCTGGCGCTGGTCGCCTTCGGGTGCTGGCTGTTCAACTACTACGGCGTCAACATCTTCGTCTCCGGCAAGCACTCCTACGCGGGCGTCTGAGCACCCCGCGACGAGCTGATCTTCGACGACGGGACGTTCACCTTCCTCGGCGAGCGGGAGCTCGATGCCGACGGCTCGGTGGACGGCATGAGCGCGGTCCTGGAGCGCGCGGTCGTCGACAAGGCGGGGGAGCGTCCGTAACACGTGCGCGACGTCTCGTGACGGGTCAGGCTGGTGTCATGAGCGGTTCCATCGAGCAGGGCATCAGCCAGACCCACGGGAACACGCACATCCTGCATTTCCTGGTGCGGCTGCCGCGGTCCATGGGGGAGGTCTGGCCCTCGGTGGCCTCCGCAGAGGGGCTGGCGGCCTGGTTCACCCCGGCCGACGTGCTCGAACCGCACCTCGGCGGGGCGGTCACCCTGCGTGACCTGGGGTCCGGGGAGGTGACCGCCTGGGATGTCGACCGGGTCGCCGAGTACACCGTGGAGGGCGGCGGCCGTATCCGCTTCCATCTGGAACGGGACGGGGAACAGGGCAGCGCGCTGCGGTTCACCCATGAGTTCGAGGGGGAGCAGGAGACGGAACGCGGCTGGCGGTCCCGCTTCCAGCGGCTGATCGAGGTGCTGCAGGCGGGGCCCCCGTGACGGGCACGGGCTCATTCCACCGCGATCGAGTCCAGCTTCTCCCGCAGATACACGTGCGAGTCCACGGGCGCGTACGCCCCCCGCCCCACCGGCGCCGGGACCGACTCCACCCGGGTGCCCGGGGTGCACTCGCCGAAGTAGACGAGGGACATCAGCTCCTCCGTCGGGGCCTGCGCGGACGGCGGCAGGACCCGGTGGCGGCCGGAGCGCCAGCGGTCGCCGGTCCAACGGGCCATCAGGTCACCGATGTTGACGGTGAAGGCGTCCGGGTCGTACGGGGCGTCCTCCCAGCCGCCCTCGTCCGTGTACACCTGGAGCCCGCCCCTGCCCGCCTGCCGGTCGAGGATCGTGACCGTGCCGAAGTCGGTGTGCGGGCCGATCCGGAACTGGCCGGGCTCGGGCACGCCGACGACGTCCCTGCCCGGATACCAGTTGATGTTGAAGCCGTACGTCGGGTGGGCCATGTGCCGGGTGAAGAAGTCGGGTTCGAGGCCGAGGGCCTGGCCGAGGAGGGTCAGGAGCTCGTTCTCCAGTCCGGCCATCCTCGCCAGGTACTCCTCGCAGAGCGGCCTCAGCTCGGGCACCTCCGCCGGAAAGACGTTCGGCGCGTACCACTGCGCGTCGACCGCCGGGTCGCCGAACGGCTCGTGTGTCGCGAAGGTCAGTGACTCCTTGAGGTCCGGCGGGGTCTCGGTGCCCTCCGCGTAGCCGTTGGCCTCCGCGCCGGGCCCGAGCCAGCCGCGCCCGCCGACCTTCGCGGCGTACCGCCGCTTCACGGACTCGGGGAGGGTGAAGAAGGCGCGTGCGCTCGCACGGATGCGGGCACGCAGGCCCGGGTCCACGCCGTGCCCGGTGACCAGGAGGAAACCGGCGCTCTGCAGGGCCTCGTCGACGGTACGGGCGATCCGGGCGCGGGCCTCGGGGCCGCCGGACAGCCAGGGCCGTAGATCGATGGTCGGGATCCGCGGGGCTTGGGGGGCCTGGCGGCTTTGGAGGCCTTGGAGGCCTTGGGGGTCTTGGGGGTTCTGGGGGCCGTGGAGGCCTTCAAGGTCACTCACCGATGTCCTCGTTCCACAGAGCCGGGTTCTCCTGGACGAAGTCGCGCATCATCGCCACGCACTCCGGGTCGTCCACGAGCACGATCTCCACCCCGTGCGCCGCCAGCCAGTCGTGCCCGCCGTGGAAGGTGACGGCCTCGCCGATCACCACCCGGGAGATGCCGAACTGCCGTACCAGACCGGAGCAGTACCAGCACGGCGAAAGGGTCGTCACCATCGTCGTACCGCGATACGACCGCTGCCGCCCCGCCGCGCGGAAGGCCGCCGTCTCCGCGTGCGTGGACGGATCGCCGTCCTGCACGCGCCGGTTACGGCCCCGGCCGAGCAGTGTGCCGTCGGGGCCGTACAGCGCGGCACCGATCGGGATGCCGCCCTCGGCAAGCCCGGCGCGGGCCTCGGCGACGGCGGTGGCGAGCCATGCCCGTGACCGTGCCTCATCCATGGGTCCACTCTCCCGGTGCGACGGCACCCCGGCAACGCCCGGCCGGTCCGGTACGTCACGGACCTTCCCAGACGGTCACCGCCAGCCGTATGTACTCAGGGCCGGGAACGTCCGTCACCTGGAAGGAGCCGATACGCCGGTTCTCCGTGGCGAAGCAGACCCGGTCACCCACCTGGACGTCCAGTCTCCGCACGCCCAGCTCGGTGGTGAGCAGCGTCACGCACTCGGCGCGCTCCGGCGGACCCGGGCCCCGCCACGCGGCGATCGCCCAGGGGCCGTACACCTCGCCGGCGCCGCCGATCCAGAGATCGCCCCCCGCTGACCGGCTCGGCGGTACGGAGTCGAAGAACCAGCCCCTGGCTCCCGCGGTGCCGTCCAGGACCACCGAGCCCTGCCAGCGGACGCGCGGCTCGGCGGGCGGGGCCGGAGCGGGTTGCCTTCCGTCATCGGGCTCGGGCGCCGGTGATGCCGTCCGGGAGGGCGGCGAGGGCGAGTCCGTCGTGGGCGGGAGCGGGGCGGGCGTGGTGACCGGGCCGGCCGGGCCTGTACCGGCGGGTCCGGGGTCTGCCGGCGACGGGGACCGGCTGCCGGAAGCCGCCGTCTCGCCGCCCGCGTCGCCCGCCGGTCCGATCATCACGACGAGCACGGTCGCGCCCGCCCCGATCAGGGCGGCCAGCACCGCACCGGCGAATCCGAAGACCGCCGCCTTGACCCCGGGATCCTGCTGCCGGTACCAGGTGACGAACCGTGCCCGTCGGCCGGGCGGGGCGGGGGGCGGTGACTGCGGGGCCGGGGTGCCTGGGTTCGTCATCGGTCACATGCCCCCCGTCTCCTCCCACCGGACCGTCAAATGTACGGCCACCGGGGCGGGTTGGAAGCCCGATCACCGATGACGCTGTCGTGCAGCGCCCCGGTCGGCGTGACCGAACGTACACGGGCCCTTCGGCGTCACAGTGAGGACGCGTGGCGGACGGAGGCGGAGATGAAGCGGGGTACATGGGCCGTGGCGGCCACTGTGCTGGTACTCGGGGGGCTCCAGGGGTGCGCCGCCGAGGAGCGTCCAGGGACGGATCCCGGGGTGGGCGAGCCCACGGTGGCCTCCCGTTGCTCCGGCGGCGTGTCCGGCCGGAGCCTGCGGGAGAGCCTGGTGTCCGTCGACCGGATCGCCCGGCAGCGCCACCCGGGCGTCTTCACGGGCCTCTCCGCCGACGAGGGCGACCGGGCCGCGGACGTCTATCGCGTGCCCTCCGCGGCATTCGACTCCGACGTCTGCGCCGCCGCCGGAAAGGGCGTGACCGTGCGGCTGCACGACACCGACGTCAGCCGCCGCGAGCTGGACGACCTCGCCGAGCGCATCGGTGCCGACATGCACCGCTGGGACGGCACCTTCCAGCTCCGTGAGGTCGGGGTGGACGAGCGGGGGTGGGTGAACGTCGGTGTCGACGACCCGGAGGCCGCCGAAAAGGCCGTCCTGGGGGAGTTCGGCGCCGAGCACATCAGGGTCGTGCGGGCCGGGCAGGCCTCCGCCGACTGACGGCGTCAGGCGTCGTCGCCGTCCTTCTTGCGGTCCTTGTCGTCCTCGTCCTCGGAGAGCGACTTCAGGAACTCCGGGTTGTCGTCGGGGGCGACCCACTGGGAGCGGCGGCGGCCGACCTGGCCTGCCGGGCGGCGGTGCTTGCCCGCGATCAGCCAGGAGATCGAGCCGACGAGCGGGAACAGCAGCACCAGGATCGCCCACAAAGCCTTCGGGATGTGCCGGATGTCCTTCTCGTCCGTGCTGATGCAGTCGATGAACGCGTAGACGCTCAGCGCCAGCGGTACGACGAACATCAGGATCCGGAGCATCGGCAGTCACCTCGTGGAACGGCGGTCGGGGGCCGCGCGCACGGCCCCCGTGACGGGGCCAGGGTAGCCCCTCGGGGATACTTGACCGCATGGCTTACGACGATCTTCGCTCCCTGCTCAGGGCACTGGAGCGCGAGGGGGACCTGAAGCGCATCAAGGTGGAGGTCGACCCGTATCTGGAGGTCGGGGAGATCGTCGACCGGGTGCAGAAGGCGGGCGGCCCCGCACTGCTCTTCGAGAAGGTGAAGGGCTCGTCCATGCCCCTCGCCATGAACGTGTTCGGAACCGACCGGCGGCTTTTGAAGGCGCTGGGGCTGAAGTCGTACGGCGAGATCTCACAGAAGATCGGCGGGCTGCTCAAGCCCGAACTGCCGCACGGGTTCGTCGGTGTGCGCGAGGCCTTCGGCAAGCTCGGCACGATGACGCACGTACCGCCGAAGAAGGTCAAGGACGGCCCTGTGCAGGAGGTCGTCCTGCACGGCGACGACGTCGACCTGGAGCAGCTGCCCGCCCTGTTCACCTGGCCCAAGGACGGCGGCTCCTTCTTCAATCTGGGCCTGACCCACACCAAGGACCCGGAGACCGGCGTCCGCAACCTCGGCCTGTACCGCCTCCAGCGCCACGACAAGCGCACCATCGGCATGCACTGGCAGATCCACAAGGACAGCCGCAACCACTACCAGGTGGCGGCCCGGCGCGGGGAGCGGCTGCCGGTCGCGATCGCCTTCGGCTGCCCGCCCGCCGTGACGTACGCCTCCACCGCTCCGCTCCCCGGCGACATCGACGAGTACCTGTTCGCCGGGTTCCTCGCGGGCAAGCGGATCGAGATGGTGGACTGCAAGACCGTGCCGCTCCAGGTGCCGGCGCAGGCGGAGGCCGTCGTCGAGGGCTGGCTGGAGCCCGGCGAGATGCTGCCCGAGGGGCCGTTCGGCGACCACACCGGGTTCTACACGCCGCAGGAGCCGTTCCCGGCGCTGAAGATCGACTGCGTGACGATGCGGAAGCGGCCGCTGCTGCAGTCGATCGTCGTGGGCCGGCCGCCGACCGAGGACGGGCCCCTGGGGCGGGCGACCGAGCGGTTCTTCCTCCCGCTGCTGAAGATCATCGTGCCGGACATCGTGGACTACCACCTGCCCGAGGCAGGCGGCTTCCACAACTGCGCGATCGTCTCGATCGACAAGAAGTACCCCAAGCACGCGCAGAAGGTCATGCACGCGATCTGGGGCGCGCACATGATGTCCCTGACCAAGCTGATCGTGGTCGTCGACTCCGACTGCGACGTGCACGACCTGCACGAGGTCGCCTGGCGGGCCCTCGGCAACACCGACTACGCCCGCGACCTCAGCGTCGTCGAGGGCCCCGTCGACCATCTCGACCACGCGTCGTACCAGCAGTTCTGGGGCGGCAAGGCGGGCATCGACGCGACGAAGAAGTGGCCCGAGGAGGGGTACACGCGCGACGGGGGATGGCCCGACATGGTGGAGTCCGATCCGGAGACGGCGGCCAAGGTGGACCGCCGCTGGAGGGAGTACGGCCTGTGAGTTCCGTATCCGCCGCCCTGCCCCAGCCGGGGCGCACCAAGGCCTTCCTGCGGCTGGTGATGATCGAGCACTCGGTCTTCGCCCTGCCCTTCGCCTACATCGCCGCCCTGACGGCGATGTTCGAGTGGGACCGCAACATCCACTGGGGCCGGCTGCTCCTGGTCACCGTCTGCATGGTCGGGCTGCGCACCTTCGCCATGGCCGTCAACCGGATCATCGACCGCGAGATCGACGCCCGGAACCCGCGCACGGCCCAGCGCGAGCTGGTCACCGGCGCGATGTCGGTACGGCACGCCTGGACCGGTGCCCTGATCGCCCTGGTCGTCTTCCTCGGCGCGGCGGCGCTCCTGAACCCCCTGTGCCTGGCCCTCGCCCCGGTCGCGGTCATCCCGATGGTCGTCTACCCCTACGGCAAACGGTTCACGAACTTCCCCCAGGCCATCCTGGGCCTCGCCCAGGCGATGGGCCCGGTCGGCGGCTGGCTGGCGATCAGCGGCGCCTGGTCCTGGGAGGCCGTGATCCTCGGTCTCGCCGTCGGCATCTGGATCGGCGGCTTCGACCTGATCTACGCCTGCCAGGACGTCGAGACCGACCGCGAGATCGGTGTGATGTCGGTGCCGGCCCGCTTCGGCATCCCGGCGGCGATCTGGGCGGCCCGCGTGTGCCACACCCTGACGACGGCCCTGTTCGTCTGGTACGCCCTGGCCACCGGCGCCGGCGCGTTCTTCTGGCTGGGCCTGCTGATCGTCGCGGGCGCGTTCGTCTACGAGCACACGATCGTCCGCCCGCACGACCTGTCCCGGCTGAACCGGGCTTTCTTCTCGGTCAACGGCTTCATCGGGATTGCCCTGTTCGTGTGCGCGCTGCTGGATCTGCTGGTCCGGGGACTGACGGTATGAGACCGTCCGCCGTGTGAACCGCCTGCGCGCCCAGCTCGCCCGATGCGAGGACGCCTTCCCCGGCTTCCGTACGGAGATCGTCGAGGGCAGTATCGTGGCGAGCCCGCTCAGGCCGTTCCACAACAAGACCGTCATGAGGCTGTGGACGCAGCTCGACGCCCAGCTCGGCCCGGAGTGGGGCTGCGTCAGCGACGTGGCGATCCCCTTCAGCGGTGACTTCGCGTTCTGCCCCGACCTGGCTCTCATTCCGGCCGCCGAAGAGGACCGCAATCAGGCCTGCTACCCGGCCGAGATCATCGAGCCGGCCGTCGAGGTCGTCTCACCGAGCAGCGTCCGCGTCGACCACGAGGTGAAGAACCGTCAGTACGCGGCCCGGGGGATCCCGCACCATCTGATCGCCGAACCGCAGCAGGCGCATCTCGTCACCCTGCGGCACCCCGGCCCCGACGGCTACCTCGGCCGCGACACCATCCCGTACGGCGGCGAGATCACCCTGGACATCGGGCCGGGGCGCCTCACCCTCGACACCGGGCGCCTGCCCGCCGACCCGTACCCGTCCTGAGGTCCGCCCCACCCACCGGTACGCTCAAGATGTGAACGCAGGGGAATCGCAGCGCGTGCCTTGGATCGTGGGGGTGTCCGGAGCTTCCGGTACGCCGTACGCCGCTGCCGTGCTGCGCGCGCTGCTGGATGCCGGCGAGAGTGTCGACCTCGTCGTCAGCCGGGCCTCGCGGCTCACCCTCCTGGACGAGACGGGGCTCTCGTTCCGGGACGCGCACTGGCGCAGCGACCTGCGGGAATGGCTGGCCAGGGGGGCCGACGGAAAGCCCGGCACCTTCGCCGTGGACCTCGACGGCGTACGGCACTGGAGCGCGGGCGACCTGGCCGCCGGGCCGTCCTCCGGGTCGTACCCCGCGAAGGGGATGCTCATCGTGCCCGCCTCCACCGCCTGCGTGGCCGGAGTCGCCCTCGGGCTCTCCAAGGACCTGCTGCAACGGGCCGCGAGCGTCACCCTGAAGGAGGGACGACCGCTGGTCGTCGCCGTGCGGGAGGCGCCGCTCGGCGGACAGACGCTGCGCCACCTCGTCTCCCTGGACGACGCCGGCGCGGCCGTCGTACCCGCCTCGCCCGCCTTCTACGCGGGCGCCACCCACATCCAGGACCTCGTCGACTTCGTCGCCGGAAGGGTCCTCGACGCGGCCGGCGTCCCCCACACGCTCTACCGCCGCTGGGCCGGTGAACTCGGCGGCGGTTCGCGCACCACCTGAGCCTCACCCTTCATCCATCAGCAACTCCTCAGACCTCTTCAGCGGAAGGCTTCGATCGCATGGACGCCGTGGACAGGCAGCTCATCCAGGCCCTGAGGGAGAACGGCCGGGCCTCCTACGCGGAGCTGGGGCGCCTCGTCGGACTGTCGGGGCCCAGCGTCACCGACCGCATCAACCGGCTGGAGGCGGCCGGCGTCATCACCGGCTACCGCGCCACCGTGGACGCCGCCTCGCTCGGGCTCGGCGTCATCGCCCTGATCGGCATCTCGCTCTCCGACGCCGCCGACCACGAGGACGTGGCGCAGCGGCTGCGGGACCTGCCGGAGATCGAGGACTGCTGGTTCATCGCCGGTGACGACTCGTACATGCTCAAGGTGCGGGCGACCGACGTGGACGGGCTGGAGAAGATCATCCGCAGGCTCTCCGGCACCAAGGGCGTCTCCCGCACCCGTACCACCGTCGTGCTGTCGACCAAGTGGGAGAACAGGGTGGGTGAGCTGCCGGAGGAGGTGTAGGCGTACCTTTGGCGGAGGCCGTCGGAGAAAGGTGTGCGCATGGATGTCGGGCTCAAGCGCGAGCTGGAGCAGAAGGTCCGCTCCGGTGAGCGGCTGACTCGCGAGGACGGCATCGCGCTGTACGAGTCGGACGACCTGGCCTGGCTGGGCGGCCTCGCCCACGAGGTGCGCACGCGCAAGAACGGCGACGTGGTCCACTTCAACGTCAACCGCCACCTCAACATGACCAACGTCTGTACGGCCTCCTGCGCGTACTGCTCCTTCCAGCGCAAGCCGGGGGAGAAGGACGCGTACACGATGCGCATCGAGGAGGCCGTGAAGCTCGCCAAGGCGATGGAGGCGGACAACCTCACCGAGCTGCACATCGTCAACGGCCTGCACCCCAACCTGCCGTGGCGCTACTACCCGCGCTCCCTGCGCGAGCTGAAGGCCGCCCTCCCGAACGTCTCGTTGAAGGCCTTCACCGCCACCGAGATCCACCACTTCGAGACCATCTCCGGCCTGTCGGCCTCGGAGATCCTCGACGAGCTGATCGACGCCGGTCTGGAGTCGCTCACCGGCGGTGGCGCCGAGATCTTCGACTGGGAGGTCCGGCAGCACATCGTGGACCACCGCACGCACTGGGAGGACTGGTCGCGCATCCACCGGCTGGCCCACGAGAAGGGGCTCAAGACCCCCTCGACCATGCTCTACGGCCACATCGAGGAGCCCCGCCACCGCGTCGACCACGTACTGCGGCTGCGTGAACTCCAGGACGAGACCGGCGGTTTCCAGGTCTTCATCCCGCTGCGCTACCAGCACGACTTCGTCGACATGAAGGACGGCAAGGTCCGCAACCGGCTCCAGGCCCGTACGGCCATGGCGACCCCGCTGGAGGCCCTGAAGACCTTCGCCGTCTCCCGGCTGCTCTTCGACAACGTGCAGCACGTCAAGGTCTTCTGGGTGATGCACGGCCTCCAGACCGCCCAGCTCGCCCTCCAGCACGGCGCGGACGACATGGACGGCTCGGTCGTCGAGTACAAGATCACTCACGACGCCGACAACTACGGCACGCCCAGCAAGCTCACCCGCGACGACCTGCTGGACCTCATCCGCGACGCGGGCTTCCGCCCGGTGGAGCGCAACACGCGGTACGAGATCATCCGCGAGTTCGAGGGTCCCGACCCGGCGCGCCGGGAGGCGCCGCAGCCGATGCGGATCTGACGTTCCGGGCCGCCCTGCCGCGGGCCGTGGTCCCCCCGCGTCCCTGAGGTGGGTACTCGGCGGTCGTGAGCAGGGCACCCGAGGACCAGTACACCGCCGAGCCCTTCGTGCCGGAGCGCGCCGGGCTCGCGGAGCTGCGTGAGGCCGCCGCCGGCTGCCGGGGCTGCCCCCTGCACCGTGAGGCCACGCAGACCGTGTTCGGTACCGGCGCCGAGGA
Organism: Streptomyces sp. NPDC052023; assembly: GCF_044548465.1. Classification (NCBI taxonomy): domain Bacteria; kingdom Bacillati; phylum Actinomycetota; class Actinomycetes; order Kitasatosporales; family Streptomycetaceae; genus Streptomyces; species Streptomyces sp. NPDC052023. The sequence goes on along the minus strand of NZ_JBIUBW010000021.1, from coordinate 88,364 downwards.
CGCCCGCGTGATGCTCGTCGGCGAGCAACCCGGCGACCAGGAGGACCGCCAGGGCCGGCCCTTCGTGGGCCCCGCCGGGAAGCTGCTCGACCGGGCGCTCGCGGAGGCCGGGATCGACCCTGGTGAGACGTATGTCACCAATGCCGTCAAGCACTTCAAGTTCACCCAGGCGGAACCCCGTAAGCGGCGCATCCACAAGGCGCCCAGCCTGCGCGAGATGACCGCGTGCGGTCCGTGGCTCGCCGCCGAGCTCGCCCTCGTCGAGCCCGAGCTGATCGTGGTGCTGGGCGCGACCGCGGGCAAGGCGCTGCTGGGCTCGTCGTTCCGGGTGACGCAGGTGCGGGGGACCGTACTGGAGGAGGAGATCCACGGGCACCCCGAGCGGCTGGTGCCGACCGTTCACCCGTCGTCGGTGCTGCGTGCGGACGACCGGGAGGCGGCGTACCAGGGGCTGGTCTCGGATCTCGGGGTGGCGGCGCGCGTACTTTCGTAATAGGTACCATGCGCGCATGTCCCTTACGTTCACGCTGGATCCCGCCGTCGACCGCTCACTTCGTGACGAGATCCTCGACCTGTGGACCGACGTGTCCAACGCCGGCGGCTCCGTCGGATTCGTCCCTCCCGTGACCCGGGAGGCGATCCGGCCCGAACTGGTGAAACACCTGGTCGCCATGGTCGAGGGGCGGACCCGGCTGCTGGTCGGGCGGGACGGGGACGGGCGGGTCGCCGCGACCGCCTTCTTCACCTTCAACACGCACCGGCTGATGACCCACTGGGTGTGGCTGTACACGGTGATGGTGCACCCGCGGCACCAGGGCAAGGGCTACGGCCGGGACCTCATGGCCGCCGCTGCGGACGCCGCCCGCGGGTTCGAGGGGATCGAGGCGATACGGCTGACCTGCCGGGGCGGGCTGGGTCTCGAGCGCTTCTACGGCTGCTGCGGCTACAAGGAGGTCGGCCGCATCCCCGACGCGATCCGGGTCGCCCCCGGCGACGACCGCGACGACGTGATCATGCTGCTGCCGCTGGGCTGACCCCCTTTCAAGATCGGTGCACCGGCGTGCTTCACTGGACGGTGCCTTTGGGTAGTTCTGGCCGTTCGAAACGGAAGAGTGGATTGAGATGCTCCGCTACACGCTGATGCGCCTCGGAATCTTCGTGGGCTGCCTCGTGGTCGTCTGGGGCCTCGTCTACTCCGGTGTGGCCCCCCGCGGGCTCGGCGCCTCCAACGGCATCTGGGTGGTGCTGCTCGCGCTCGTGATCTCCGCGCCGATCAGCTTCGTCGTGCTGCGCAAGGAGCGGGACCGGGCGTCCGAGCGGATCGTGCAGAAGGTGGATCGCGTCAAGGCCACCTTCGAGGCCAACCGCAGCCAGGAGGACGGCGCCGACGACGCGGCGCGAGCGCAGGGGTAGACCCCGCCGACGGTGCTTTGCGGGCATTCCTAAGGCAATGCCCGCTATGTGCCTGTCAAAGTAAGGCTTTGAGTATCTCAAAGCTCCGGTGTTAAGGTCTGCCGCATGAAGTCATCAGCCGCGCCCGCCATGCCCGAAAGCATGCCCGTGTGCCCGCTGCTGGTGGCGCGTCTGCACGTGGACCTCTGCTGGTGCGCGTCCGCGATCTGTCGCCCCTGACGTTCCGCGACCCCCGCCCCACGTCAGCCCCCGCGCACCCCTCACCGGAGCATGCCCGTGTCCACGCACACGCAGTCCGTCAAGCTGCCCTTCAAGGTCCCCTTCTGGGCCCAGATACTCCTCGGCCTCGTCCTCGGCGTCCTGCTCGGCTGGATAGCCAGGAGCCAGGACATGTCCTGGCTCGTCACCACCCTGGAGAAGGTCGGCGACACCTTCATAGGCCTGCTGAAGCTCGCCGTCGCCCCGCTGGTCTTCTTCGCGATCCTGGTGTCGATCACCAACCTGCGGAAGGTCAACAACGCGGCCCGCCTGGCGTCCCGCACCCTCCTCTGGTTCATGATCACTTCGCTGATCGCGGTGGCCATCGGTCTCGCCATCGGCCTGGTCACCGACCCCGGCGCCGGTACCGGCCTCACCCCCAAGGACGGTGACCTGCCCGAGAAGACCGGCTCCTGGATCGACTTCCTCACCGGCATCGTCCCGACCGACGTCATCACGCCGTTCACCGAACTGAACGTGCTCCAGATCGTCTTCATGGCCGCCGTCGCCGGCATCGCCGCCCTCCAGCTCGGCGAGAAGGCCCAGCCGATCCTCACCCTGAGCGAGTCCGTCCTCGAGCTCCTCCAGAAGGCCCTGTGGTGGGTCATCCGGCTCGCCCCGCTCGGCACCGTCGGCCTCATCGGCACGGCCATCGCCACCTACGGCTGGGACCTGCTCGGCAAGTACGCCACCTTCACCGCCGACATCTACGTCGGCTGCGCGATCGTCCTCTTCGTGGTCTACCCGGCGCTGCTCGCCACCGTCGCCAAGGTCAACCCGCTCCAGTTCTTCAAGGGCGCCTGGCCCGCGATCCAGCTGGCCTTCGTCTCGCGCTCGTCGGTGGGCACCATGCCGCTGACCCAGAGGGTCACCGAGCGCCTCGGCGTCCCGAAGGAGTACGCGTCCTTCGCCGTGCCGTTCGGCGCGACCACCAAGATGGACGGCTGCGCCGCGGTCTACCCGGCCATCGCCGCGATCTTCGTGGCGCAGATCTTCGGCATCCAGCTCGGGATCGGGGACTACCTGCTGATCGCGTTCGTGTCGGTCGTCGGCTCCGCCGCCACGGCCGGCCTGACCGGCGCGACGGTCATGCTGACGCTCACCCTGTCCACCCTCGGCCTGCCCATGGAGGGCGTCGGCCTGCTGCTCGCCATCGACCCGATCCTGGACATGATGCGGACGGCCACCAACGTAGCTGGACAAGTTGTATGCCCGTTGCTGGTGGCGTCGCGGGAGAAGATCCTCGACCGCGACAAGTACAACGGCGTCTCCACGGCACCTGTTGACGCGGACGAACCTCGGGTGATGGCTGCCGCCGTCTGATCGCGGACACTGCGGCGGTGTCGCCGCGCCATTGATCCGGGCCCCGTTCGTCGATGGAACGGGGTCCGGATCTTTGATGGGCTGGATCAGAACGAAAGCTCTGGCCTGGCGGCGCCTCGCTTGATGGTCATGACCTGTTCGTGGAAGTCGCGCAAGGCGGCTTCGCGCAGGTACCTGGCGCGTAGTTCCTTGTCCAGCTCGTCAGCGACTCTAGGACTTGTACGGGCGATATCTGACCCAACGGCGCCTGACAACGTCTTATGAGACACACGGGAGTTCACCGCTCACAGCGTACTTCTCGTTCGCCGCGGCACTCGTCGGTGCCGTCCCCACCATGCGCATAGTCATTGCCGCCGTCGCCCCCATCCAGCGTGTCGTTGCCGATCTCGCCGAACAGGTCATCATCATCCACCCCGCCCCACAGCTTGTCCCATCCGGCGTCGCCTTCGATATGGTCGTTACCAGACTCGCCATCGAGGGAGTCCCAGCCTTCACCACCCAACAAAATGTCGCTGTCGGTGCCTCCGCGTACCCAATCCGCGCCAGCGTCACCGCGTACGACATCGTGTTCAGTGCCACCCGTTACCTGGTCATCTCCGTTTCCGCCGAGCACAAAGTCCTTACCGGTTCCGCCGTTGATGATGTCGTTGTGGTCCCCGCCGTAGCAACGGTCGTAGTCCTGCTCGCCTTCGAGCGTGTCGGTGCCGGCATCTCCGATGAGTTCGTCCTCACCTCTGCCGCCTCGGAGGGTGTCGCCGCCCTCTTGCGCGTAGAGATAGTCTTTGCCGTCTTCGCCGTTGAGGTTGTCAAGGCTTGGCCCACCGTACAGTTCGTCATCGCCCGTCCCCCCGAAGATCATGTTGTCGCCGCGCCCACCGAATAGCTTGTCTTTTCCTTCGCCGCCACCCAGGAACCCGCCAGACCCGATCTGTAGTGTTTCGTTGCCATCATCGCCATGGAGAGCGGCGAAACCGGCAATGTTCGGAGTGACTGTGACGTCGTCGTTGCCATCTGCCGCGTGAACGACGACGCGCGCTATTCCCGTGGCAGGACAACGTACTTCCGCTGGGAATGCCGTACACCCGTTACCTCCGATGAGCGCGACTCCTGAATCAGTGACAACAAAATCAGGCCCCGACGCGGTGATCTTGATAGCGTTGTTCGCTCCCGCTTCCGCCAGAATTACCAAATTTTTGGTTTTCTCCTCTATGAAGACGCTGGTGTCCGCCGCGTGCGCAGTCCCAGAATGGCCAAGTAGCTGCCCGGCCATCAAGAGCGACATCGCAGCAAAGCCGACCCAGATTCTTCTCATGGCGCAAACTTTCGACTCAGGCGCTTTCGATCGTGCTGCGATGTACCCCCAGCGCAGCGGTCGCTCAGGGTGGCAAGTTAATGGCAACTGCCGTTGGTGCATGCCCCAGCGGTCGGAGTGCTCTCCAAGGCTCGCTGAGCTGGACCGGCTTCACGTGAGTGGCTGGCTTGTCGAAGGAATCCCGACCGGCCTGCCACGGCGCTTTTGTCTCAACTCAAGAGTGCGGGGAATCCCCTGTGGAAGCAAATCCAGGAGTGGTCATGCTCCAAGTGAGCAGTCGGTCGCATGGAGTTGCAGGTGTCCAATTTCCCCCGTGCGACGGACAGTGCGTTCAGCGCCGGGGGGAGGAGTGGCTACCCAAGGCCAACACCGAAGTGGCCGTGTCGCGGTGGCTGGCAGGGGAAGGGTTCCCGGCTGCTCGGATCATCGAAGACTTGGAGCAGCCGTTCTTGATTGATGGCCACCCCGTGACGTTCTGGCATCTGATTGTCGAGGGTGACCAAAAGGCGACGTACGGGGAGCTGGGCGGCGTCCTCCGGGATCTGCGCTCGCTCACCGTGCCGGAGGGGCTTGTCCTCCCGTCGTTCGCCCCTTCGAAAAGCAACAGTTGCGGCTCGACCCGGGCCGTGATCCCGGATGACGACAAGGTCCTTCTGCGGAAGCGGTGGCGCAAAAGGTAAGACCGGTACGCCGAGTTACGGTGTGCGGAACGTGCAGGAGAACAAGGAAACCGCGGCCGAGTACCGCCGGCGCATCGCCGGTCTGCGGAACGACGGTGCGCCTCGGGCCTGGCGGCCCTGGTAGCTGTTACTCGTCGTCCTCGTCCAGGCGGTTGACCGCGTCGTGCACCTTCTCGTTAAGGTCTCCACAGCGGGGTTCGCCGAGTACACGCTGACCTCGTCCTGAAAGTCGGTCACGTAACGCTGGAAGCGAGTGGACTGTAGGGAGTCGCCGCCGTCCATTGCGAGGCTCGCGGTGGTGACGGCGGCTTCAAACTCGCCGTTCAGTAGCTGACTTCGCGCGAGCACCATGCGGCAGAGGCCCAGCGTGCGGGTGTATTTCGGGTCGGTGCTGTCGACGGCGCGCTGGGCCTGCACGACGGCTTCCCGTCGCATCTTGAGGTCGCGGAAGCAGTGGCAGAAACCGATAGCTACGTTGCCGGCCGCTTCGAACCGGTTACTTCGGCGCAGCCTCATTCGACGCGCCGACCGGCGTGATCTTGATTGAGGTGATCTCGGGCGGCTTGCGCCTGCCACGGCCGATGCTGAAAACGTCAACGTGGTCGAGCACGGTCGCCACGATGGCGCGGCGGCGTTCGAGGTTCTCGGGCTCTTCGTCCTTCCAGACTGCAAGTACATCCGTCTCGGCGCGGGACCGACGGATGACCGTTGTGGCTTCGCGCGTGCGTAGGGTCTGGAGCTCCGTGCGAAGGTGAGCCAAGGAATCGAAGTAGTCTTCGTCCTCCATGTCTCCTTCCTTCCAGCGATCTCGAAGTGCCCGGATGCGGTTCTCCAGAAGGTTGATCTCACCCGCGAGATCCTCCGCGGGTACCTCTTCCTTCCGAGGCGTACGGGATTGCAGCGCCGCCTCGATCACCTCGTTGAGTCGCTCCTCGATCCACTCGTACTTGCGGCTCACCTTGCCGCAGCCCAGGCGGCCGTTCCTGCCTCGTTGCCCCGAGTGACAGAACGTCCGCCGGAAGGTCCGTCCCTGGATGGTCGCCCACTGGACGCGCATGACGGACCCGCAATACGCGCACCGCAGGAACCCGGAGTACAGGTGCTTCCGCTTGCCCGACCCTTGCGCCGCCGGTGTGGCTCGCCCATCGAGCAGGGTCTGGACGTTCTCCCACTGCTCGCGGGTCAGAGGGGCGCCATAGATGCTGTCTCCGATGTCCTGGCCCTTGTAGGTGACGATCCCCCCGGTCCGTTCCGACCGGTACACGCGCTTCACTGACTGGATCGTCCAGGCACCACCCTGCGGAGTCGTAGAGCCCTCGGAGTTCCAGTACCGGGCCACATCGCCGGGTGTCTTCGGGTTCCGGTCCATCAGCATGCGATAGCCCTTGCGAATCAGCTCGGCTTCGCCTTCGTCCAGCTCCTTGAAGTACGAGCCCTCCTTGAAACCGAACTGCCTCTTTCCGCCGGCGTGCGGCTTGCCCTGCTCTCTGCGCTGCAGGAGGGAGTTGTTCACCCGCTCCGACATGCGCTCGGTCTCTTGCTGAGCCACCGCGCCCTTGATCGTGAGGATCATGCGGCCGTTGGCTGTCGACGTGTCCTCGCCCTCCGTCGTGGCGAACGCGAACCCGTGTTCCTTCTGCTCTTCGAGGAAGCTGGTCAGTTCGCTGATCCGACGCGTCAGGCGGTCGATGGAGTAGACGACGATCCCGTCAATGAGGCCGTCGCGGGCGTCTCGGAGCATCTCCGTGTATGCGGGCGTCGGCGCTTGCTTGTGGTGGACGCCGATACGTCGTTTTCCGGGTAGACCTTGAGAACACCCCACCCCATGCGCTCGCACAGCTCCCGGCACGCCTTCTCCTGGCGCTGGATGCCGAGTTCCTGGCCCTTGCGGTCCTTGCTGATTCGTACGTAGATCCCCACACGCTTCGGCTTGGCCATATCTCCCCCCGGGTCACAGCTGGTGTGCCTGCGCCGTGGACAACGTGCATACAGACAATATGGTTACGAATGTGGCAGGGCAGGCCCTGGTGCCGGTCGTCGTGTCGGCCCGTGAGGGGCTGCTCGACCGTGAGGCGTACGACAGCGCGGGCAGCTCACCGGTGGAGGAGCGGGAACGGGTGGCCGTCGCCGCCTGACCGGTACTGACCGGCCGCCTGCCGCGCGGACCGTACGCTAAGCCGCATGGGTGCCGTGAAGACCAAGCGGATGCCGCGTGCGGTCCGTGAGCAGCAGATGCTGGACGCCGCCGTGCAGATCTTCGGGCAGCGGGGGTACATCGCGGCGTCGATGGACGACATCGCCGAACTCGCGGGTGTGTCCAAGCCGTTGGTGTACCTCTACCTCAACTCCAAGGACGACCTCTTCACGGCCTGCATCCGCCGCGAGGCCCAGGCGCTGTTCGCCGCCGTCCAGGCCGGTGTCCGGCCCGGCCGGTCCGCCGACCGCCAACTGTGGGACGGGCTGCTGGCGTTCTTCACGCACACCGCCCAGCACCCCGACGGCTGGTCCGTGCTGCACCTGCAGGCGCGCACCCACGGCGAGGCGTTCGCCGCCGAGGTCACCGCGGTGCGCGCGGACGTCGTCGCCTTCGTCACCCGGCTGATCGCCGAGGCCGCCCGCGAGGCACACCAGGACCCGCAACTGCCCGAGCACGAGGTCGCCGGGCTCGCCCAGGCCCTGGTCGGCGCCGCGGAGTCGCTCGCCGACTGGGCCAACGCCACCCCGCGCGTGACGGCCCGGCAGGCGACGGCGACCCTGATGAACTTCGCCTGGTCCGGGCTCGGCGAGCTCATGGCCGGGCGCCGCTGGTCACCGCCCGGGGTTTGAGTCGAGTGGTTGGACGGTCTCGCCTGGTGCGGGGTCGGTGTGCGTATGGGCTGGTGGTCGTCGGCGTCCGGGGCTTGAGTCGCGCGGCTGGGCGGTCCGGCCTGGTGCGGGTGTGGTGGGCTGATGGTGGGGCGCCGCTGGTCACCGCCGGGGGTTTGAGTCGTGCGGCTGGAGGATCCCGTTGCGTGCGGGGTCGGTGGGCTCAAGGCCGGGGGTGCTGGTCAGTGCCCGGGGTCCGAGTCGAGTGGCTGGATGGTTCCGCCGACGTGTAGCCGGTCGCCTCGGCCTAGGGTGAAACGGCCGTCCCCGGCGGCGTACTCCACCGTCGCCGGCAGCAGCACCGGCGCCCGGAACTCCGCCCGGACCAGCACCGCGTCCGGCGTGCCGTGCGCGGCGAGGCAGCGGGCGACCGTCCACATGCCGTGCGCGATGGGGCGCGGGAAGCCGAACAGGCGGGCGGTGAGGGCGTGCAGGTGGATGGGGTTGCGGTCGCCTGAGACGGCGGCGTACCGCCGGCCGATGTCCTCGCCGAGCCGCCACTCGGTGCCCGGGGGCAGCGGCTCGGGTTTCTCGGGGACGGGCGCGGGTGGCGGCACGGCGTCGGTGCGGTGCCGTGCCAGATAGGTGCTCCGCGACTCCCAGACGGCCTCGCCGCCGGCCCGCGCCTCCGTCACCACCGTGGCCTCGGTCCCGCGCCGGTGCGGGGCCAGTCCGGCGACGCGCACGGCGAGTTCGTACTCACCTTCAGCGGGAAGGGCGGTGTGGCGGGTGAGGTCGATCGCGGTGTGGACCAGGCCGAGCAGCGGGAGCGGGAAGTCCCGGCCGCCCAGCAGGCGCATGGCCAGCGGGAAGGCCAGGACGTGCGGGTAGGTGAGCGGCAGTGCGTCGTCGCCGGTGGTGGGGAACCCGCACACCCGCTCGTAGGCGGCGAGCCTGGCCGGGTCGACGCGGACCCCGGACCGGACGAGCCGGGTCAGGGAGAGGCGGGCGTCGGGCCGGGGGCGTTTGAAGGGGGAGCGGAGGGCGCCGGTGACGAGCGGGAGGTGGTCAGCCATGGCCATAACGGTTTCCCCATCCCGTCCTCGCTGCTTTACTCTTGAGTAAGGTTACCGTAGGTAAACCCAGGCGGCGCAAGGCCTCCGGGACTTTACAGGCCCGACTCCGGAGCATCTTCGAACCCGCACAACCTCCCCACGTGGGAGCCGTACCATCTGCCACCTGAGCCGCCGGGAACGCCCCCGCACGCACCGCCGGTGAACGCCTCCGTACGCGCCGCGCGTACCTCATGCAGCGAAGCAGTACCGCGCTGCAGGCCCCAGGAGCTGCCATGCCCATCTCGTACTCGTCCTCGCCCGTACCGCCCCGGACGGCGGCGGCGTCGCTGGACTACGACCCGGACGGCGGGCCGGTCCTCGCCGAGCCCGAGATACGGCGGCTGGACGGCGAGGTGCGGGAGGTGGCCGTACCACCGCTCGTGCCGCCGGTGTCGCACGGCTCGCTGGCCGACCTCCCGTTCGAGAACGCCGCCGCGGTGCCGGACCGTCCGGTGCTCAGCCGCCGTGGCGACGACGGGAGCTGGGCGGACGTGACGGCGGCGGAGTTCGCCGCGCAGGTGCTGGCCGTGGCCAAGGGAATGATCGCCGAAGGTCTGGTGCCGGGCGACCGGATCGCGATCATGGCGCAGACGTCGTACGAATGGACGCTCCTCGACTTCGCGGCCTGGGCGGCCGGACTGGTGAGCGTCCCGGTGTACCCGACCTCCTCCGTCTTCCAGACCCGCTGGATCCTCCAGGACTCCGGCGCGGTCGCCCTGGCGACGCAGACGGCCGGACAGGCCGCGGCGATCGGGCCCGAACTCCCGCATCTGCCCGGCCTGCGCCACCTGTGGGTCATCGAGAAGGGCCACGTGGACCAGCTCGCGGAGCTGGGGCAGCCCGTGCCGGACACCGAGGTCGACGTACGCCGCGGGATGCTGGGCCCGGACACTCTGGCGACCCTCGTCTACACCTCGGGCACCACGGGCCGGCCCAAAGGCTGCGCGCTGACCCACGGCAACTTCCTGGCGGAGGTCGACAACGCGGTCGAACTGCTCTACCCGGTCTTCAAGGCGCGGACGAGCGAGGAGGCGTCCACCCTCCTGTTCCTGCCGCTGTCCCATGTGTTCGGCCGGATGGTGGCCGTCGCCTGCGTGCGCGCCCGGGTGCGGCTGGGGCACGCGCCCAGCCTGAAGGCGGAGGACCTGCTGGCCGATCTCGCGGCGTTCCGGCCCACCTTCCTGCTGGCCATCCCGTACATGCTGGAGAAGGTCTACAACAACGCCCGCGCCACCGCCGAACGCGGCGGCAGGGCAGCGGCGTTCGACCGCGCCGCGAAGGTCGCCCGCCGCTACGGCGAGGCGGTGGTGGCCCGGACGAGCGGCACCGGCCCCGGCCCCGGGGCCTCCCTGAAGGCGTCCCGCGCCTTCTACGACCCGCTGGTCTACCGCCGGATCCGCAACGCCCTCGGCGGCAGGATCCGTTATGTCGTCTGCGGCGGCTCCCCCCTCGGCCGCGACCTCGCCGCGTTCTACGCGGGCGCGGGCATCGACGTGTACGAGGGCTACGGGCTGTCCGAGACGACCGGCGCGGCGACCGTGACCCCGCCGCTCAAACCCCGGCTCGGCACGGTCGGCTGGCCGCTGCCGGGCACCCGGGTGCGGATCGCGGCGGACGGCGAGATCCTGCTCGCCGGGGGCCAGGTCCTGCGCGGCTACTGGGACCCGCACGCGGGCGGGGTGGTGCCGGCGTCGCCGGACGGCTGGTTCCCGACCGGCGACATCGGCAGGCTGGACGACGAGGGTTACCTCACCATCACCGGCCGCAAGAAGGAGATCCTGATCACCGCGGGCGGCAAGAACATGGCGCCGGCGCCGCTGGAGAACTGGCTGCGCTCGCACCCCCTGATCTCCCACTGCCTCGTCCTCGGCGACCGCCGCCCCTACATCACCGCCCTGATCACCCTCGACGCCGACGGCATCACCCACTGGCGGCAGATGAACGGCAAGCACCCGGTGCCGCCCGAACTCCTCGTCGACGACGAGGAACTGCGCGCCGTTCTGCAACGCGCGGTCGAGGAGGCCAACCGGCTCGTCTCCCGGCCCGAGTCCATCCGCCGCTTCATCGTCCTGCCCACCGACTTCACCGAGGCGGCGGGCCATCTGACCCCGTCGATGAAGCTCCGCCGGGAGGCGATCCTGCGCGACTTCGCAGGCGAGGTGGAGGCCATGTACGACGGGTGAGCCACGTCACATCGGCGCTGCGGTCACATGTACGGCGAGGGGCGTGTCAATGCGGCCGGAGCGGCCGGCCTGCTCGCCGGACTCGCGGTTCCGGTGATCGGCCTGCTGGCCGGGACCGGGTTCGTTCTGTACTTCACCTTGCGCCGGGCCCGGCTCGCCGGCCGACGGGCAGCGGCCGGGGTGCGCTCGACGAGCGGGGCGATGTCGTCGAACGGCGAACAGGTCGTGCGGTACGAACGCGAGCCGCTCGGGGGGCGCCAGGCGATCCAGTACGACGTGCAGCGCGACGCCGGCCGAGTCCGTGAGGTGCGCCTCCTGCTCCGGGTCGACGCCGTCCTGCGGAGCGTCGTACGGCTGCTCGGGGCGGGTACGGCGCGAGCGCAGCACGTTGAGGCAGACGCGGCCGGCGACCGTGGTCAGCCAGCCGGTGTGGTTCTCGACGCCGGTGACGTCCGCGCGCGAGGCCCGCAGCCAGGTCTCCTGCCCAAGCACCTCACCGCGGACCAGTGGGCACGTCTGTACGACCTGACGACGCGCCCCGCCGACAGCACTCGGCCACGAGGTCGGCGAAGGCCCGGGCCGACGGGGTGAGCGCATCCCATTGACGCACGGCCCACCCGACGCTCAGGGGGCGCAGGGAGGGCAGCGGTACCAGCCGCAGGGCGCCCAGGTCCCCGCCCGCGCGCAGGCCCGGCAGGGCGGGCACCACCGCCCGGCCGAGGCCCAGTTCGGCCAGCAGCAGGGCCGTGTCCCAGTCGGCGGCACCCGTGTCGTATCCGAAGCGGACCCCCAACTCCTCGCACGCCGCGTCGAGATGAGCGGCGGACGTGGAGTTCGGGGGGAGCCGGATCAGCCGGAGGCCGGTCAGGTCCGCCGCCTCGGCACAGGGGCGGCCGGCCAGTGGATCGCCGTCCCGGACCGCCAGCACCCACGGCAGATCCACCACCGCGCGCTGCTCGATGCCGCGCACCGGCGGACCAAGGGTGATCCAGGCCAGATCCAGCTCACTGCCGGCGAGCGCGTCGAAACAGGCGCTGCTCGAACTCTCGGTACGGAACTCCAGGCTGATCCTGGGATGACGCTCCCGGAACGCGACGACCGCGTCCGCCATGAAGTGCCGCACGGTCGTGGCTCCGGTCGCCACCCGCACCGACCCGCTCTCGCCGTCGACCAGGTCCCGCAGTCGCCGTATCGCCAGGTCCAGGCCCGCGATGCCCTCGGCGGCCGCGGCCTCCAGCACCCGCCCGGCCTGCGTGGGAACCACCCCACGGGGCCGCCGCTCCACCAGCCTGACTCCGGTCTCCCGCTCCAGCCGCTTCACATGCTGGCTCACCGCGGACTGCGTACATCCGAGATCCCGGGCCACCGCACTGAGACTCCCGGCCCGGCACACGGCCACGAACACACGAAGATCGTCGAGCGTCACAACACCCAAGCTAGCACTTGGGTTTGACGTCAAAACCCTAGGATTGACTGCGAACCACGGCCTGTACGACGATCTCCTCAGGGCCCGGGCGGCAACCCGCTCCGCGCCTCCGTGGACGTCCGGACCGACAGCGGGGGAGTGAAGCGGGTGCCGACCCCGGCCGGCCGAGCGCTGGCACTGCTGAGCCGATCGGGCGCGGCCTCCATGCCCCACCCTGGTGGCACGCTGCTGGCTCACCTGACCCGCGTCCGCACGCGCCTCGAAGGCTGGGGTGCCCGCCCCGCCCTGCAACTGGCGGGCCTGTGTCACGCCGCATACGGCACGGACGGCTTCCCCTCCGGGCCACTTTCCCTGGACGACCGTTCCCACCTGGCCTCGGTGATCGGCCCGGAGGCGGAGACGATCGTCTACCTCTACGCCGCTTGCGACCGCACGGCCACCTACCCGGCCCTCGTCGATCCCGCGGCTCACTTCCGTGACCGCTTCACGGCCACCGACCACATCCCGCCGCCGGCTCTGCGCCGTGACTTCGCGGAACTGACCGCCGCTAACGAACTCGACCTGGCCGGGCATGATCCGGTGTTCCGCGAGCGGTGGGGTGCGGATCTGCTGGCGTTGCTCACCCGGCTCAGGCCGCTGCTGAGCGGGGCGGCCTGGGAGGACTGCCGGCGCGTGCTGGGCGAGGGCTCAGGGGCGGGACGGCACACCTAGCCCGGTCAGGCGTTCCTGCGGGCGATCAGGAGTGCCTGCGGGGTGGTCTCCCTGACGTTCGGGTCGGGTTCCCGCACCGTTCGGGAGTGGAGGGTGAAGCCTGTCCGGGTGAGGAGAGCGGCCATCCGGTCCGGGTCGCGGCGCTGGAAGTCCAGGGAGACCGGCCGGCCGAAGGGCCGGTCGACGCGGAGGGGGGCGTCTCCCGCCTGGAAGGCGAGGAGGAGGTGGCCGCCGGGGGCGAGGACGCGGGCGTACTCCTCGAAGAGCGTGGGGAGCTGGCCGGCGGGGGTGTGGACGGAGGAGTAGAAGGACACCACGCCCGCCAGCCGGCCGTCGGGGATGTCCAGGTCCGTCATCGAGCCTTGTTCGAAACGCAGGGCGGGGTGCGCGCGGCGGGCGACGGTCAGCATCGCCGCGGAGAGGTCGAGACCGAAGACCCGCAGGCCCAGTGAGGCGAGGTACGCCGTGACGAGCCCCGGGCCGCAGCCGAGGTCGGCGACCTCGCCGCCGGTGCCGACCAGCTCGGCGTACGCCGAGAGGAGCGCCCGCTCCAAGGGCCTGCCGATGAGTTCGTCGCGGAAGAGGTGGGCGTACTCCTCGGCTATCGCGTCGTAGAAGTGCTGGACGGTTTCCGTGGGGGTGGGCGTGTCTTCGGTCATGGGGGGTCACGGTAGTGGCCGGAGCGGGACAGCTGAGCGGTGTTTCGTCGTGCCCTCCGCCGCCCGGCTGCCCTTGGAATTCCCGGAGAATTCATCTTCGCGCGGTGGCCTCTTGCAAGCCGTGGCGGGTTGCAAGCGGTGGCCCCTCGCAAGGGGAAAGGCAGGAGCGGTGCGGGAAAAGGCAGGAGCCCCGTCGCCGGATGGCGCGGGGCTCCTTGGGTACTGCACTCGATCCTGGATCAGAGGATCAGACCGGGGTGACGTTCTCCGCCTGCGGGCCCTTCGGGCCCTGGGTCACGTCGAAGGTCACGTGCTGGTTCTCCTCAAGGGACCGGAAGCCGGTCGCGTTGATCGCGGAGTAGTGGACGAAGACGTCGGGGCCGCCGCCTTCCTGGGCGATGAAACCAAAGCCCTTTTCGGCGTTGAACCACTTCACGGTTCCGGTAGCCATAAGCCCTCCTTGGGCCCAAAGGGTTGCCCTGCTCCAGAACCAGCAAGTGTGAAGATTGAGTTCTGCACAACTGCATATGTCCGAGAACGTCGAGAGCCCGCGGTCACATGCTCCGCAGGCTCTGTACTGCAAGGGAAACCAAACTGCAACTTGCGGCGAGCCTAGCACGCGGGCAGCCGAAAGCAATAGGGGTCAAGATCACGTCACCCGGATGTTTGAACGCCGTGTCGGCGTTGACGCCGGAGGGGGGACCCCAGAAGGCTGCACCCTACCCCACGGGGTCTAGCCTCTCGATGTGGACATTTCTCGCACGCGGCCGCGCGTCGGTCACATCCAGTTCCTGAACTGCCTGCCCCTTTACTGGGGGCTCGCCCGAACGGGAACGCTGCTTGACTTCGAGCTGACGAAGGACACCCCGGAGAAGCTCAGCGAGCAGCTGGTGCGGGGTGATCTCGACATCGGCCCGATCACCCTGGTGGAGTTCCTCAAGAACGCCGACGACCTCGTCGCCTTCCCGGACATCGCCGTCGGATGCGACGGACCGGTGATGTCCTGCGTGATCGTCTCGCAGGTCCCGCTGGACGAGCTGGACGGACGCCGGGTGGCCCTGGGCTCCACCTCGCGCACCTCGGTACGCCTCGCCCAGCTGCTGCTGGCGGACCGTTTCGGCGTACGGCCCGACTACTACACGTGCCCGCCCGACCTCAGCCTGATGATGCAGGAGGCCGACGCGGCCGTCCTCATCGGCGACGCCGCCCTGCGGGCCAACCTGCACGACGGGCCGAGGTACGGCCTGACCGTGCACGACCTCGGCGCGCTGTGGAAGGAGTGGACCGGGCTGCCGTTCGTCTTCGCCGTCTGGGCGGCCCGCCGCGACTACCTGGAACGCGAGCCCGGTATCACCCGCCAGGTGCACGAGGCCTTCCTCGCCTCCCGCAACCTCTCCCTGGAGGAGGTCACCAAGGTCGCCGAGCAGGCCGCCCGCTGGGAGGCCTTCGACGAGCAGATCCTGGAGCAGTACTTCACGACCCTCGACTTCAGCCTCGGCGGCCCTCAACTGGAGGCGGTGGCGGAGTTCGCCCGCAGGGTGGGGCCGACGACCGGGTTTCCGGCGGATGTGAGGGTGGAGCTGCTGGGGTCGTAGTACGGCCGCACCCGTACGCCGATAACCCCTGCGGGCGGGGAGGCGTACGGGCGATGCCAAGGGAGCGACCTCGAAGCCGCTGAGCAGCGGACGGCCGCGAAGCGTGCCCTCCACCGCCGCGCGGCTCCACCTGACGGTGAAAGCGGGCGCGGAACTTCTCGCCGAGTGCGAGATGCGGGCGTACGACCTTCACCGCGACGGTGCGGCCGCCCGCATCGCGGCCCAGATACACGCGGCCCACGCCACCGGAACCGAGCCGTCCGAGCAGCCGGCAGGGCACGGTGGCCATGGGCTCGCCGACGCCGAGCGGCAGCATGGCGTCCGCCCTGTCAGGGATACCGGTGGCCGCCGACGTCCTCACCCCGGCCCGCCCCGCGGCGGGAGCCCACGCTCACATCGGCGTCGTGACCGTGCTGTGCTCCCCGCTCCCGAGGTGCAGCATGCCCTTGCCAGGGGCGATCGGGCCGCCCACCATGCTGCGCGTGGTCCGGATGCCGATCAGGTCGCCGGCGGACGTGTCCTGCGGGGACAGCAGCACCCCGCGGCGGGCCTTCTTCGCGTCGACCTGCCAGCCCGAGAATCCGTCGCAGATCTCCTCTTCGTCACCCGCGATGACGAACGCCAGACCCTCTTCGGTGCCGCTCTGCAGGATGCGCTTGAACACGTCCTCCGCGTCGCAGTCGTCCAGCACCTCGGCGTCGTCGACGAGTACCGCGATCGGCTGCTCCGGCGTCGCCGGCTTGATGACCTCGTCCAGCTCGTCCTCGTCGATGTCGCGACCGGTGAAGACCTGCAACACGCCCTCCTGCCCCTCCAGATCACGCAGGGGCGACGGACGGGGTGCCGCGATCACCAGGCGTACGCCCTGGGCGAGGTAGGAGCGGGCGAAATTCAGCAGCACCGTGCTGCGGCCCGACTTGGCCGGACCACCGATCACGAACGCCGGCACGCCCTGTGCCAAGTCGGGGCCGAAGGCGGTGAGCTCGTCACCGCCGACACCGACCAGTGCCCAGAGCGGGGAGCCGCTCGACGCCGGGTCACGCATCGCGTAGGCGTCCGCGAAGGAGATGCGGTTGGGCAGCACGTCCACGCGGAACGGGCGGCGGGAACGGGGCACGTCCACGTCCCGTGCGGTGGCCGCGTCCGCGATCGCGGTCAGCGCGGCAGCCTGCCCCTGACCGGACGTGTCCTCGGAGAGCAGCGCGAACTGCGTCTCCGTCGCCGTCTCGTTGCGGAAGGCCCGGCCCGGTGGGATCTCCTCCGGCACCTTGCGGGAGTTGATGTCCAGCATCGAGAAGTCGCCCCGGTCGGCGAGCCGCAGACCGTACTTGTCCTCCGTCAGCGAGGAGATCCGGCCCGCGAGCACCTGCCGGTCACCGGTGATGATCACGTGGATGCCGACACTCGCGCCCTCCCGCATCATCGTCATCAGCTGGTCGGTCAGGTCACCGTGGTCGTACTCGCCGAGCGTGGGCAGCCAGCCCTCCCAGCGGTCCAGCAGCAGCACGATGTGCGGCAGCCGCTGGTCCTCGGTGGTGGCCGCCGCCCGCTGCTCGCCGATGTCGGCGAAGCTGTGCTCGGCCAGCAGGTCCTGCCGACGGGTGAGTTCGCCCGAGAGGCGGCTGAACAGGCGGACGACCCGCTCCGTCTGGTTGCGGCCGACGACCGCGCCGCAGTGCGGCAGCCGGGTCAGCGCGTTGAGGGCGCCGTTACCGCAGTCGATGCCGTAGATGTGGACGTCGGCGCAGGAGTTCGTACGGGCCAGGGAGCCGGCGACGGTACGCAGCAGCTGCGAGCGGCCGGTGCGCGGGGCGCCGCCGACGAGCAGGTGCCCGAAGGTCGCGAAGTCGACGGCGACCGGCCGGCGGGCCTGGTCGGCGGGCAGGTCCTCGACACCGTACGGTGCTGCGGGCAGGGCGCCCTGGGCACGAACGGCCGGGATGTCGTCGAGCAGGAGGGTCTCCTCCAGGGCGGGCAGCCACGGGGAGTGCTGGGCAGGGACGGCGAGCGCGGTGTTCGCCTCCCGTACCGCGTCCACCAGCACCTTCAGGTCGGTGATCTCCTCCTCCTCGCGCGCCTGTGTGCTGGGCTTGCGCAGTGCCGGGCGCCCCAGGTCCTGCCAGGCCAGCTGACCGGCCCAGGGTGCGAGTGTCTGCGGATCGGCAGCCCCCGGCCGGCGACCGCCCACGCGTCCCGACTGG
Organism: Streptomyces sp. NPDC052023; assembly: GCF_044548465.1. Taxonomy (NCBI): domain Bacteria; kingdom Bacillati; phylum Actinomycetota; class Actinomycetes; order Kitasatosporales; family Streptomycetaceae; genus Streptomyces; species Streptomyces sp. NPDC052023. Next base: position 70,683 of record NZ_JBIUBW010000021.1, on the reverse strand, counting down.
AACGGGATGAGGGACGCATGCCCCAGTCGTACGTACGCCCGACCCGGCGTGCTCTTTGAGATGTGCCCGGCGTCCGGCGCGTCGATGACGTCGCTGGACTCACCGGCATCGGTCACGCGGAGCGCGATGCGCAGGTTGGTGTTGGCGCGGATCTCGGGGGAGACGACACCGCTCGGGCGCTGGGTGGCCAGCAGCAGGTGGATACCGAGGGAACGGCCTCGCTGGGCGATGTTGACCAGACCCGTGACGAAGTCCGGCAGGTCCCGCACCATCGACGCGAACTCGTCGATCACGATGAGCAGTCGGGGCACCGGCGCATGCGAGGGATCCCGGCGTACCAGGTCCTGGTAGTCCTCGATGTCCTTGGCGTCGGCGGCGGCGAGGATGTGCTCACGCCGCTTCAGCTCGGCACCGAGCGACTCCAGGGCCCTTTCGACGAGGTGGGCGTCGAGGTCGGTGACCATACCGACGGTATGGGGCAGCTTCACACAGTCCTTGAACGCCGAGCCGCCCTTGTAGTCGACGAGCACGAAGGTCATGTTCTCGGGCGTGTTGGCCACCGCCAGCGCGGCCACGATGGTCTGCAACAGCTCCGACTTGCCGGAACCGGTCGTACCGGCGATCAGACCGTGCGGGCCGTCCTTGCGCAGGTCGATGCCGAAAGGGCCGTCGTACGACTCGCCGATCACCGCCGTCGTCGACTGGCCGCCCATCCGCCACCGCGCGCTGATCGCATCGCTCGTCGGCGGCTCCAGCTGGAGGACGTCGAGGAGGCGGCTGGCGGCGGGCAGTGCGGAGTCCTCGGTCTCACCGCTGATGTCCCGCAGGGGGGACAGCGACCGTGACAGCCGGGCGCACCAAGCGGGCGAGACGAAGTCGGGCCGTACGTCGGTGATGCGCCGGGCGCCGCTCTGCTCCACGCGCAGGCGTAGCTCCGGCACCTGGTTCCGGTCCTCGTCCGGATGCCTGGCGGTCAGGTGCCAGGCATGGAAGGAGGGAAAGGCGCCGGATGCGGCAGCGGCCTGCGGGGCTGCGGGGACGTCGTCCTCGGCACGCCGCCGTGGTTCGGCCACGACGACGGCCTGGCACTCGCCGGGCAGGAACCGCTCCTCCTCGTCGAGACAGATCGCGTAGACGGACACGGCCGGCCCCTCGCGCAGCAGCCGTACGACACCCGGCATCGAGCGCAGCCGTCGCGAGCCGTCCCACACGACGACGACGTCCGGATCGGAGAACGCCGGTCCGCCGTCGGGTCGTCCGCCGCCCTCCTTGAGGGCCTTCTGGCGGGCGTCCAGCAGCTGGGTCAGTTCGCCGACCCGGGCGCCGACCGTCTCCGAGTCCGTACCGATCAGCACGTTGACGTCCTGGCCGCCCGAGGGGCGGGCGTGCGGGAGCCAGCGGACCCAGTCCCAGCGGGGGTGGGCCTCGTTCTCGGTCAGCACGTAGAACTGCACGTCCATCGGGCTGTGCAGCGCGGCCGTCTGGGCCACGGCCCACCGCCCCAGCGCCTGCGCCGAGTCGCCCGGCCCCGCGAGGCCGACGACCCCGAGGTCCTTCAGGGGCAGGGCGACCGGTGCGTCCTCGATGTGCCAGGTCACCTCGCGCTTGTGGTCGTCCTGCTCCGGGTCGTCGAGCACCACCTCGGACGGGATGCGCCCTGTGCCGACCCGCAGGAGCAGGTGGTCGGCGTCGGTGCGGCGGCGCTCCCACAGCCGGGTGCGGGGGCCGGTGCCGAGGGTGAGGACGGCGGCCGGGTCGGGTATGGCCTGCCGTCGATCCGACCGCTCGGTGACCAGGGCGTCCTGGGCGTCCTTCTCGATCCGTTCCTTGGTCTCCTTGTACTCCTTCACCTGCTTGGCATGCGACTTGCGGCCGTGCTTCTTGTCCATGAAGTAGTTGCCGAAGAGCATGATCGGGCTCAGCACGGCCATGATCAGGTAGTACCAGCGCTGGAAGATCATCACCGATACGAAGGCGGCGACCAGCGGGAACAGCGCCATCAACCAGGGCAAGGGGCGGGCTTCGAAATCGCCGGGCGGCGAGGGCAGCCGGAACCGGGTCTGGCGCTCGGCGGGGCGAAGGCGTGGGGGCCGGTTGTAGTCGAGGCCCGTGCCGTCCTCGGACCACTTGAGGGCGGCGTTGGGCGGCGCATAGGCGGTGAGCTCCAGCAGGCTGTTGCCCAGGGCGAGTTGGGAGCCAAGAGGCCAGGAGTCGCCGTCCAGTGGCTCACCGTCGAGACGCACGGCGTCGCCGGATTGGTCCCTCTTGCCCTTGCCGTCGTGCTGGTCGTGGACGGCGATCCGGCACGTACCGTCGATGGCGATGGACAACGTCGCCGCGCGGTCGCTGAGTTCGGGATCGTCGACGCGGATCTGCATGGCGGGCCCGCTGCCGATGTCGTACCGTCCGACTCCCAACCGGTGCACGGCACCAGCCCCCGGCCCGCCGACCACACGGAACTCCACGACTCCGGTCGGCTCGCCCATCAGGCATCCGGCCGGATCGTGCAGACTGACAACGGCGCCTTCGCGCAAGGGCGATCCGGCGACGGTGGCGGCGGCGTCAAGGGCGTACCCGTCGACGTAGGCCTGAGGCACACCGCCCTGCGGGCCGCGTTGCCCGCCGATCGGAATGACCTGGGCACCGTCCCCCAGACCGATCTGACGCGCCAACTCCCGCGTGATGTCGCCGACGCTCGACTCCGGATCGGCGTCGAGCACCACGTCGGCGGCAGCCCCGCCGATCGGATCGACGACGGTCAGGCTCAGGCGCACGTTCGTCCTCCTCGCTGGGCTGAGGCCGCCCCCCGGAACGCTTCAAGCAACGAAGTGACCTTAGCCGCAACGCCTTTCGCCCGTGCATGGGGATGTGCACGAGTTCACGATCCGGCCGCACAACTCCCCTGGGATCCCAACGGCCTCACCCGTAAGATCTTTGCTCACGCGGATGCGACGGCGGACGGCCGAAGCGCCGCTGGATCGGTGCCGTGGGGGGCAGGCCTCCGCGACACCCACAACGGGAGGGAGGCGTCATGGCCAAGGGCAAAGACGCAGATATCACATATTCCGAGATGGACAAGGAAGCCGGCAAGCTCCTGAAGGACATGCACCGGCTCCACGGCGAACTCGACAGCATCGACGACCGCATCCGCGCCCTCGTCGAGAACGGCTACACCACCCAGAAGGGCTCCGCCGCCTTCGAGGAGTCCTTCAAGGACTTCACCAAGGGCGCCAAGAAGGCCATGGAGGGGCTCGAGGGCATGTCCGAGTTCCTGAAGAAGGCCAAGGAGGCGTACGAGCAGCTGGACGTGCAGCTGGCGAACAGCGCCAAGAGCAGCTGAGTCAGCCCGCAACGTGCGAGTGACGCCCGGCTCCCGTCGCTGAGCACACGGGAGCCCGGCGTCAGCCTACCCATAATCGATCTGCTCACCGCGACGGAAAGTAGAATTTACCCAGGTTCACGCACTTCTCGGATTGATGTTCTGAATGGATCCGTCAGTCAGCATCGCCCATCCATAGGCTCCCAGCGAATTCATCGATCGTGTCTGAGTAGACAGCCATTTGCCCTGGATCGCTCCACACCATATACAGACAGAGGTCCACACCGGCACCTGCAACTCGCCACCCGAAGCGCACACTTGCCATAAGCTGGCCGTTGACGGTGGACCAGAATCGCGTACTCCGGAGACCTTGTCCGAGCCGCTCCGTGGTAAATGTCTCCACTTCGACCGGTCGGACTGCACTTTCGGCATCGGCCTGGACGATCTGCCGTAGAGCGGGACCCGCCTCTCCCTCGCTCGGTGCCATGAGAACAAAGGCCGGGACCGGCGTACGCTCCGGATCCGGCATGAAGAGGAACGCCTGTTGCGCGGGCGTCAACTTGGGCAGGTCAGCGACAAAGGCCGCCAGCAACTTGCGCAAGTTCTTGACACGTCGTCGTTTAGGGCTTTCTTCGTGTGCACTCAGGACTGCGAGAGCGCACATCTCTGCCCACTCCTCACGCTCCGCGTCACTGTTCCAGTGCATGGGCGTGGGAAACCATTGCAGGGTCTCTGAGTCGGTATTCAGCAACTTCATGAATGGCTCCAGCGGAATGTGGTCATCACGGCATCAAACAGGTCAACCAAGATCGCCGCAAACTCACCGTCCGGCTGACCATCGGCGATGGTACTGAAAGAGATGGTCAGCCACTTCGGTGGGGCTGAGTTAGGTACGTTAAGAATGTACTCGACTCGTCGGGAAGGAAATTCGACGTCCTTGTCCGAATCGGCCTGAGCAACACCGTCGATGCGGAATCCCGCAGCACCGTCCATGATCACGCTATCGCTCTGAGAGGCGTCCGGACGCAGCGAACTGAGGACGATGGGAGAGTCAACTTCCAGAGTCAGCGTAGGGAACGGCTCACTGACGACGAAGGAAGCTGGGAGGGCCAGTCCGTTGATGCGTTCCACCGGTAGGTACAGGTCCAATGCCCGGGCATCACGCGCCTGACGAGCGACTCTCTTGAGTCGCTTGATCAGTTCCATCCGAGCTTTGGTCAGGTGATCCCGAGGAATATCATCCGGGATCTCCAGCATGGACCCGTCCGCGATGCGCTTGATCGCCTGGCTGGTTCCGTCGCGGAGAGGAATTCGGTCCCATCCGGGTGGCGGGACGATGGTGTAACCGATAGGAACCACGGCCTCGGCTTCCATGGCCTCAGACACGTCGGACCCTTTCCCGGAGCGTGGAGCCGACCACGAGCAGCGGTGTAACAGCTGAGCCGACGACCCCCACCCAGTAACTTGTGACGATCGCTGGGAGCACCAGCATGAAGGAGAGTCCCAAGGAATGTGTCAAGCCTGCCGGGCGGTCGCGGGCGATGGGGTTCTGGAAAAAGATCGCCACAAGGCAAACGATTGCCGCTGATACGACGCCACGTTGTAGCCATACCCAGGCGGGACCGAATGCCTTGGGGATGACGAATGCTCCGCCCACATAGACCATGAAATACAAATAAGGCACAATGATGCACAAGCGTGCATATGCCACCATTCCGCCGCCGAGTCGGTTGATGAGCGAGTTGGATGTGCTCCCTTGCGATGGCACGTGATCCTCAACCCCTTTCGCGAGCGTTCACCATGAGGAGCCGACGGGGGGCTTCCATGTGTTCTCTTTCCATTCGTTATAGCCCTCGCTCGACCATTTGTCAGGAATCACGCCGCCCGTTGCGGTGGAGGCAGCGCTCCAAGCGTCGCTCTGGCCGAAAATTTTGTCGGTGGCGTCGCTTGCTGCTCCCACGTAGACGGCTCCCATCGACAGACCGTACCCGATGTGTGCCTTCGCGGTATTGCCGACCGCAGCCCCGGGGAACGCCGCCTTGTTCTTGGTGAACTGCGCATAATGAGCCGCTAGTTCGTCCTCGCCGAGATGCGCCCATTTGGCCGCCGGGCTTGCCTCAGGAAGTTCCTTGGTCACGCGCCCGGCGCTGTCAGAGATCTTCTTCCGCGTGAAGTTGAGGAGATCTTTGTAGAACTTCTTGGCACCTTCGTCGCTAGTATTGGCAATGGCACGCTGGAGCGAGTTCATCATCGACTTGTGTGCACCCAGGCCGGCCTTGAGGCCCGCGGTACGACTGGCCGTGGCGGTCAGCTTCGTTGCTGCGTTAGCTCCCTTGAGGGCGGATAGTCCGGCTCGGCCGATACCCATGGTGAGCAGCCCGACGGAGTCCATGACCACTTCCATCCAGCTTGCTTCACCAGAGATTGCCAGCACCGTTCTTGCGAATAGAATGACTCCGCCCAGGACCAATGCGAGTGCATTCAGGCCGGGAATGAACAAGGCGACGACGCCAACAATGGTGGCTATCCATCCCAAGGCATCCAGCACGATCTTGATCGTTTTGATGTTGTCGTGTATCAAGCCTTTGAAGTTCTCCCAGGTGCTGTCCTCAATCACATCGTCTAGCTGGTCACGGATCTTTCCAGCGTGATGACGAGCGCGCTCGTCGCGATCTCCCTTGATACGGTCGAGCTGGACTCGGAAGTCGCGGAGGGGGTCGCCCCCAGCGCCGCTCGGAGAAGACGAAGGGGTGCCGTCGCCCCCGGAACCCTTCTTGGCCTTGTCGGCGTCCTGTTCCTCCTGTTCCCTCTTGGCATTTGCCAGTACCTTGTCGGCCTGGGTCTGAAATTCCTCAAGATCGTTAGCCCAGTTGGTCAGGTGTCCGTGAACTCGCTCATAGCGGCCCGCGACCTCTCGCAGGTGCTTCTCGAGCCCGCCGGCCTCTTCCTTGAGCTTTCCTGCGTACTTTCCCTTGAGTTCGTTATCGTCACTGATTCCGCGCAGTAGCCTCGCTTGCTCGCGTAGCGAACTCGCTACGGACTTCATATGACGTACTTCAGCTCGAATCTCTTCGGGATCGCCTGGCACTGGATCGGATGGCGCCAAAGGGTCCCAGTTGCGGGGGCGCGACTTGGAGTGCTCGGTCACTTTTTCTTCTCGGCCTTTCGAAGTTCACTGGCCATCTGTGCGTCGAGGCCAGTGAATCCATCGATGGTCGCTTTGACGAGTTCTCCGACCGTCTTGACGCTTTCCAGCATTTTCCCGCGGTAGTCGTCCCAGTTGTTCACAAACTCGTCCATGGCTCCCGTTATGTCATGGCTACCCCAGTAAGGGCGCAGATCTTCCTTGCGATTGTTGAGGTTTTTGAGTTCTTTCTGGATGCTCTTCAGGAGGGTCTCCGACTCAACTAGGAGGTCCACGTTGACGATAAGGTCAGCGTCGTCTGCCACGACCTCGCCCCTTTCGTTGATAAGGAATTTCATAAAATGCAGATCGAGACCATTCGCTGATTCAACCAGTCGCTGTTGATCGCGCGCTCGCCAAAGGGTACGTAGAATTCGGCGCCCTATTCCGGGCTCCGCCGTGAGGACAGCGGTTTGGCGGTGGTCGTTCCTGAGAGTGGAAGCCAGGGACGTTGATCGCAGCGTTGGCCTATACCGGAGTACTGGAAGCGACTCCTACGCCGCCGCTCGGTAACGCCTTTGCGGTCAGTGATGGAGTCCGTGTCATAGCCAGCCTGCTCTGCCGCGTAGGCCAGCTCACCAGGGCAGAGTGCGCCGAGGCCCAGCGTCTGGGCGGCTCTGCCGGTGCATAGAGCCACAAGACGTGACCTACTCATGGGCATTTCTCAGCCTTCTTCTCTTCGCCATCGGACACGCTCGATCCACGCACCACGCCATCTCCCCCATAAGCTGCCGTTCGAGTCGGGTCGGGTAGGTAGTGCCGCCGGGTTGCTGGTGGCGGTCCAGCCGCTGTCGGCCTTGCAAACTCCCTCAGCATCTCAGCTCCGTGGTCGGCACCGGCAGTCTGGTCGATGGACCCTTCGTCCTCGCTGACACAGGCCGTCAGCAACTGCTTGGCAGCCACATCAGCCTCGGGCGAGGCGACGGGCAGAGAGCGGCGCTTCACAGCTGACTCCCTCTGAGACCGACGTTGGCTGACGGTAACCGCGGCGTTCCCGGTCTCGCCAGAGCGAACTTTCTCGAAACGCGGGCGAGTGCAGGTGTATGAACCCTCGTCGACTGTCGTCCGTTTGGACCAGGGAGCGCGCGCAATGCTCAGCGGCTCAGCGGTTCACTGACTGGATCTCCTGGACGGTGACGGCCTGGTCGGCGCCGAAGGTGCCGTCGGGGAGGTCGCCGCCGGTTCCGCCGGTGCCGGTCCAGGTGATGTCCCAAGTGACTGTCGCCTGAAGGTTGAAGGTGCCGTTGCCGGAGGAGCGCAGGTACTTGAGGCCGCAAGGCGGGATGCGGTCGGCTTTGCCCTTGGCATACGGCTGGCCGATGGAGCCGTCGTCGTTGAGCGCGCACTCGCCGGAGGCGGGGTATGTCTCAGCGTCGGACGTGCCGGGCTCCAGTCTCATCGAGACCGGTTTGGCGGTCGTGGTCGCCTGGATGGTGAATCCGCCGGCGTTCAGCTGGGCGGTGACGGAGACTTCTCTGAACGTGTTCTTGTCGAGCCAGGCCCAGGTGGGGAGGTTGACCTTCGTGGTGGCTGCTGGGGCGAGGGTCACTTCCGTGGTCGGGAGCTGGATCTGGTTGTATGCGAGCTCAGCCAGGATCTGGGGTGTCACCGCGTTCTCGACGGGGGGTGCGTCACCGTTCTCCACCCAGAAGGGGGCTTCGTCGCAGAGCTGCGCCTCGGGCTCCATCCAGCGGTCCTCGTCCTGGACAGCGACCCAGAAATTTCCCTCGTCCTTCTTGTCCAGGTTGTAGTTCTCGTACTTGCCATCCTTGTACTCGTCCCGGAACATGCCGACGGAGGTCTTCGCGTAGCTGTGCTGCCCGGGGGTGTTGACCGTCTCGGTGTACATGTCCTCCACGTACTTCGCGAACTCCTCAGCCGAGCGGGGCTCGTACCAGCAGGCCGGCGGGGTCCAGTCGCCGACCGGAGTCACGCCGCCGGAGCCACCACCACTACCCTTGGTGCTTCCGGAGTACGTGATCTTGGAGACCAGGGTGTTTCCGGAACGCCCGCCGCTGCTGTCGATCTCGGACTCCGACTCACCCGGTCCCTTTGCGTGAGCGCTTCCGGTCAGTGCGCTGAAGGCTATGACGAGTGCACTGACACCGGCGGCGCGGCGGCTCAGGACGCGCATGTCTTGTCTCCCCGCTTCGACACCACGTTGGTCGTCTGCCACACGCCCTTGCTGCTCTTCTTCAGCTGTGTGCTGTAGGTGACGTACGGGCTCTCGCCTGAAGGTGACTTGTCTACCTTGCCGGTCTTGCGGTCCTTGTTGTAAGCCTTGCTCTCGTCCGCGCAGTACACAACCGCAGCCGTGTCCTTGTCGGCGACTTTGATGTCTGGGTTGAAGTAGCGCGTGACGCCGGTAAAGCTGAGGTCCTCGTCGAGCCAGGCCTGGATCCACTTCTGGGCGCTGACGAGGGCGCTGCCCTGGCGGTAGTACGCCACGGCTGCTGAGTCTGTGTCGCCGCGGAGGATGGCGTCGTCGACGGCGTTGACCGTCGCGGCCACGTCGGACAGTACGGCGTCTTCCGCGGGATCGCCCGTCTGCCAGTTCTCGAACTTGTTCTCCACGTCGTCAGGCAACTTGATCACGGGCCGGTCATCGGGACCAGAGGCCGTGGCACTGGGCGGCGACGATGCCGGGGCTCCCGAATCTGCACCTTCGATCCTGTCGTTGGTGCCGGACTGTTCGTTTGCGCCGCCACACGCGGTCAGCAAGAGTGCTGCCGAGGTGGCGAGCGCGACTGCGGTGGGCAAGGTGCGGCGCTTCACTGTGAACTCCCCGTGAGACAGACGTTCAGTCTAGGGACCGAAGGTATCGGTGGGGCTGCTCGATGCGCTAGGGCGAACTGCCGCCGTGCACATAGCGTTTGTGAACCGACCGTCACGAGTCAGGGCCCGTGTTGTATTGCCCTGTGGGGTGGGGACGCGGCTGAGCGGTGGTTGGCCTTGAGCGCGGAGGGATGGCGTCGGCAGCTCGGCCGGCACTCCCGCTCGGCGCGTCTGCGCGCTCAATTGGCTGTCGACGTCCTTGGACATTTTCCTGAGGTTCTTGGCACCGAGGTAGCGGGCGTACCCGCAGGGAGCGGCGCCCAGTTGGCGTCGGAGGAACTCCTGCTCCCGCGACGGCGTATTGGTGTCCCTGCTCGGCGACTGGGGATGCGGCAGCAAGACGCCTTGGCCTGTACGGCGCCCTCGCCACACTCGTCTGCGGCCTCATCTCTCGGAGGCGGTCCAGGACGGCCCGACCGTGATCGTGTTACGGGCGCTGAGGGCGAGCGTGAGTGTGGTGTAAACGGAAGAGTGGGTGTTCGTGATCACTTCACTTGCATTTCGCCGCCTTCGTCTCGACGAACACCTTTGACGCCTGCCACAGGTCCGTGCCGGTGGGGAACTTGACCATCACGATCTTGTAGTAGTCGAAGTCCTCGATACTTGGGTTGGTCTTGAGGACCTTGTTGGTCTTGATTTCCTTGCCGAAGAACTTGCCTGAGTCCGCGCAGAATGCCACTTCCACAGACCTTCCGTTCATCGCGGACCGTGTGGTGGCGTCGTAGTGGCGCAGTGTGCCGGTAGCGGTCCAGCCGCCTTTGATCCAGGCGTCGATCTGCGTCTCCGCGTAGTGCAGGCCGTCGCCCGTGGCGTAGGTGGTCACGGCCGCGTCCTTGGTCGTGCGCTGGTCGACACCTCGGTAAATGCCGCGCAAGAAGTTTGCGGCGTCGTCCATCGCGGCTGCGTCGTTCTTGTCGGTCGGCTTGTTCCAGTCGAAGACCAGGTTGATGTCCTTGGGCAGGGAGACATCCACACCGTCCGGCTCGTCATTCGGAGGTGCTGCCGGGGCTTTGGTGGACGCCGTCGGCTCCTGCGCTCCCTGGTCGGCTCCGGCGTTTCTGTCGTTGGCGGTGGACTTGTCGTCCTCGCTGCCACAGGCCGTCAGCAGCAAGGTTGCGGCTGCAACTGCGGCGAGCGTGGCGGTGGGCAAGGTGCGGCGCTTCACGGTGGTCTCGACTCCCCGTGGGGCTGAAGTCCGGTCAAGAGATCTGACGAGAACGAGCCAGTTCCTTCTCATCAGCGGTTGACGGACTGGATTTCCTGGACGGTGATGGCCTGGTCGTTGCCGAAGGTGCCGTCGGGGAGGTCGCCGCCGGTGCCGCCGGTGCCGGCCCAGGAGATCTCCCAGGTGATGGTGGCCTGGAGGTTGAAGGTGCCGTTGCCGGAGGAGCGGAGGTATTTGAGGCCACAGGGTGGGGTCTGGCGGGACTTGCCCTTGGCGTAGGGCTCGCCGATGGAGCGGTCGGAGTTGATGGCGCATTCGCCGGAGGCCGGGTAGGTCTCGGCGTCCTCTGTGCCTGGTTCCAGTTTGAGGGCCACGGGCCTGGCGGTGGTCGTGGCCTGGAGGTTGAAGCCGGGGGCGTTGATGGCCGCGGTGGCCTGGACCTCGTTGAAGACTGCCTTGTCGAGCCAGGCCCAGGTCGGGAGGTTCACCTTGGTGGTGGTTTCCGGAGCGAGGGTGACTTCGGTGTCGGGAAGCTGCATGTGCTGGTAGGCGAGGGCCGCGAGTATCTCAGGGGTGATGGCCTGTTCGTACTGGGCCGGTGGGGGCTCGCCGTTGTCGACCCAGAAGGGGAGGTCGTTGCACGAGCTCCGCTTCAGAATGTCGGGCTCATTCGGATTCTCGACGGCGGCCCAGAACATCCCGTCGCCGTCTTTTTCGACGTTGTAGTCCTTGTAGCCGGGGGTGTCGGTCCAGCCGTACTCGTCCTCGTAGTGGCGTTGCAGTTCGCTGAGTGCCGCACCCGCGTGACCGCCCATCCCGGGCGCGTTCATCTGGCTCTCGATGTCCTTGGACATCTTTTCCTTGAAGTCCTTGGCGCCCAGATAGGGGGCATACCAGCAGGGCGGCGGGGTCCAGTTGACGTCGGAGGAACTGACGTTCCCGCGGCTGCCGTCCTTGGTGACGGATCCGGAGTACTGGATGCGTGCGGCGGCGTAGATGCCGGTTGTGTCGCTGCCGCCCTGCTGGTCGGTGCTGGAGGTGTTGTCCGGCAGTTCCGTCGCGTGGACCGGCGAAGCGAGGCCGAAGGTGGCGACTGCCAGGATCAGGGCAACGGTGCCGGTGCTGAGACCCGAACGCAGTGATCGGTTCACCGGCACTTTTCCGCCTTCGTCTCGACGAACACCTGGGACGCCTGCCACAGGCCGGAGCTTGTAGGAAGCTTCACCATGATGATCTTGAAATAGTCGAAGGCATCGATGCTGGGTTCGCTCTTCAGAATCTTGCCGGTCTTGACTTCCTTGCTGTAGAACCTGGTCGAGTCCACGCAGAACGTGACCTCCACCGCAGTCCCGCTGGGTACGGACCGGGTGGTGGCCTGGTAGTGGCGCCGGATGCCTGTGGCTGTCCAGCCGCCGTCTACCCTTTTCTGAATCTGGGTCTCCGCGTATCGCAGTCCCTCACCCGTGGCATAGGCGGTGACGGCCGCATCCCTGGTCGTGCCCTTGTCGACACCCCGGTAAATGGCCCGCACGAAGTTCGCGGCATCGTCCATCGCCGCTGCCTCGTTCTTGTCAGCCGGCTTGTTCCAGTCGAAGACCAGGTTCATGTCCTTGGGCAGGGACACATCCACACCGTCCGGCTTGTCCTCCGCCGGTGCTGCCGGGGCTTCCGTCGACGCCTCCGGCGTTTTCGTTCCCTGGTCGGCTCCGGCGATCTTGTCGTTGTCGCTGGACTTGTCGCCCTCGCTGCCACAAGCCGTCAGCAGCAGTGCGGCAGCCGCCAGCGCGGCGGCAACGGGCAATGTGCGGCGCTTCACAGTGGACTCCCCGTGAGACAGATGTTCAGTCAAGAGCACTGACGGTATCCGGGGGGTTCCCGGTTTCGCCAGAGCGAACTGCGGCAGGGCGTGTGGCCCAGCCCTGAGGCACAGGGCGGTTGTTCACCTTGCGGAGCGAAGGCGACTCATCCCAGTTTCCGGTTCTGCGCCTTCACCACCGTCGTCGACAGCTTTCCGTCGCTCGGCTGCCCGTTGGCGATGGCGAGGCCGTTGACCGAGAAGTAGACGGCGATGACGTCAGCCCGGCGTACGGCCTGGGTGTGGAGGGTGTGGGACGCCCCGCTGAAGGTCATCGTGGACTCGAAGGCGATCGTCTCGTCACCGGCGGGCGCGAGGGGATCCTCCGCGGCCACCGTGTCGTACGTGCTGGTGCTGTCGCCCGCCTTGGCCGTGAAGCCGTCGCCGCAGGTGTCGACCGCCTGGGACAGCTCGGCCATCGTCGTCTCCGCCGCGCCGTCGGCGTAGGTCGTCAAGGTGATGTACGTGGCCGCGCCCTTCATGCCGTCCGAGACATACCGCGTGAGGTCGGCCGTCGGGTCGCCGAGGGGGAGTTGATTCATGGCGTGGGCCAAGGGGGCGCAGGCCGGCTTGTCGACGGTGACCTCGTCCGGGGACTGGGCGAAGACGAAGTTCTCATCGACCTCGGCGACTGCCGCCCCGGTGTCCGACTTGGTGATCATCAGTTGCGCCAGGCGCTCGCTGGGGGAGATCTGCTTCGCGCGGGTGGGCGACGCCTCGGGGGCGGCGGACGTGTCGGAGCCCTCGTCGGCTGAGCACGCGGTCAGCAGTACGGCAGCGGAGAGCGCGATGATGGTCGGTGCGGTGCGTCGCATGGGTGTAACCCCCGTGGTGTGTCGGTGCGGTCGAGCGCGATGAGGGCGAGGTGCAAATGGGCCGTAGCCGACGCCTCCGTCCGACGTGGCCGGCGTGATCGGCGTCGTCGAGCACCTCGCGGCAGGCGACCAGAGATCATGGCACGCCGCCCACGCCCCCACGTGAGCGAACCGTGCAGGGGTGGTGGTCGTCCCGTGACGGCTCACACTCTTCGCTCGCGCACAGCGACCGGGGAGGGCTCATACGCTTCGGCAACCTGGATGAATTACCTCAAGTGGGCAGGGCTCAAGCGTGCGTTCGTTGCGGTCGCGTGAGGCTGGGTGTGCCTTGAGGGGCTTATGTGCGGCTGATACGGTGCGATGGCTTGACACTCTCTCGCGCGCCGGCCGGTTCGTCCCGGCGCGTCCGCCGCAGCGGCGGTCGGTGATGAAGTGTCCCTACCAGCACGGTATTTGGCGAACATTCTTCATTTGGGTGTACGGGGAGCGGTTGCGTGAAGATCCAGGAGCGTACGGGGGCGGGCGCGGGGCGTTCCGCGGTTCCGGCTCAACCGGCTGTCGGTGACCGGCTTCCCACTCCTCCTCGCGAGCGCAAGCCCGCCCTGGCCGCCCTCGCGGTGCTGCTCATCCTGGTCGGTGCGCTCGGCGTGACGACGTTGGTCCTCCAGGCCGGGGACCGGGTCGAGGTCATCCAGGTGACGAAGGACATCCAGGCCGGTGAGTCCATCAGCGACAGCAACACCACCTCCGTGATGGTCGCGGACGACGACACGATCAACTACGTGCCGTGGGAGCAGCGGGACGCGCTGAAGAAGCTCAAGGCGAAGTCCACCATCTACGGCGGGACCGTCGTCGTCGGCGACATGTTCACCGAGGGCAACAGCCTGCCCGCAGGCAAGGCCACCGTGGGTCTGGCTCTCAAGGAAGGCCAGTACCCGAGGGGCATCAAGCCGGGCGACACCATCGCCGCCTATCGCGTCGGCAGCTCCGGCTCGAGTTCCGACAGCGACGACACCGGCACCGGTGCTTCCTCCGGCGGGGTCCTTGTCGACGACGCCCGCGTGAACACGGTGCTCGAGGCGAATGACTCCACCGTGAGCACCGGCACCCTCTCGCTCACGCTCCTTGTCGACCAGGCCGACGCCGCAGCCCTCACCCAGGCCGCGTCCGCGGGCGAGGTGGCCATCGTGCGCGTCTCCGGCAACTAGAAGGCGGCTCAGCACCCATGGCGCTCATCGCTCTCGCCGCCGACAAGGGTTCCCCCGGCGTCACCACCACGGCCGTCGCCCTCGCGGCGGTCTGGCCCCGCCGTGTCCTGCTCGCCGAAACCGACCCGGCGGGCGGTGACCTGGTCTACCGTTCCGCCGCCGCGCACGGCGGTCCGCTCAACCCGAACGCCGGCATGCTGTCCATCGCCGCCACGGCCAGAAGAGGCCTCGTCCCGGACCAACTCTGGGATCACGTCCAGCCGTTGAGCGGCGGACTCGAGGTCCTCGTCGGTCTCGGCATCGCCGAGCAGGCCGCGGGTCTCGCCGGACTGTGGCCCACACTCGGCCGGGCCTTCGCCTCCCTCGCCGACTCCCCGCACGCGCCCGCCGACGTCATCGCCGACTGCGGCAGGATCAGCGGAGACACCCCGGCCGCCGAGCTGTTCACGCACGCGGCCCTCGTGCTGCTCATCTCCCGTACCGAGCCCGAGGCCATCGCCCGCGTCCGGGACCGTGCCGCCGCTCTGACGGCGAAGCTGCACGGCGGTCCGCGTGGCGCCGCGAGCCTCGCCACGCCGCTGATCGGCGTCGTTCTGATCGCCGACCCGAACAACGGCGGCAAGCTGGCCGGTCAGGTCAACGACATGCTGGTGCACGCGCAGACCGGTGCCCGGGTGGTGGGAACCATCGCCGACGATCCGGCGGGGGCCCAGCAGCTGGCCGGGCGCAAGCGCGGGCGGCTCGACAAGTCGCTGCTCATCCGCTCGGCCCGCAAGGTCACCGCGGATCTGTACCAGCAGTACGGCGCCGCCTGGTCGGTGCCCGGCGGGGCGCCGCAGGGAGCCGGCCGATGACCGCTGTCGACCACCAGCTGGTCAAGCGCTTCCGGCAGGACGCCGGCGACCGCATCGCCGAACAGCGCCGTCTCGACCAGGTGAACGGCGTCGCGCCGATGTCCGGCGAGGACGAGCGGCACTACGCCCGTGCGGTGATAGCCCAGATCCTGGAGGAGTACGCCCGCACGGAGATCAACGCGGGTCGTACGCCTCTGGACGCCGAGACCGAGGAACAGTACGCGGCTGCCGTGCACGCCGCGCTGTTCGGCGTCGGGCGCCTGCAGCCCCTCCTCGACGACCAGCAGGTCGAGAACATCGACATCAACGGCTGTGACCAGGTATTCGTCGGGTACGCCGACGGCCGCGAGGTCAAGGGCGATCCGGTCGCCGAAACCGACGAAGAACTCATCGAGCTGATCCAGGTCCTCGGTGCGTACAGCGGACTGTCCTCCCGGCCCTTCGACTCCGCCAATCCGCAGCTCGACCTCAGACTGCCGGACGGTTCACGGCTGTCGGCGGTCATGGACGTGGCGCGACGGCCGGCGCTGTCGATCCGTCGCGCCCGCATGGGCAAGGTGTTCGTCTCCGACCTGGTCGGCAACGGCACCGTCACTCCCGAGATCGGGCACTTCCTCTCCTGCGCGGTCCGCGCCCGCAAGAACATCATGATCGCGGGAGCGACGAACGCCGGCAAGACGACGCTGCTGCGCGCTCTGGCGAACGAGATCCCACCGCACGAGCGGCTGATCACCGTGGAGCGAGCCCTGGAGCTGGGTCTCGACACCTTCCCCGAACTGCATCCCAACGTCGTCGCATTCGAGGAGCGGCTGCCCAACTCTGAGGGGCAGGGCGCCATTTCGATGGCCGAGCTCGTTCGGCGCTCCCTGCGTATGAATCCCTCCCGGGTCATCGTCGGTGAGGTCCTCGGCGACGAGATCGTCACGATGCTCAACGCGATGTCGCAGGGCAACGACGGTTCGCTGTCGACGATCCACGCCAACAGCTCCAGCGAGGTCTTCAACCGCATCTCGACGTACGCGTTGCAGGCGTCCGAGCGGCTGCCCATCGAGGCCAGTCAGATGCTGATCGCCGGTGCGGTGAATTTCGTCGTCTTCATCCAGCGCCGTAACGCCTTCCAGACCGGGGGTCGCCTCCAGCGCATGGTCACCTCGGTCCGCGAAGTCAACGGCGTCGACGGCCGGGTCCTGTCCAGCGAGGTGTTCGCGGAGCTTCCCGACGGGCGGGTCGCGCCGCACGCGCCCATCGCGTGCGTGGAGGACCTGATCGCGCAGGGCTACCGGCCCACGGGAACGTGGGGGTGACCGGGTGACCATGACGAATCTCGATCTCGCCGCCCTCGGCCAACTCGACTCCCTGGGCGGACTGTTCTCCGCGACCGTCCTGTACTCGATCGTCAGCGGTGTCGCTGTCGGCGGCGGTCTCGCGCTCTTCGTCGTCGCCGTACGCGGACTGCCCGCGAAACCGGAGCACGAGAAGCAGAGGGCGAGCGAGCGCGCGAACGAGCTGCTCCGTTTCGCCGGGCGGCGCGGCTCCCTCGCCGCCCTGGTGGCTCTGGCCGTACTGCTGCTGACCCGCTGGGCGGTCGCCGGCATCGCCGCCGGTGTCCTCGTCTTCTTCTGGGACCGCCTCTTCGGCGGCGCCGCCGAGGAACGGGCCGCCATGCGGCGGGTGGAGGCCCTCGCCTCCTGGACCGAGTCACTGCGGGACACGATCGCGGGCGCCGTCGGCCTGGAACAGGCGATTCCGGCCTCCGCGCGAGCCGCTGCCCCGGTCCTGCGCCCCCATCTGGACGCGCTGGTCGACAGGCTGCGCGCCCGGACGCCGCTGCCGGAGGCGCTCCAGATGCTCGCCGACGAGATCGACGACGCCTCGGCGGACATCATCGTCGCGGCGCTGATCCTGAACGCACGGCTGCGCGGTCCCGGTCTGCGCCAGGTGCTCGGGGCGCTCGCCAAGTCGGCGCGCGAAGAGGTGGACATGCGCCAGCGCGTGATGGCCCAGCGTGCTTCCACCCGCCGCTCGGTGCAGATCGTCGTCGGCGTCTCCATCGCCTTCGTGCTCGGTCTGGCGATCTTCAACCGCGACTTCGTCGAGCCGTACGGCACCCCGGTCGGACAGCTCGTCCTCGCCTGCGTCTGCGGGTTGTTCGCGCTGGGCTTCTGGTGGCTGCGCAAGTTGTCGACGATCGAGACACCCGAGCGTTTCCTCGTACGGGACGAGGCGTCGGTGCGCTTCGTCAGGCCGCGGACGCCGGCGCAGGCCGGGGCCCCCGCTCAGACACTCCCGACGGATGAGGGGACGCGCCGGTGAACCTGACGATGCCGATCGTGGCCGGCGCGGTCATCGGACTGGGTGTCTACGTCCTCGTCCGCGCACTGATGCCGGCCAAGCGGAGTGCGGTCTCGCAGGTCGCGCGGATCGATGCGATGCGAGCGCGTGGGACGGCGTACGAGTCGGCCCGCAGCGCGCAGGACTCGGGCGGGCGCTTCGGATCGCTGCGGGCCGAGGTCGGGTCCCGGGTCGCCGAGTTCTACCAGCAGCAGGGGTGGGAGCAGCGCTCGCTGCGGGCGGACCTGGCGGTGCTGGACCGTGGCTGGGAGAAGTTCCTGGCGACCAAGGCGCTGCTGGCCGTCGCGGGGCTGTTCTTCGGCCCGTTCCTGTTCGCGGTGGTCTGGCGGCTGGGTTTCGGCAGCAGCCTGATCGTCCCGGTGTGGCTGGCGCTGCTCTGCGCGATCGTCTTCTTCTTCCTGCCCGACCTGGAGGTACGACGGGACGCGGCGGAGAAGCGCCGGGACCTGAGGCGGGTGATCGGTGCCTACCTGGATCTGGTGTCGATGAGCCTGGCGGGTGGGCGCGGTCTCCCCGAGGCCCTGATGGCGGCGGCGGAGGTGTCGGACGGCTGGGCGACCCAGCGGATCCGCAACGCGCTCGCCGACGCCCGGATCACCGGCATCAGCCAGTGGCAGGCGCTGGGACAGCTCGGTGAGGAGATCGGGGTCGAGGAGCTCAAGGACCTGTCGGCCTCGCTGGCCCTGGTCGCCGACGACGGCGCCAAGGTCCGCGAGTCGCTCGCCTCCCGTGCCGAGACCATGCGTCACCGGGAACTGGCCGAGATCGAGGGCAGCGCGGGGGAGAAGTCGCAGTCCATGCTCGTGGCCCAGCTGCTGCTGTGTGCCGGCTTCCTGGTGTTCCTGATCTTCCCGGCGGCGATGCGCGTGTTCCAGGTCTGACGTCAGCGTTCCGAAGCCCCGACACAAGCCAGTACTTCGTAGCGAGAGGACAACACATCATGAACGGACGGCACTTCAGCACCGGGATCCCGCCGATGGACTTCCTGGTCACTTTCCTGCGCGCGCGCGTGGAGCGCGCCCGCTCCGGCGAGCTGGACCGCGGTGCGTCCGCGGTCGAGTGGGTGATCATCTCCGCGGTCGTCGTGGCGATCGTCGGCGTGGTGGCCGCGATCATCAACACCGCGCTGAGCGACGGTGCCAACAAGGTCGGCGACTGCATCAAGGGTGCGGACGCGGGCAAGACCTGCTGAGCCGGAAGTCCGACGGGGTAGGCGGGTTGTTCGTGGGTGTGGGCAGATGGGTGCGCCGCAGGGCCGGTACCGCACGTGAGGCGGCGGCGACCCGTGGCGACTCCGGCATGACCGCGATCGAGTTCGTGCTGCTCACCCCGATCCTGTTCTTCATGATCTTCGCGACGGTCCAGTTCGCGCTGTACTTCTTCGCCGACCACGTGGCCCAGGCCGCGGCGCAGGCCGGCGCTCGCAAGGCGCGGGCCACGGCCGACGAACAGCCGGGTGGCTGGCGGGGCGAGGCGCGGGACGTCGTGGACAGCTACATCGACCAGCTCGGTCCCCAACTGGTCCTGTCGCCCGACGTGGTCATGCTCCAGCCTGCGGCGAACACGGTGGGCGTGGAGATCACCGCCCGGGTGCCGACGGTCTTCCCGGGGCTGGACCTCACGGTGCACGCGCAGTCGGTGGGACCGGTCGAGAGGTTCGTTCCGGAGGGGGAGAACTGAGCATGGCTCCGGCTTTCGCGGGCGACGGCGACGACCGGGGGCTCTCCACCGTCGAGGTGGTGATCCTCGCCCCGGTGATGATCCTCTTCATCCTTGTCCTGGTCGCTTTCGGGCAATTGGTCGACGGCCGTGGCGCGCTCGACGGGGCCGCCCGGGACGCGGCCCGCGCGGGCTCCATCCAGAAGGACCACGCGACGGCGATGGCGGAGGCACGCAAGGCGGCGGAGGCGAACCTCGCGGACGTCTGCTCGGGCCCGGTGTCGGTACGGCAGACCAGCGCGGGCTTCGCGCCCGACACCCTCTTCACGGTCGAGGTGAGCTGCGAGGTGCGCGGCCTGGCGATGCTGGGCCTCGACATCCCCACCACACTGTCGGCCAGCTTCAGCTCACCGCTGGACCCGTTCCGGAGGTCGGCGTGAAGGACGTTCGGGCCTGGTGGGCTCTTCGCCGGACGGAGCTGGACGACCGGGGTTCGGGTGCCGGAGCGGTCATCATCTTCGCCCTGGTCTTCCTGTCGTTGTCCGCCTTCGTGATCGACGGCGGTCTGTCCATCTCCAAGCGGGAGCGGGCGGCGGACATCGCGGAACAGGCCGCCCGGTACGCGGCGCAGGACATCGACCTCGAAGCCCTCTACGACGACGAGGGCGGACCGGCACCGATCAACTTCGAGAACTGCGACGCCCGGGTGAAGAGCTTCGCCCGCGAGATGAACATGAGCGGCTCCGACATCGCGGCAAGCCACTGCGTGGCGGCCGACGCCGACCAGGTGGAGGTCGAGATCCAGCTGACGTACTCACCGGTGTTCACGGGGCTGTTCTACGGCGGTGACGTGGCCGTCCACGGACAGGCGGTGGCGGAGAACCAGGTCGGCTGACCACGCGGCCCTTCGGGAAGCTCGACCGTGGTGACCTTCCGGCCAGGCGCCGCCCTTCACACCTGGGCGAAACGGTCAGGAGACTCATCGAGAACCGTACATTCCGTACGGCTAGTTCATTTTGATTCCGAGGCCGGTTGATGCGATGGCAATCAGTCTGCGCTCGGGAACTTTACGGGGCATGTAATCACGCGCCCGGACATGTGAGAGAAAATCTTCGGGCAGGGTCACGTGATACTTGACGACGTAATAGATGAGATCCTCCCGCCAGATCCATTCACCGTCCGTGTACAGGGACGCGGCGCCTGTCAGGCTGGGGCCCACAGGGTCCAGAACGTCGGGCTCGGCACCCATTTCACTCCAGATGCCCGTGCCCCCTCTGAGGTAGGCGACGATACTGGCCTCATCGGGATCACCCGTTGTTCCGACGGCATCCCGAATCGATCCGTCGGGCGGCAGCCCCCATCCGGGATGAAGCTCGGAGAAGAATCCCAGTGTGCGAATCATGCGTCCCTGATGTGCTGCGTGCAGGGGCCCTCTCCGAAGCCGGGAAGACCCAGTTGGTTTCAGTTGAGCGCCGAAGTCCAGGCTACCGACGAACGGCGGGTGCGTCGGCAGCAGCGAGGGTGCGCCAGGTCGGGCGTAGCGGGCGGTCGGTGTCAAATCGGTTGCAGCGGTGAGGCTTTGGGGCTTGCGGGCTTCGACGGTGCCGGAGGGAGTCCATAAGATCGCATGGGATCTCTGTAGGCTCAGCAGCCCGTACCCTGCCCCCCTCCCACACGACCCCAGGACACCCGCCATGCCGCGACGCCGTACTTCAAGCTCGACGGGAAGCTCTTCGGCGAACCCGCCGGGCCCGAGGAACCGGACTCCGCAGCCCCTGCGTGTGCGGCAGCGAACCTTCGGTGACGTCGTGAAGGCGTTCTTCGCGTTCCTGGCACTCGTGGGGCTTCTCGGCGGCGTGCCGTTCGTGCTCGCGACGCAGGCAGGCTGGCCGTTGCCCACCGAGGCGCCGAGCCTTCAGTGGTTGCAGCAGGAGATCACTGTCGGGACCTTCCTCGACATCCTCACCTTCGTCGTCTGGCTCGCCTGGGCCCAGTTCACCGCCTGCGTGCTCGTCGAGGTGAAGGCCGCCCTGTCCGGCGTGGGCGTGCCGGGGCGGGTGCCCGGGGCCGGTCCCAGTCAGCTGCTGGCCCGGCAACTCGTCGCCGCACTGCTGCTCGTCGGTGCCACCGCGGCCGGCTTCACCCCGGGTCTGTCACAGCTCGGGCAAGGCATGGACGGGAACCAGAGGGGGACCGTCGCCGCGGCCCAGCAGACGCCGGGGCTGTTCGCCCAGCAGCAGGAGCAGGCGGCGAACACCGCCGCCGCCCTCGCCGAGCAGGCGTCCGACGCCGCCGCGCAGGCCGTCGACGGCAGCGCCGCCAAGCAGGGCGACACCAAGTACTACCGGATCCAGCCGCCCGAGGGGCGCCATCACGACTCCCTCTGGGAGGTCGCCGAGCGGCACCTGGGCGACGGGCGCCGCTACAAGGAGATCTTCGAACTCAACAAGGACCGTGTGCAGCCCGACGGTTCCAGGCTGGCCGAGGCCAGTCTGATCAGGCCGGGCTGGATCATGGAGATGCCCGGCGACGCGGTCGGCGGTGAGCTGGTCGAGATGCCCGACGAGGCGGCAGACGTCTCACAGGACGTGCAGCAGCAGATCAACGAGTACGCCCGGACCGGGGACCAGGCCGAGGGCGCCGGTGGTCAAGGCGCCCACGGCCGCCAGGGAGCCGACTCCGCGCACGTGTCCGTGCCCGAGCAGCGGCCCGCGCCCGAGCAGTCCGCCCCGCGGCCGGAACAGGGCGAGCAGCACGCCACCCCCGCCGCCGAGTCCGACCGTGCCTTCGGCCTCCCCGAGGCTCTGCTCGGCGCCCCCCTCCTCGCCGCCGGGCTTCTGGCCGCCCTCGGCCACCGGCGCCGGCAGGCCCTGTGGCAGTCCGCGCTGGGTGCTGCCGGCGGGCGGCGCGGCATGGAGCCGCCCACGCCGACCGGCGACGCCCTGGACGTGCAGGACGCGCTGCTGGTGGGCGCCGACCCGGACGGCGTACGGCTGCTGGACCGGTCGCTGCGCGGACTTGCCGCGTCGCTGGCCGCCGAGTCGAGGCCGCTGCCGACCGTCTACGCCGTCTGGTTCAGCAACGGCGACCTGCATCTCCAGCTCGCTCAGCCGGCCGGCAAGCCCCCCGCTCCCTGGCAGCTCGGGCAGGACCAGACGTTCTGGCAGCTGGCCAGGAGCAACGCCGAGCGGTACGAGGACGCCGACACGGCAGCCCCGTACCCCGGCCTCGTCAGCCTCGGCACCATGGACGGCTCCCGTCTGCTGCTCAACCTGGAGGCCGTGCCCGGCATCGTCTCGCTGAGCGGACGCGAGGCCGACCGCGCCGCCGTCTTCGCGTCGGTCGCGGCCGAACTGGCCACCAACGGCTGGTCGGACCGCATGACCATCACCCTCGTCGGTTTCGGCCAGGATCTGACAGCCCTCGCTCCCAACCGGATCCGCCACCTCGACGGCATCGAGGATCTGATCGAGACCATGGGGGCCGAGACCAGGCAGCGGCGTGGGGCGCTGGGCGCCGCAGGCCACGACAGCGTCCTCACCGGCCGGACCGGGCCGGCCCAGCACACCCGATGGGCCCCGCACCTCGTCCTGCTGGCGGCTGAGCCGTCCGCCGGGGAAGCGGTCGAGCTCGCCGAACTCGCCGCCGACGCGAGCCGCCTCGGCATCGGCTACCTCGTCGGCACGGGCAGCGGTGAACTGCCCGGCGCCGCATGGGAGATGGAGATCGACGAGGCCGGCAAGCTGACCGCCCCGCTCCTCGGTCTCTCGCTCGACGCGCAACGGCTGCCGTCGGAGCAGCAGCGCGCCGTCGTCGAGTTGTTCGCCGACGCCGACCCCGAGCGCGGACCCGACGGGCCGGACAACTCCCCCCAGTTCCTCGTCGACCTGAGCGAGCAGGGGCGGCCGGCGGTGTACGCGCGTCTGGTCGGGTCGTACGAGATCACGGGACTGGAGACCCCGGACGGCGAGCGCAGTGCCCTGCTTCACGAGGCGCTCGCGCTGCTGCTCCTGCACCGGGAAGGGGTGAACCCACGGGTCCTGGCCTCCGCCCTGTGGCCGCGGGGCGTCACCGACGACGTACGGGAGGCGCTTCTGGAGCGGCTGCGAGCCTGGCTCGGCACCGACCCGGACGGCAGCCCGCGGCTGCGTACCGACGCGACCGGGCGGCTCACGCTCGCCCGATCCGTCGTCTCCGACCTGGACGTGCTGCGCTCCCTGTATCACGAGGCCACACAGGGCGACGGCGCCGACAACCGTGCCGTGCGCGGGCGCCTGCTGACGCAGGCGCTCGGTCTGGTGCGCGGCCCGCTGCTGTCGGACCGGCCCGAGGGCCGCTACCGCTGGCTCACCTACGAGATCGTCGACGCTCAGCTTCCGCTGCTCGTCGCGGACATCGGGCTCGCCCTGTCCGCGTTCCATCTGGAGAAGGACCGCGCGGAGAAGGCCATCGAGGCGCTGGGCGCGGCCCTGCGCACCGCTCCCTCCGACGAGCGGCTCTGGCACGAGTTGCTGCGCGCGACCCACAGCACCGGCGACACAGCCCGGCTCCACGTGCTCGCCGAGGATCTGCTCGGCCGCAGCGGGGCACGAGGGCTGCCGCCGCGCACCGAGGCCCTGCTGGACGAGCTTCTGCCGAGCTGGCGTGAGGGCGCGGCGGCAGGGGGATGAGCGGAGCCACGCTGATCGTCGCGGCCGCTGCCTGGGGCGCCGTCGCGGGTGCGCTGCTGCCGAGGGCGGTCCACCGCTTCTCCGTGCCGTCCGGGGAGGGCTGGCGTGAGCGGTGTCCGGGCGGGCATCCGATCCGGGGGTGGGCCGGGCCCGCACGGTGCGCTCTGTGCGCGGCCGGCGTCTCGTCCTACGGCCCCCGCTCGGTGTGGCCGGCCCTGTTCACCGCGCTCCTGTGCGCCGCCCTCGCCACCGTCACCGGCCCCCGGCCCGAACTCGGCGTCTGGCTGCTGTTCACGCCCGCCGGTGTGCTGCTCGCGGCCGTCGACCTGCGGGTTCAGCGGCTGCCCGACCCGCTCACGCTGCCCCTCGCGGCCGGCGCCCTGGCCCTGCTGGGAGTCGCCTCGCTGGTGCCGGGACACGCCGGGGACCTGGGCACCGCCCTGCTGGGCTCCCTCGCCCTCGGCGGCTTCTACTTCCTGCTCTTCCTGATCAACCCCGCGGGCATGGGCTTCGGCGATGTGAAGCTGGCGCTCGGGGCCGGTGCGGTGCTCGGCTGGTACGGGTGGGGGGCGGTGCTGCTCGGCACCTTCGCCGCCTTCGTGTGCGGGGCGGTGTACGGGGGTGCCCTGATCGTCGTACGGAAGGCGGGGCGCAAGACCGCCATTCCGTTCGGTCCGTTCCTGCTCGCGGGCGCCTTCGCAGGGTTGTTGCTGGGAGCGGCGGGCTGAGGGCGGGGTGGGAAAACGGCTGGCGTAGGCTGGTTCAGTCCGTCCGCAACCCTTGACGAAAGGGACACCCGGTGACCGAGAAGGCCGACCTCCAGTCCGTCCTCGACCGTGCCGCCGAGGGCGGACGGATCACCCCCGAGGAGGCGCTCGACCTCTACCGCGACGCCCCGCTGCACGCGCTGGGCGCCGCCGCCGACGCCGTACGCCGCCGTCGGTACGCGGGCACCGAGCACATCGCGACGTACATCATCGAGCGGAACATCAACTACACGAACGTGTGTGTCACGGCGTGCAAGTTCTGCGCGTTCTACGCCCCGCCGAAGGACAAGGCGAAGGGCTGGACGCGCGATCTGGACGACATCCTGCGCCGGTGCGCGGAGACCGTCGAACTGGGCGGGACCCAGGTCATGTTCCAGGGTGGTCACCACCCCGACTACGGCGTCGAGTACTACGAGAAGCACTTCGCGGCCATCAAGAAGGAGTTCCCGCAGCTCGTCATCCACAGCCTGGGGGCGAGCGAGGTCGAGCACATGGCCCGGATCTCCAAGGTGTCGGTGGAGGAGGCCATTCAGCGGATCCACGCCGCCGGGCTGGACTCGTTCGCCGGCGCCGGTGCCGAACTGCTGCCCGAGCGGCCGCGCAAGGCCATCGCGCCGCTCAAGGAGAGCGGCGAGCGGTGGCTGGAGATCATGGAGACGGCCCACCGGATGGGCGTCGAGTCCACGTCGACCATGCTCATGGGGACCGGTGAGACCAACGCCGAGCGGATCGAGCACATCCGGATGATCCGGGACGTACAGGACCGCACGGGCGGTTTCCGCGCCTTCATCCCGTACCTCTACCAGCCTCAGAACAACCACCTGAAGGGCCGCACCCAGGCCACCATCTTCGAGTACCTCCGGATGATCGCGATCGCCCGGCTCTTCCTCGACAACGTCGCCCATATCCAGGGCTCCTGGCTGACCACGGGCAAGGACGCCGGGCAGATGACCCTGCACTACGGGGCGGACGACCTCGGCTCGGTGATGCTGGAGGAGAACGTCGTCTCCGCGGCCGGCGCCAAGCACCGCTCCAACCTGCTGGAGATGATCGAGATGATCCGCACGGCGGACCGCGTGCCCGCCCAGCGGAACACGACGTACGAGCACCTCGTCGTCCACGACGACCCGGCGAACGACCCCGTCGACGAGCGCGTCATGTCCCACATCTCCTCCACCGCGATCGAGGGCGGCACGGCTCACCCCGAGCTGAAGCTGCTCGCCTCCAGCTGACTTGCTGACGATTCACGCGGACTCCAGGGGGCGCGCCCTCGCCGTGCGTGACGAATGGGTTCTCGCGTCCGGTCCTCTGGAGGAGCTCACCGGCGCCCATCCGCTCGCGCGCGTGCGGCGCTGGCCCGGCATCCTCACCTCGGGTCTGGTCAACCCGCACGGGCCCGAACTGCTCGAACAGGCCTACCACCCGGACCCGCGGGAGGCCGGCGAACTCGGCACCGAGCCGCTCACCGGGGGCGCCCTGAACGCGCTGGCGATCGACGAGACGCGGTGGGGTGCCAGCGCGCGGCGCGGAGTGCAGCGGATGCTGGCGCGCGGGACCGTCGTGGTGGCGGGGACGTTCAGCAACCGCGCCGTCGTCGCGGCCGTCCGGCGGTCCGGGATCGGTGTGACGGGACGGCTCGGCGTGCCGGGCGGAGTGCCCTCCCTCGACCCCTTCGGCTCCGGGCTGCCCGTGGACTTCCCGCCCGCGCGTGAGAGTGGTTCGGCCGCGCGGTTCGCCGTGTTCGACGTGCGCGACGAGGCGGAGCTGGCCGAGCGCGGGGGCGGGAGCTGTGTCGTGACCGTGGTGGCGGGGCGGATCGTGTTCCGGCGGAAGTAGGGCGGCGCCGCGCTGGTCGCCCAGGAGATGCCGCGCCCCTGTCCCTGAGAGGGTGCTGCAAGAATGGTCTTCGTGACCCGCGCTTCCCTGAACAAGCAGCCGCACGAAGTCGCCTCGATGTTCGACGACGTGGCGGAACGGTACGACCTGACGAACGACGTGCTGTCCCTCGGCCAGGACCGGGTGTGGCGCCGGGAGGTCGCCAAGGCGGTCGACGCGCGCCCCGCACAGAAGGTGCTGGACCTGGCCGCCGGTACGGCCACCTCCTCGCTGCCCTTCACACGTGCCGGTGCCTACGTCGTGCCCTGTGACTTCTCCCTCGGCATGCTCCAGGTCGGCAAGCAGCGCCACCCCTGGCTGCCACTGACGGCCGGCGACGCGACGCGGCTGCCCTTCAAGGACGACGTGTTCGACGCCGTCACCATCTCCTTCGGGCTGCGCAACGTGCAGGACACGGACGCCGCGCTGCGCGAGATGTACCGGGTGACGCGGCCGGGCGGACGTGTGGTGATCTGCGAGTTCTCGCATCCGACGTGGCAGCCGTTCCGCACGGTCTACACCGAGTACCTGATGCGGGCGCTGCCGCCGGTGGCCCGGGCGGTGTCGTCCAATCCGGAGGCGTACGTCTATCTCGCCGAGTCCATCCGGGCCTGGCCCGACCAGCCGGCGCTGGCCGAGCGGCTGGGCAAGGCCGGCTGGTCGAAGGTCGCGTGGCGGAACCTGACCGGTGGGGTGGTCGCTCTGCACCGGGGATTCAAGGTCTGAGGCGTGGGCTCGTCCGTGGGATGAGCCGCGGGCTCATCCGGGAGGCCCGCCCCTGTCAGGTGAGAGCCGTGCTCACCTGATCGCCTCGAAGGTCTCCCCGGGCGGCTGCCCGAGCTCGCGCTCCATCCCGCCCCTCGGCGGCCTCGGCAGCCGCGGCTCCCGTACGCCCGCGCCTCCGCCGCCCTCACCCTCCCCGAGGTCGAACCACACCGTCACCACCGCTCCGCGCGGCACCTCGACGCCGGGCGGGGGGTACTGGCGTACGACGTAGTCCACGACGGTGAGATGGAAGTCGGGCCGGTCGGGTGCGGCCAGCAGCACGCCCTGTGCCTTGGCTGCCTCCCGGGCGTCCATGGCCATCAGGCCGACGAACCTCGGCACGCGAACTTCGGGTGTCTTGGGTGTTATACGCACAGATGTCACCCCCAGAGGTACTGGCAGCGTAACCGCCCGAGGGTGTGATCCGGAAGCGTCAAGTGGCTTTCCGTAGCCGACTATTACTCTCCGTCACGGGCGGTCGGAAAGAGCGAGTCGGAAACAGTGCCCCAGCTTGTCCGTTTCCGGACTGCTGAAGGTCTCGGCAAGACGCATACCGAGCCGCTCGGTGACCGCGATCGACCGGGTGTTGCCCGCGCTGACCATGGCCACCACGCTGCCGATGCCCGCCGCGCGCACCCGCTCCAGGGTCATCCGCGCGGCCGCCGTGACATATCCCCGGCCCCAGTGCTCCCGGCCGAGCCGCCAGCCGATCTCGATCTCACCCTTCGGGCCCCACTCGCGCGGCCACGGCTGGGCCCCGGTGAAGCCGACGACCCGGTCGTCGGCGTCGAGCACGGTCCACAGGCAGAAGCCCAGTTCGGCGTCATGCTTGCGCTGGCGGGCGGTGAGCTCCTCGTAGACGGACAGCTCGGCGGACCTGCCGCCGTGGAATTCCATGACCTCCGGGTGGTCGAAGACCCGGTGCCAGGCGACGGCGTCCTCGTCGGTGGGGACACGCAGCCGTACCACGGGCAGAGCTCGGTTCACTGGGTATCCCCTTCGGCCGGTTGATCAATTCTGCTGAATAGACTGCCCATGTCCAGTGCCGGTCGGCACACAGATTTCGAACTTGGGGAGATCCCGCCGTGGCCGAGTCTCTGACGGACAACACCGCCGATGTGATCGTCGTGGGCGCCGGCCCGGCCGGTTCCACGACCGCGTACCACCTCGCCAAGGCCGGACTGGACGTACTCCTGCTGGAGAAGACCGAGTTCCCGCGGGAGAAGGTGTGCGGCGACGGGCTCACCCCGCGCGCCGTCAAGCAGCTCGTGGCGATGGGGATCGACGTCTCCGAGGAGGCCGGCTGGCTGCGCAACAAGGGCCTGCGGATCATCGGCGGGGGCGTGCGGCTCCAGCTGGACTGGCCGGATCTCGCCTCCTTCCCCGACTACGGACTGGTCCGCAAGCGCGACGACTTCGACGAGCAGCTCGCCCGCCAGGCGCAGAAGGCGGGCGCGCGGCTGTACGAGCGCTGCAACGTCGGCGCGCCGATCGTGGACGACCGCACCGGCCGCATCACCGGCGTGCACGCCAAGCTCGGCGAGGAGAAGCGTGAGGTCACCTTCCACGCGCCGCTGGTCGTCGCGGCGGACGGCAACTCCACCCGGCTCTCCCTCGCGATGGGCCTGCACCGCCGCGAGGACCGCCCGATGGGCGTCGCGGTCCGCACGTACTTCACCTCCCCGCGCCACGACGACGACTACCTCGAGTCCTGGCTGGAGCTGTGGGACCGTCGCGGGCCCGGCGAGGACCGGCTGCTGCCGGGCTACGGCTGGATCTTCGGCATGGGCGACGGCACCTCGAACGTCGGCCTCGGCGTGCTCAACACCTCCGACTCCTTCAAGGAACTGGACTGGCGCGAGGTCCTGAAGGCGTGGTGCGCCTCGATGCCGGAGGACTGGGGCTACACCCCGGAGAACATGACCGGCCCGATCCGGGGTGCCGCGCTCCCGATGGCCTTCAACCGCCAGCCGCACTACACCCGCGGCCTGCTGCTCGTCGGCGACGCCGGCGGCCTGGTGAACCCCTTCAACGGCGAGGGCATCGCCTACGCCATGGAATCCGGCCAGATCGCCGCCGACGTCATCGTCCAGGCGCACGCCCGCCCGACTCCTGCGGGGCGTGAGATGGCCCTCCAGCGCTACCCGCGCGTCCTCAAGGACACCTACGGCGGCTACTACACGCTGGGCCGCGCCTTCGTGAAGCTCATCGGCAACCCGAAGGTCATGAAGATCGCCGCGCAGCGCGGGCTGACGCACCCCGTGCTGATGAAGTTCACCCTGAAGCTCCTCGCCAACCTCACCGACCCGACGGGCGGCGACGCGATGGACCGCATCATCAACGGGCTGTCGAAGGTGGCCCCGAAAGCCTGATCATGCGGGACCGCTCCTCACCCGGCCTCACAGCAGGAAGGTCGTCGGAAGGGGCGGTGACGGCCGGGCAGCTGCCCAAGGTGGCACGGAAGGCGCTGGCCCGGACGGCTTGGCCCGGACGGCGTGGCGCGGAAGGCGCTGGCCCGGAAGGCATGACCATGACCCCACCTTCCGCTCCGATGGGGGAGGTGGGGGACATTTGCGTTCATGTGGCGTTTGATGGTGGCGGAGTTTGCGGGAATGTGATCCCGCTGTGATGTTCCTGTGGGCAACGGACCGCGTCGGTCACAGGTCGACAGGGGTGTGCCCGCCCGGGCACATCCCTGTCGACGAGAGAGCACCCGATGACACTCAAGTCAGCGTGGCGGACCTGGTTTCTCAGGTCGGCCGGCCTGCTGGCCGCCACGGGTCTGGCCGCCGCCGGCCTGGTGGGAACCGCCCAGGCCGCACCCGCGCCCCTGCCCGTGAAGATCACCGGCGAGGACCGGGTCGACCTGTCGCTGAACGCCGGCGACGAAGAGGACCCGGAGCCGCAGGTCCGGCTCCGTCTGAACGTCCCGGGTGAGGAGTTCGACGGCGACGGCGTCATCCCGCCCGTGTTCACCGGCGAGTACAAGATCCGTATCGACGCCTCCGAACTCGCGGGCGTCGCCTCGGTGCGGCTGCCCTGCGACGCCGACGGCCTCGTCGCGGTGTGCAGCGGCTACGAGCTGTACGCCGGAGAGACGTACAACCGCGTCGGTGGCATCCGGCTCGACATCGACGACGACAGCCAGGCCGGCGACTTCGGCACCATCAAGGTCACCGGCGAAGGCGAGGGGCTGGAGTTCGCGCCGCTCGACATCGACGTGCTGGTGGGCGGCCCCGAGCTCGTGAACCACCAGCTCTCCCTGCCCGCCGGACTCCAGGCGGGCGACACCTACGCCGCGCCCGTGGGCCTGCGCAACAAGGGCGGCATGGACTCCGAGGGCGCGGTGCTGCGCTTCCACGGCTCCCGCGGAGTGTCCTTCCCCGACTCCTACGGCAACTGCGCCTACGCCGAGACGACCACCGGATCCCTGCTGCACCAGGGCACGGACGCGATCTGCACCTTCCCCGACACGATCAAGGCCGGGAGCGCGTACGCACTGACCGAGCCGCTGAAGGTGAAGACCGCCGACTTCGCCCTGTACGACATCTTCACCTACTCCTTCACGGCGGTCGGCCCGGCCGAGGCGAAGAGCCTGCGCGCGGCCAAGGACTACCAGCCGGGCAGCGGCCCGGACCTGAAGCTGAAGGAGGTCTCGGGCGCCGACCCGGCGGACTACTCCCGGTACGCCGAGCTGGACCTGCCCACGACGAACACCTACGACCTGGAGCTGACCGGTGCGTCGCTCAAGGGTGCCGCGGGTGACACCGTCACGGCGGAGCTCGGCTTCCGCAACAACGGCCCCGCCTGGATCAGCTCGCTGCGCTCGGGCGGTGAGCCGATCGGCGTCACGGTGGAGGTTCCCGAGGGCGCGAAGGTCACCAAGGCCCCGACGTCCTGTCGTGAGACCGACATCGCCGAGGGGACCAAGGGCTACCTCTGCTGGGTGAGCACTCCACTGCTGGAGGACGCGGAGCTGAGCTTCCCGTTCGAGCTGCGCATCGACCGGGTCGTGGCGGGCGCCAAGGCGAAGGTGGCACTGCCCGACTGGGACAACCCGTCCGAATCCGACAAGTCCAACGACACCGCCTGGATCGTGCTCAACGGCAGCGGCGACGAGGGGTCCACGGACGGCGGCACCGGCTCGGCGGACGGTGGCACGTCGAACGGTGGCACGTCGGGCGGCGGTTCCTCCTCCGGCACGGACGGCGGCTCCGGCTCCGGCGGCGGCACGGGAGGTGACGCCTCCGGCGGCGACTCGGGAGCCGGCACGGACGGCGGCCTGGCCCTCACCGGCGCCGGCGGTGTGACGCTCCTCGCCGGGGCCGCGGTCCTCGCACTCGGCCTGGGAACCGGCCTGGTCCTGTTCCTGCGCCGCCGCGCGGCACACGGCGGCGGCACCACCGCCTGACGCCCGCCGCCTGAGGGCCCTTCAGCCCCACGCCGACGGGTGCCGCTCCTCCAGGAGCGGCACCCGTCACGTATGTCCGGCGGCGCCACGCGGGAGCGGCCCGGGAGTGGCGCGGGGGAGGAGCGGAACGACGGCGAGGGGCCGCCGCCCCCGAGCGGCTGCGGCCCCTTCCGTACCTCGATGCGCCTTTTGTATGTGTGGGGACGGCTGTTGCCGTCAGAGCACGCGCACCGCACCCGACGCCGGGTAGCCGGAGAGGTCCTGCACGACGACTCCCTTGGAGGGGTTCGCCGCGTCCAGGTACTGGCCGTTCCCGATGTACACACCCACGTGGTACGCCGAGCCCTTGCCACCCCAGTACAGGATGTCGCCGACCTGGAGGTTCGACAGGGAGACGTCCGTGCCGACCATCGACTGGTCCTGCGACACGCGCGGAAGGTCCACACCGACCTGCTTGAACGCCGCCTGCACCAGGCTGGAGCAGTCCCAGGCGTTGGGCCCGCTGGCGCCCATCACGTAGGCGTCGCCCACCTGGGCCTGGAGGAAGGCGATGACGGTCGCGACGCTGCCGCCGGACGGCACGCTCACGGCGTCGGAGCCGTCGGAGACGGTCGAGAGGGTGGCCCGCTCGGCGTCACGCGCGGCGCGCTCCGCGGCGGCCTGGCGCGCCTCCTCGGCGGCCTTCTTGCGGGCCTCCGCCTTCTTCTTGGCCACGGCCAGGTCGGCCTTGGCCTCCTTGGCGGCCTGGGCGGCGGCCGCGTCACGCTCGGCCTGAAGCTCGTAGTTCGCGGCGGCCAGCTGCGTGGCGTCCGCGGACTGGGCGACCTGTGCGGACAGGTCCGCCGTGAGGGTGGGCAGTTCGAGCGTCTGCGTCACCGGCTCGGCGGCGGTCGCCGAGGCCGATGCGCCGGCCACTGCCACGGTGCTGAGGATGCCACCGGCAACTCCGGCGCGCATCGCCATCTTCGACGCACTGCGCGGGCGGGGCTTCCGGTGGCTACGTATGTGAGCGGTGTGGGACATGGGAATAACCGGTATCAGGGGCTCCTCCATACCTTCAAGAAACGTGTGGTCCGCCACAGTTGTTCAATCGACGGCCCGAATCCCCGGCGGCTCCCCCTTTATTGACGCCGTAACGGACATCGCGGACGTCGGTCACCAAGCCTGTGATCATGGGGTTTCTTCGTTACGCCCGAATTGCGCCCGGCCTACCACTGGTTGGCATGGTTGGCCAAGCCCGCTTCTCAGGGACCTCTCATCGATGTGGCGGAGGTCACGGAACGGTCTCCGGGCCGCGTGCGTCCGGCGCGCCGGAACCGCCGCCCCGCGTTCGTGAACGCGTGCACACGTCCACATCTCGCCTCCGCCTCCCCCTGATGTGTGAATGCGTCGCACTATCAGGGCGGAACGCCCTGCGCCAATTTGCATGCAAGGGAAGTCTCTTGATATGGAGACGCCCGCCGAGGCCCCCCGTGAGCTGCGGTGACGATCGAAAATGTCACCTCTGGTGATCACTTGGACGCTTCACGTGTGAAGATCGCCGATCATCCGACTTCATGATCCTTCATCAGGTGGTGGAGATCACAAAGCTTGTGCAATACCCCGTGTCGCAGATCACAGAGCGGCAGGCATAAGATGCGAGGCAGTTGGGCTTGTGACCTGCTTCACATGTTCTCGATCTTCGCCGGGCCGAGCGGGGTTCGTGGGACAGGTGAGTCAGGCGTGAAGCCTGATGCAACCGCCAGCAGTCAGCGCCGACTGAGAGGAGCGAGGAGCGGTGAACGCGTATGCGCCCATCCTCGTACTGGGAGCCCTCGGGGCAGGCTTTGCGATCTTCTCCGTGGTCATGGCCACGCTGATCGGTCCGAAGCGGTACAACCGCGCCAAGCTCGAAGCCTACGAGTGCGGTATCGAGCCGACCCCCACGCCGGCCGGCGGCGGGCGCTTCCCCATCAAGTACTACCTGACGGCGATGCTCTTCATCGTCTTCGACATCGAGATCGTCTTCCTCTACCCGTGGGCCGTCACCTTCGACGCCCTGGGTGTGTTCGGGCTCGTGGAGATGCTGCTCTTCGTGCTCACCGTCTTCGTCGCCTACGCGTACGTGTGGCGGCGCGGCGGCCTGGAATGGGACTGAGGGGCCTTTAGCCATGGGACTCGAAGAAAAGCTGCCGAGCGGATTCCTGCTGACCACCGTCGAGCAGGCCGCGGGCTGGGTGCGCAAGGCGTCCGTCTTCCCCGCCACGTTCGGCCTCGCCTGTTGTGCCATCGAGATGATGACCACCGGCGCCGGCCGCTACGACCTGGCCCGGTTCGGCATGGAGGTCTTCCGCGGGTCACCCCGGCAGGCGGACCTGATGATCGTGGCCGGCCGGGTCAGCCAGAAGATGGCGCCGGTGCTGCGGCAGGTCTACGACCAGATGCCGAACCCCAAGTGGGTGATCTCCATGGGGGTGTGCGCCTCCTCCGGCGGCATGTTCAACAACTACGCCATCGTCCAGGGCGTCGACCACGTCGTCCCGGTCGACATCTATCTCCCCGGCTGCCCGCCACGGCCCGAGATGCTGATGGACGCCATCCTCAAGCTTCACCAGAAGATCCAGAGCTCCAAGCTCGGTGTGAACGCCGAGGAGGCGGCCCGGGAGGCGGAGGAAGCGGCGCTCAAGGCCCTGCCCACGATCGAGATGAAGGGGCTGCTGCGATGAGCGAGGCGAACAGCGGGGCGTCGAACGGTGTCAACCCCGAGAAGGAACTCTCCGCCGAGAACCTCCCGGGCCGGCGCGGCCAGGGCGGTGAGGAGATCCGCGTCCAGCGCGGCATGTTCGGCGCCACCAACGGCGGCGACACCTCCGGGTACGGCGGCCTGGTCCGCTCGGTCCGGCTCCCGGGACCGGCGAGCCGCCCCTACGGAGGCTGGTTCGACGAGGTCGCCGACGAACTCGAGGGGGCCCTGGAGGAACAGGGACTGCTCCCCGGGAACGCCATCGAGAAGACGGTCGTCGACCGGGGCGAGGTCACCTTCCACATCGAGCGCGAGCACCTCGTCCGCGTCGCCCGCACCCTGCGCGACGACCCGGCGCTGCGCTTCGAGCTGTGCACCGGCGTCAGCGGCGTCCACTACCCGAACGACAAGGGCCGCGAGCTGCACGCCGTCTACCACCTGCGCTCGATCACCCACAACAGGCTGATCCGCCTCGAGGTCAGCGCCCCGGACAGCGACCGGCGCATCCCGTCGCTGGTCGCCGTCTACCCGACCAACGACTGGCACGAGCGCGAGACCTACGACTTCTTCGGCATCGTCTTCGAAGGTCACCCGGCACTGACGCGGATCATGATGCCGGACGACTGGCAGGGCCATCCGCAGCGCAAGGACTACCCCCTCGGCGGCATCCCCGTCGAGTACAAGGGCGCCCAGATCCCGGCTCCGGACCAGCGGAGGTCGTACTCATGAGCACGCAGCACGCAACTCCGCGTGAGACCACCGAGGGCACCGTGTACACGGTCACCGGTGGCGACTGGGACGAGGTCGTCCAGTCCGCGGCCCGCGCCGACGACGAGCGCATCGTTGTCAACATGGGGCCCCAGCACCCCTCCACCCACGGGGTGCTCCGCCTGATCCTTGAGATCGAGGGCGAGACGGTCACCGAGGCCCGGTGCGGCATCGGCTACCTGCACACCGGCATCGAGAAGAACCTGGAATTCCGCACGTGGACGCAGGGCACCACCTTCGTCACGCGCATGGACTACCTGACGTCCTTCTTCAACGAGACCGGCTACTGCCTCGCCGTCGAAAAGCTCCTCGGCATCGAGGACGAGGTCCCGGACCGGGCCACGATCATCCGGGTGCTGCTGATGGAGCTGAACCGGCTCTCCTCGCACCTGGTGTGCATCGCCACCGGGGGCATGGAACTCGGCGCCACCACGATCATGATCTACGGATTCCGTGATCGTGAAATGATTCTCGACATCTACGAGCTCATCACGGGCCTGCGGATGAACCACGCGTACATCCGCCCCGGCGGACTCGCGCAGGACCTGCCGCCCGGCGCGGTGGACCAGATCCGCGAGTTCGTGAAGAAGATGAACAAGAACCTCCCGGAGTACGACAAGCTCGCCACCGGGAACCCCATCTTCAAGGCCCGTATGCAGGACATCGGCTATCTCGACCTGGCCGGCTGCATGGCCCTCGGCGCCACCGGCCCCATCCTGCGCTCCACCGGCCTGCCGCACGATCTGCGCAAGACCCAGCCCTACTGCGGCTACGAGACATACGACTTCGAGGTGCCGACCGCCGACACCTGCGACGCCTACGGCCGCTTCCTGATCCGCCTGGAGGAGATGCGCCAGTCGCTCAGGATCGTCGAGCAGTGCCTGGACCGGCTGCAGCCCGGCCCGGTCATGGTCACCGACAAGAAGATCGCCTGGCCCGCCCAGCTCGCCCTGGGGCCGGACGGACTGGGCAACTCGCTGGACCACATCAAGAAGATCATGGGCACCTCCATGGAGGCCCTGATCCACCACTTCAAGCTGGTGACCGAAGGCTTCCGCGTCCCGCCCGGACAGGCGTACGCGGCGGTCGAGTCGCCCAAGGGCGAGCTCGGGGTGCACGCCGTGTCCGACGGCGGCACCCGCCCCTACCGGGTCCACTTCCGGGACCCGTCCTTCACCAATCTGCAGGCCATGGCGGCGATGTGCGAGGGCGGCCAGGTCGCCGACGTCATCGTCGCCGTCGCATCCATCGACCCCGTGATGGGAGGCGTCGACCGGTGACCACCTCTTCTTCGGAGCGGGGCGTCAGCCTGGGCATGCCGGAGCTGCCCGCGCCCGGCTACCCGGACGACGTTCGAGCCCGGCTGGAGCGGGACGCGCGCGAGATCATCGCCCGCTACCCGGACTCCCGTTCCGCCCTGCTGCCGCTGCTGCATCTCGTGCAGGCGGAGGAGGGCCATGTCACGCGCACCGGGATGCGGTTCTGCGCGGACGTGCTCGACCTGACCACGGCCGAGGTCACCGCGGTCGCCACCTTCTACTCCATGTACCGGCGCAAGCCGAGCGGTGACTACCAGGTCGGTGTCTGCACCAACACCCTGTGCGCCGTGATGGGCGGTGACGCGATCTTCGAGGCGCTTCAGGAGCACCTCGGCGTCGGCAACGGCGAGACCACCGACGACGGCAAGGTCACGCTGGAGCACATCGAGTGCAACGCGGCCTGCGACTTCGCGCCGGTCGTGATGGTCAACTGGGAGTTCTTCGACAACCAGACGGTCGATACGGCCAAGCGCCTGGTGGACGACCTGCGCGAGGGGGCACGGGTCGAGCCGACCCGCGGGGCGCCGCTGTGCACGTTCAAGGAGACCGCCCGGATCCTGGCGGGCTTCCCCGACGAGCGGGACGGGGCCGTCGAGGCCACGGGCAGCGCGGGACCCGCGT
Organism: Streptomyces sp. NPDC052023; assembly: GCF_044548465.1. NCBI lineage: Bacteria > Bacillati > Actinomycetota > Actinomycetes > Kitasatosporales > Streptomycetaceae > Streptomyces > Streptomyces sp. NPDC052023. The sequence goes on along the minus strand of NZ_JBIUBW010000021.1, from coordinate 33,519 downwards.
CGCTGGTGGGCCTCCGCCTGGCCAGGGGAGAGGCCGCACCCGCGCGCGTGGTCCACCCGCGGGAGGGCGGCCCGCACGACGAGCCGCATGACGGGGCCGTCCACGAGCCGTCGCTGACCCAGCACCTCAGCTCGCACGACGCGCCGCAGAAGACATCGGCATCCGACCCTGCCCACCCGGCCGGGCCTACCGCCGAGGAGGGGGAGTGATGACGTTGGCACCCGAGCTGAAGGACACCAGCCCCGAGAAGCTGCTCGCACCGGTGCTGTCGTCCTTCTGGGACGAGGACGGGTCCTGGACCCTGGACGTCTACCGAAGGCACGACGGGTACGAGGGACTCCGCAAGGCGCTCGCGATGTCGCCTGACGACCTCATCGCGTACGTCAAGGACTCCGGGTTGCGCGGCCGTGGTGGCGCCGGATTCCCGACGGGAATGAAATGGCAGTTCATTCCCCAGGGTGATGGAAAGCCGCACTATCTAGTTGTCAACGCCGACGAGTCGGAGCCCGGAACCTGCAAGGACATCCCGCTCCTCTTCGCGAACCCGCACAGCCTCATCGAGGGCATGATCATCGCGTGTTACGCCATCAGGTCGTCGCATGCCTTCATCTATCTGCGTGGTGAAGTCGTCCCCGTGCTGCGGCGGTTGCACTCGGCCGTCGCCGAGGCGTACGCGGCGGGCTACCTCGGCGAGAACATCCTGGGCAGCGGGCTCGACCTCGACATCACGGTGCACGCCGGCGCGGGCGCGTACATCTGCGGTGAGGAAACCGCGCTGCTCGACTCGCTCGAAGGCCGCCGGGGTCAACCGCGGCTCCGTCCCCCCTTCCCTGCGGTCGCGGGCCTCTATGCGTGCCCGACTGTGGTGAACAACGTCGAATCGATCGCCTCAGTTCCCGCCATTCTGAAAAACGGCAAGGAATGGTTCAGGTCGATGGGGAGTGAGAAGTCGCCCGGCTTCACCCTCTACTCGCTCAGCGGTCACGTCGCGAGCCCCGGCCAGTACGAGGCGCCGCTCGGCATCACCCTGCGCCAGCTCCTCGACATGAGCGGCGGGATGCGGCCCGGCCACCGGCTGAAGTTCTGGACACCGGGCGGCTCCTCGACGCCCTTGCTCACCGACGAGCACCTCGACGTCCCTCTTGATTACGAAGGAGTGGGCGCCGCGGGTTCCATGCTCGGCACCAAAGCCCTCCAGTGCTTCGACGAGACGACCTGCGTCGTGCGCGCCGTCACCCGCTGGACCGAGTTCTACGCCCACGAGTCCTGCGGCAAGTGCACGCCCTGCCGTGAAGGCACGTACTGGCTGGTGCAGTTGCTGCGGGACATCGAGGCCGGCAAGGGCGCGATGAGCGACCTCGACAAGCTGGCCGACATCGCGGACAACATCAACGGCAAGTCCTTCTGCGCCCTCGGTGACGGTGCCGCCTCGCCGATCTTCTCCTCGCTCCAGTACTTCCGCGAGGAGTACGAGGAGCACATCACGGGCCGTGGCTGCCCGTTCGACCCGGCCAAGTCGACCGCCTGGGCCGACCACCGTACGGAGGTGAACGCATGACTGTGACCACGAGCGCTCCCTCCGGCGGGGGAGAGGCGGCGGTCCCGCCGGAAGACCTCGTCACGCTGACGATCGACGGTGCCGAGATCAGCGTGCCCAAGGGCACCCTGGTCATCCGGGCCGCCGAGCAACTCGGCATCGAGATCCCGCGGTTCTGTGACCACCCCCTCCTCGACCCGGTCGGTGCCTGCCGTCAGTGCATCGTGGACGTCGAGGGCCAGCGCAAGCCGATGGCGTCCTGCACCATCACCTGCACCGACGGGATGGTGGTCAAGACCCAGCTGACCTCGCCGGTCGCCGAGAAGGCGCAGCACGGTGTGATGGAGCTGCTGCTCATCAACCACCCGCTGGACTGCCCGGTCTGCGACAAGGGCGGCGAGTGCCCGCTGCAGAACCAGGCGATGTCCCACGGCAACGCCGAGTCGAGGTTCGAGGGCCGCAAGCGCACCTTCGCCAAGCCGGTCCCGATCTCCACGCAGGTGCTGCTGGACCGTGAGCGGTGCGTGCTGTGCGCGCGCTGCACCCGGTTCTCCAACCAGGTCGCGGGCGACCCGATGATCGAGCTGCTGGAGCGGGGCGCGCTCCAGCAGGTGGGCACCGGCGAGGACGATCCCTTCGAGTCGTACTTCTCCGGCAACACGATCCAGATCTGCCCGGTAGGCGCGCTCACCTCGGCGGCGTACCGCTTCCGCTCCCGGCCCTTCGACCTGGTCTCCTCCCCGAGCGTGTGCGAGCACTGCTCCGGCGGCTGCGCCACCCGCACCGACCACCGGCGCGGCAAGGTCATGCGTCGCCTCGCGGCGAACGACCCCGAGGTCAACGAGGAATGGATGTGCGACAAGGGGCGCTTCGCGTTCCGGTACGCACAGCTGAAGGACCGCCTGGACACACCGCTGCTGCGCAACGCCGAGGGTGAGCTGGAGCCCGCCTCCTGGCCGGAGGCGCTGCAGATCGCCGCCCAGGGGCTGCTCGCCTCGCGGGGCCGCACCGGCGTGCTGACCGGCGGCCGGCTCACCGTCGAGGACGCGTACGCGTACAGCAAGTTCGCGCGCGTGGCGCTCGGCACGAACGACATCGACTTCCGCGCGCGCGTGCACAGCGGCGAGGAGTCCGACTTCCTCGCCGCGCGGGTCGCCGGACGTGGCCGCGACCTCGACGGTACGGGCGTCACGTACGGGCTTTTGGAGAAGGCGCCCGCGGTCCTGCTGGCCGGGTTCGAGTCGGAGGAGGAGGCGCCCGGCGTCTTCCTGCGGCTGCGCAAGGCCTGGCGCAAGCACGGGCAGAAGGTGTTCTCGCTGGCCACGCACAGCACGCGAGGCCTGCAGAAGGCAGGCGGCACGCTGCTGCCCGCCGCTCCCGGCACCGAGACCGAATGGCTGGACGCGCTCGCGAGCGGCGCCGGCCTGGAGGACGACGGAGCGCTGGCCGCCGAGGCGCTGCGCGCCGAGGGCGCGGTGATCGTCGTGGGCGAGCGGCTGGCCGGGGTCTCCGGTGGCCTCACCGCCGCCGTACGGGCCGCGTCCGCCACCGGCGCGCGGCTGGTGTGGATCCCGCGGCGGGCCGGGGAGCGCGGCGCCATCGAGGCGGGCGCGCTGCCGTCGCTGCTGCCGGGCGGCCGCCCGGCGACCGATCCGCGCGCGCGGGACGAGGTCGCGACCGCCTGGGGCGTCGCCGAACTCCCGCTCCGCTACGGCCGTGACACCGGCCAGATCGTCGAGGCCGCCGCGAGCGGTGAGCTTCAGGCGCTGCTGGTGGCCGGTGTGGAGGTCGCCGACCTGCCCGACCCGGCACGCGCGCGTGCGGCGCTCGGCGAGGTCGGCTTCCTGGTCTCGCTCGAACTGCGGCACAGCGAGGTCACGGAACTCGCCGACGTGGTCCTGCCGGTCGCCGCGGTCGCCGAGAAGGCGGGCGCCTTCCTCAACTGGGAGGGCCGGGTCCGCTCCTTCGACGCCGCGCTCAAGCCCGACCAGCTGAGCCGCCCGCTGGCGCCCACCGACGCGCGCGTGCTGCAGATGCTGGCCGACGCGATGGACGTACACCTCGGTCTGCCGGATCTGCGGACCACGCGTGCCGAACTGGACCGGCTCGGCGCCTGGGGCGGGCCGCGGGCCACCGAGCCGCTTCAGAGCGCGGGCGTGCTGCCGCGGCCGGCCGCCGGGGAGGCCGTACTGGCGGGGCACCGGCTGCTGCTCGACCAGGGCCTGCTCCAGCAGGGCGACGAGGCGCTGGCCGGGACACGGCACGCCGCACGCGCGCGTGTGTCGCCGGCCACGGCGGCCGAGGCGGGGGTCGCGGAGGGCGACGTGCTCACCGTGACCGGTCCCGCCGGCTCGGTGCAACTGCCGCTGCAGGTCACCGAGATGCCCGACCGCGTGGTCTGGCTGCCGCTGAACTCGGCCGGCGGGGGCGTCGCGTCCGACACCGGGGCGCTGCCCGGCTCCCTCGTCCGCATCGGCCCGGCGCCGCTCGCCGGTGAGGCCCCCACGGAGGTGGAGGCATGAGCCCGTACTTCGTCGCCGCTGAGGACCTCTCCATGTTCGGCCGCGACCCATGGTGGCTGGTCGCCGTCAAGGCGGTGTTCTGCTTCGCCTTCCTGATGGTGACCGTGCTGTTCTCGATCGTCTGGGAGCGCAAGGTCGTCGCCTGGATGCAGCTGCGCATCGGCCCCAACCGGCACGGCCCCTGGGGCATGCTCCAGTCGCTGGCCGACGGTGTGAAGCTGATGCTCAAGGAGGACCTCGTCGTCAAGCGCGCGGACAAGGTGGTCTACGTCCTCGCGCCGATCGTCGCGGCCATCCCGGCCTTCATGGCGATCGCGGTGATCCCGTTCGGGCCGGCCGGCAACGAGATCTCGATCTTCGGTCACCGCACGACGATGCAGCTGACCGACCTGCCGATCGCGATGCTGTACATCCTCGCGGTCGCCTCGGTCGGCATCTACGGCATCGTGCTGGCGGGCTGGAGCTCCGGCTCCACCTATCCGCTGCTCGGTGGTCTGCGCTCCTGCGCGCAGATGATCTCGTACGAGATCGCCATGGGCGCCGCCTTCGCGTCGGTGTTCCTCTACTCGGGCTCGATGTCGACGTCGGCGATCGTCGAGGCGCAGGCGGACCGCTGGTTCGTGGTACTGCTGCCGGTCTCCTTCCTGATCTACATCGTGACGATGATCGGTGAGACCAACCGCGCGCCGTTCGACATGCCGGAGTCCGAAGGTGACCTGGTCGGCGGGTTCAACACCGAGTACTCGTCGATCAAGTTCGCGATGTTCATGCTCGCCGAGTACATCAACATGGTGACGGTCTCGGCCGTGTCGGTGACGCTGTTTCTGGGCGGCTGGCGGGCGCCCTGGCCGATCAGCACCTTCTGGGAGGGCGCGAACCACGGCTGGTGGCCGTTGCTCTGGTTCGTCGTCAAGGTTCAGCTGCTGCTCTTCTTCTTCATCTGGCTGCGCGGCACGCTCCCGCGGGTCCGCTACGACCAGCTGATGAAGCTCGGCTGGAAGGTCCTCATCCCGGTCTCCGTGGTCTGGCTGATGCTCGTCGCGACCGTGCGGACGCTACGGAACGAGAACTACGCCTTCGCCGACATCGCCCTCTACGTGGGCGGCGGTGTCCTTGCCCTGCTGCTGCTCTCGTTCGTCGTGGACTTCTTCCGAGACCGTGCCAAAACGGCGGAACCGCCCGCTCAGCAGCCCGCTTTCGACCCGATGGCCGGTGGATTCCCGGTGCCGCCGCTTCCCGGACAGGAGCTGCCGCCGGTGCCGAGGCGCCGCTCGCGCCGCGAGCGCGAGCTGATTGTCAGTGGTGGGCCCGATACTCAGAGTGATGGATCTCTGGGTGGATCTACGGATGGAAAGGAGGCGTCCGATGGCTGAGGAGCCCAAGGAGACCAAGCCCGGTTTCCAGAACCCCGTGGCCGGCTTCGGCGTGACCTTCAAGGCCATGTTCAAGAAGCGGCTGACCGAGCAGTACCCGGAGCAGCAGAAAACCACGGCCCCACGGTTCCACGGACGGCACCAGCTCAACCGCCATCCGGACGGCCTGGAGAAGTGCGTCGGCTGCGAGCTGTGCGCCTGGGCCTGCCCCGCCGACGCCATCTACGTGGAGGGCGCGGACAACACGGACGAGGAGCGCTACTCGCCGGGCGAGCGGTACGGGCGGGTGTACCAGATCAACTACGCCCGCTGCATCCTGTGCGGCCTGTGCATCGAGGCGTGCCCCACGCGCGCGTTGACCATGACGAACGACTTCGAGCTCGCCGACTCCAGCCGCGCCGACCTCATCTACACCAAGGAACAGCTGCTGGCCGGCCTCGAAGAAGGCATGGTCGACTCGCCGCACGCCATCTACCCGGGGATGGACGAACAGGACTACTACCGGGGCCTGGTGACGGAGGCCGCGCCCGGCACGGAGCGCCAGATCGCCCTGTCCAAGGGCGAGACGGTCCAGGAGGCGGCCTCGACCTTCGGCGAGGGCGAACCCGCCTCGGAGAAGGTGATCGGCCGATGACCACCGAGCTCGCCGCCTACACCACCTCCACCGGAGAGGCCGTCCAGTTCTGGATCCTCGGCACGGTCGCGGTGATCGGCGCCCTGTGCACCGTCTTCATGAAGAAGGCCGTGCACAGCGCGCTCTGCCTGGCCGGCACCATGATCATCCTGGCGGTGTTCTACCTCGCCAACGGTGCCTACTTCCTGGGCATCGTGCAGATCGTCGTCTACACCGGCGCGATCATGATGCTCTTCCTGTTCGTGGTGATGCTGGTCGGTGTCACCGCAGCGGATTCCCTCAAGGAGACCATCAAGGGCCAGCGCTGGCTGGCCCTTCTCTGTGGCCTCGGCTTCGGCGTCCTGCTCGCCGGGGGCATCGGCAACGCGTCCCTGGCGGAGTTCAACGGCATCGGCCAGGCGAACGCCGGGGGCAACGTCGAGGGCCTCGCCGCCCTCATCTTCACCAAGTACGTCTTCGCTTTCGAGCTCACCGGCGCCCTGCTGATCACGGCCGCGGTCGGCGCCATGGTGCTCACCCACCGTGAGCGCACCGAGCGCGCCAAGACCCAGCGTGAGCTGGCCGAGCAGCGCATCCGCGAGGGCAAGCACGTGCCGCCGCTGCCGGCGCCCGGTGTGTACGCGCGGCACAACGCCGTGGACATCGCGGGCCTGCTGCCCGACGGCACCACGTCCGACCTGACGGTCAGCAAGACGCTGCGTGAGCGCGGCCAGATCCGGGACGTGTCCACCGAGGCGCTCAACGACCTGCGGGCCCTCGAACAGCGTTCGCAGGAGCGGCTGGAGCGGGACGAGATCGAGCCGCCGACGTTCAAGCGGACCGAGGAGGCGTCGAAGTGAATCCCGTCAACTACCTCTACCTGGCCGCCCTGCTGTTCACGATCGGCGCGACGGGCGTGCTCATCCGGCGGAACGCGATCGTGCTGTTCATGTGCATCGAGCTGATGCTCAACGCCTGCAACCTCGCGTTCGTCGCCTTCTCCCGGATGCACGGCAACCTCGACGGCCAGATCATCGCGTTCTTCACGATGGTCGTCGCCGCGGCCGAGGTCGTGGTCGGTCTCGCGATCATCGTCTCGCTGTTCCGCTCCCGCCACTCGGCCTCGGTCGACGACGCCAGCCTGATGAAGCTCTAAGGGGTCGCTGAAGTGGAGAACCTGATTGCGCTGCTGATCGCGGCGCCACTGCTCGGAGCGGCCGTCCTGCTGTGCGGCGGCCGGCGGCTCGACGCCGTCGGCCACTGGATCGGCACGGTCCTCGCCTTCGTCTCCTTCGCCCTCGGCGCGGTCCTCTTCGCCGACCTCCTGGGCAAGGGCGCGGAAGAACGCACGCTGACACAACACCTGTTCAGCTGGATCCCCGTCGAGGGCTTCCAGGCCGACGTCGCCTTCCAGCTCGACCAGCTGTCGATGACGTTCGTGCTGCTGATCACCGGCGTCGGCTCGCTGATCCACCTGTACTCGATCGGGTACATGGAGCACGACGAGCGGCGCCGCCGCTTCTTCGGCTACCTGAACCTGTTCCTCGCAGCGATGCTGCTGCTCGTCCTCGCCGACAACTACCTGCTGCTCTACGTCGGCTGGGAAGGCGTCGGTCTCGCCTCCTACCTGCTGATCGGCTTCTGGCAGCACAAGCCCAGTGCCGCCACCGCCGCGAAGAAGGCCTTCCTGGTCAACCGCGTCGGCGACATGGGTCTGTCGATCGCGATCATGCTGATGTTCACGACGTTCGGCACCTTCGCCTTCGGTCCGGTGCTCGGCGGCCACGACGAGCCGGGCCTCGTCGGCGACACCTCCGAGGGCATGCTCACCGCGATCGGCCTGATGCTGCTGCTCGCCGCCTGCGGCAAGTCCGCCCAGGTGCCGCTGCAGTCCTGGCTCGGGGACGCGATGGAGGGCCCGACCCCGGTTTCGGCCCTGATCCACGCCGCGACGATGGTGACCGCGGGCGTGTACCTGATCGTCCGCTCCGGAGCGCTCTTCGACGCCGCGCCCGACGCCCAGCTGGTCGTCACGATCGTCGGAGCGGTCACGCTCCTGTTCGGTGCGATCGTCGGTTGCGCCAAGGACGACATCAAGAAGGCGCTGGCCGGCTCGACCATGTCGCAGATCGGCTACATGGTCCTCGCCGCCGGCCTCGGCCCCATCGGCTACGCGTTCGCGATCATGCACCTGGTGACGCACGGCTTCTTCAAGGCCGGGCTGTTCCTCGGGGCCGGTTCAGTCATGCACGGCATGAACGACGAGGTCGACATGCGCAAATACGGCGGGCTGCGCAAGTACATGCCGATCACCTTCGTCACCTTCGGCCTCGGCTACCTCGCGATCATCGGCTTCCCGGGCCTGTCCGGCTTCTTCTCCAAGGACAAGATCATCGAGGCGGCGTTCGCCAAGGGCGGCACCGAGGGCTGGATCCTCGGCGCCTGTGCCCTGCTGGGCGCGGCCATCACCGCGTACTACATGACACGCGTGATGCTGATGACGTTCTTCGGCGAGGAGCGCTGGCGGCACACCGCGACCGCCTCCCCGGCCGAGCCCGGCGTGGAGCCCGCCGCCCAGACCCACGGCGAGCACGCCGAGCCGCACCCGCACGAGTCGCCCAGGACCATGACGATCCCGATGATCGTGCTGGCCTTCGGATCGGTCTTCGCCGGCGGGTTCTTCAGCATCGGCGAGCGCTTCGTGCACTGGCTGGAGCCGGTCACCGGCTACGAGCACGGGCACCCGCCGGTCAGCGCGCTGACGGTCACGCTGTCCACGGTGGCCGTGATGGTGATCGGTGTCGCGATCGCGTACGCGCAGTACGGCCGCCGCCCGGTCCCGGTCGTCGCACCGCGCGGGTCGCTGCTCACCCGGGCCGCCCGCCGCGACCTGCTCCAGGACGACTTCAACCACGTCGTCCTGGTCCGCGGCGGCGAGCACCTCACGCGGTCCCTGGTGTACGTCGACCACACCCTGGTCGACGGAGTCGTCAACGGCACGGCGGCCTCGGTCGGCGGCCTGTCCGGGCGGCTGCGGAGGCTGCAGAGCGGCTTCGCGCGGTCGTACGCGGTCTCGATGTTCGGCGGCGCGGCGGTTCTCGTCGCCGCGACCCTGCTGATGAGGGCGGTCTGATACCGATGTCCTTTCCTCTGCTGACAGCGACAGCGGCGCTCCCGGCGCTCGGGGCGATCGCCACGGCCGCCGTCCCGGCCGCGCGGCGCACCGCCGCCAAGTGGCTGGCGCTGCTGGTCTCGCTCGCCACGCTCGCCCTCGCCATCACCGTGCTGGTCAGGTTCGACCCGGACGGCGGCCGTTACCAGCTCACCGAGTCGCACGCCTGGATCGCGGACTTCGGCGTCCGGTACGAGCTGGGTGTGGACGGCATCGGCGTGGCGCTCATCGCGCTCACGGCGCTGCTGATCCCGTTCATCATCCTCGCGGGCTGGCACGACGCCGACCCGCTGGAGACCGGCAGCAGGCGGTGGCGGCCCACGCAGGGCTTCTTCGCGCTGATCCTGGCCGTCGAGGCGATGGTGATCCTCTCCTTCGAGGCCACCGACGTCTTCCTCTTCTACATCTTCTTCGAGGCCATGCTCATCCCGATGTACTTCCTCATCGGAGGCTTCGGGGACCGTGCCCACGAGCACGGCGAGCAGGTGGCGTCGACGCAGCGGTCGTACGCCGCGGTGAAGTTCCTGCTCTACAACCTGGCCGGCGGTCTGATCATGCTGGCCGCGGTGATCGGCCTCTACGTGGTCGCCGGGAACTTCTCCCTCACCGAGATCGCCGAGGCCCGTGCCAACGGCTCGCTGGAGATGTCGGCCAGCACCGAACGCTGGCTGTTCCTCGGCTTCTTCTTCGCCTTCGCGGTGAAGGCGCCGCTGTGGCCGCTGCACACGTGGCTGCCCAACGCCATGCAGGAGTCCACGGCTCCGGTGGCGGTCCTGATCACGGCGGTCGTGGACAAGGTGGGCACTTTCGCGATGCTCCGCTTCTGCCTCCAGTTGTTCCCGGAGGCCTCGAAGTGGGCGACGCCCGCCATCCTCGTCCTGGCGCTGATCAGCATCGTCTACGGCGCGCTGCTCGCGGTCGGCCAGCGTGACATGAAGCGCCTGATCGCGTACGCGTCGATCTCGCACTTCGGCTTCATCATCATGGGCATCTTCGCCATGACCAGCCAGGGCCAGTCCGGCGCGACGCTGTACATGGTCAACCACGGCATCTCGACGGCCGCGCTGATGCTGGTGGCGGGCTTCCTGATCTCGCGGCGCGGTTCGCGGCTCATCGCGGACTACGGCGGAGTCCAGAAGGTCGCTCCAGTACTGGCCGGCACCTTCCTGATCGGTGGCCTCGCGACGCTGTCGCTGCCCGGTCTCGCGCCCTTCGTCAGTGAATTCCTGGTCCTGGTGGGCACGTTCGCGCGCTACCCGGTGATCGGCATCATCGCCACCTTCGGCATCGTGCTCGCCGCGCTCTACACCCTCGTCCTGTACCAGCGGACGATGACGGGCCCGGTGAAGCCGGAGGTCTCCGCGATGCCCGACCTCAGGGTGCGTGAACTCGTGGTCGTCGCCCCGCTGGTCGCGTTGCTGATCTTCCTGGGCGTCTACCCGAAGCCCCTCACGGACATCGTCAACCCGGCGGTGAAGCAGACCATGTCCGACGTACAGAAGCAGGACCCCCGGCCTGAGGTGGAGGCGGCCAAGTGAGTGCAACAGCCGTCCACAGCCTGTGGACAACCGCGGCCGATCCCATCGGCAAGATCGACGCGCCGAAGATCGAGTACGCCCAGCTGTCGCCCATGCTGATCGTGATCGGCGCGGCGATCATCGGGGTGCTGGTCGAGGCGTTCGTCCCGCGCAAGTCCCGGTACTACGCGCAGATGTTCGTGTCCGCCGTGGGCCTGGCCGCCGGCTTCGCCGCGGTCGTCGCCCTCGCGGCGGACGGATACGGCACCACGAAGGCGCAGATCGCGGCGATGGGCGCGATCGCGGTCGACGGACCGGCACTGTTCCTGCAGGGCACCATCCTGCTGTCCGGCCTGGTCGCCCTGTTCACCTTCGCCGAGCGGCGGCTGGACCCTGCCGCGCACGGCAACCGGGTCGACTCCTTCGCCGCGCAGGCGGCGTCCGTGCCCGGCAGCGACAGCGAGAAGGCCGCGATCAAGGCGGGCTTCACCACCACCGAGGTCTTCCCGCTGCTGCTCTTCGCGGTCTCCGGCATGCTGCTCTTCCCCGCGGCCAACGACCTGCTGACGCTGTTCGTGGCGCTGGAGGTCTTCTCGCTGCCGCTGTACCTGATGTGCGCGCTGGCCCGCCGCAAGCGGGTCATGTCGCAGGAGGCCGCGGTCAAGTACTTCCTGCTCGGCGCGTTCGCCTCGGCGTTCACGCTGTTCGGGATCGCGATGCTGTACGGCTACTCGGGCTCGATGTCCTACGGCACGATCGCGCAGGTCGTGGACGGCACCATCACCGACATCACCCCCGCCCTGGCGAACACCATGGGCAACGACGTGCTGCTGCTGATCGGCACCGCGCTGATCGTGATGGGGCTGCTGTTCAAGGTGGGCGCGGTGCCGTTCCACATGTGGACGCCGGACGTGTACCAGGGCGCACCCACGCCCGTGACCGGCTTCATGGCGGCGGCCACCAAGGTGGCCGCGTTCGGCGCCCTGCTGCGGATCCTGTACGTCGTGCTGCCCGGCCTGCGCTGGGACTGGCGGCCGGTGATGTGGGGCGTCGCGATCGTCACGATGCTGGGCGGCGCGATCGTCGCGATCACGCAGACCGACATCAAGCGGCTGCTGGCGTACTCGTCGATCGCGCACGCGGGATTCATCCTCGCGGGTGTCATCGCGACGACGCCGGACGGTGTGTCCTCGGTGCTCTTCTACCTGCTCGCGTACTCGTTCGTGACGATCGGTGCGTTCGCGGTGGTGACGCTGGTGCGCGACGCGGGCGGCGAGGCGACCCATCTGTCCAAGTGGGCCGGGCTCGGCCGCAGGTCGCCGCTGGTGGCGGCCGTGTTCGCGGTGTTCCTGCTGGCCTTCGCCGGTATTCCGCTGACCTCCGGGTTCACCGGGAAGTTCGCCGTGTTCAAGGCGGCGGCGGAGGGCGGGGCCGCGCCGCTGGTGGTGATCGGCGTGATCTCGTCGGCGATCGCCGCGTTCTTCTACATCCGGGTGATCGTGCTCATGTTCTTCAGCGACCCGAGGCCGGAGGGGCCGACGGTGGCGGTCCCGTCGCCGCTGACGGTGACGGCGATCGGCGTGGGCGTGGCGGTCACGCTGGTGCTGGGCGTGGCGCCCCAGTACTTCCTGGAGCTGGCGGGTGACGCGGGGGTGTTCGTGCGCTGACGCAGCCCGTCCACGGCGGCCCTCCTCGTTCGATCGGGGAGGGCCGTTCCTTTGCCACGGGGTGACTCGAGCCGATCAAGACGCTCGCATGTTCGACCGGGTGCGGCGTGGGGCGGGGGAAGCCTGTGGATAACTCCGGGGCTGTCGGTGGCGGCGCCTATCGTGGACGCAGTGGTCGAGATCCGACGTACGGGGGCACGGCGATGGGTGGGACAGGCGGGGTAGGTGCCATGGCGGCGGTAGCTGACAGTGAGGCGTTGGCCGCGCTCCACAAGGTGTTCGGGTACGAGGCCTTTCGTGGGGAGCAGGAAGCGGTCATCGAGCATGTGGTGGCCGGTGGCGACGCCGTCGTGCTCATGCCGACCGGTGGCGGCAAGTCGCTCTGCTATCAGATTCCGGCCCTGGTCAGACCGGGTACGGGCATTGTCGTGTCGCCGCTCATCGCCCTGATGCAGGACCAGGTCGACGCGCTGCGGGCGCTGGGTGTGCGGGCCGGGTTCATGAACTCCACGCAGGACTTCGACGAGCGCCGGGTGGTGGAGGCCGAGTTCCTCGCCGGTGAGCTCGACCTGCTGTACCTGGCGCCGGAGCGGCTACGGCTCGACGCCACGCTGGATCTGCTGTCCCGCGGGAAGATCTCCGTCTTCGCGATCGACGAGGCGCACTGCGTGTCCCAGTGGGGCCATGACTTCCGGCCCGACTATCTGACGCTGTCGCTGCTCGGCGAGCGCTGGCCCGACGTGCCGCGGATCGCCCTCACGGCGACCGCCACGCGGGCCACGCACCAGGAGATCACCCAGCGGCTGAACATGCCGACGGCCCGGCACTTCGTGGCGAGCTTCGACCGGCCGAACATCCAGTACCGGGTCGTGCCCAAGGCGGACCCCAAGAAGCAGCTGCTGAGCTTCCTGCGGGAGGAGCACGCGGGCGACGCGGGGATCGTGTACTGCCTGTCGAGGAAGTCGGTGGAGTCGACGGCCGAGTTCCTGAGCAGGAACGGGATCGAGGCGGTGCCGTATCACGCGGGGCTGGACGCGGGTACGCGTGCGGCACACCAGTCCCGGTTCCTGCGGGAGGAGGGGCTGGTCGTCGTGGCGACGATCGCCTTCGGGATGGGCATCGACAAGCCGGACGTGCGGTTCGTGGCCCACCTGGACCTGCCGAAGTCGGTGGAGGGGTACTACCAGGAGACGGGCCGGGCCGGGCGGGACGGGCTGCCCTCCACCGCCTGGATGGCCTACGGCCTCAACGACGTCGTACAGCAGCGCAAGCTGATCCAGTCCGGCGAGGGCGACGAGGCGTTCCGGCGGCGGGCGGCCGCGCACCTGGACGCGATGCTGGCGCTGTGCGAGACGGCACAGTGCCGCCGGGGCCAGCTGCTCGCCTACTTCGGCCAGGACCCGGACGCGGCCGCCTGCGGCAACTGCGACACCTGCCTCACGCCGCCCGAGACCTGGGACGGCACCGTGGCGGCGCAGAAGGTGCTGTCGACGGTGGTGCGGTTGCAGCGGGAGCGGGGGCAGAAGTTCGGCGCGGTGCAGATCGTCGACATCCTGCTGGGCAAGCGCACCGGCAAGGTGATCCAGTTCGACCATGACCAGCTCTCCGTGTTCGGCATCGGCGAGGAGCTGACCGAGGGCGAGTGGCGGGGTGTCGTCCGGCAGTTGCTGGCTCAGGGACTGCTCGCGGTCGAGGGGGAGTACGGCACGCTGGTGCTGACCGAGGCCAGCGGGGCGGTGTTGCGGCGGGAGCGGGAGGTGCCGCTGCGCAAGGAGCCGAAGAAGCCGGTGAGTTCGCGGGCGGGGTCCTCCTCGTCCGGGCGGGGCGAGCGCAAGGCCAAGGCCCCGGCGGTGGAGCTCCCCGAGGAGCTGCTGCCCGCCTTCGAGGCGCTGCGCGCCTGGCGCGCCGAGCAGGCCCGGGAGCAGGGCGTCCCAGCCTACGTCATCTTCCATGACGCCACGCTGCGGGAGATCGCCGTGGCGTGGCCGAAGTCGGTGGCCGAGCTCGGCGGCATCAGCGGCGTCGGTGAGAAGAAGCTGGTGACGTACGGGGAGGGTGTGCTGGCGGTGCTGGCCTCCCTGGACGGATCATCCGGCGGCGCGGCGACGCCGACCGGGGAGCAGGGTGCGGACGACTGGCCCGAGCCGGAGCCGGAGCCGGACGAGTGGATGTAGGGGGCGGGGTGCGGGAAGGGCGCGGGCGGCGCACGCGGCCCAGGCTCCCCGCGCCTCCCTGACCGCGTGGGCCCTGACGCCGCCGTCCGGGTCCACCCCGCGGGGGCCAGGGTGACCGCCGCCCGGGGCGCTCCGTGCCGCTGCCGCACGCCGAGACGGCAGTCAAGTGGCCGCGTCCCGAGGCCGGGAAGGGCCGAGCTTCTTCATCGAGCCGGCCGGGCGCGCGGCACTACGCCAGTGCCGTCAGGCCGGGGGCGAAGGTGATCAGCAGGGGGAGGAGGGGCACCAGCGCCGCCGCGGTCGTCGTCAGGGCCCGGTGCCGGCGGTCCAGCCGGGCGGGCGGCTCCAGCAGACGGTCCACGCGTTCGCCCAGGAGGCGGTGGCTGGAGGCGCAGGACAGGACGCCCCGGTGCTGGTTCAGTTCGATCAGGGCGAGCGCCGTGGTCAGGTGGCCGCACCGGCGGGAGGCCGTGTCGTCGGCGGAGAGTTCGACCAGGCGGTGGGTCTGGTCGCAGAAGTGGGCGAAGAGGGGAACGCGCGGGAAGCCCGTTGCCAGCGCGGTGGACAGGTGCAGCAGCCAGTCGTGGCGGGCGCGGGCATGGCCGCGCTCGTGGGTGAGGACGGCGTCGAGCTGGTGGTCGGTGAGCCGGTGCAGCGCCCCGGTGGTGACGATCAGCTGGGGCGGGCTGCCCGGCATCCACCAGGCGTCGGGGTACTCGTCCTCCAGGACGAGCAGCGGCCCCCGGACAGCGGGCAGGCCGGCCGGCAGGTCAGGGGCGCGTTCCGCCAGGTGTGCGCGGGCCTGGCCGCGGCGGCGCCGGGCCTCGAACAGCTCGCGTACGAGCATGGCCGTGGTCCACGCGGCGCCGCAGGCCAGCGACAGGGTCAGGACGGCGGCCCAGGGCGGCGCCGCCGAGAGGTCGTAGGCGGCGGCGACGCGCGGCGGGGCGGGCGCGAAGACCTGGTCCCGCACGGTCTGGAAGACGGCCGCCGCGCCCAGGACCAGCGCGGTCAGACAGCACAGCAGGACGGTGGCGACCAGGCACTGCCACACCCACAGCCCGATCACGGGCTCCCGTTCGGGCCACGCGGCGCGGACCAGCGTACGAGGGGCCGGTACGGCGGCCGTCAGGGCGACGACGCTCAGCAGGAGCAGGCAGACGGTCATGCCACGGGCTCCGGATCCTGGTCGGGAGTGGGGCGGCTGGAAGTGCGGTGCGGGCGGCGGTCGCGCGCCGTACGCCTCACCTGTCCGCGCCGCACATGGCGCACACCGCCCGCCCGTCAGTATGACGGTGCCGGGCGGCCGGAGTCAGCGCCGAAGCCGTCGCTGTCGCGCAAACCTCACCCCGCCACGACACGTCCCGTGACCTCACCGAGCCCGATGCGCACGCCGCCGGCCCCCGGGGCCCAGGCGGTCATGGTCACGACGTCGCCGTCTTCCAGGAACGTCCGTTTGCCGTCGGGCAGTTCGAGGGCGTCGCGGCCGTTCCAGGTCAGCTCCAGGAGTGAGCCGCGTTCCCCTTCGGCCGGGCCGCTGACGGTGCCCGAGCCGTACAGGTCGCCGGTGCGCAGGGAGGCGCCGTTGACGGTCATGTGGGCGAGTTGCTGGGCGGCCGTCCAGTACATGGTGGAGAACGGCGGCTCCGAGATGACGTGGCCGTTGAGGGCGACGGAGATACGGAGGTCGTAGCCGCCGGGCTCCTCCTCGGAGTCGTCCAGGTACGGCAGCAGGGGGTGCGTCCGTTCGGGCGGAGCCACCCGTGCCTCGTCCAGCGCGTCCAGCGGGGTGATCCACGCCGACACCGAGGTGGCGAAGGACTTGCCGAGGAACGGGCCGAGAGGGACGTACTCCCAGGCCTGGATGTCGCGGGCGGACCAGTCGTTGAGGAGGCACAGGCCGAAGACGTGGTCGCGGAAGCCGGACTGCGGCACCGGCGTGCCCATCGCCGACGGGACGCCGACCACGAAGCCGACCTCGGCCTCGATGTCCAGCCGGACCGACGTACCGAAGACCGGCGCGGTGTCGGCCAGGGCCTTGCGCTGCCCCGAGGGGCGGACGACGTCGGTGCCGGAGACGACGACCGTGCCGGAGCGGCCGTGGTAGCCGATGGGCAGGTGTTTCCAGTTGGGTGTGAGGGAGTCGGCGGCGTCGGGACGGAAGATCTGGCCGACGTTGCGAGCGTGGTTCTCGGACGCGTAGAAGTCGACGTAGTCCGCGACCTCGAACGGAAGGTGCAGGGTCACCGAGGACAAGGGGTGCATCAGCGGGGCGAGGGACTCGCGGTGTGACGGCACGGTGACCCAGGCGGTGAGCGCGCGACGGACGTCCGACCAGGCCGTGCGGCCGGCGGCGAGCAGCGGGTTGAGGGTCGGGCGGGCCAGCAGCTCCGCGTACGGGGAGCCGAGCGCCAGGGCGGCCGCGCCGGCGTCGAGGACGTGGTCGCCGAGGCGGACACCCACCGTCCGCTCGGCGGACCCGGCGGGTGAGAACACGCCGTACGGAAGGTTGTGCGGACCGAAGGGGTCACCCTCGGGGACATCGAAGGGGGGCATGGGGTGCTGCCTCACTTTCGTACGCGCGGTCCATGCGGTCGCTGATCACGTTACGGCTGCGGCACCCGTCTTGGGCAGTGTGTGAAACGCGTTGAAGGCACTGAATGTCCTGAATAGCTCCTTGTGCCTTCGCGTCGCCGCATGTCCCACCGACCCGTCACAATGACCGCCCCCGATCCGTCAGCGCAGTGAAAGCAAGCATCGCACCGGCCACTGACAACAGCGGGCGGCACCCTGCGGGCACGGACGGCGAACCCGGCGCAGGTCCTCCCCGGCGCCACGTGAGGGTGAAAAGCAGACGGTGTGAAGGTAGTTGGGAATGAACGGTGCGGGTCCGCTGTCCGTATTCTCGGATCATGGCCGCACCCATCGCATATGCCGCGCGCACTGAGTACGCGCGCACCGACTACGCCCTCATCGCCACCGACCTGGACGGAACGCTGCTCCGTGGCGACGACACGGTCTCCGACCGTGTCCTCGCCGCGCTCGCGCGGGTCTCGGCGGCCGGAGCCCGGCATCTGGTGGTGACCGGCAGGCCGGCGCCGAGGGTGCGGCCGCTGCTGGAACTCCTGGGCGGCGGGGGGCTCGCGGTGTGCGGGCAGGGCGCGCAGTTGTACGACGCCGGCGCGGATCGGCTGCTGTGGTCCGTGACGCTGGACCGGGAACTCGCGGAGACCGCGCTCGGCAAGATCGAGGCCGAGGTCGGACAGGTGTACGCGGCCGTCGACCAGGACGGCGTCGACGGGCTCACCTTGATCGAGCCGGGGTATCTCATGCCGCACCCCACGCTGCCGGCGGTGCGGATCGATCGCCGCGACGACCTGTGGTGCGCGCCGATCAGCAAGGTGCTGCTGCGTCATCCGACCCTGTCCGACGACGAGTTGGCGGCGGTGGCCCGCGCGGTGGTCGGTTCGCTCGCGACCGTCACCATGTCGGGACCGGGAACGGTCGAGCTCCAGCCGTGCGGCATCACCAAGGCGACGGGACTTGCGCTGGCGGTCCGGCACCTGGGCCTCGGCCCGGAACGGACCATCGCCTTCGGGGACATGCCCAACGACATCCCCATGTTCGACTGGGCGGCGCACGGCGTCGCCATGGCCAACGCCCACCCCGAGCTCAAGGCGGTGGCTGACGAGATCACCCTGTCGAACGAGGACGACGGCGTCGCCGTCGTCCTCGAACGGCTGCTGGCCGAGGCTCAGTACGGGCCGAAGACGTTGTCGATGGAGCCGTAGCGGTCGGCCGCGTAGTTGCAGGCGGCGGTGATGTTGGCGACCGGGTCGTACGGGTCGTACGCCGTGCCGGGCACGTGGTAGGCCGCGAAGGTCGGGTCGATGACCTGGAGCAGACCCTTGGACGGGGTGCCCTTGGCGGCGTTGGAGTCCCAGTTGTTGATGGCGTTCGGGTTGCCGGACGACTCACGCATGATGTTGCGGTGGATGCCGTCGTACGAGCCCGGGATCCCCTGCTGCGCCATGATGTCGAGCGACTGGCGGATCCAGCCGTCCAGGTTGTTCGGGTACGTCGTGACCGAGGTGACGGCCGCGGGCGTGGCGGCGGACGCGGTGGTGGCGCCGACGAGCGGCAGGGCGAGCAGGGCGGCGCCGGTACCGGCGACGGCGAGCCTGCGGGCGATGCGGGCGGTGCGGCTGTGCTGACCGTTTGCAGTCATGGGGACTGTCCTCTCCGGCGCCTGCGAGGTGAGCTGTCGGGTTCGGGCGGGGAGGTGCCCGGCCGCCTCTTGCGAGTGCGACTTCACCCCGAGCCGTTCCGGTGTGCCGTGCTGTACGGCCTCCGGTCCGGCAATCCACCTGGGTCCCCCGCTCCTGCCGTGCGGTGAGTGAGTCCGTCATGGGTGGCTCGGGCGGCGGCAGGATTCGGCGTTCCGCCCGACTGGCCGGGAACGTATGCGAGAGCACATGTCCGAAACAAGTGGCGATTTCACATATCGCGGGATTTGATCTTCGAATTGCCTGTTTGGCGCCCTTGATCCTTCGCGTCCGGCAACGGTCAACTCGGTTGTGCGCAAAGGCAGGTCGCGGGACCTCTGTAAGGAAATCGTGAAGGCGTCCGAGTGAGCCAAGTCACGCGCGAGCAGAAGAATGGCAAATCGGGCAATAGGCCCAAGTCCTAGTTAACCGGCGGTCCGTGGAATTCGCTCTTCCCAGGTGCGGTGGAAGACCACTTCTGCGCCATCGGTGCAAATCACCTCATTCGAGGTCAAAAAATATTCCGCCGTGCAGGCGATCTCCGACCGTGTGCGGATCGTCGTGTCCCAGGCGAACTCCGGGCGGTGCAGCCGGATCGACCAGTCCGAGCGGGTGCGGGCCGACAGCGGATCGTCCTCACGGACGGTGTACGTCTCCAGCGCGTCCTCGGTGTACTCCAGCCCGTCGGGGTGCATGCGCGTGCCGCCGCAGCGCGGGTCGACCTCCAGCCGCCACTCGCCTTTGGCCACGTCCCGCACGACCAGCCGCTCCGGGCGCGGTTCGTCGAGCGTGGCCGGCTGGGCGACGCCGAGCGGCCCGTACTGCTCCGGTTCGCCGAAGGTGAGCGGTGGGCCCACGGCACGCGCGCGTACCGGCAGTTCGAGGGCGCTGCCGGAGGGGTCCAGGGTGAAGCCGGCTGACGAGTCCGGCTGGGGCCAGATCCAGGGCCAGTACGCACAGGAGACGGCGAGGCGGATGCGGTGGCCGGGTGGGAAGGCGTACCCGATGCCGCTGAGCTCGAAGGTGACGTCCCCGGTGGCCCCTGGGACCCACGGCGTGACCCGGTCACGCCCCTCGCGCGCGGAGAGGTTGATCACGCCCCGTGTCACCAGGGTCGAGGAGCCGTCCGGCGCCACGTCGCACACGCGCGCGACGACCTGCCCGCGCGGCACCTGCGAGGTCAGCCGCAGCCGTACCCGCGGCCGCCCCAGCACCCACGTCTCCTCCGGCACCGCGAAGTCGAAGCTTGCCCCGCGCGCGTCCTCCTCCCGCTGGTCCGGCGGCAGGTCGGCCTCGCCCCCGGACGGGACGAAGCGCCCCGCGTCGACGCCGGTGTGCTGGGGCGACCGGACGAGCACGGGCTCGCCCCGCAGGGCGTACGTGACCGTCGTCACATGGGGTGAGGGCCATGCGGGCTCGCCGACCCAGCGGCCGGGCAGCGTCTCGTACCCGGGGGCCGGGGGATGCGCGTCCATGACGTAGGACCGCAGCAGCGGCTCGGACATCGCGCCGGTGTCCTCGCCCTTCAGCCAGTGGTCCCACCAGCGCAGGGTCTCCTGGAGGAAGCCGATCGCCGTGCCGGGCGGCATGCCGCGGTCGGGGTACTGGTGCGACCAGGGGCCGATGAGGCCGCGGACGCGGTCCGCCGGGAGGCGCTCGACCAGGCGGAGCACGCTGTCGCGGTAGGGGTCGTGCCAGCCGCCCACCGCCAGCACCGCGGCTCCGACGGCGCCGTAGTCCTCGCCGGCGCCGCCCTGCCGCCAGTAGTCGTCGCGTCCTTGGTGGGCGAGCCAGGTGTGGACGAAGGGCTCGACCTCTTCGAGGCGCCGCAGCCACATCTCCCGCCAGGCATCGCCGACATGGTGCGGGTCGGGCGGGCGGCAGGCGAAGGCGAGCATGGCCGCCGCCCACGCGTGCATGCCGGCGGCGAGGACGGAACCTCCCATGTAGTGCACGTCGTTGTCGTAACGGTCGTCCGCGGAGCAGACCGCGACGATCGCCTTGAGCGGCTCGGGCGCGAGGGCCGCGATCCGGAGGGAGTTGAAGCCGCCCCAGGAGATGCCGAACATCCCGACCTTGCCGTCGCACCAGGGTTGCGCGGCCAGCCAGTTCACCACCTCGACCCCGTCGGCCAGTTCGGTCGCGGAAAACGCGTCCGTCGGGACATCCTCGCTGTTGCCGTGCCCGCGCACGTCGACGCGGACGGAGGCGTAGCCGTGGCCGGCGTACCAGGGGTGGCGCTGATGGTCGCGGGGCGCGGTCCAGTCGGTCAGGCGGTACGGGAGGTACTCCAGGAGCGCCGGTACGGGCTCGCCGGTGATCGGGCGCCACACGCGCGCGTACAACCGGGTTCCGTCGGGCAGCGGGATACGGAGGTCCTGATGAGTCGTCTCGTAGGGGAAGGACGTACGGATGCGCATGAGCGTGACCCCAGGGATGGCTTCAGTGGACCGGGAGCGTCGTGCGGCGCGGCCGGGGTCCTGCGACCGGCTCCGCCAGGCCGGGGGCGACGGTGATCGCGCCGTCGGTGCCGGACCGGGCGGGGCGGAAGGAGTGGGCCATCAGGAGGAAGGGCAGGCCGCCGAGGGCCACGCCCGTCGCGATCGACACCAGCGTGCGCAGGCCGACGATGAGGCCCCCGGGCAGCGCGTGTGCTGCCGCGAACGGCACCGCGAGAGCGGCGGCGGGAGCCGGCCCTGTGGTGACCAGGCGGACGGCGCGGCGTATCGCCCGCGACGGAAGCGCGAACTCCGTCGCGCGTTTACGCCCGGCCAGGTGACGGCGGCAGGTGACGTACTGGACGAGGCCGAACGTCATGCCGATCGCGGGAGCCGAGAGGCCCCGGTACCGGCCCCGGTGCCGGCCCGTGACCACCGGGCCCGCGACGGCGCCGATGCTGGTGGCCCAGCGGAGGGGGAAGCCGGTCACGGTGGCCACGTGGGGCGTGAGGAGCCCGGTGCTCGCGCCGACCAGGCCGAGGCCCGCCCAGGTCACGGCCGCGGCGGGGACGGCCGTGGCGTAGAGCCCAAAGGCGATCAGGACGGCGCCCCAGGGCACGGCGCGGTGGAGGCCGGGGAAGGCGCGGCCGTCGCCGGACGGCGGCAGGCTCTCAGGTCCGGTGGCGACGGCGGTGCGGGGCAAGGGTCACCTCTTCCGGCTAAGTCGATAAATATCTGCTCATATCAACTGATCAAAAACATACCCGCCGTGATCCGATACCGCCTGAGGTGTAACGGTGGGCGGCCTCGGTGATCGAAACGTGACCGGATACGCTGACTTGAGTGAAGGCAGCGACCTATCGACATTCCGCGTAATCGCCAGTAGACACCAGCAGACAGGAGACCCCTCGTGACCGTCGTCGGGCCGTTCGGGCTGAGCGTGCGGGACCAGGCTCTGGAAGCCGATGTCCAGGCCGGATTGGCGGCTGTCGAGGAAGGGTTGCTCGAAGCCACCAAGAGCGAGGTCCCGTTCATCACGGAGGCCGCGCAGCATCTGGTGCGCGCCGGCGGGAAGCGGTTCCGGCCGCTGCTCGTGATGCTCGCCGCCCGGTTCGGCGACCCGTACGCGCCCGGAATCGTGCCCTCCGCGGTGGTGGTGGAGCTGACGCACCTCGCGACGCTCTACCACGACGACGTGATGGACGAGGCCGCGGTACGGCGCGGGGTGCCGAGCGCGAACGTCCGCTGGGGCAACTCCGTCGCCGTCCTCACCGGAGACTTCCTGTTCGCCCGCGCCTCGCACATCCTGGCCGACCTCGGGCCCGAGGCGGTACGGGTGCAGGCCGAGGCGTTCGAACGGCTGGTGACCGGTCAGATCCTGGAGACCGCGGGGCCGTCGGACGGCCGGGACCCGGTCGAGCACTACCTCGACGTGCTCGCCGGCAAGACGGGATCGCTCGTGGCGGTGTCGTGCCGGTTCGGCGCGATGATGTCCGGCGCCGACGAGTCGGTGGTGGACGTGCTCACCCAGTACGGGGAGCGGCTGGGCGTCGCCTTCCAGCTCGCGGACGACGTACTGGACATCGCCTCCGACTCGCACGAGTCCGGCAAGACGCCGGGCACGGATCTCCGGGAGGGCATCCCGACGATGCCCGTGCTGCGACTGCGGGAGCGGGCCGCGCGGCTGGGACTCGCCGAGGACGTCGCGCTGTGCGAGCTGCTCGCCTCGGACCTCACCGACGACGCCCGGCACGCGGAGGCGCTGGCCGCGTTGCGTGCGCATCCGGCGCTGGAGCAGGCGCGGCGGGACACCGTCCGGTTCGCGGAGGAGGCGCGGGCGGCCCTCGCCCCGCTGCCCGAGTGCGACGCGAAGGCGGCGCTGACGGAACTGTGCGACGCCGTGGTGCACCGGGCCGGGTAGTTCCGCCCCGGAGGCTCGTGGTCCGGCCGCGGCATGGGCTGAGGGCTGCGGGCTGAAGGCCCTTCACCTGGGACCGGTGCCCTCTCGCCGGTCGCCGTTCCGGGCGTCGAGGGCCGGGCCGTCCGGCCGCGGCACCCCCGTAGTACTTGTGACTCCCCGTCGTACCCCTACGGGTCGGGGGAGATGCCGCCGTGTCGTGTCATACCCCAGCAGTACGCGGAGTTGGCTCCCCGGTCTGACGCTTCATGCCGCCGGATTTGGTCATATGGAGAAGACGGAACACACCACTCCTCACCGACCGGGTGAGAACGGCGGCTCAGGTGGGACCAATGCGAGGACGCGACGAGACAGCCGCCGCCGACGACGGAGGTAAGGCACACATGGCACCGTACGAATCCGACGACACCACGGCCGTGGCCGACGCGGACGAGCAGCGCGCGGCACGCCGGCGCAAGGCCACCCGCTACGTCGTCCCGGCGGCGGTCCTGGGGCTCGCGGCGGGCACCATCGGGCTCGTCCCCGCGCTCGCCGACTCCGGCAGCCCCGACCTGCCGAAGATCACCGCGCAGGAACTCCTGGAGAAGATGGCCGCGTCGGACGTGCAGCAGCTGTCCGGCACGGTGAAGATCAGCACCGATCTGGGACTGCCCGATCTGGGCGGTCTCGAGGGCGACCTGATGTCCGGCGCGAGCCCGTCCGGCGGGGAGGGCTCTTCCGCCGACCCGTCGGCCAAGCTGACCGAGCTGGCCTCCGGCACGCACACCCTGCGCGTCGCGGCCGACGGCCCCGACAGGCAGAAGGTGTCGCTGCTGGAGGACGCCGCCGAGTACAGCTTGATCCACAACGGCAAGGATGTCTGGGGCTACGACAGCGCGTCCAACGAGGTCTACCACGGCACCGCGGCCGAGGGCACCGAGCGGCGCGAGGAGAAGGTCCCGGCCACGCCCGAGGACCTGACCGACGAGGCGCTGAAGGCGGTCGACGACACCACGTCCGTGACGGTCGACGGCACCGCGCAGGTGGCGGGGCGTGACGCTTACAAGCTGGTCATCGAGCCGAAGCAGTCCGGTTCCACGGTGGGCGCGATCAGCGTGGCGGTGGACGCCGAGACCGGGACCCCGCTGAAGTTCACGCTGACCCCGGCGAGCGGCGGCGCCGCCGTGGTGGACGCGGGCTTCACGCAGGTCAGCTTCGACAAGCCCGCCGCGTCGACCTTCGACTTCACCCCGCCCAAGGGCGCGAAGGTGACCGAGGAGGGCAGCGTGGAGGCGCCGGAGCGCTCGCAGCGCCCCGAGGAGAAGGAGCTCGCCGAGGGCCTCGAAGGGCTGAACGTCATAGGGGAGGGCTGGACCTCCGTCGCGGTCCTCGACTCGGGTGCCGAGGGCGCGGCCTCCGGCGCAGGACGCGGTGACATGGGCGAGCTGGGTGCCGCGGGCGGCTTCCTGGGTTCGCTGGGTGACGAGGTGAAGGGCAAGTTCGGCTCGGGCACGGTCTTCAAGACGCGCCTGGTGAACGCCCTGATCACGGACGACGGCAAGGTCTACGTCGGCGCGGTCACCAAGGACGCGCTGGTGAAGGCGGCCGACTCCGGGAAGTGAGCCGGATGAGTGCCAGGCCCGGCGGGTGAGCCGGTGAGCCGGGTGAGTGCCAAGCCCGGGAGCTGAGCCGGGTGACCGCCCGGCCGGGAAAGTGAGCCGGATCGGCGCCGACTCCGGGACGAGAGCCCGGAGTCGGCGCCGGGGCATGGGTTCGCGGGACGCCGCAGGTGAGCCGCGCGCTCACCAAGCGCTACCGCGGCGGACAGCTCGCGGTCGACGGTCTCGACCTGACGGTGCCGGCGGGCAGTGTCTTCGGCTCCGCGGTCCGAACGGCTCCGGCAAGACCACGACCATCCGCATGCTGATGGGCCTGATCGAGCCCACGTCGGGCACGGCGCACGTGCTGGGGCGCCCCGTGC
Organism: Streptomyces sp. NPDC052023; assembly: GCF_044548465.1. Classification (NCBI taxonomy): domain Bacteria; kingdom Bacillati; phylum Actinomycetota; class Actinomycetes; order Kitasatosporales; family Streptomycetaceae; genus Streptomyces; species Streptomyces sp. NPDC052023. The sequence continues at coordinate 8,363 of NZ_JBIUBW010000021.1, read as the reverse complement.
CCCGCGCGCCGTGCTCCCGCACGTGGGCGCCCTCATCGAGGGTCCGGCCCTGTACGGCTTCCTCTCCGGACGCGACAACCTCCTGAGGTACGACGCCGCCGACCCGTCCGCCGACCCCCGCACCCGGCGTGCCCGCGTCGCCGCCGCGCTGGACAGGGTCGGGCTGCCGGCGGCGGCCGGCAAGCGGGCGTAGGCGTACTCGGCGGCATGGGCGCGGTTCACGGCGAAGGACATCACCGCGTAGCCGCGGGCGCTACGCGGCCTCGTACGGGAACCGGGCGAGCGGCGCCTCCTGCGCGAAGAACGTCTTGGCGCGGGTGAGGGCCTCGGTGTCCTTCAGTACGTCACCGGGCTTGCTGCCGTTGCCGAGCAGGACTCCGCCGAAGCGCATCCCCATGTAGGCGGCCGAGTTGCTGAGGGTGCCGATCAGCGGGCCGGCGACCTCGGCCTCCTCGTGCGCGAGCGCGGTGACGCCCCAGAGCGTGCGGTCGGCCAGCGTCGCCTTGAAGTCGAGGCCGGGCGTGCGCAGCCAGCCCGACCAGTAGTCGAGGTACCGCTTGACGTGTGCGGACACCGAGTACCAGTAGAGCGGGGAGGCGATCACGATGTCCGTCGCGGCGAGCGTGGCGTCGAGCAGCAGCGCGACCTCGCCCTCCGTGGGGCGGACGTGGTCGTTGTCGTGCCGGAGGTCCTCGAAGTCGGGCAGCGGGTGCGCGGCGAGGTCGATCCACTGCTGTTCCACGTCGGCGGGGAGCTGATCGGCGGCCGCGCGGGCCAGCAGTTCGGTGTTGCCGTCGCTGCGGCTGCTGCCCAGGACGAAGAGGAAGCGTCGGGTCATGGTGTCCCCCAGGGATTCCGGGATGTGCGGCGTACGACGATTAAGCGCTTGTGCAGTATATGCACACGCATGCAGATCGCGTCCAGTGTCCAGGGAGGCGCCCACGATGAAGAGCGACGCGGCCGAGTCCGAGCGGAGGCCTCCGTCGGCGTGTCCCTCAGCCGGCCGCCGCTGTCAGCCGGACCAGAGCCTCAGTCCCGCGGGGCGGCCGTCCGCTCAGGTCGCCGAGCCGCCACGCCGGAACCCACGGCACCCGGTACACGTCGATGACCGACTCGATCAGCTTGATCCGCTGGGCGAGGGGCCGTGGCAGCCGGCCCGGAGCGTCGGAGACCAGGACGACGGCGTCCAGGTCGAGCCCGACCGGAGCCTCCCCACGACGGAAGAGCTCCAGGGCGTGGATGGCGCAGGCCAGTCCGGTCGCGTGCGTGCGGGCGACGAGCAGTACCGACTGCGGATCGTCCGCGCCGGGCCAGGCGCGTGCGCAGTCCTGACCGCCGTACACCGTGGCCAGTGTCGAGACTCCGGCCCCGCCGTGCGTGCCGACCCAGGAGAAGCGCCGGACCGTGCGGGAGGAGACGGGGGAGGGGTCCGGTGCCGGCGCCGCGGCCACCGGGCCGCGGATCCAGATCTCCGGTCCCTGTCGCGTACCCGTCCGCATGCCCGCTCCTCTCCGTCGTCGGCCGGCGATCGCCGTCCACCGATCTTCGCTGGACGCCGGAGGGCTCCGTGACGGGGGTGCCGGGTCTTGGGACGATGCTGTGACGCCCCGGTGACGCGTGTATCGGGCGAAAGCGGTGAGACTCGACGGTAGGGTCCGCCGAGGCGTGGACCCCGGCGAGTGAGGAAACCGATGTCTCGACCAGGCCGCGAGAAGAAGCGGGAACAGCAGTACGGGAGCGGGGGAGCGGTGATCGACGTCCGCGTGCCCGGCGCCGGACCGGGCGCCGCCGGCACCGCCGGCGCCTCGATCGGCGGCGTCCCGGTCTTCCCGGCGCCCGGCGAGGAGCTCCAGCAGACGGTCCTGAACCACCTCCATCGCATCGCCCTCGCCACCGGCCGTCCCGTCCTCGCCACGGTTCACGACGAACGGATCGGCTACGTCGTACCGCTCGAGGTTCACCCGGACGGGTCCAGTTGCTTCACGGCGGAGCCGGTGCCGACGAGCGGCGCGGGAGAAGCCGTACCGGTGCCGCCGGGGTCGGCGGGGGAAGCCGCACCCACGCCGCCGCGCACCGCGCCGGTGGGTCAGGCACAGCGCGACGCGCCACGTGCGACGGGTTCGGCGCAGGAAGCCGTACCCCCGCCGCCGCGGCCCGCGCCGCCGCACTCGCCGCAGGCGGCTGCCCCGGCTTCGCCCCATCGGCCGCCGGCGTCTGCCCCTGCCCCCGCGTCGCCTCACCCGCCGCAGGCGGCCCCCACGGACCAGGTGCCCGCACAGCCCCCGGCCCAGACGCCGCAGGACAGCGCCACGCACGTGCTGCGTACGCCGCCGGCCTCCGCGGCCGGGCCCGCCTCCGCGCCGACCTTCCGGCTGCGGGCGATCCAGGAGCCGCAGCCTCTGGGCGAGTTCGGGCCGCCGCCCGTCATGGACGCGAGGCCGCATCCGGAACCGCTCGCTGCGGCGGACCTGGATCCGGACCCCAAGCCCACCCCGCCCCGCGGCTTCGACGCGGTCGCCGAGGCCATCCTCGGACCGGATGACGAGGGTGCGAGCCCCGCCTCCCCCCTGCTCGCCGGGCCCACGGCCCGCATCGGCGAAGCCGTGAAGGCGGGGCGTATAGAGACGGCGGCGGCTCTCGCGGAGCAGGCCGTCGGCGAGGCGTCGTCGGGCCTGCCGCCCGGCCATCCCGAACTGCTCCGGCTGCTCGAACTCACCGCGTACGTCGCCTACCTGGCGGCCGACCCGGTCCGTGCCTTCCGGCTCTCCCTGGACGTGGCCCGTAGTCACCGTCGTGCGCACGACGCGGAGGGCGCCTACGGAAACGTGTACAGCGCGGCCACGGCCTGGCGGGCCGTGCGCGACCCCGAGCTCGGCCTGGAGCTGGGGAACGAACTGCTCGGTCTGTGGACCGAGTTGGCCGCCGAGGCCGGCCCGGCCGCCGACGACGTGGAGGAGCTCGAATCCGCCCGCGCCCGCATGGACCGGCTCGCCGCGCGGGCGGGCCGGGCCTCCGGCGGCTGAGCGGCACCCGCAGCGACCGTCCGCGATCCGGGGCCGGGCCTACTGCACGCAGAACTCGTTCCCCTCCGGGTCGGTCATTCCCACCCATTCCCCACCGGCCTCCTTGACCTCCCGCACCGAAGTCGCTCCCAGGCCTCGCAACCGCTCCACCTCGTCCGCCCGGCGCCCCTCGCCGGGGTGCAGGTCCAGGTGGAGCCGGTTCTTGCCGGTCTTGGACTCGGGAACGCGCTGGAACAGCAGCCGGCGCCCCAGCCCGGTACCGCTCTCCTCTTCGTACGGATCGTCCGGATGCCGTACGGCGACCAGGTCCCGGAAGGCCGGACGCCCGTGGAAGTCCACGGTGGCGGCGACCGGGAGCGCGCCGAGCTGGAGCAGCCGTTCGATCAGGGCGCTGTTGTCCTCGACCTCGTAGCCGAGCGCGGCGGCCCAGAAGTCGGCCTGCGCGTGCGGATCGGCGGCGTCGATGACGAGCTTCCAGTGCACGGGAGTGGATGCCTTTTCGGTCATGTGACCACTGATATTGGTTGCATGAGTGAGCGTCCATGGGAAGCGCCGGTTCCGCGGGCGGCGTCACCCGGGCCGACCCTGATCTCGTACGCGGGCAGGCCCTACCGCTTCGATCCCGGCGCGCGCTGTCTGGAACTGCTCACCACCGGCGGCCCGGGCGCCCTGGCGCGTCACGAGGCGCTGCACCGGCCCGCCGACCTGGTCACCTGGGCCGAACGCAGCCGGCTGCCGGCGGACTCGGCCTCACCGTCGCCAAGGAGGAACTCGCGCGCGCCCGTGGCCTGCGCGACGCCCTGACCGTGATCACCGCGGAGCGCGCCCACGGCCGCCCGCTCACACCCCGCCACCTGGATGTCGGCAACGCGGCCGCCGCCCCGCCCTCGCTCGCCGCCCGCCTCGCGCCGGACGGCACCCGCGCGTGGGTCCCGGGCGCCACCGGCTCCACCGCGCCCGGAGGACCGTCCAGTAGAGCAGGTCCTACCCGGCCTCGGCGGCCCGCGTCTCCCGTGCGTCGTAGGCCGCCCGCGCCGCCGCGATCTCCCGCTGATGCTCCTCCGTCCATGTCACCAGGGACTGGATCGTGGCGTGCAGGGTGGCGCCCAGGGGGGTGAGCTCGTACTCGACGCGCGGCGGTACGACGGGATGGACCGTGCGCGTGACCAGGCCGTCCCGCTCCAGCTGGCGCAGCGTGACCGTCAGCATGCGCTGGCTGACGCCGTCGATCTCGCGGCGCAGCTCGGTGAAGCGGAGCTTGCGGTTCTCCAGGAGGGCGATGACGAGCAGCGACCACTTGTCGGCGACCCGGTCCAGGATCTGCCGCACCTCGCAGCCCTCGCGGGTGTCCCACTGGAAGGGGTCGGCGTCGCCGTAGTCCACGGTGCTCTCGCAGTTACTCGGTGACTTAGAAGTGCCTACTTCCATGTCTGCCGAGTCTGCCGCAGGCTGGCCATGGTTACAAGAGGGAACCGACCCTCACTCCGGTAACCGACCCCCCGTCTACTCCTGGAGTGTTGCCATGGGCACCCGCGCCTGGGCTCTGCTGCTCGTGCTGTGCGGAACGATCTTTCTGGAGGGCATCGACGTCGCGATGATGGCCGTCGCGATCCCGACGATCAGAGCCGACCTCGCGCTGTCGACGGGCACCGCGGCCTGGGTGATGAGCGCGTACGTCCTCGGGTACGCCGGCTTCACCCTGCTCGGCGGACGGGCCGCGGACCTGCTCGGCCGCCGCCGGATGTTCCTGATCTGGCTGACCGTCTTCCTGGTCTTCTCCGGGCTCGGCGGATTCGCCACCGACGGGTGGATGCTCGTCCTGGCGCGGTTCGTCACCGGCGTCGCGGCGGCGTTCATGACCCCGGCCGCGCTGTCCCTGATCACCACCTCCTACGAGGAAGGCCCGCAGCGCAACAAGGCCCTGCTGGTGTTCGCGGGCACCGCGGCCGGCGGCTTCTCCCTGGGCCTGGTCATCGGCGGGCTGCTCACCGCGATCGGCTGGCGATGGGTGTTCTTCGCCCCGGTGCTGCTGGCGGGCGCGCTGCTGGTCGCGGCGGTCCGCCTGGTGCCCGCGCCGGCCGTGGTGCCACGCGACGGACGCGGCTTCGACCTGCTCGGCGCGGTCACCGCCGCCGGCGCCATGCTGCTGGCCGCCTACACCGTCGTACGGCTGGAACACGGACTGCGCGACTGGCCGCTCACCGCCGTGGCGGCGCTTGCCGCGTCCGCGCTGGCGGTCACCTTCGTCGCCGTCGAACGGCGGGCCACGGCGCCACTGGTCCGGCTCGGCATCCTGCGCAAGGGCTCCGTGGTGCGCGCGGATCTCGGGGCGCTGCTCTTCGTCGGCGCCTTCTTCGGATTCCAGTTCGTGGTGACGCTGTACCTTCAGGAACTGCGCGGCTGGTCGTCACTGCAGACCGCGATCGCGCTGGTCGTCATGGGCTGCGACGCGGTCCTCGCCCCGACGCTCACCCCGAAACTGGTCGCCCGCTTCGGCAACGCCCGCGTGATCCTCGGCGGCTTCGTGCTGGCGGTCGTCGCGTACGGGCTGTTCCTGCCGGTCGGGATGGACTGGTCGTACGCCGCCATGTTCCCGGCGCTGATCATCGCGGGCACCGCGTTCGCGCTGGCCTACGGGCCGTTGACCATCGCGGCGACGGACGGCGTCGCGGAGCAGGAGCAGGGCCTGGCGAGCGGGCTGCTGAACACCGCGACGCAGTTCGGGTCGGCGATCGGAATCTCTGCGGTGACCGCCGTCTACGGCTTGGCGTCGACGACCGCCTCGGGCCCGGAGGCCACGCTCTCCGCCTTCCGCGCGGCGCTGACGGTGCCGGTCGCGATGGTGGTGGCCGGCTTGATCCTCTCGGCCTTCAGCGCACGGGCCGCCCGGCGCGCGGTCCGCAGGGCGTCCCAGGTGAGCAGCGTCAGCGCCAGCCAGACCAGTGCGAACCCGGCCCAGCGCTCGGGCGGCATGGCCTCACGGAAGTAGAGGACGCCCAGCGCGAACTGGAACACCGGGGCCAGGTACTGCAGCAGCCCCAGCGTCGACAGGGGCACGCGGATCGCGGCCGCGCCGAAGCAGACCAGCGGAAGCGCGGTCACGACTCCGGTCGCGGCGAGCAGCGCCGCGTGCCCGGCGCCCTCGGTGTGGAAGGTCGACTCGCCGTGCGTGCTCAGCCACACCAGATAGCCGAGCGCGGGCAGGAACTGGACCGCCGTCTCCGCAGTCAGCGACTCGAGCCCGCTGAGGTTCACCTTCTTCTTCACGAGGCCGTAGGTGGCGAAGGAGAACGCGAGGACGAGCGAGACCCACGGCGGGCGGCCGTGGCCGAGGGCGAGGACGAGCACGGCCGCGAAGCCGATCCCGACCGCCGCCCACTGCACGGGCCGCAGCCGCTCCTTCAGCAGCAGCACGCCCATCGCGATGGTGACCAGCGGGTTGATGAAGTAGCCGAGGGACGCCTCGACGACCTGACCGTTGTTCACGGCCCAGATGTAGACGCCCCAGTTGACGGTGATGACGGTCGCGGCGACGGTGATGAGCCCGAGGCGCCGCGGCTGCCGCAGCAGTTCCCCGGCCCAGCCCCAGCGGCGGACGAAGAACAGCGCGACGGCGACGACGGCGAGTGACCAGACCATCCGGTGGGCGAGGATCTCCACCGAGCCGGCGGGCTTCAGCAGCGGCCAGAACAGGGGAACGAGGCCCCACATCCCATAGGCCGCGATGCCGTTCAGCAGGCCTATGCGGCTCTCGCCCCTCGACTTTCCGGACACCGGTTCCTCCTTCGCGCTCCAGCCCACCGCACGAAGGTAGCGCCGACCGGGCCCGCCTGTCATGGCCGTATCGCCATACGGTCATGACGGCCGGGACCGGCGGTGCCAGGTCAGCCCTCGAGTGCGGTGGCGATCGCCTCGGAGAGCGGTGTGGCCGGGCGCCCGGCCAGGCGGGAGAGGTCGCCGGTGCGCACGGCCAGCTCACCCTTCGCGATGGACACGTCCACCCCGGCCAGGATCGCGGCGATCGGCTCGGGCAGGCCGGCGCCGGTCAGAATGCCCTGGTAGGTCTCCAACGGCACCGGCTTGTACGCGATCTCCCTGCCGGTCTGCCGGCTCAGCTCGGCCGCGTACTCCGCGAAGCTCCACGCCTCGTCGCCGCTCAGCTCGTACGTCCTGTTCTCGTGCCCCTCGCCGGTCAGCACCGCCACGGCGGCGGCCGCGAAGTCCGCGCGCGAGGCGGAGGCGACCCGGCCCTCGCCGGCGGCCGAGACGACCGCGTCGTGCTCCAGCACAGGGGCGAGGTTCTCGGTGTAGTTCTCGTGGTACCAGCCGTTGCGCAGCAGCACGTACGGCAAGCCCGACGCCAGCACCGCCGCCTCGGTGGCGCGGTGGTCGTCGGCGAGCGCGGCCGTCAGGCTGCCGGGCGCGCTCGTGTACGCGAGCAGCGCCACCCCGGCCGCCTTCGCGGCATCGATCACGACCTGGTGCTGGGCCACGCGGTCCTTGTCGAACTCGTTGCCGGAGATGAGCAGCACCTTGTCGCCGGCGGAGAACAGGGTGTCGAACGTCGCGGGCGCGTTGTAGTCGGCGAGCGCGATCCGCACTCCTCGTTCCGCGAGGCCGCGGGCCTTCTCCGCGTCCCGGGCGACGGCGGTGATCCCGTGGGCCGGGACCTTCCGCAGCAGCTGCTCGACGACATGGCGGCCGAGGTGTCCGGTGGCTCCGGTGATGACGATGCCCATGGTGGGTTTCCTCCATACGCGTGCATGTGGCAGGGGTTGCCACTCACCCTAGGAGGGGCACTAACTGCTGGAAAGTACCCACTTTGAAGTAAGGTACCCACATGGCAGAGAGTGTGAGGGAGCCCGCAGGCAGGCCCGACGGCGAGGCCATGTGCCCGTACCGGCTGGTTCTGGAGCACGTCACCAGCCGCTGGGGCGTGCTGGTGCTGATCCGGCTCCTGGAGCGCCCGCACCGGTTCAGCGAGCTGCGCCGGGCGATCGGCGAGATCCGGCAGGTGAGCGAGAAGATGCTCACCCAGACACTGCAGACCCTGGAGCGGGACGGGTTCGTTCACCGCGTCGCGCAACCCGTGATCCCGCCCCGCGTCGACTACTCCCTGACCGAGCTCGGCCGCGAGGCCGCGGAGCAGGTGCGGGCGCTGGCGCTGTGGACCGAGCGGCGGATGGGGGAGGTCGAGCAGGCGCGCGAGGCATACGACGAGGCCCGGGCCTGAGCCCGGGCCTGTGCGTCTGTCGCGGGGTTCAGCCGACGACGGTCCAGGTGTCGCCGCCGGCGAGGAGTGCGGCGAGGTCGCCCTTGCCGCTCTGTTCGACGGCGGCG
>NZ_JBIUBW010000020.1:0-155018 GCF_044548465.1 Streptomyces sp. NPDC052023 | reverse complement strand
GAACGGACGCTTCCTTTGTACTCACCCGAGATTCTCTCTCGCGGCTTTCCTCCGGGCGCTTCCCTTCGGTCTTGCGTTTCCGACTCTATCAGATCCTTTCGGCTCCGATTCCCCGTCGGCGGGGTTTGCCTTTCGGCCTCGCGGCCTTTCGACATTCACTACGTTAACCGATTCCCCCGCCCGATTCATAATCGGGGGCTGCGGATTCGAATTCAGGCATGCGAACACACCGGAAACGACCCCGCTGAGGGGTGCTCGTGAAGTAGTGGTTTGGCCGCTCCGGCTGCTGACGATCGCAGTACCCGGTTCAGCGGCTCGGGCTACATTACGCACCTTCCAGGGGCGCGTCAACTTCGGCGCCGCCTCGGAACGTGGGCCCGATACGGGCTCACCGTCGGGTCGTTGGCGATCCAGAAGCGCCAGGGGTGGGCCTCGCCGTCCCCTCCGTCACCGGCCACTCCGGTGCGTGGGCCGTTGCGTACCTGGTCAGAGGGGGCCGGGGTGCCGCTCAGCATGCGCAAGGGTGTGTCTCCGGAGGTGCAGGCGTCGGTGCCGTCCAGGGCGCGGTCCACCTCCAGGGCCGTGGCAAGGCGGGCCGGGCCTTTGGCCAGTTCCCTGTCGTTCCGGGCCGAGAGTCGACGGGTCCGGGCCAGCTCGGCGCCCTCGATGATCTCGCCGGCCCTGAGCAGCACGGCGCTCGCCGTGCCGTCCGGTCCGCAGACCAGGTTCATGCAGTGCCACATGCCGTAGGTGAAATAGACGTACACATGACCGGGCGGACCGAACATCACGTCGTTGCGGGGTGTGCGGCCGCGGTAGGCGTGGGAGCCGGGGTCGTTCGGGCCGTCGTAGGCCTCGACCTCTGTCAGGCGGAGGCTGATCGGACCATCCGGCGTCGTGCGCACGAGGGTGCGGCCGAGGAGGTCGGGGGCCACTTCCAGTACGGGCCGGTCGAAGAACTCCCGGGGCAGGGGCGTACGGTCGGAGGTCGCGATCATGCCGTCCGAGGGTAATGGAGACGGGCAGCGGCGGGCGGGGTGGCCAGAGGACGTTCGTCTTGCCAGGGTGGGTCCCGGAACCGGCCAGGGCCGGATCGCGTTGGTAGTGATCAGAGACGTAGTGAACGAGGGAGAGACATGGCGTTCAAGAAGCTGCTCGCGAGTCTGGGGGCCGGCGGGGCCTCGGTCGAGACCGTTCTGACCGAGATCAACGTCGTTCCGGGTGGCGTCGTCCAGGGCGAGGTGCGCATCCAGGGCGGGTCCGTGAACCAGCAGATCGAGGCGCTGTCGGTCGGACTGCAGGCCAAGGTCGAGGTCGAGGGCCAGGACACGGAGTACAAGCAGGACATCGAGTTCACGAAGGTGCGGCTCGGCGGTGCCTTCGAGCTCCAGGCGAACGCCGTGCACGCGGTCCCCTTCGGGCTGGACATCCCGTGGGAGACGCCGATCACGACGATCGACGGGCAGGCCCTGCGCGGGATGCACATCGGTGTGACCACCGAGCTGGAGATCGCGCGCGCGGTGGACTCCGGTGACCTGGACCCGATCAACGTGCACCCGCTGCCGGCGCAGAAGGCGATTCTTGACGCCTTCATCCAGCTGGGCTTCCGCTTCAAGAACGCGGACATGGAGCGCGGTCACATCCGGGGCACGCGCCAGAAGCTGCCGTTCTACCAGGAGATCGAGTTCCTGCCGCCGCAGCAGTACCGGGGGCTGAACCAGGTCGAGTTGAGCTTCGTGGCTGACGCGCAGACGATGGACGTCGTGCTGGAGATGGACAAGAAGCCGGGCCTGTTCAGCGAGGGCAGCGACACCTTCCGCTCGTTCCAGGTGGGGCTGCACGACTACCAGGGCACCGACTGGGTGGCCTATCTCAACCAGTGGCTGTCCGAAGTCGGCAGCAAGCGCAACTGGTTCTAGGCTCGGAAGTCACTGAACCATCCGATCAGGAGGTACCGAGGTGACCGAGCTCAAGAGGCGGCCGCTCCCCCACGACTTCCACCCGCCCGTGCCGTCGTTCACGGTGACGAGTGAGGACGTGCAGGAGGGTGCGACCCTCAAGGACGCTCAGGTCCACGCGGCCGGCAACACCTCACCGCAGCTGCGGTGGGAGGGCTTCCCGGCCGAGACCAGGAGTTTCGCCGTGACCTGCTACGACCCGGACGCCCCCACGGGGAGCGGGTTCTGGCACTGGGTCCTGTTCGACATCCCGGTCTCGGTGACGGAGCTGCCGGTGGGTGCGGGCAGCGGCAAGTTCGAGGGCCTGCCGGAGGGCGCGGTGCACGCGCGCAACGACTACGGCACGAAGGACTTCGGGGGTGCCGCGCCGCCGCCCGGGGACGGGCCGCACCGCTACGTGTTCACGGTGTACGCCGTGGACCAGGAGAAGCTCGGTCCGGACGCGGACGCCAGTCCGGCCGTCGTGGGGTTCAACCTGCGGTTCCACACGCTGGGTCGCGCCCAGCTCATCGGTGAGTACGAGGTGCCCGCGGAAGCCTGACGTTCACCGAACGTTTGCCCGTCTCTGGTCTGGGAGTGATCGGAGGCGGGCATTTTTGTCGCCAGGGGGACACGGGGTCTTACCTCGTGGAGCAGCAGATATTGCGTTGTCCATCTCGGCGTGCCCGGCCAGAGTTGATCCCAGCCTGCCAAGGGGTGGGCCGGGTGCACACGGGAGGTGGGCTGGTATGCGGGACACGCTGGTGCTGAACGCGAGTTTCGAGCCGCTGTCGACGGTGACGTTGAACCGAGCCGTCGTTCTGGTGCTTCAGGACAAGGCCGTCGTCGAGCAGGCCCACCCCGAGCTGCGCATGCGGGGAGCCGCGGTCGACATACCGGCGCCCCGGGTCATCAGGTTGTGCAGGTATGTGCGGGTGCCGTTCCGAAGACAAGCGCCGTGGTCGAGGCGGGGTGTACTGGTGCGGGACAGGCACAGGTGCGCGTACTGCGGTCGTCGGGCGACGACCGTGGACCACGTGATGCCGCGGTCCCAGGGGGGTCAGGACACGTGGCTGAACACGGTGGCCTCGTGCGCGGAGGACAATCACCGCAAGGCGAACCGGACGCCGGAGGAGGCGGGGATGCCGCTGCTCCGGGAGCCGTTCGAGCCGACGCCTGCGGACGCGATGCTTCTGGCTCTGGCGCAGGACGACTACGAGTCGTTGCCTGAGTGGTTGGCGTCGGCTGCGGCTTGAGAGGTGCGGAGGTTCGCCGGCCGGCGGCACGGTGTGGCTGACCGCGCGGTTCCCGGCGCCCCTGGAGACCAGGGCGCCGGGGCCGAACCACGTACAGAATGAGCCGTCAGTCGATGCTCGGCCGCTCCCGGCGTTCCGTGCCCGAGCCGGTGCCGTTGTCCGAGGAACCCGAACCGCCGGTCCTCGGGGCAAAGTTGCCCATGGCCCCGGAGAGGCCCTTGAGGGCGTCGCCGATCTCGCTGGGCACGATCCAGAGCTTGTTGGCGTCGCCCTCGGCGATCTTCGGCAGCATCTGGAGGTACTGGTAGCTGAGGAGCTTCTGGTCCGGGTCGCCGGCGTGGATCGCCTCGAAGACCGTACGCACGGCCTGGGCCTCGCCCTCGGCGCGCAGTGCGGCGGCCTTGGCCTCACCTTCGGCGCGCAGGATCTGGGACTGCTTCTCACCCTCGGCGCGCAGGATCTCGGACTGCCGGACACCTTCGGCCTGGAGGATGGCGGCGCGCTTGTCGCGGTCGGCGCGCATCTGCTTCTCCATCGAGTCCTGGATGGACGTGGGCGGCTCGATCGCCTTGAGCTCGACGCGGTTGACGCGGATGCCCCACTTGCCGGTGGCCTCGTCCAGGACGCCGCGCAGGGCCGCGTTGATCTCCTCGCGGGAGGTGAGGGTGCGCTCCAGGTCCATGCCGCCGATGATGTTGCGCAGGGTGGTGACGGTCAGCTGCTCGATCGCCTGGATGTAGCTGGCGACTTCGTACGTCGCGGCCCTCGCGTCGGTGACCTGGTAGTAGATGACCGTGTCGATGTTGACGACCAGGTTGTCCTGGGTGATCACCGGCTGCGGCGGGAACGGCACGACCTGTTCACGCAGGTCGATGCGGTTGCGGATGGTGTCGATGAACGGGACGACGATGTTGAGGCCCGCGTTCAGTGTCCGCGTGTAGCGACCGAAGCGCTCCACGATGGCGGCGCTGGCCTGTGGGATGACCTGGATCGTCTTGATCAGGGCGATGAAGACCAACACCACCAGAATGATCAGGACGATGATGACCGGTTCCATCGTCGCTCCCCGTACCCTTCTCCGCCTCGGCGCGTTCGGTGGATCCGCGCTCGGCGGATCCCTCTTGATGCAGATCTTATGGTTGTTGAAGATCTTGCTGGTCGAGTCTGACAGACCGTCGCACGGCAGGTGCGGTGTTCGGCCACCTTGGGGGCGGGCGAGGTCACATGACGATCGCCGTGGCGCCTTCGATGTCCACGACGTCGACCTCCTGGCCGACTTCGAAGACGTGGCCACTGTCGAGGGCGCGGGCCGACCAGACCTCTCCGGCGAGCTTGATGCGTCCGCCGGACCCGTCGACTCGTTCCAGTACGACGGCTTGTCTGCCCTTCAAGGCATCCACGCCGGTGGCGAGTTGGGGCCGCTGGGCGCGGTGCCGGTTGGCGATGGGGCGTACCACCGCGATGAGGGCGGTGGAGACGACGGCGAAGACCACGACTTGGGGGACGGCGTCACCGCCGAAGATGCCGTCGGTCGCCGCGGCCGCGAGGGCGCCCACCGCGAGCATGCCGAGTTCGGGCATCGCCGTGATCACGAGCCCGATGCCGAGCCCGGCCGCCGCGACCAACCACCACACCCACGCGTCGATTTCCACACGGTCATGGTAGGACCGCGGATCGTGCGCGGACAGGGCGCGATCTGGTTCGGGCGGGCTTATTGCCCTTGCCTTCGCGGGGACTTCACCGGCTCACGCCATCGGCAGGCCCTGGGCGGTCCAGCGCTCGCCGACCTGCTCGACGACGAGCGGGAGGCCGAAGCACAGGGAGAGGTTGCGGGAGGTGAGTTCGAGCTCCAGCGGGCCGGCGGCGAGCACCTTGCCCTGGCGGATCATGAGCACGTGGGTGAAGCCGGGGGCGATCTCCTCGACATGGTGGGTCACCATGAGCATCGAGGGGGCGATCGGGTCGCGGGCGAGCCGGCCGAGCCGGCGTACCAGGTCCTCACGGCCGCCGAGGTCCAGGCCGGCGGCGGGTTCGTCGAGCAGGAGCAGCTCAGGGTCGGTCATCAGGGCGCGGGCGATCAGGGTGCGCTTGCGCTCGCCCTCGGAGAGGGTGCCGAACTTGCGCTCCAGGTAGTCGGACATGCCGAGGCGGTCGAGGAAGGCGCGGGCGCGCTGCTCGTCGATGTCCTCGTACTCCTCCTGCCAGCCCGCCGTCATGCCGTAGGCGGCCGTCAGCACGGTCTCGAGGACGGTCTGGCGCTTGGGGAGCTTGTCTGCCATGGCGATGCCGGCCATGCCGATGCGGGGGCGCAGCTCGAAGACGTCGGTGCCGGGAGTGCCGAGGGTCTCGCCGAGGATGGTGGCGGTGCCCTTGCTGGGGTAGAGGTAGCTGGACGCGACATTGAGGAGGGTGGTCTTGCCGGCGCCGTTGGGGCCGAGGATGACCCAGCGCTCGCCCTCCTTCACCGACCAGGAGACCTGGTCCACCAGAGCCCGGCCCTCACGGACCACGGATACGTCCTGAAGCTCCAGAACATCGCTCATGAGCGCGTTGTCTCCCCTTGCAGTGTGGCCGGTCTCGGCTGTCGCGTAGGCCTGTGGCTCGGTCCGCCGCGCCGGTGGGCGCAGCCCTCAAGGAAATCTACGCCACCGGTCCGGCGGTCCATTCCCTCGGCCCGGTACTTAGGGTGGGAGCATGCTCTCGGAACCGCGCTCTGGACGCCTCGCCGCTTGGGGAAATGCCCTTTTTGTCGGACTCATTTCGCCGGACGAAGCCGCCCTCGCCATCGTCGGCGAGGACGCCGTGCACCGGGTGGACGGGCTGCCCGGTGAGGCGTCGCCCGTAGGGCTCACCCTGGCACTGGGCCGGCTGCGGGCGCTCGGGGTGAGTGGCCTGCGGGTCGCGCTGCCCGCGCCGGGGCATCCGCTGGGGCTGAGCGGGCCGCCGGAGTTCAATGCGCGGGCGCTGGCGGCCGAGGAGGCGGTGATCTGCCACGGCGGCGCGCTGGGGCTCGTACCCGAGGTGTACGAGGCCGGGCCCGACGGTGATGTACATGTCGAGGTCGTATGGCACTGCCTGCCCGTGCGGGAGGCGCCGCCGGCCGATGTGCCGTCGCTCGGGGAGGCGGAGCGGGAGCTGGCCGAGGCGCTCAGGGAGGCGACCGAGGTGCTGACGCGGCTGGACGTGGCCGCTTCGGGACCGGTGGCCGAGGCGGCCATCGACGCGTATCGGGCGCGGGCCGAGCGGGGGCGGGAGGTGCTCGCGCCGGGGTATCCGGGACGGGCCGTGCGGGTGCTGGAGCTGGCCCAGCGGATCGGGGTGCTGATCTCGGTGGCGTACGAGAACGGGCACGGGGGTGCGGTGAGCGCCTCGGAGATGGCGGCTCGGGCGGAGGTACTGCGGCCGGTGGAGCGGACGGCCCGGCGGGCGCAGGTCGCGGCGTACAACTCCGTGGTGGAGGAGCGGGAGCGGCGGTGAGGCCGCCCCGGGCTCCGGTGCCGGCGCCCGGGGGGCGGACGTCGCCGTGCGGCGCATGGCGAAGGGCGCCGCGAGCCGTCCCATGACTCGCGGCGCCCTTCGGTGCCCGACCGGCGTCAGGCGGTGAGGACGTGGGTCGGGAGCTTGCCCACGTCCTTCGGGCCGACGGCCGGTACGGCCGGAGCTCAGCGGTTGATGCCGAGGTTGCCGAAGGCGGGGTTCAGCACGCCGACGACGTTCACGCTGTTGCCGACGGCGTTCACCGGGATGTGCACCGGGGCCTGGACGAGGTTGCCCGAGACGACACCCGGCGAGTGCTCGGCCTTGCCGGTGGCCAGCGATCCGTCGGTGGCGGAGGCCATACCGGCACCGGCAGCCACCAGACCACCGGCCACCATCGTCACGGCCGCTGCCTTCTTCAGGTTCTTCACTTCGTAAGCCCTTCTGATGCGATTGCCACGGCCAGTCGCCGTAGCACGCACTGAAGAACGCCGGCGCTCCACGGAGGATGCGCCATCCGGGGGACATTCCCACGACGGTATGAATCTCAGCTCGGAGCGGAACCTTCCGTATTGCCGTACCGAGTGCTTTTCGGCCTGTTTCAGCCCGTCACGCCATGGCGAACGGCCCACAGTGCGGCCTGGGTGCGATCCGCCAGGTCCAGCTTCATCAGGATGTTCGACACATGCGTCTTGACGGTCTTCTCGGAAAGCACCAGCGCGCGGGCGATCTCCCGGTTGGAACGGCCGTCCGCTATCAGGCCCAGCACCTCGCGCTCCCGGTCGGTGAGTGAACCCGCTCTGCCCTGGCCGGAGTTGGCCTCCTCCTGCGAGAGCAGGGCGCCCGCCACCTCGGCCTGGAGCAGGATGTGCCCGGCGTGCACCGAGCGGATGGCGCCGGCGAGCGCGTCGGGATCGACGTCCTTGTAGACGTACCCGGCGGCGCCGGCCCGCAGGGCCGGGACCACCGTGCGCTGCTCGGTGAAGCTGGTCACGATGAGCACGCGCACGGGGTTGCCCAGCTCGCGCAGTCTGCGCAGCGCCTCGACGCCGTCCATGCCAGGCATCTTGACGTCCATCAGGACGACGTCGGGCTTCAGTTCCTCGGCCTGGGCGACGCCCTCGGCGCCGTCCCCCGCCTCGCCCACGACCTCGATGTCGTCCTGGACTTCGAGGAAGGTGCGCAGGCCACGGCGGACCACCTGGTGGTCGTCGACGAGCAGCACCCTGATTGCGTCAGCCACCGGGGACCTCCATCTCGATCGTGGTGCCCTTGCCGGGCGCGGACTCCACCGTGAGCCTGCCGCCCACTCCGCCCGCCCGGTCCCGCATGGAGACCAGGCCGAGGTGGCGTCCGGCACGGCGGATCGCCCGCGGGTCGAAGCCGCCGCCGTCGTCCGTGACCCGCAGGACCGCGCCGCCGTCGCACCTGGCCAGCGTCACGCCGACCCGCTCGGCCCCCGAGTGCCGCAGGGCGTTGTGCAGGGCTTCCTGGGCGACGCGCAGCAGGGCCTCCTCCTGGGCGGCCGGCAGGGCGCGCACGCCATGGGCGGTGAAGGTCACGCGCGCGGTGTGCGCGCGGTCGAGGACCTGCACCTGGGTGCGCAGGGTGGCCACGAGGCCGTCCTCGTCGAGGGCCGCGGGGCGCAGCTCGACGACGGCGGCGCGCAGCTCGTCGGCGGCCTCGGCGGCGAGCGCGGCCACCTGTTGCAGTTCGCCCTTGGCGCGGGCCGGGTCCCGGTCGACCAGGGCGCTGGCGGCCTGGGCGGTCAGGCGCAGGGAGAAGAGTTTCTGGCTGACGGCGTCGTGCAGTTCGTGCGCCAGCCGGGAGCGCTCCTCGGCGATGGTGAGCTCGCGGCTGCGCTCGTAGAGCCGGGCGTTGGTGAGTGCGATCGCGGCGTGCTGGGCGAGGATGGCCAGCAGCTCCTCGTCGTCCGCGGTGAAGCCGCAGGTGCCCTCCGCCTTGGGACAGTTCTTGTTCGCGAGGAAGAGGGCGCCGATCACCTCGTCGCCGTCGCGGATGGGCAGGCCAAGGAAGTCGGCGAGGTCGGGGTGGGCGGAGGGCCAGCCTCCGAAGCGGGGGTCCGTACGGACGTCGGCAAGGCGCTGCGGCTTGGCGTCGCGGAGCATCGCCGCGAGGACGCCGTGCTGGCGGGGCAGCGGGCCGATCTGCTTCCACTGCTCGTCGCTGACCCCGTCCACCACGAACTGGGCGAAGCCCCCGTGGTCGTCCGGGACGCCCAGCGCGGCGTACTGCGCGTCGAGCAGCTCGCGGGCCGAGGCCACGATCGTCTTGAGGACGTCGCGGACCTCCAGATGCCTGCTCATGGCCAGCAGCGCGGAGCTCACCGCGGCGAGGCCGGACCGGGGACCTTGACTCATGGCTCCACGCTACCGGCGGGGGGTGACAGTGCGGATCGGACCGCTGACGGCAGCCGCCTAGGCCGCTGGGCCTAGGCCCGAGGTCGCGGCCCCGTGGCGTAGGTCGAAGGGCCCCGCCGCTTTGCGGCCCGCGTCCGAGGCGGGGCGGGCCCCCGCTTCCTACGTTGAGGGCACGCCGATCTCGCGGCGCCGAGGACGAGGGGAACGGTCATGCCGGTAGCGATCATCACAGGGGCGTCGAAAGGTCTGGGGCGGGCGCTCGCCGAGGCCCTGGCCACGCGCGGGTGGGACCTGGTGCTCGACGCCAGGGGCGAGCGGGCACTGAAGGAGACGGCGGCGGCGCTCGCGACGTACGGGACGCGCGTGGAGGCCCTGGCCGGAGACGTCACGGACGCCGGGCACCGGGCCGGGCTGGTGGCGGCGGCCTGGCAGCTGGGCGGCGTCGACCTGCTGGTGAACAACGCGAGCGCGCTGGGCGCCGAACCGCTGGTCCGGCTGGACCACCTGCCGCTGGAGGGGCTGCGGCGGGCGCTGGAGGTGAACGTGGTGGCCGCGCTGGGCCTGGTCCAGGAGGCGCTGCCGCTGTTGCGGGCCGCGCGGCAGGCCGCGGTGATCACGGTCAGCTCGGACGCGGCCGCCGAGGCGTACGAGACATGGGGCGGGTACGGGGCGTCGAAGGCGGCCCTGGACCACCTGGCGGCGGTGCTCGCCGCGGAGGAGCCCCGGCTGCGGGTCTGGTCGGTCGACCCCGGGGACATGGCGACGGAGCTGTACGCGGCGGCCGTACCGGAGGACGACGATCCGCGGCCGGAGCCGGCGAGTGTGGTGCCGGCGTTCCTGCGGCTGCTCGACGAGCGGCCGGCGAGCGGTCGCTACGGCGCGCCGGCCCTGCTGGAGGAGACGCGATGACGGCGGCGCTGGGAGTACCGCCGGCCGGGCCCGTGCGCGCGTGGGGCCAGGTGCCGCGGGAGCTGTCCGCGCGCGTGCCGGCGGAGCAGCGGGGGCCGGGGCTGGACCGGGACGCCGTACGGCTGCTGGTGTCGCGGGGTACGGAGGTGTCGCACCACGCGTTCGCGGAGCTGCCGCGGCTGCTGCGGGCCGGCGATCTGCTGGTCGTGAACACCTCTCCCACGCTGGCCGCCGCGGTGGACGGGTGGGCCGGGCACACGCGCGTGGTGGTGCACTTCTCGACGCTCGGCGACGACGGGCGGTGGGCCGTCGAGCTGCGGGATCCGGACGGGCAGGGCACCACACGCGCGCGTGCGGGCGGTCCGGTGGGGACGGAGGTGCGGCTGCCCGGGGACGGGCGGCTGGTGCTGGAGGAGCCGCTGAGTGAGCGGGGCGAGCGGCTGTGGTGGGCCCGGGTGGACGGGGCGGAGGTGTGCGAGCTGCTCGGTGAGTACGGGCGGCCCATCCGTTACCGCTACACGGAGCGGGATCAGCCGCTGTCCGTCTACCAGACGGTGTTCGCGCTGCCCGATCCGCCGGCCGGTGGGCCGGGCAGCGCGGAGATGCCGAGTGCGGCGCGGCCCTTCACCCACCGGATGGTCGCCGAGCTGGTGAGCAGGGGTGTGCAGTTCGCGCCGATCACGCTGCACACGGGGGTGGCCTCGGCGGAGGCGCACGAGCCGCCGTATCCCGAGCGGTTCGCGGTGCCGGAGGCGTCGGCGCGGCTGATCAACGCCGTGCGGGCCGGGGACGGCAGGGTCGTCGCGGTGGGCACGACCGCCGTGCGCGCCGTCGAGTCGGCCGCGGGGCCGGACGGGGTGGTCCGGGCAGCCGAGGGATGGACGGATCTCGTGGTGACGCCGGAGCGCGGTGTGCGGGTGGTGGACGGGCTGCTGACCGGGCTGCACGAGCCGGAGGCCTCGCATCTGCTGATGCTGGAGGCGGTGGCCGGCGCCACGGTGATCGACCGGGGGTACGAGGAGGCGTTGCGCCATCGCTACCTGTGGCACGAGTTCGGGGACGTCCATCTCCTCCTGCCGGGCGAGAGCCGATCACTGTGAGCATTGCTCCAGCAACTGTTGGTGAAACCAACCCACCTCGGGTGTGAGGCCGCACATAGGGCCTAAGTCACGTACGAAGGTCAATAGGAGATAAATACACCCAGAGCGAGCGGGAAGGACGCTCTGGTCTGTCCGGATTTGCCCCTACCTGATCCACTACCCGGGATCGTAGGTCACAGCTTTGCCAGCGGTTTTTGCGGCCGCTAAGAATGGCTGCCGTCGCTCAGCGCCGTGGGTTGTCTGACCCGCGGCGTCCACGCGGGAAGCACCAGGCCCCGCCCTGAAGTGAGCGACCTCCGCGCTATTCGAAGAGGTCCGTCCGCCATGCCCAAGAACACCCTTCGCGACCGCAGTCGCACCCTGACGAAGACGAACAAGATCGCCATCGCCGGTGTAGGCACCCTTGGCGCCGCTGCCCTCGCGTTCACCACGGTGCCCTCGGGCGGGCAGACCACCACCACGACCGATGCCGCCGCCCCGGCCAAGGTCGCCTACAGCGCCGAGCCGGTGAAGGGCGTCAAGGCCAGCGTCACCGACCAGCTCGCCGGTGCCAGCCTGAAGGTCCAGGCCATCGAGGCGAAGAAGAAGGCCGCCGCCGAGGTCGCCGCCAAGAAGAAGGCCGCCGCCGAGGCCGCCGCCAAGAAGAAGGCGGAGCGTCAGCGCGAGGCGCAGGCCGCCGCGAGCCGGTCGGTCGAGCGCATCGCGTTCCAGCCCGTCGCCGCGAAGAAGGCCGCCTACGGCAACAACCTCGACGGCTGGATCCGTGAGGCACTGTCGATCATGAAGTCCAAGGGCATCCCGGGCTCGTACCACGGCCTGCACAAGAACATCATGCGGGAGTCCTCGGGCAACCCGAACGCGATCAACAACTGGGACATCAACGCCCAGAACGGCATCCCGTCCAAGGGCCTGCTCCAGGTGATCCCGCCGACGTTCAAGGCGTACCACGTGCCGGGCACCTCCTGGAACATCTACGACCCGGTCGCCAACATCACCGCCGCCGCCAACTACGCGGCCGACCGGTACGGCTCGATCGACAACGTCAACAGCGCGTACTGACCGACGCACGGCGCGTGCTGAGGCGAGCGCGGGCCTCTGCCCGCCGTAAAGACGCCGGCCATACGACGCCGAAGGGCGGCACCCTCCTGACGGGGTGCCGCCCTTCGGGGCGTTCAGGGGCCGCGACTACTTGCGCATGACCTCCGGCTCGTGGCGGCGCAGGAAGCGGGCCACGAAGAAGCCGCAGATCGCACCGAGCGCGATCAGCGCGACCATGTCCAGGGTCCACGCGCCGGCCGTGTGCTCCCACAGCGGGTCGTTGCCGGCACCCTCCTCGGGCGGGCTGATCTTGTTGAAGTCCAGCGTGGCGCCCGCGGCGGCGACCGCCCAGCGGGACGGCATCAGGTACGAGAACTGGTTGACGCCGACCGCGCCGTTCAGGGCGAACAGACAGCCCGTGAAGACGACCTGGATGATCGCGAACATGACCAGCAGCGGCATGGTCTTCTCGGCGGTCTTCACCAGCGACGAGATGATCAGGCCGAACATCATCGAGGTGAAGCCCAGCGCCATGATCGGCAGGGACAGCTCGACCATCGTCGCGCTGCCCAGGATCAGGCCCTCCTCCGGCAGCTCACGGCTGGAGAAGCCGATCACGCCGACCAGCAGGCCCTGGAACACGGTGATCATGCCGAGCACGAACACCTTGGACATCAGGTAGGCCGAGCGGGACAGGCCGGTGGCGCGCTCCCGCTCGTAGATGACCCGTTCCTTGATCAGCTCGCGGACCGAGTTGGCGGCGCCGGCGAAGCACGCGCCGACCGCGAGGATCAGCAGCACCGTGGTGGCCGTGCCGTTCGGGATGATCCGCCCCGTCTGGTTGGGCTCGTTGGGCAGCAGGCCGTTGTCCGGCTCGATGAGCAGGCTGACCGCGCCGAGGACGGCCGGCAGGATCACCATCAGGGCGAGGAAGCCCTTGTCGGAGGCGATCACCGACACGTAGCGGCGCACCAGCGTGACGAACTGCGACATCCAGCCCTGCGGCTTGGGCGGCTTCATCGCCTGCATGGCCGGCATCGCCACGGCCTGCGGGGCGACGGCGTCGATGTCCGCGGCGTACATCTGGTAGTGCTGCGAGCCCTTCCAGCGGCCCGCCCAGTCGTAGTCGCGGTAGTTCTCGAAGGCGGAGAAGACGTCGGCCCAGGTGTCGTAGCCGAAGAAGTTCAGCGCCTCCTCGGGCGGGCCGAAGTAGGCGACCGAGCCGCCCGGCGCCATCACCAGGAGCTTGTCGCACAGTGCCAGCTCGGCCACGGAGTGGGTGACCACGAGGACGGTACGGCCGTCGTCGGCGAGGCCGCGCAGCAGCTGCATCACATCGCGGTCCATGCCCGGGTCGAGACCGGAGGTCGGCTCGTCCAGGAAGATCAGCGACGGCTTGGTCAGCAGCTCCAGGGCGACGGAGACGCGCTTGCGCTGGCCGCCGGAGAGGGAGGTGACCTTCTTGTCCTTGTGGATGTCGAGCTTGAGCTCGCGCAGCACCTCGTCGATGCGGGCCTCGCGCTCGGCGGCCGTGGTGTCGGCCGGGAAGCGCAGCTTGGCCGCGTACTTGAGGGCCTTCTTGACGGTCAGCTCCTTGTGCAGGATGTCGTCCTGCGGGACCAGACCGATGCGCTGGCGCAGCTCGGCGAACTGCTTGTACAGGTTCCGGTTGTCGTACAGCACCTCGCCCTGGTTGGCGGGCCGGTAGCCGGTCAGCGCCTTCAGCAACGTCGACTTTCCGGAGCCGGACGGGCCGATGACCGCGATCAGCGACTTCTCCGGGACGCCGAAGGAGACGTCCTTGAGGATCTGCTTGCCGCCGTCGACCGTGACCGTCAGGTGGCGGGCCGAGAAGGACACCTCACCGGTGTCGACGAACTCCTCGAGACGGTCGCCGACGATCCGGAACGTCGAGTGACCCACGCCCACGATGTCGGTCGGGCCCAGCAGCTGGGAGCCGCCCTTGGGGATCGGCAGACCGTTGACGTACGTGCCGTTGTGCGAGCCGAGGTCACGGATCTCCATGCGCCCGTCGGGCGTGGAGTGGAACTCGGCGTGGTTGCGCGAGACCTGGAGGTCGGAGACCACCAGGTCGTTCTCCAGGGCACGGCCGATGCGCATCACCCGGCCGAGCGAGAACTGGTGGAACGTGGTCGGGCTGCGATCGCCGTAGACCGGCGGCGCCCCCGCCGCACCGCCGGGCACCTTCTGCGCGTACTGCTCCGCCGGGCCCTGCTGCTGCGGGAACGGCTGGGCGTGCTGCTGCGGGCCCGCCTGCGGCGCCTGCTGCTGCGGCGCCTGCGGGGACCAGCCCGCGTTCGCGCCCTGCGCGGCGAACGGCTGCTGCTGCGGCTGCGCCTGGGGCGCGACCGCGGCCGCGGCGCCGGCCAGGCTCAGCTGCGGTCCGTCGGTCGCGTTGCCGAGGTGGACGGCCGAGCCGGGGCCGATCTCCAACTGGTGGATTCTCTGGCCCTGTACGAACGTGCCGTTGGTGCTGCCGTGGTCTTCGATGACCCAACTACGGCCGTTGAAACTGACCGTGGCGTGCCGCCAGGAGACTCTGGCGTCGTCGAACACGATGTCGCCCTGCGGATCGCGTCCGAGTGTGTAAGCCCTGGACGGGTCGAGCGTCCAGGTCCGTCCATTGGTTTGCAGTACGAGTTCCGGCACTCCATGCCCCACTGAGTTGTCCCCCGAATTACCCCCGTCGCAGGGAGTCTAGGGATGTCGAACATCGGGGGGAACTATTTCAGTAGCGCCCCCCTGACCGAAAGTCGGGCCTTGTGAAGACCGCGTACGGGCGTGTCTCCGTGCGCCGTTGACGGGGTGGAAACCGGCCCGGAGAGTGGTAATCCCCCGCGAGGGGGACATGCGCGGCGATGACGCCGTGCCGCGGATCGGGGGGTCTGCCGTGAGGGTCGACAGGGGCGGGTCCGGCACGAGGCTGCCGTGGGCCGACATCCTGCTGTCCGCGATCGCGTCCGTGAGCTGGGCACTGATCGGGATGGCCGGTACGGCTGCGCTCGGGCTGCGGCTGCTGCAGGCGGACTCGGCAGGTTCACTGGGGCCGATGACCGCGGCGGTGGTGGCCCTGGGGGCGGGTGGTTCGGTCACGCCGTCCGGTGACGTGTCCGCGTTCGGGCTGAAGGGCGCGGAGGTCACCACGGCCGTCGAGATCACGCCATTGGGCGTGAGCCTGGTAGGCGCGCTCCTTTTGTCATGGTTCTTCCTACGGTCCCTGCGCGCGGCCGGAGTTGTGATCCGCGCGTCCGAACTCCTCGCGCGCGCGGGCGCGGTGGTCGTGCTCTTCGTGGCGGCACTGGGCGTGCCGGCCTGGGCCGGGCACGACGTCGTCACGATCGACGGCGGCGCGCTCGGTCTCGACGACCTGCCCGGCGGCTCGGAGTCCGGCGGCATCGAGATTCCCGGGCTCGGTGACGTGGGGGACGTCGGGGGGCTGCTGCCCGACCGGATGGGCGATCTGATCGACGCCGAGGCGGCGGTGGGATTCGGCGTCGACACGGCGCCGACGCTGCTCGGCGGGCTGGGCTGGGCCACCGGCGTGCTGCTCATCGCGCTGCTGGCTTCCCGCCGCACTCCCCTGCCGCGCGGCTGGGAGGCGGTGCACCGGGTCGTACGGCCGGCCGTGTCGGCGCTCGTCACGGTGATGCTGGTGGCCGTGGCGGCGGGGCTCGCCGCCGCGGCCTACGCGGCGATCGGCGACGACCGTCCCCGGTGGATCGCCGGGGCGGCGCTGCTGGGCGCGCCGAACGGGGTGTGGCTGGGCATCCCCGTCGGCCTGTTCGTGCCCTGGCACGGGGAGGCGTCGGGCGCGCTCACCCGGTTCCTGCCGGATCCACTGGACGACCTGCTGGTCGGCTCGGACCAGCCGGTGACTCTCGGGCGGCTGGCGGAACTGGACGGCCGGGTGTGGCTGCTGGGCGTGGCCGCGGCGATCATGATGCTGCTGGCCGGGGTCCTGGTGGGGGTGCGGACACCGCTGTCGACGGCTGCGGGAGGGGTCACGGGAGCGGGGGGCGCACGGGGCGTCGGTGCGCTCGGTTTCGCCGCGCGGTGCGCACTGCGGCTCGGGTGCGTGAGCGCGGTGGCACTGCCGTTGCTGGGATGGCTGACGGAGGTGTCCGTGGACGCCTCGCTGTCCGTGCTCGGCTTCGCCGCGTTCGGGACGGGAGCGGAGCTGCGCGGGCATCCGGGGATGGCACTGCTGCTCGGGGCGCTGTGGGGTGCCGGGGCCGGGACGGCCGGGGCACTGCTGGCGTACGCGAGCGGGGCCGCGGGGCGGCGGGCTGCACCGATGGCACGCGGTGAGGTGACGGCCGGGGCACGTGCGTACGGGGCGGACTCGGGGCCGTACGCCGTCAGTACGCCGTACCGGCCGCCGAACCCCGACACGAATCCCTACCTGCGACTTCCGGAAGGGCTGCGGGAGCCGGAGGACGCGCGGCCGCCGGGTCGGGTGGAGGGTGACGACGGGGCGCCAGGGGGCGGCGAGGTGTCCGGGGAGGACGTGTTCGGGGCGCCTACTGTGACGCGTCCGTTCGAGCCGCCGTCGCCGCGGATGCGTCGGGGGGCGCCGGAGGTGCCGGGGCGGCCGGGTGCGCGGGGGGTGCCGCCGCCCGGGAGGCGCACTCCGGGGCCGCCTTCGGGGGCGTCCTCCGGGGCGTCCGCTGAGGCGTCCTCCGGGGCGTCCTCCGGGGAGGACGGCTCGCCGACGCCCGGACCGCCGCCGCCTGGCACTCCACGGCCCGGCTCTCCGCCCCGGGGAACTCCACCGCCCGGTCCCCCGCCACCCGGGCGCCCACCTCCTACGCCACCGCCTCCGGGGCCGCCGAGGCGGGGGAGGTGAGGCGGGGGCCGGTAGGACCGCCCGGACGGGGCGCCGGTGAGGCAGGAGCGATCAGGGCGCCGGTGAGGCGCGGCCGGTCCGCGGGCCCGCGATGTGCGGCAGCGGATGCCTGGCCCCGATGCGTCGCCGGTGGGGCGGGCCGCCGATGCGTCGCCAGAGAGGAGGCCGATGCGCCATCGGGTACGCCGTGCCGATCATGTGGCTTGATGCGCTGGTGAGACGAGGCCGGTCCGCGGGCTCGCGATGTGCAGCAGCGGATGCCCGGCCCCGATGCGTCGCCGGTGGGGCGGGCCGCCGATGCGCGTCCGCGGAGGCGCCGCCCGTGAAGCGGGCCGCCGATACGCCTCGTGAGGCGCCCGCCGGTGAGGCTGTCGTCGGGCGCCCGCCGGTGAGGCTGTCGTCGGGCGCCCGCCGGTCACGTGATGCGCGAGAGCCGGCCGCGGGCGCACGTCCGCCGATGTGCCGCAGGCAGGGCGGGGTCGCGGATTGCCCCCTGCGAGGGCGGGCAGCGTGGGTGGTCTGTCAGGCGTTCGCCACCGGAGCGCCATCCAGGGTTATCGAGTGTTCCGTGTCCGTCAGACGGACCTCGCGGGCGATCGGCACTGCGTGCCGGTTACCTTGGGAACACCATGAGCGCTTCGCAGACCTCTGACGTCCCGACTCTCCTTGTCAAGATCTTCGGCAGGGACAGGCCGGGCATCACGGCCGGACTCTTCGACACCCTCGCCGCCTTCTCCGTCGACGTGGTCGACATCGAGCAGGTCGTGACGCGAGGCCGGATGGTGCTGTGCGCGCTCGTGACCGAGCCGCCCACGGGCCTGGAAGGCGAGCTGCGGGCGACCGTCCATAGCTGGGCGGAGTCGATGAAGATGCAGGCCGAGATCATCTCCGGCCACGGCGACAACCGGCCGCGCGGCCATGGCCGGTCCCTGGTCACCGTGCTCGGGCATCCGCTCACCGCCGAGGCCACGGCCGCGATCACCGCGCGGATCACCAAGGCCGGCGGCAACATCGACCGTATCTTCCGGCTCGCCAAGTACCCGGTGACGGCCGTCGAGTTCGCGGTTTCCGGCGTGGAGACCGAGCCGCTGCGCACCGTCCTGGCGGTCGAGGCGGCGGCTCTCGGTGTGGACGTGGCGGTCGTGGCGGCGGGTCTGCACCGGCGTGCTCAGCGGCTGGTCGTGATGGACGTGGACTCCACGCTCATCCAGGACGAGGTGATCGAGCTCTTCGCCGCGCACGCCGGCTGTGAGGACGAGGTCGCCGAGGTCACGGCGGCCGCGATGCGCGGGGAACTGGACTTCGAGCAGTCGCTGCACGCGCGCGTGGCGCTGCTGAAGGGGCTGGACGCCTCGGTGGTGGACAAGGTGCGCAGCGAGGTGCGGCTGACCCCGGGCGCGCGCACGCTGATCCGCACGCTGAAGCGGCTCGGCTACCAAGTGGGCGTCGTCTCTGGCGGGTTCACCCAGGTCACCGACGATCTGCAGGAGCGGCTGGGCCTCGACTTCGCGCAGGCCAACACGCTGGAGATCGTCGACGGCAGGCTGACCGGCCGGGTCACCGGCGAGATCGTGGACCGGGCGGGCAAGGCGCGGCTGCTGCGCCGGTTCGCCGCGGAGGCGGGCGTACCGCTGGCGCAGACGGTGGCGATCGGTGACGGCGCCAACGACCTCGACATGCTGAATTCGGCCGGCCTCGGGGTCGCCTTCAACGCCAAGCCGGTGGTGCGCGAGGCCGCGCACACCGCGGTGAACGTGCCCTTCCTGGACACGGTCCTCTATCTGCTCGGAGTCACCCGCGAGGAGGTGGAGGCGGCGGACGCCCACGAGGAGGACTGAGGCATCCTCCCACCGTCCCCTCCCCTCGTCCCCCTCCCCCTGTCTTCGCTGTGCTCGCATGCGTGGGGCCCGGTGCCGTGCGGCGCCGGGCCCCGAGATGCGCGGAGGGTCACTCGGACGGAGCCCAGTAGTCCACCAGGGTGGCCACGCCCGGTTCCAGGGACTTCCAGGAGCCGGTGAAGGACAGCACGGCGAAGGCGGCGGCCGGGAAGCCGCGGCGGCTCATGCGCTCGCGGGCGTCGCTGTCCGCCGAGCCGGACAGCACCTCGGCGAGGCCCTGCACGCCCGGGTTGTGGCCGATCAGCAGGACGTTCTGCGCGTCGTCGGGGGTCTCGTTGAGCACGGCGATCAGCTCGCCGGGCGAGGCCTCGTAGATCCGCTCCTCGTAGACGGTCCTCGGCCGGTGCGGGAACTCGTGGACGGCGAGTTTCCAGGTCTCGCGGGTCCGGGTCGCCGTCGAGCAGAGGGCCAGGTCGAAGGAGATGCCGGAGTCGGCCAGCTTGCGGCCGGCGACAGGGGCGTCCTTGCGGCCCCGCTCGGCGAGCGGCCGCTCATGATCGTTCACCTGTGGCCAGTCGGCTTTCGCATGCCGGAAGAGGACAATCCTGCGGGGTTCAGCGACGCTCATGAGATCCAGCTTCGCATGAAACAGGCCATGGGGCGCAGGGAGTTGACGGGCGTCCTGAGGCGTGCTCAGCGCGATATCAGCTGATGAGCGCGCTCGACGAGGTGGGCGATCGCTGGCTCGCCGGTCGCCGCGTGGGCGTCGGCGGGGTTCAGGATCAGTGCCAGCAGGGCGACGAAGGCGAGCGTCGGCAGGGCGACGGCCCACCAGGGGAGCCGGATGTCGACACGGCCCGTGGTAGCCGAGCGGGGCCGGGTGTGCGTGCTGGCCGACATGCTGCCTCCGTGGTCCGTCCTCGATGGGCGGTGGCCCGGATCCCCCGGCCACACTTCGAAGCTACGGAAACGGGGGCCGCCAACCCATCCGGTGATCCACCCACTTGACCCTGACCCTTACCCCCTAGGGGATGGTGGTGCCAGCCCCACCCTCCCGGCCCGCGGGGCCGGGGAAGGCGTCATGGCGAGGAGATCGTCACGGTGAGGCGATCGTCGCGATGACGGCGATGATCACGAAGATGGCGAGGAACGAGCCGAAGACGAGCAGCATCTTCTTCTGGCCGTTGCGGGGATTCGGGTCGAGCACTGGCATACGGCAAGTCTCGCACCCCGCTCCCGGGCGGGACCCGCCGGGGTCAGCGAGCCGCCTCGTCCTCGACCGTGCGGTCGCGCCCCGCCAGGATGCCCACCGCCATCTGCGGGATCATCAGCGCGGCCATCATCGCGAGCGGCAGGCCCCAGCCCCCGCTGTGCTGGTAGAGGACGCCCACCAGGAGCGGCCCGGGGATGGAGATCAGATAGCCGGTGCTCTGCGCGAAGGCCGACAGCTGGGCGACGCCCGCGCCCGTGCGGGCACGCATCCCCACCATGGTGAGAGCGAGCGGGAAGGCACAGTTGGAGACGCCGAGCAGCAGCGCCCAGGCCCAGGCGCCCCCGGCCGGCGCGAGGTACAGCCCGGCGTATCCGGCGAGGCCGCAGATGCCCAGCGCGACGGCGATGGGGCCCTGCCGCGGCAGCCGGGTGGCGAGTCGCGGGATGACGAAGGCCAGCGGTACACCCATCACCATCGTGACGGCGAGCAGCACTCCGGCCGTGCCCGCGGCGACGCCGGCGTCGCGGAAGATCTGCGCCATCCAGCCCATCGTGATGTACGCGGCGGTGGCCTGGAGCCCGAAGAAGACGGCGAGCGCCCAGGCGGTGCGGCTCCGGGTGATCCGCAGGGCGGGTGCCGGGGTGTTCTCCTCGCGCGCGTGCGGCTCGCGTCCGGCCGCCTCGGCGGCGGGCGGCGGCCCCCCGGCGCGTACGCCGCCCCGGTCCCGTACGAAGGGAATCCACGGCACCACGGCCGCGGCCGCCAGTGCCGCCCACACCGCGAGCCCCGACTGCCAACCGCCGCCCATGGCCTCGGTCACCGGCACGGTCACCGCTGCCGCGAGGGAGGTGCCGAGAGCCAGCGCCATCGAGTACAGGCCGGTCATGGAGCCGACCCGGTCCGGGAACCAGCGCTTGACGATGACCGGCATCAGCACGTTACTGACCGCGATGCCCATCAGGGCGAGGGCGCTGCCGGCCAGGAACCCGGCCGTGCCGCCCGCGTACGGCCGGACGAGCAGGCCGGCGGCAACGGCCGCCATGCCGGCGCACACGACGGCGCCCAGGCCGAAGCGGCGGGCCAGCCGGGGGGCCATGACACCGAAGACGGCGAAGCAGAGCGGCGGCACGGAGGTGAGCAGACCGGCCACGCTGCCGCTCATGCCGAGCCCGTCGCGGACCTCCTCCAGAAGAGCGCCGAGGCTGGTGATGGCGGGGCGGAGGTTCAGCGCGGACAGCACGATGGCGACGACGATCAGGCGCATGGTCCACGCGCGCGCGGGTGGCGCCACGGCCGCCGTGCCGCTCCCCGCGCGCGCGGGTGAGGCTTCCGCCGCGCCCTGGGGCTCGGCCGTGGCCGAACTGCGTATGTCGGGGTGGTTCTGCGTCCGGGTTTCCTCGCCTGCCATGCCGCCCATCATAGAATCATGGGATGATTGGTTGTCCATCCCGGTGCGGTCCGCGGCCGCCGTTCCCGTGCGAAGGTGTGCCATGCCCCTGACCCATCCCCGCCGTTCGGCGCTGTCCGAGCAGGTCATCGCCGAACTGCGCAACCAGATCGCGTCGGGAGAGTGGCCGGTCGGCTCGCGCATCCCGACGGAGCCCGAGCTGGTCGAGCAGCTCGGGGTCGCCCGCAACACGGTCCGCGAGGCCGTCCGGGCGCTGGCCCACAACGGGCTGCTGGACATCCGCCAGGGCTCCGGCACGTACGTGGTGGCCACCAGTGAGCTCGCCGGCGTCATGCACCGCCGTTTCGCCGGTGCCGATCCCCGGCACATCGCCGAAGTGCGCTCCACGCTGGAGTCGGCCGCCGCGCGGCTGGCCGCCGGACGACGCACGGAGAAGGACCTCAAGCAGCTCGACGCGCTGCTGCTGCGGCGCGAGGAGGCCTGGGAGTCGGGCGACGCGGAGGCGTTCGTCTCCGCGGACGCCACCTTCCATCTGGCCGTGGTCGCCGCCTCCCACAACGACGTGATGACCGCGATGTATGCCGACCTCGGCGAGGTGATGCGGGACTGGCTGCGCGAGGACGTCGGCGAGGAGCTGACGCCGGAGACGTACATGGACCACAGCCGGCTGCTGGACGCCATCCGCGCGGGCGACGCCGCGACGGCGGCCTCGGAGGCGGCGGGCTACCCCTTCCAGTGCCGTCCGGGCCGGGTCAGCTCCCCCGCTTCTGGTGACTGACCCACGCCGAGCGGACCTCCATCCAGCAGCGGCCGGTCAGGCGCACGGTCATCGCGGGCTCGGTGTCCACGGGGGCGCTGTCGGTGTCGAGGTCCCACCATCGGTCGCACTCGATGTGCAGGCGGACCCGGTCGATGTCCACATAGGGGTTGTGGCAGTGGGCGACCACATGGGAGCCCTCGACGCTGGTGCGGCACGTGGCCCCGAACGGCGTCGGCTCCCGGGATTCCCCGCCCGCCACGCGCGCGTGCGGCACCGCGTCGTACGGCGTGAACAGGACGAGGGCCAGGGCGGCGGTCACTGAGGCCAGGCTGCGGTACAGGCGCACAAGGGAAACCTCCTCGGCCGGGCTGGGGAGGGGTGCGTGGTGAACGCCCCTCCAGAGTGCCTGGTAGCCCGAGGCTCCCGCCTGGCCGGATGGGCCGAACGGGGGACATGCCGAGGGCCCGCACCCGAACCGGATGCGGGCCCTCGATCAGCGATGACCGGCGATGACCAGCGGATCGCCAGGCGATCGATCCCTCAGGCGCCGATGGCGATCGATCAGGCGCCGATCGCGTGCAGACCGCCGTCCACGTGGATGATCTCGCCGGTGGTCTTCGGGAACCAGTCGCTCAGCAGGGCGACGATGCCCTTGCCGGCCGGCTCCGGGTCCTTGAGGTCCCACTCCAGCGGGGATCGGTGGTCCCACACGGAGGCCAGGTCGCTGAAGCCCGGGATGGACTTGGCGGCCATGGAGCCGATCGGGCCCGCGGAGATGAGGTTGCAGCGGATGTTCTGCTTGCCCAGGTCGCGCGCGATGTAGCGGCTGGTGGCCTCCAGGGCGGCCTTGGCGGGGCCCATCCAGTCGTACTGCGGCCACGCGTACTGGGCGTCGAAGGTGAGGCCGACGACCGAGCCGCCGTTCTGCATCAGCGGCAGGCAGGCCATGGTGAGCGACTTCAGGGAGTACGCCGACACGTGCATGGCGGTGGCGACGGACTCGAACGGCGTGTTGAGGAAGTTGCCGCCCAGCGCGTCCTGCGGCGCGAAGCCGATGGAATGCACGACGCCGTCGAGGCCGCCGAGCTCCTCGCCGACGACGTCGGCGAGCCGGCCCATGTGCTCGTCGTTGGTCACGTCGAGCTCGATGACCTTGGTGGGCTTCGGGAGCTTCTTGGCGATGCGCTCGGTCAGCGTGGGCCGCGGGAAGGCGGTGAGGATGATCTCGGCGCCCTGCTCCTGGGCCAGCTTGGCGGCGTGGAAGGCGATGGAGGACTCCATCAGCACACCGGTGATCAGGACGCGCTTGCCCTCGAGAATTCCGCTCATGGTGATCAGTGACCCATTCCCAGTCCGCCGTCAACGGGGATGACGGCTCCAGTGATGTACGAGGCGTCGTCCGAGGCGAGGAAGCGCACCGCCGCGGCGATCTCCTCCGGCTGCGCGTACCGCCGCAGCGGCACCTGTGCCACGTACTCGGCGCGCTGCTCGTCGGACAGCACCCGGGTCATGTCGGTGTCGACGAAACCAGGTGCGACGACATTGAAGGTGATGTTGCGCGAACCCAGCTCACGCGCGAGCGACCGCGCGAAGCCGACCAGCGCGGCCTTGGAGGCGGCGTAGTTCGCCTGGCCCGCCGAACCGAGCAGCCCGACCACCGACGAGATCAGGACGACGCGGCCCTTCTTGGCGCGCAGCATGCCGCGGTTGGCGCGCTTGACCACCCGGAAGGTGCCGGTGAGGTTGGTGTCGATGACCGAGGTGAAGTCCTCCTCGGACATGCGCATCAGGAGCTGGTCCTTGGTGACGCCGGCGTTGGCGACCAGGACCTCCACGTGGCCGTGCTCGGCCTCGATCTCCTTGTAGGCCTGCTCCACCTGTTCGGGGTCGGTGATGTCGCACCTGACGGCGAGGAAACCGGCCGGCGGCTCACCCGAGCGGTATGTGATCGCGACCTTGTCGCCGGCGTCGGCGAAAGCGCGGGCGATGGCGAGGCCGATGCCCCGGTTGCCTCCGGTGACGAGAACCGAGCGGCTCAACGGATCACCCTTTCGATAGCGGTCTGGTACCCCCGCCCGAACACCTGGATGGCAGGCGGCTACACCGAAAACCTATCGGTCGGCAAGCGCCGCGGGACATTCGGGCACCGACAGTGGCTGTGGTGACTCACTGTCGAATCCCTACAGAAAGTTGCGTTCACCGGACGGAAACGTGTGGTCCGCGGGACCGCTCCCGCGACATGATCGGACCCGACAGGCGACGACATCGGACCCGACAGGCGACGACAGCAGGGAGACCCTCGGTGCCCCATACCATCGACGAAGCCTTCACGGCGCTTCCGCTACGTGCTCTGGCCGACGCCGCGCTCGCACGCGCGCGTGCGCTGGGAGCGGAGCATGCCGACTTCCGGCTGGAGCGGGTGCGCAGCGCTTCCTGGCGGCTGCGGGACGGCAAGCCGTCCGGATCGTCGGACACCACGGACCTCGGATACGCGGTGCGGGTCGTGCACGGCGGGACGTGGGGGTTCGCGTCCGGTGTGGACCTGACCATGGACGCCGCCGCGAGGGTGGCGGGGCAGGCCGTCGCGATGGCGAAGCTGTCCGCGCAGGTGATCAAGGCCGCCGGGTCGGACGAGAGGGTGGAGCTCGCCGCCGAGCCCGTGCACACGGACCGGACGTGGATCTCGTCGTACGAGATCGACCCGTTCACCGTGCCCGGCGAGGAGAAGTCGGGGCTGCTGGCCGAGTGGAGCGGCCGGCTGCTCGCCGCCGACGGGGTCGACCATGTCGACGCGTCGCTGCTCACGGTGCACGAGAACAAGTTCTACGCCGACACGGCCGGGACCGTGACCACCCAGCAGCGGGTACGGCTGCACCCGCAGCTGACGGCCGTGTCGGTCGACGAGTCGACCGGCGAGTTCGACTCCATGCGCACCGTCGCGCCACCCGTCGGACGCGGCTGGGAGTACCTCACGGGCACCGGCTGGGACTGGGACGCCGAACTCGCCGAGCTGCCCGGGCTGCTGGCCGAGAAGATGCGCGCGCCGAGCGTCCGGCCGGGCCTGTATGACCTCGTCGTCGACCCGTCCAACCTGTGGCTGACCATCCACGAGTCGATCGGGCACGCCACCGAGCTGGACCGCGCACTCGGCTACGAGGCCGCCTACGCCGGCACCTCCTTCGCCACCTTCGACCAGCTCGGGAAGCTGAGGTACGGCTCGGAGCTGATGAACGTCACCGGTGACCGCACCGCCGAGCACGGGCTGGCCACCATCGGCTACGACGACGAGGGGGTCGAGGCGCAGTCCTGGGACCTCGTCAAGGAGGGCACCCTCGTCGGCTACCAGCTCGACCGCAGGATCGCCCGGCTGACCGGATTCGGCCGCTCCAACGGATGCGCCTACGCCGACTCCCCCGCGCACGTGCCGGTGCAGCGGATGGCCAACGTGTCGTTGCGGCCGGATCCGGCCGGGATGTCGACCGAGGACCTCATCGGGGGTGTGGAGCGCGGCATCTACGTCGTCGGTGACCGGTCCTGGTCGATCGACATGCAGCGCTACAACTTCCAGTTCACCGGCCAGCGCTTCTTCCGGATCGAGAACGGACGGCTCGCGGGGCAGCTGCGGGACGTCGCCTACCAGGCGACGACGACCGACTTCTGGGGCTCCATGGCGGCCGTCGGCGGTCCCCAGACGTATGTCCTGGGCGGCGCCTTCAACTGCGGCAAGGCCCAGCCCGGCCAGGTCGCGGCCGTGTCGCACGGCTGCCCTTCCGCCCTCTTCAGGGGCGTCAACATTCTGAACACCACGCAGGAGGCCGGTCGATGAGCGCCCCGACGAAGAAGCCGCACGAGATCGTCGAGCGCGCCTTGGAGCTGTCCCGGGCCGACGGCTGTGTCGTGATCGCCGACGAGCACTCGACCGCCAACCTGCGCTGGGCGGGAAACGCGCTGACCACGAACGGCGTCACGCGCGGGCGGACGCTCACCGTAGTAGCGACCGTCGACGGCAAGGAGGGCACGGCGTCGGCAGTGGTGTCCCGGTCGGCGGTGACCGCGGACGAGCTGGAGCCGCTGGTGCGGGCCGCGGAGGCCGCCGCGCGCGGCGCAGGGCCGGCCGAGGACGCGCAGCCGCTGGTGACGGACGTGCCTCGGTCGCCCGGCTTCTCGGACGCGCCCGCCGAGACGTCGTCCGCCGTGTTCGCCGACTTCGCACCGGCACTGGGCGAGGCCTTCGCACGCGCGCGTGCGGGCGGCCGCGAGCTGTACGGCTTCGCCAACCACGAGCTGACCTCCAGCTATCTGGGCACCTCGGCGGGCCTGCGGCTGCGGCACGACCAGCCGAACGGCACGCTGGAGCTGAACGCGAAGTCCCCGGACCGTACCCGTTCGGCGTGGGCCGGGCGGTCGACACGGGACTTCAAGGACGTCGACCCTGCGGCGCTGGACGCCGAGCTGGCCGTACGCCTGGGCTGGGCCGAGCGGCGCGTGGAGCTGCCCGCCGGGCGGTACGAGACGCTGCTGCCGCCGACCGCGGTCGCGGACCTGCTGATCTACCAGATGTGGTCGGCGTCGGGCCGGGACGCGGCGGAGGGCCGGACCGTGTTCTCCAGGCCGGGCGGCGGCACGCGCGTGGGCGAGCGCCTCACCGACCTGCCGCTGACCCTGCGCAGTGACCCGAACGAGCCGGGCCTGGAGTCCGCCCCCTTCGTGCTCGCGCACTCCTCCGGGGGCGACTCGTCGGTGTTCGACAACGGTCTGCCGCTGACGCCCACCGAGTGGGTCGCCGAGGGCGAGCTGAGGCATCTGCTCACCAGCCGGCACAGCGCGGGGACGACCGGGCTCCCGCTGGCGCCGGGCATCGACAACCTGATCCTCGAGAACGGGGGCGAGGGCCGCTCCCTGGACGAGATGGTCGCGGACACCGGGCGCGGGCTGCTGCTGACGTGCCTGTGGTACATCCGCGAGGTCGACCCGGCGACACTGCTGCTGACCGGCCTGACCCGCGACGGCGTCTACCTCGTCGAGAACGGCGAGGTGACCGGCGAGGTGAACAACTTCCGGTTCAACGAGTCGCCGGTGGGGCTGCTGGGCCGGGCCGTCGAGGCCGGGCGCACGGAGAAGACGCTGCCCCGCGAGTGGAGCGACTGGTTCACCAGGGCCGCGATGCCGCCGCTGCGGATCCCCGATTTCAACATGAGCTCTGTCAGCCGGGGCGTATAACCTCGTAGGCGGCGGTCACCCGACTGCCCCGAGATCATCCGAGGAGACAAGAGAACCGTGACGGACATCGTCGACGAGCTCAAGTGGCGCGGGCTGTTCGCCCTCTCCACCGACGAGGAAGCACTGCGCAAGGCGCTCGCGGACGGTCCCGTCACGTTCTATTGCGGCTTCGACCCGACCGCTCCGTCCCTGCACGTCGGGCACCTGGTGCAGGTGCTCACCGTGCGCCGGCTCCAGCAGGCCGGTCACCGGCCGCTGGCGCTGGTGGGCGGTGCGACGGGTCTGATCGGTGACCCGCGCCCCACGGCGGAGCGCACGCTGAACGACCCGGAGACGGTCGCCGGCTGGGTGCGCAAGCTGCGCCGCCAGATCGAGCCGTTCTTGTCCTTCGAGGGCGAGAACGCGGCCGTGATGGTCAACAACCTCGACTGGACGGAGAACCTCTCCGCGATCGAGTTCCTGCGGGACATCGGCAAGCACTTCCGTGTCAACAAGATGCTGACGAAGGACTCGGTGGCCCGGCGTCTGGAGTCCGACCAGGGCATCAGCTACACCGAGTTCAGCTACCAGATCCTGCAGGGCATGGACTACCTCCAGCTCTACCGGCGGTACGGCTGCACGCTCCAGCAGGGCGGCAGCGACCAGTGGGGCAACCTCACGGCCGGCCTGGACCTGATCCACCGGCTGGAGCCGCACGCCAACGTGCACGCGCTGGCGACGCCCCTGATGACCAAGGCGGACGGCACCAAGTTCGGCAAGACCGAGGGCGGCGCCGTCTGGCTCGACCCGGAGATGACGACGCCCTACGCGTTCTACCAGTTCTGGCTGAACGTGGACGACCGGGACATCACGACGTACCTGCGGATCCTGTCCTTCAAGTCCCGCGCGGAACTCGAGGAGCTGGAGAAGCAGACGCAGGAGCGTCCGCAGGCGCGGGCGGCGCAGCGCGCGCTGGCCGAGGAGCTGACGACGCTGGTGCACGGCGCTGACCAGACGGCCGCCGTGATCGCCGCGTCCAAGGCCCTGTTCGGGCAGGGCGAGCTGGCGGATCTGGACGAGCGGACGCTGGCGGCGGCGCTGTCGGAGCTGCCGCACGTCCAGGTCGCCGAACCGGCACCGGTGGTGGACCTGTTCGCCGAGGTCGGCCTGGTGCCCAGCAAGTCGGCAGCGCGCCGCACGGTCAAGGAGGGCGGCGCCTACGTGAACAACACGAAGGTCGACTCCGAGGACGCGGTCGTGGCCAAGGAGGACCTGCTGCACGGGCGCTGGCTGGTGCTGCGCCGGGGCAAGAAGAACCTGGCGGCGGTCGAGGTCACGGGCGCCTGAGCGGGACAGCGTGCCGAACGGGGCGGCCTTCGGTCAGCGCAGGCCGCCCCGTTCGCCGTACGTGGTCTCAGGCGCGTCGCTTGCCGCCCCTGAGCTGCATGTACGCCATGTCGCCCAGGAAGACGAGGACGATCGCGGCCACGAGCTGGAAGATGTGACGGCTCCAGTCGATGCCGGGCGTCTCGGCGACGCCGAAGCCCCGGGCGATGGCGTTGCCCGCGATGGCGCCGATCATGCCCAGGATGGTGGTCAGCCAGAGCGGAATGTGCTGCTTGCCAGGGATGATCGCTTTGGCGATCAGGCCCAGCACGAATCCCACGATGATCGCCCACAACCAGCCCATGGCTGCCTCCTCGTACGGCTCGACGTGAGCATTACGCCCAGTCTCGGGCCGTACTCCGTACGGCGCATGTCGGGTACGGCCGTACGCGCTACGTCCGAGGGCGTTCGCCCAGGCAGGGGTCGGACCCGGTCTCGTGGGCGGCGCGGCGGCGGCGTACCGTGGATGCTGTCCGGCCCCGGTACGGCCGGGTGTGGAGCCGGGACGGTCCGGGGAGAGTCCCGAGGCGGGCGGATGGTGGAATGTCATGCGGAACAGGCATGGTGACGGCAACGGCCAGGTTTTCCGGATCACCGGGGCCCGGCAGGGCCTCCATGACGACGTGCGCGGCAGGCAGCGACGGTACGTCATCTCGATGTCGGTCCGCACGCTCTCGGTGATCCTCGCGGCGACCCTGTGGAACGTGGAACGGCATGTCGCGATCGTGGCGCTGGTGGTGGGCGCGCTGCTCCCCTATGTGGCCGTGGTGATCGCCAACGCCGGCCGGGAGAACGTGCCCTCGCTGCCGTCGACGTTCGTCGCCGTACCGCCCCGGCCGATGATCGCGCCACCGCGCGCCGAGGACGACCGCTTCACGGAACCCGTACCGGAGGACGCGGTGGGCGATTCCACGAAGGCGCGGCCGGAATAGGACGACAGGGCTCCGCTCAAGGCCCCGTGCCGGGGTTCCGAAAAGCCCGGATCAATCATGTTGTTCAGGTGCCCGGCGGCCGGTTACCCGTGACATACTTCGTACGCGCTCCGCATCCCCCGTCGGAGCGACAGACCGACGCCGGGCAGCTCCCCCCGTGGCTGCTCGGCGTCGCCTTTTCCCGCGCTGGTGAGACGAACCTGTGAGTGACGAGACCCCGATCTGTTCCGCCAAGGGCTGCCGCACCGACGCCGTGTGGGTGCTGGCCTGGAACAACCCGAAGATCCACACGCCGGAGCGGCGCAAGACGTGGCTCGCGTGCGAGGAGCACCGGGAGCATCTGTCGCAGTTCCTCGGGGTGCGCGGGTTCCTGAAGGACGTGGTCCTGCTCAAGGAGTGGCAGCAGCGGGAAGGCTGAGCCGGCGGGGCCGGCTCCCTTGCCTGCCCCGGTCAGCCGCCGATGGCGGACATCGGGCGGTCCGGCTGCACGAATGCCGGGTCGTCCAGTCCCGCGCCCGCCTTCTTGCCCCACATCGCCAGGCGCCAGATCCGGGCGATCTCCTCGTCGGGAGCGCCCGAGCGCAGCGCGGCGCGCAGGTCGGTCTCCTCGGTGGCGAACAGGCACGTGCGCACCTGGCCGTCGGCCGTGAGACGCGTACGGTCGCAGGCCGCGCAGAACGGGCGGGTGACCGAGGCGATGACGCCGACGCGGTGCGGGCCGCCGTCGACCAGCCAGCGCTCGGCGGGGGCCGAGCCGCGGGCCTTGTCACCCTCGGGAGTGAGCTCGAAGCGGGTGCGCAGGGACGTCAGGATGTCGCCCGCGGTGATCATGCCGTCGCGCTTCCAGCCGTGCTGGGCGTCGAGGGGCATCTGCTCGATGAAACGCAGTTCGTAGTCGTGCTCGACGGCCCAGGCCAGCAGGTCGGGGGCCTCGTCGTCGTTCAGTCCCGGCATCAGGACCGTGTTGACCTTGACCGGGGTCAGGCCCGCCTCGCGGGCGGCGTCCAGGCCCGCCAGGACGTCCTGGTGGCGGTCGCGCCGGGTGAGGGTCTTGAAGACGTCGGGGCGGAGGGTGTCCAGCGAGACGTTCAC
Organism: Streptomyces sp. NPDC052023; assembly: GCF_044548465.1. NCBI lineage: Bacteria > Bacillati > Actinomycetota > Actinomycetes > Kitasatosporales > Streptomycetaceae > Streptomyces > Streptomyces sp. NPDC052023. The sequence goes on along the minus strand of NZ_JBIUBW010000020.1, from coordinate 124,225 downwards.
CCTGTCCAGGCCGGCGGCCTTCAGGGCCGCCGCGGTGCGCTTGAGGCCGATGCCGTTGGTGGTGAGGGACATCTGGGGGCGCGGCCGAAGGGCCGCGACGCGCTCCACGATGCCGACCAGCCCTGGACGCAGCAGGGGCTCGCCGCCGGTGAACCGGACCTCCTCGATCCCCAGGGACGTGACCGCGATGTCGATCAGCCGTACGATCTCGTCGTCCGTGAGCAGGTCGGGCTTGGCAAGCCACTGCAGGCCCTCTTCGGGCATGCAGTAGCTGCAGCGCAGATTGCAGCGGTCGGTCAGCGAGACCCTCAGGTCGGTGGCCACCCGGCCGTAGGTGTCGATGAGCACGTGGCCCCCTCCCTCGTGGCGGATCACACGCAGCGGAGCACAACTTCCTCCGACACCTGCGAGCCTACGTGACCTCACTGGCATCGGCTAAGGCCTGATCCCACGAGGTGGGACGCGGCCGCGTCGTAGGGTCCCACAGGAGCCCTGCGGCGCGGCCGCTTCAGGGGGCGGACTCAGTGGGCGCCGGTGCCGGTCAGTGACCTGACCTCCAGCTCGGCGTACTTGCCGGCGTCCGGCTCCTCCTTCGACAGGACGGTGCCGAGCCAGCCCATGAGGAAGCCGAACGGGATGGAGATGATGCCCGGGTTCTTCAGCGGGAACCAGGCGAAGTCGACGCTGGGGAACATCGCCTTGGGGTCGCCGGAGACCACGGGCGAGAACAGCACCAGGCCGACGGCGACGATCAGGCCGCCGTAGATCGACCACAGTGCGCCCTGGGTGGTGAACCGCTTCCAGAACAGGCTGTAGAGGATGGTCGGCAGGTTGGCCGAGGCGGCGACCGCGAACGCCAGGGCGACCAGGCCGGCCACGTTGAGGTCGCGGGCCAGGGCGCCGAGGCCGATGGAGACGATGCCGATGAAGACGGTCGCCCAGCGGGCCGCGCGGACCTCCTCGGCGCCGGTGGCCTTGCCCTTGCGGATGACGTTGGCGTAGATGTCGTGCGCGAAGGACGACGACGAGGCGAGGGTGAGTCCGGCGACGACGGCGAGGATGGTCGCGAAGGCCACCGCCGAGATCGTGGCGAGCAGGATCGCGCCCCAGGCCGAGTCGACGCCGCCCAGGTGCAGGGCGAGCAGTGGGGCCGCCGTGTTGCCGGACGGGTTGGACTCGATGATCTCGTTCTGCGAGATGAGTGCCGCGGCGCCGAAGCCCAGCGCGATCGTCATCAGGTAGAAGCCGCCGATGATGCCGATGGCCCAGTTCACGGACTTACGGGCGGCCTTGGCGTTCGGCACCGTGTAGAAGCGGATCAGGATGTGCGGCAGACCGGCGGTGCCCAGGACCAAGGCGATGCCGAGGGAGATGAAGTCCAGCTTGGAGGTGCTGGTGGCGCCGTACTGCAGGCCGGGCTCCAGGAAGGCGGCGCCCTTGCCGCTGTTCTCGGCGGCGGAGCCCAGCAGGTCGGAGATGTTGAAGTTGAACTTCAGCAGCACCAGGAAGGTGATCAGGAGGGTGCCGCCGATCAGCAGCACAGCCTTGATCATCTGCACCCAGGTGGTGCCCTTCATGCCGCCGATGGAGACGTAGACGATCATGAGCACGCCGACGAGTGCCACGATCCCGATCTTGCCCGCGTCCGAGGTGATGCCGAGCAGCAGCGAGACGAGGACGCCCGCGCCCGCCATCTGGGCCAGCAGGTAGAAGATCGACACGACGATCGTGGAGGTGCCGGCGGCGGTGCGCACCGGGCGCTGGCGCATGCGGTACGCGAGCACATCACCCATGGTGTAGCGGCCGGAGTTCCGCAGCGGCTCGGCCACCAGGAGCAGGGCGACCAGCCAGGCGACCAGGAAGCCGATGGAGTACAGGAAGCCGTCGTATCCGAAGAGGGCGATCGCGCCGGCGATGCCGAGGAACGACGCCGCCGACATGTAGTCGCCGGAGACCGCGAGGCCGTTCTGGAACGCGCTGAACTGGCGGCCACCGGCGTAGAAGTCGGCCGCGTCCTTGGTCTGGCGGCCCGCCCAGATGGTGATGACGAGGGTCGCGACGACGAACAGCGCGAACAGCGTGATGATGAGCGGGCGGTGCTCGCTGGCCTCGTTGGCCGCGAGAACGGTGTGCTGAACGGGGCTCATGCGCCGCCCTCCATCCGGGACTTGATGGCCTCGGCCTTGGGGTCGAGCTTCGCGGCGGCGTGCCGCGAGTACCACCAGGCGATGAGGAACGTGGTGACGAACTGGGCGATGCCGAAGACGAAGGCGACGTTGATGTTGCCGAAGAGCTCGGTGCCCATGAAGCCGCCCGCGTAGTTGGACAGCAGGACGTACAGCAGGTACCAGGCGATGAAGGCGACGGTCAGCGGGAAGGCGAAGGAACGGTAGGAGCGGCGCAGTTCACCGAACTCCGCGCTGTTCTGCACCTCGGCGAACTCCTCGGTCGAGGGGAGTCGATGTTCTGTTTCCTTCGAGGGGGGCGGTGCTTCGGTAGACACGGAGTCTCCTCGTGTTGCGGCTGCTGTGCGGTTGCCAGTGATGTGGATCACGTGAACCGGGCGGCGATGTCAGTGGCCGGGTGCGCGATCCGACAGGGGGCCGCCTCGATCGTGCTCGGGCTCCCTGCTCAACGTCACGGCGCCACGCGAGAACCGGTTCAACCCCCGTGCGTTCTTTCGGAAGTCATCGCCGGAAAACTCCGAAGTCATCCCCGGAAATGATTGCTGGCCAGCGAGGTAGGGGGATAGCTTCACCCTGCACCACCCGTCATGTACCTGCCCGAGCACCACCTGTGCCTCGGGCCGGTTTTGTTTCCGGATGATGTGGAGACCCCATGGCTCATCTGCGTTCCAGACGCCGGCTCGCCCTCGCCGTGCCCGTCGTGCTGTCGCTGACCGCCTCGCTCGGCTTCCTGCCGGCGGCCGCCACGGCCGCCCCGCGCGCGGAGTCCACGGCCCGGACCGCGGACTCGCCCAAACTGGCGTACGTCGTCAACACCAGGACGGACCGTCACACGATCGCGTCGGTGGAGAAGGCGGTCGCCGCGGCCGGCGGGACCGTGGTGACCACCTACGACAGGATCGGCGTGATCGTCGCGCACTCGGCGAACCCGGACTTCGGCGCACAGATACGCAAGGCCCCCGGCGTGCAGTCGGCCGGTGCCACCCGCACCGCCCCGCTGGTCGCCGCGGGCACGACCGACCAGGGCGCCGCCGACTACCTGACCGCCGCGGAGGCCGCGAAGGTCGAGGCGGCCGCGACGGCCGGGAGCGAGCCCCTCGAGGCCGACCAGTGGGACCTGCGCGCGATCGGCGCCGACAAGGCCGCGCAGATCAACCCGGGCAGCCGCAAGGTCACCGTCGCCGTGATCGACACCGGCGTCGACGACACCCACCCCGACCTCGCCCCCAACTTCTCCGCGAGCCAGTCCGCCAACTGTGTCGGCGGCGTCGCGGACACCAGCGAGGGCGCCTGGCGGCCGTACACCCCGGAGGACTACCACGGCACGCATGTCGCCGGTGAGATCGCGGCGGCCCGCAACGGCATCGGCGTGGCCGGTGTGGCGCCGGGTGTGAAGGTCGCCAGCATCAAGGTGAGCGACCCGCACAACGGGCTCTTCTACCCGGAGAACGTCGTCTGCGCCTTCGTGTTCGCCGCCGACCACGGCGTCGAGATCACGAACAACAGCTACTACGTCGACCCCTGGCTGTACAACTGCATGGACGACCCGGACCAGCGCGCGATCGTCGACGCGGTCAACCGGGCCCAGCTGTACGCCCAGAAGAAGGGCACCCTGCACCTGGCGTCGGCGGGCAACTCCAACCACGACCTGGACGCGGACGCCATCGTCGACGACTCCAGCCCCGACGACTCCACCCCGGTCGAGCGCACCATCGACCCGCACGAGTGCTTCGACGTACCGACGCAGCTCCCGGGGATCGTCACGGTCAGCGCCACGGGCGTGCAGAACCTCAAGTCGTACTACTCCTCGTACGGCAAGGGCGTCGTCGACGTCGCGGCGCCGGGCGGCGACCGGCTCTACCAGATCCCGGACACGCCGTCGAAGAACGGCCGCATCCTGTCGACCATGCCCAACAACCAGTACGCCTTCCTCCAGGGCACCTCGATGGCCTCGCCGCACGCCGCGGGCGTCGCCGCGCTGCTCAAGTCGGAGCACCCGTGGGCGAGCCCGGCGCAGTTGCAGTGGCTGCTGAAGGCGCAGGCGAACGACACGGCCTGCCCCGGGTCGTACGACCAGGACGGTGACGGCACGCAGGACGCGGTGTGCGAGGGCGGCGCACGCGTCAACGGTTTCTACGGACACGGCATCGTCGACGCGCTGCGCGCGGTCAAGTAGTCGCCCCGCGGGCGGTGCGGCCGGCCCTCCGGCCGCACCGCCCGCCCCCAGCACCTCCCGCACGGTCCGCCCGCACCGCGAACGAAGTGGAGACCCGACACCATGACAGTGCCTCACCCCCGCTACCGCCGTGCCCTGGTGATCCCGGTCGGGATGGCCATGGCGACCTCTCTCGCCTTCCTGCCGGGCGTTACCGCGTCCGCGGCGCCGGCCCCCGCGCCGGTCACGGCCGACACGACCTCGCTCAGCTATGTCGTCAACGTCCGCCCCGGAAGCGACACGGAGCAGGTGAGGAAGGCGATCGCCAAGGCAGGCGGCACGATCGTCATGTCGTACCACCAGATCGGTGTGATCGTCGTGCACTCGGCGAACGCGGACTTCGCCCGGACCATCAGGAAGGTGCGCGGCGTGCAGTCGGCCGGCTCCACCCGGACGGCGCCGCTGCCCGCGCAGTCGACCACCGACGTCGGCACGCCGAAGGTGCTCACGGCCGGCGACCTGGCGGACGTGGACGCCGTCGAGGGCCAGGACCCGCTCCAGCCGCTCCAGTGGGACCTGCCGGCGATCAAGGCGGACAAGGCGCACGAGAAGTCGCTCGGAAGCGACAAGGTGACCGTCGCCGTGATCGACACCGGCGTGGACGACACCCATCCGGACATCGCGCCGAACTTCGACCGCGAGGCGTCCGTCAACTGCGTGACGGGCAAGCCGGACACCACCGACGGCGCCTGGCGGCCCGGTGCTGCGGAGAGCCCGCACGGCACCCATGTGGCCGGGGAGATCGCGGCCGCCAAGAACGGCGTCGGCATGACGGGCGTGGCGCCGGGCGTGAAGGTGTCCGGCATCAAGGTGTCCACCCCGGCCGGCTTCTTCTACACCGAGGCCGTCGTCTGCGGCTTCGTCTGGGCAGCCGAGCACGGCGTGGACGTCACGAACAACAGCTATTACACCGACCCCTGGTACTTCAACTGCAAGAACGACCCGGACCAGAAGGCACTCGTGGAGGCCATCACCCGGGCGTCGAAGTACGCGGAGCGGAAGGGCGCGGTCAACGTCGCCGCGGCCGGCAACGAGAACTACGACCTCGCGGCCGACGAGATCACCGACCCGGTCTCCCCCAACGACTCCACGCCCACCGAGCGGGTGATCGACCCGTCCGAGTGCTACGACATACCGACCCAGCTGCCCGGCATGGTGACGGTCGCGGCCACCGGTGCGAAGGGCCTGAAGTCGTCCTTCTCCAACCACGGTCTCGGCGTCATCGACATCGCCGCGCCCGGCGGCGACTCGACGGCGTACCAGACGCCGGCGCCCCCCGCGACCAGCGGCCTGATCCTGGGCACGCTGCCCGGCGGCAGGTGGGGCTACATGGCCGGTACGTCGATGGCCTCGCCGCATGTCGCGGGCGTCGCCGCCCTGATCAAGTCGACGCACCCGTACGCCCCGCCGGCGCTCGTCAAGGCGCTGCTGTACGCCGAGGCGGACGGCACGGCGTGCACGGACCCGTACGACATCGACGGCGACGGCAAGGTCGACGCGGTGTGCGAGGGGCCGAAGAACTACAACGGCTTCTACGGCTGGGGCACCGCGGACGCGCTGGACGCGGTGACCAGGTAGCGCCGCCGCACGGGCGTCCCCCGCGGCGCCCGCGACGACCGGCCGGGCCGGACGGGTCATCCGTCCGGCCCGGCCGCCGTTCAGCGCGGCGGTGCCGCGCTGGCCCGTGCCTGTGCGCCGGCGGGCCGCACCGCATCCTCCGCCACCACCGGCGTGTGGGGCGCGCCGAGTGTCCCCCGGGTCAGCAGGAACTGCGCCGCGATGTACGTGAGCATGATCCAGAAGTCCGGCCCCGGCAGCTGCGGCCACTCGGCGACGCCGGTGGCGATGAACGTGTCGGAGAGCATGAAGAGCGCGCCGCCGAGCCCGGCCACGAGGCCGAGCCGGGTCAGCGCGCCGTACGCCATGGCGGTGAGCAGCGCGCTGTACAGGGCCACGGGCACGCGCAGGCCGCCGGGCAGATCGGGCCAGAGCAGCGTGACGGTGCCGGTGAGAGCGGCGGCGTAGGCGAGGGCGGCAAGGCCCGCACGCGCGCGTGGGACGGTGCCCCGCCGGCCGTGCGCCCTGAAGAGGGCGAGGTAGCACACGTGCCCCAGGGCGAAGGAACCCATGCCCGCCAGGAAGGCGGGCCCGGCGTCCGACAGGAGCAGCACGTCCCCGCCCCAGCCGAACAGCAGGGCGGCGACGAGGAGACGCGGCGCGCCGCCGAGAAAGGCCCAGCAGGCGAGCAGGGGCATCAGCAGCGGCTTGGCGACGGTGTGGCCGGGCTCGAAGCCGGCGGCGAGCGAGGCCAGGTCGGCGGCGGCGGCCACCGCGAAGGCGGCGAGTACGGCGGCGGCCGGTACGGGGGCGGGAGGGCGGACGGGGGAGGCGCTCACGCGGCCGCACTCCTGCCGGCCGGCTCCGGTGCGGGGGCGGACCCGGGTTGCTGCGCCGGCTGCCGGCCCGGACCGCCGAACACCCGTCCCGCGCGTTCGCGCCAACTGCCGGCGGCCTTCAGGTCCTTGGCGATGGCGACGTACTCGTGGGTGGCGACCCTCAGCGGGTTGTACGTGTTGATGTTCTTGGTCAGCCCGTAGACCGGCCGCTCGGTCTCGGCGGCGAAGGAGCCGAAGAGACGGTCCCAGACGATGAGGATCCCGCCGAAGTTGCGGTCGAGATAGCCGCCTTGGGAGGCGTGGTGCACCCGGTGGTGGGAGGGTGTGTTGAAGACGAACTCGAACCAGCGGGGCATCTTGTCGATCCGCTCGGTGTGGATCCAGAACTGGTAGACCAGGTTCGCCGACGAGCAGAACGCCAGTGCGGCCGGATGCACACCCAGAGCGATCAGAGGCACGTAGAACGGCCAGGAGGTCAAGGACGTCCACGGCTGGCGCAGCGCGGTGGTCAGATTGAACTTCTCGCTCGAATGGTGCACCACGTGACAGGCCCACAGGACGCGGATGACGTGGTGACCGCGGTGCGACCAGTAGTAGAAGAAGTCCTGCGCGAGGAGCATCAGAGCGACGGTCCACCACAGCACGGGCACCCGCAGCGGCGTCACTTCGTAGAGGGCCGTGTAGACGGCGACGGCCGGGATCTTCCAGAGCACGTCGAAGAAGAGGCTGCCGAGTCCCATCGTGACGCTGGTGGCGGCGTCCTTGGCTTCGTACCCGGCCGCCTCCTCGTCGGGGTGGAGACGGACGCCGATCATCTCGACGACGGCGAGCAGCACGAAGGCCGGTATGGACCAGAGCACGACATCGGGGAGGTTCGGCATGGGTGCACCGTAGGGCCCGTGACCGGCCGCGGCTAGAGGTTGTTACCGACAAGTATTACCAGCGGTACGCCCTTGTTCGCCGACGATCTCCGGCAAGCGCACCCCCAGCCGGAGGCCCACGCCTGATGGGCCGTCACACCCACCGACCTCCGCCTCTCGAACAGGCGGACCGGACAGGGGTCCTGACGGACGGCGATGTCGGTCCCGGCCCGTATCCTCAATGACCATGCTCGAAGACCGAACGACGGCAGCGTCCTCCCCGGCAGTCTGGCCGACCGCGTATCCCCAGGGATACGCGGTCGTTGACGTGGAGACCACCGGCCTGGCCCGGGACGACCGGATAATCTCCGCGGCCGTCTACCGGCTGGACGGGCGCGGTGAGGTCCAGGACCACTGGTACACGCTGGTCAACCCCGAGCGGGACCCGGGACCCGTGTGGATCCACGGTCTGACGAGCGAGGCGCTCGAAGGGGCGCCGCTCTTCGGGGACATCGCCGAGGAGTTCGCGAGCCGGCTTCAGGGCCGGGTGCTCGTCGCGCACAACGCCGTGTTCGACTGGCAGATGATCGCCCGCGAGTACGCGCGCGTGCGGCGTGAGGCGCCGGTGCGTCAGCGGCTGTGCACCATCGCCCTGTCCAAGGCGCTGGAGCTTCCGCTGCCCAACCACAAGCTGGAGTCGCTGGCCGCTCACTTCGGCGTCGTGCAGCAGCGCGCGCACCACGCGCTCGACGACGCGCGCGTGCTCGCGGAGGCGTTCCGGCCGAGCCTGCGGGCCGCGGCGGAGGGGCAGCTGCGGCTCCCCTTGCACGAGTGCCGGCCACTGACCGAGTGGGTGGAGCGACCCGCGGCGCGCATCGGGCAGCAGGCGGGCGGGCACGGCGGCTACAGCGGCTACCGGCCGGGCAGTTGGCGCCCGTCCCGGAAGCGGCCCGCGTGCCCGTACCCCAACCCCGGGCGGTACGAGGAGGGCAAGCGCCTCAAGCAGGGCATGCGGATCGCCTTCTCCGGGGACACCTCGGTCGAACGTGAGCTGCTGGAGGACCGCGCCGTCGAGGCCGGGCTGCATGTCGCCACGAGCCTGTCCCGGCTGACGAGCCTGCTCGTCACCAACGACCCGGACTCGGGCACGTCGAAGGTCGTCAAGGCCCGGCAGTACGGCACGCCGGTGGTCGACGAGGCGGCGTTCGGGCAGCTCCTGGCAGATGTGGAGCCGGCGTCCGGGGCGTGACCGTACGGACGGGTGATTGGTGCGCGACTCGCCCGGCGCCCGCTCGCCCGCGCCTCGGGGACGGCTCACCCTGTGGCGCATGGCGACTTGCGAGGTTTGCGGCAATAACTACGGAATGTCCTTCGAGGTCCACGCGCAGGGCGCGGTGCACGTCTTCGACTGCTTCGCGTGCGCGATCCACCGCATGGCTCCGATCTGCGAGCACTGCCGGGTCCAGATCATCGGGCAGGGGGTCGAGGTCGAGGGCCACTGGTACTGCGGTGCGCACTGCGCCCGCGCGGAGGGGAGGGTGGGAATCGTCGACCGCGTCTGAGCCCCTGCAGCCCTCCCGCACCCCCACGCACCGCACCCCACGGCCCGAGATGTACGGTCGTGGGGTGTACCGCTTCCTGTTGTCCCGGCAGTGGGTGATCCTCACCCTTGTCGCCCTCGCCCTCATCCCGACGATGATCGAGCTGGGCTTCTGGCAGCTGCACCGGCATGAGCGCAGGGTCGCGCTGAACACCGTGATCGCCGGCTCGCTGGCCGCCGAGCCGGTCCCCGTCGAGTCGCTGACCTCGCCCGGAGCCGAGGTCGACGGCGCCTACCTGTACCGGCGCGTGACAGCGCAGGGCCGTTTCGACACCGCCCACGAGGTCGTCGTACGCCGCCGTACCAACGCGGACGACGAGGTCGGCTACCACGTGCTGACCCCCTTCGTCCTCGACGACGGAAAGGTCCTGCTGGTCAACCGCGGCTGGGTGCCCTCGGACGGGCTGAGCCAGACCGAGTTCCCGAGGATTCCGGCGCCCCCGCGGGGTGAGACCACCGTCACCGGGCGGCTGATGCCCGACCAGACCACCGCCGAGAGCGGGATCAAGAACGTCCAGGGCCTGCCGGACCGCCAGATCATGCTGATCGACAGCGCGCGGGAGGCCGAGCGCCTCGGCCGGCAGGTCCTCGGCGGATACGTCGAACTGACCGAGCCCGGGCCGAAGGGCGACACGCCCGAGCTGATCCCCGCCCCGGACCACGACAGCATCGGCAACCACATGGCGTACGCCATACAGTGGTGGCTGTTCGCGGCGGGCGTCCCCGTCGGCTGGGTGATCCTGGCCCGCCGCGAGGCCCGGGACCGGGCAGCGGCGACGGCGCAGAAGCAGCAGGAGACGGCCCCGGCACCGGTGTAGCCCGCGCCCGCCGGCCCTCGTCCAAGGGCACCCGGATTGCCCGGCCGGTCACCCGGGAACCCGCACTCCGTGCACCCGCCCACGAGCATCTCCGCCCAGTCCATCGCCACCAGCCGTATCGAGGACTACGCCCTCATCGGCGACGAACAGACCGCCGCTCTCGTCGGCAGGGACGGCTCCGTCGACTGGCTGTGCCTGCCCCGCTTCGACTCGGCCGCCTGCTTCGCCAGGTTGCTCGGCGACGAGGACAACGGCCACTGGCGCATCGCCCCCAAGGACACCGGGGACGCCGGAGCCGCCGACGGCACCCCGCACACCTGCACGCGGCGTGCGTACCGCCCCGGGACCCTGGTCCTGGACACCGAGTGGGACACACCCGAGGGCTCGATCCGCGTCACCGACCTGATGCCGCAGCGCGACCGCGCCCCCGACGTCGTCCGCATCGTCGAGGGCCTCAGCGGCCGCGTCACCGTCCGCAGCACGCTCCGGCTGCGCTTCGACTACGGTTCGATCGTGCCGTGGATGCGCAGGTCCGACGGGCACCGGGTGGCCGTCGCGGGCCCGGACTCCGCGTGGCTGCGCAGCGAGCCGCCGGTGCACACCTGGGGCGAGGACTTCGGCACGCACTCGGAGTTCACCGTCGGCCCCGGCGAGAAGGTCGCGTTCGTCCTCACCTGGCACCCCTCCCACGAGCCGCGCCCACCGCTGGTCGACCCGTACGAGTCGCTGCGCCACAGCCTCGCGGACTGGCAGGCCTGGTCGGCGCGCTGCCGCTACGACGGTCCGCACCGGGACGCCGTACTGCGCTCGCTGATCACCCTCAAGGCCCTCACCTACGCCCCGACCGGTGGCATCGTCGCCGCCCCCACGACCTCCCTTCCGGAGGAGCTCGGCGGCGTGCGCAACTGGGACTACCGCTACTGCTGGCTGCGCGACTCCACCCTCACCCTGGGCGCACTGCTGTCGGCCGGCTACCACGAGGAGGCCGAGGCCTGGCGTGACTGGCTGGTGCGCGCGGTCGCGGGCGCCCCGGCGGACATGCAGATCATGTACGGGCTGGCCGGCGAGCGACGGCTGCCCGAGGCCGAGCTGCCCTGGCTGGCCGGGTTCGCCGGTTCCGCTCCCGTCCGGATCGGCAACGACGCCGTACGCCAGCTCCAGCTGGACGTGTACGGCCAGGTGATGGACTCGCTGTCGCTGGCGCGGATCTCGGGGATGGCCGTCAAGCCGCACATGTGGCAACTGGAGTGCGCCCTGATGGAGTTCCTGCGGTCCGCGTGGCGGCAGCCGGACGAGGGGCTGTGGGAGGTGCGCGGCGGCCGCAAGCAGTTCGTGCACTCCAAGGTGATGGTGTGGGTGGCCGCCGACCGTGCCGTGCGCACCATGGAGCGCAATCCGGACCTGAAGGGCGATCTGGACGGCTGGCGGGAGTTCCGCGAGGAGGTGCACCGGGAGGTGTGCGAGCAGGGCTACGACCCGGAGCGCAACACCTTCACGCAGTACTACGGCTCCCGCGAACTGGACGCCGCGACATTGCTCATCCCGCGCGTGGGCTTTCTGCCGCCGGACGATCCGCGGGTGACGGGCACCATCGACGCGGTCCGCGCCGAGCTCTGCCAGGGCGGCTTCCTGCACCGCTACAGCGCCGACCGCACGGCCGTGGACGGGCTGCCCGGCGGTGAGGGCACCTTCCTGGTCTGCTCGTTCTGGCTGGCGGACGCACTGCACATGACGGGCCGCACGGAGGAGGCCCGCGAGTTGTTCGAGCAGCTGGTGGGGCTGGCGAACGACGTGGGACTGCTGGCCGAGGAGTACGACCCGGTGGCCGGCCGCCAGCTCGGCAACTTCCCGCAGGCGTTCAGTCACATCGGTCTGGTGAACACGGCCCTCGCCCTGTTCGGGGACGAGGGGGCAGGATAGGTCGCATGGATCTTGGACTGAAGGACCGGGTGTACGTCGTCACCGGGGCCACCCGCGGGCTGGGCAACGCCTCCGCGCGTGAGCTGGTCGCCGACGGTGCGAAAGTCGTCGTCACGGGCCGGGACGAGGAGCGGGTCGCCGAGGCGGCGGCCGAGCTGGGGCCGAACGCGTACGGCGTGGCCGTGGACAACGCCGATCCGCAGGCGCCGGCGCTTCTGATCGCCGCGGCGCGGGAGCGGTTCGGCCGCTTCGACGGGATGCTCGTCAGCGTGGGTGGCCCGCCCGCGGGGTTCGTGGCCGACAACACGGACGAGCAGTGGCTGGCCGCGTTCGAGTCGGTGTTTCTCGGCGCGGTGCGGCTGGCCCGCGCGGCGGCCGCGGAGCTGGAGGCCGGAGGAGTGATCGGGTTCGTGCTGTCGGGGTCGGTGTACGAGCCGATTCCGGCGCTGACGATCTCCAACGGCCTGCGCCCGGGACTGGCCGGGTTCGCCAAGTCGCTGTCGGACGAGCTCGGTCCGCGGGGCGTGCGCGTGGTCGGCGTCCTGCCGGGACGGATCGACACGGACCGGGTGCGGGAACTGGACCGGCTGTCGGCGGATCCGGAGGCGACCCGTGCGGCCAGCGAGTCGCGGATCCCGCTGCGGCGGTACGGGACGCCGCAGGAGTTCGGGCGTACGGCGGCCTTCCTGCTGTCACCGGCCGCGTCCTACGTGACCGGGGTCATGGTGCCGGTGGACGGCGGGGCGCGGCACGGTTTCTGAGGCCGTCAACTGACCCTTTCCGCGCGGTGCCTGACGCCCTTCAGCCGCACCTTCGCCGGCAGCGACGCCAGGCCCGCCGAGTTGCGGGCGTGGGCGAGCGCCCGGGTCGTCAGGTGGTCCAGCGCCTCCCCGGGGTCGACGTCGGGTTCCAGCAGGAGCCTGGCGCGGGCCTCGGGGGCGGTGCGACGGCCCCTGAGGCGGACGTGCGCGCGGGCCACGCCGTCCAGGGCGCTCGCCTCGGAGGAGAGCACGTCCTCCAGGGCCCGGCCCCGCAGCAGCGCGCCCTCCCCGTCACCGGTGTCGACCAGCACCTCGGCGAGCCGGCGCCGGCGCACCACCGCGACCAGCCACCACAGGGCGAGCAGGAACAGCACCGCGAGGGCCGCGAGGACGGCCGGCCACCACCAGCCGGCGTCCCGCCACCGGGTCCGTTCCGGATCGGCGAGCAGTACGTCGTCGCGGCCGCCGTGGATCCACCAGGACGGCGCCTCCACCCCGAGCCCCACGGCCAGCACCGCGCCGCCCAGCACGAGCAGCACGAGTCCCGCGACACCCAGCAGTACCCGGTTGACGCTCCTGAGCACCGCAATCACCCCTTCCGGCCGGGCCGCCGGACGTGCACCGACAACGCGGGGCCGCGGGACAGGCCCAGTGCCCTGATCGCGTCGGCGAGCACGTCGTCCAGGTCGGCGCGTACGTCGTCGAGTTCACGGAAGTGCGACACCGCCCGTACGTCGGCGCGCCGGCGGCGCATCCGTACCCGTGCGGACTGCACCCCGGAGACCTCCATGGCCCGGTCGCGCAGATAGGCCGCGGCGGCGCTCCGGTCGAGTCCGGCGCGGACCTCGGGGTGCGTGCGCCGCATGGGCAGGACGGCCCGCAGGCCGGGCGTGGCGGCGAGCACGACCAGCCACAGGCCGAGGGCGGCGGCGACGCCCGCGCCGAGCAGGACCCAGAGGTCGTCGAGGGGGCGTTCGGCGAGTTGGCGGGCCAGCTCCCGGCGCCAGTACATGGCGGGCCGGCCGGCGCGTACGGCCGCGATGTCGTAGAGGAGGACGCCCGCCGCGACCAGCAGCAGCGTGGCGACCACCGCCGCGGGGACGCGGCGGGCCGACCAGAAGCGGCGCGTCCTGCCGTCCTCCCCCTCCAGGCCGGGCCGCGGCTCGTAGGCGGCCGCCGACGCGGACTGGCCCAGCTCCGGTCGGGCCTTCTCGATCACCGGCAGTCTCTGTGTGGTGCCCTCGGAGCCCTGGGGCTCGCTCATCGGGTCCTCCCCTGCGCCGCGTGCGCCGCCGCCAGGTGCAGCCGCTCCACCTGGACCGCGACTTCCGGAACCTCCATTCCCACCAACGCGCCTACCCGCTCCACGACATGACGACGCACCTGCGCGCACCGGGAGCCGATGTCGCTGGGGTAGTCGAGTTCGAGATGGACCCGGACCCGGGCGGCGTCGACGGGCATCCCCGCAGGCCCGGCCCGGTCGGGGGCCAGGGGACGGACGACGACCGTGGCCCGCGGCCGGGCCGCTTCCGGGGACAGCCGCCCGAGCGCCTCGTGAGCGGCCTGCGCGGCGATCTTCGCGACCACGCGGTCGGCGATGGTGGTCTGCCCGCGCTCGCCCGCCGCGACGACGTCGCCCGTCCTGCGGGACTCGTCCGGCCCGCTGCTCACGGGCGTCACCGCCGCCGGTCGCGGGTGCGGAAGAAGTCGCCGGCTTCGAGATCCCCTTCCAGGAACCGGCCGACGACGAACCCGACGGCGCCCAGCGCCGCCACCAGCACGAACGCGCCGAACCCGCCGAAGTACCCGGCGAAGCCCAGCGCCATTCCGGCGATCATGCCGACCACGGCCCTGCTCATCGTGCGCTCCTCAGCTCGTAGCCGTGCGGGTCGTTGGGGCCCGTATGGATGCGTTCCATGCCATTGTGGTGCATTACAGCCTTCGAGTGACGGTATGTCACTGGAGGCGGTGTTCCGGCTCCTCGTCCTCCTCGTCCGGGAGCTTGACGTCGCTCACCGCGAGGTTGACCTCGACGACCTCCAGGCCCGTCATCCGCTCCACGGCCGCGATCACGTTCTCCCGGACGGCCCTCGCGACATCGGCGATCGACACGCCGTACTCGACGACGATCTCCAGGTCGAGCGCGGTCTGCACCTCTCCGACCTCGGCCTTCACACCGCGTGTCACGGACTTCGACCCGCCGGGCACCCGGTCCCGCACGGCCCCCAAGGTGCGGCTCAGGCCGCTGCCCATCGCGTGGACGCCCACGACGTCACGGGCGGCAAGGCCGGCGATCTTCTCCACCACCCCGTCGGCGATGGTGGTCCTGCCCCGGGATCCGGGGTCCCCGCCGCCGCGCCTGACGGGCTTGCGGGTGGGCACCGCCGGCTCTGCCCCTCCCTCGGAGGTCTGCGTCCGCTCCCGGTCCATCTCGGTCATCGCCGTGCGTCCTTCCGTCGTCCTGCGACCACGGTAAGTGACGTTGCACGGCACCGCGCCGCGAATACGGCAGGCTGGAGCAATGACGGCGGACCGATGGACGCAGGCAGTAAGACAGCAGCTCAACCTCGGCAGGCTGCTCCCGCTCGGCGATCCGGGCGACGGGGCGTGGATCGCGGAGGACGCGGCCGGGACGGTCCTGCGGCACGCGGCGAACGCGGTGCCGGGGGTGCGCCTTGACGCGCTCCGGATCACCTTGGCCGACCCGGACGCCGCTCGCCCCCCGGCCGTGCCCCCGCCGCCGAGCGCCCTGCCTCCGGGCCCCCTCCGGGTGACGGCCGAATGCGCGGCCACGGCGGCCGAGCCAGTGCCGGCGACGGCCGGCCGGTTGCGTGCGGCGCTGTCGGCGGCAGCCGCGGAGCGGCTGGGGCTGACCGTGGCGGAGGTCGACCTGCGGGTGACGGCCCTGCTGGACGAGGCGCCGGAACCCGACGTCGTACGACCGTCCGGGCCGGCCCAGGCGCGGCAGCCCGCGGACGGCGAGGCCGCCGCGGTGGCCGCCGCGGCTCTGGGGGTGCCGGGTGTGTCGTGCCTGACCAGCGTGCTGGGCAGGGCGGTGCACATCGAGGCCGGCGAGGGCGACACCACGCTGCCGCGCAGGCATGTCCGCGTGGAACTGGCCGTCGACGAGGACCACCGGGCCGTCGAGGTGGCCCGGAAGGTCCGCACGCGGGTGGGTATCGCGCTACGGGATCACCCGACGGTGGCCGTACTGATCACGGCGGTGGGCTGACGGCGTCACTCGCCCAGGCCCGCGAGGTCCCGCAACCTCCGCGCCTGGGCCGCGCGTTCGGCGACACGCTGGTCCTCGTACGTCCGCCCGCCCGCGCCGCGCAGCAGCGCCTTGGTCTCGATCACGGCGTCGCGCGGCGCGGCAAGGAGCGCCGCCGCCAGATCGCGGACGGCGCCGTCGAGGTCGGCCGGCGGCACGGCGACGTTCGCCAGTCCGGTCTGCACGGCCTCGTCCGCCGTCACGTAGCGTCCCGTGGCACAGATCTCCAGCGCGCGGGCATAGCCGACGAGCCCGACCAGCGGATGCGTGCCGGCCAGGTCCGGGACCAGGCCCAGGCTGGTCTCGCGCATGGCGAACTGCACATCGTCGGCGACGACGCGCAGGTCACAGGCGAGGGCGAGCTGGAAACCCGCACCGATGGCGTGCCCCTGCACGGCGGCGACGGAGACGATGTCGCTGCGCCGCCACCAGGTGAACGCCTCCTGGTACTCGGCGATGGTCGCGTCCAACTCCGCGTCGCTGCCGCGCGCGAGGTCGATGAAGGACGGCTCGCCGTCGAAGCCCTCGGGAGTGAAGGCCTGCCGGTCGAGGCCCGCCGAGAAGGACTGGCCCTCGGCGCGCAGCACGACCACGCGGACGGTGCCCGGCAGTTGCCGACCGGCCTCGGCCAACGCCCGCCACAGAGCGGGGCTCTGCGCGTTGCGCTTGGCCGGATTGGTCAGCGTCACCGTGGCGATCGCGTCGTCGACGGTGAGCCGTACGCCGTCCTTGTCGAGTACCGGGTCGAGCGAAGCCATGGGGCGCCTCCGATGGGTGCGGTCATCGTGAGTGCCGTACCGAGGCACTCAAGTGACTGCACAGTAACCACCCAGCCGATCACCGGACCGACCGGGTGGTCACCATCGAGGTCGAGGTGAACCCCCGGGCGTCAGGCCGAAGCGGCCTTCTTGCCCCGCGTCGCCCCGCCACGCCCACGGAGCGTGACGCCCGACTCGCTGAGCATGCGGTGCACAAAGCCATACGAGCGGCCGGTCTCCTCGGCCAACGCCCGGATGCTCGCACCGGCGTCGTACTTCTTCTTCAGGTCTGCCGCGAGCTTGTCGCGCGCGGCGCCGGTCACCCGGCTGCCCTTCTTCAGAGTCTCGGCCACCCGTGCCTCCTCATGGGAAGTGCGCTCTGGTCCCCTCATGATCACCCCTCCGGGCCTTCATGGCCACCCATTCGGCAAGGTCCGTGGAGGAGGGTTTTGACGACAGGAGCACATCCCCACAAGGGGAATCAGTCGTTCCGGGGCGTGGCGCGCATACGGCCGAACGGGTTGTTCCCTGAAGTGCCAGGTCAGGACCACGGCGCCGCCGAGGCCTTGTCGACAAAGGGATTCGGCGGGAAATGGGTGTACGACACACCCGGGTACGAGGAGATCTCACACAGATGATGGATCACTACTGGGCCGAATGATCCATACGCAGTGGATCAGCCATTCGATCAAGCGGAGCTGACCGATTGATCATGCGATCGACCGGCACTCGGGCGTGCGAACGATCGCGTACGAACGGTCAGGTACGGGCGGTCAGGTGCGGGTGGTCACGTCCCGGCGAGCACGTGCGGGCGATCAGGCGAGGGCGACCAGGTCCGCGTAGTCCGAGCCCCACAGGTCCTCGACGCCGTCCGGCAGCAGGATGATCCGCTCCGGCTGGAGCGCCTCGACGGCGCCCTCGTCGTGGGTGACCAGAACGACCGCGCCCTTGTAGGTGCGCAGCGCGCCGAGGATCTCCTCGCGGCTGGCCGGGTCGAGGTTGTTGGTCGGCTCGTCGAGCAGCAGCACGTTCGCCGCGGACACCACCAGGGTGGCGAGGGCGAGCCTGGTCTTCTCACCGCCGGAGAGGACACCGGCCGGCTTGTCGACGTCGTCACCGGAGAACAGGAACGAGCCGAGCACCTTGCGGACCTCGACCAGGTCCATGTCGGGCGCGGCGGAACGCATGTTCTCCAGGACCGTGCGGTCCGGGTCGAGGGTCTCGTGCTCTTGTGCGTAGTAGCCCAGCTTCATGCCGTGACCGGGGGTGACCTGGCCGGTGTCGGGCTTCTCCACCCCGGCGAGCAGCCGCAGCAGGGTGGTCTTGCCCGCGCCGTTGAGGCCGAGGATGACCACGCGGGAGCCCTTGTCGATGGCCAGGTCGACGTCGGTGAAGATCTCCAGCGAGCCGTACGACTTGGACAGTCCCTCGGCGGTCAGCGGGGTCTTGCCGCAGGGCGCGGGCTCGGGGAAGCGGAGCTTGGCGACCTTGTCCGACTGCCGGACCGCCTCCAGGCCGCTGAGCAGCTTGTCCGCGCGCCGGGCCATGTTCTGCGCGGCGACCGTCTTGGTGGCCTTGGCGCGCATCTTGTCGGCCTGCGAGTGCAGCGCCGCGGCCTTCTTCTCGGCGTTGGCGCGCTCGCGCTTGCGGCGCTTCTCGTCGGCCTCGCGCTGCTGCTGGTAGAGCTTCCAGCCCATGTTGTAGACGTCGATCTGGGCCCGGTTGGCGTCCAGGTAGAACACCTTGTTGACGACCGTCTCGACCAGGTCGACGTCGTGGGAGATCACGATGAAGCCGCCGCGGTAGGTCTTCAGGTAGTCGCGCAGCCAGACGATCGAGTCGGCGTCGAGGTGGTTCGTCGGCTCGTCCAGCAGCAGCGTGTCCGCGTCGGAGAACAGGATGCGGGCCAGCTCGATGCGGCGGCGCTGACCGCCGGAGAGCGTGTGCAGGGGCTGGCCGAGCACCCGGTCGGGCAGGTTCAGCGCGGCCGCGATGGTGGCGGCCTCGGCCTCCGCGGCGTACCCGCCCTTGGTCAGGAACTCGGTCTCCTGCCGCTCGTACTGCTTCATCGCCTTGTCGCGGGTGGCGCCCTTGCCGGTGGCGATGCGCTGCTCGTTGTCGCGCATCTTGCGGATCAGTACGTCCAGGCCGCGCGCGGAGAGGATGCGGTCACGGGCGAGTATGTCGAGGTCGCCGGTGCGGGGGTCCTGCGGGAGGTAGCCGACCTCGCCGGAGCGCGTGACCGCGCCGGCGGCGGGGATGCCCTCGCCGGCCAGCACCTTGGTCAGGGTGGTCTTGCCGGCGCCGTTGCGGCCGACCAGACCGATGCGGTCGCCCTTGGCGACACGGAAGGTGGCGGACTCGATGAGGACGCGGGCACCGGCGCGCAGCTCGATACCGGAGGCGGAGATCACGGACAGACTCCAGGGCGGGTTGGTGGCGGGACAGGCGGCTGAGGACGTTCCCGCCGTCTAATGCGCGAGGAGAATGGCCATGAGGCCAGTCTAACGGGGAGGTGCAAGCAGTTTTTGCCGCCGCCCTGAGGCGTCGTTGCCGAGTGGCGCGCGCTGCGGGGCGATCCGGCCCAGGTCGTCGACGGCGGCGAGCTGGGTGGTCCAGGCGGCGCGCGCGCAGGGCTGGGCGACGAGCAGGGCTCCGCTCCTGCGCAGCGCGCGTTCGGGCCGGAACGTACATCCCTTGCGGGCGGGCAGCACCCAGCGCAGGTCGCCGTCGGAGGTGCGGTACGCCGCGATGCGGTCCGGGGTGACCACGGCGAGGATGCCCCGGCCCAGGGGGCGCAGGACGCCGGTTCCACCGTGTGCCGCGAGCCAGCCGGCGGCGGCCGGGAGCGCGCGGTGCCAGCGCACGGTGGTGCCGTCGGTGTCGGTGACGAGTCCGTCGTCCCAGAGCGTGATCGCCTCCCCGCGCGCGGGGAGCACGGTGAGGGGGTGGCGCCCTTCGCGGGTGTAGTGCCAGCGGACCGCGCCGGTGGCCCGGTCGTACGCCTCGACGGTCCCCCCGCGGATACGCAGGTCCGGGGCGGGGTGCTGCACGCGCGTGTGCACGGTGAGGCGGTCTCCGTAGGGGGCCGGCCGGGCGTGGTGGGCTGCGGCCAGGAGGGGGACCGTGAGCAGCAGGGCGGTGACGGCGGCCGGGAGGCGGCGAGGTGCCCGGGGGGCGGCGGGGCCCGTGTCCGGCGCGAGGGGATCGGTCGGCTTCGCCTCGGCCGGCAGAACGACCACCGGACTCCTTCCACAGCCGTGCTCGCGAACAGGCGCAGAGCGTAACCAGGGGCGCGGGGTGGCGCCGGGATGTGGCGGGCCCGCGGTGGGCAGGTCGCCCGTTCGGACGCCCGCCCGGCGCCGGGAGGCCGGGCGACCGTGAGGATGGCGCCAGGGGGACCGGCCGGCAGAGGGTGGTGCCTTCATGCAGTTCGACGACGACGCCAGGCTCGACACGTCCGAGGTGCAGGACGTTCGCGGCCGCCGGATTCCCGGCGGCAGGGCCACCGTCGGCGGCGGTCTCGCCGGTCTGCTGGCGCTGCTCCTGGGGCTCTTCTTCGGGGTCGGGCCGGACCAGCTCGGCCTGACCGACACAAGCCCCCAGCCGGTGCCGACGTCGTCCTCGCTCGCGCAGGTGCAGCAGGACTGCCGTACCGGCCAGGACGCGAACACCAGGGACGACTGCCGGATGGTGGCGGTGGTCAACAGCGTGCAGGACTTCTGGGACGAGGAGTTCGAACGGCGCAGGGGCACCTACTCGCGCTCCCCCACCGTCTTCTTCAGCCAGCGGGTCGGCACCGCGTGCGGCGCGGCGACCTCGGCGGTCGGGCCGTTCTACTGCCCCGGCGACCGCAAGGTCTATCTGGACCTCGGGTTCTTCGACGAGCTGCGGACGAAGTTCGGCTCCAGCGGCGGGCCGTTCGCGCAGGCGTACGTGGTGGCGCATGAGTACGGGCATCACGTACAGGACCTGATGGGCACCCTCGACCGGGCGCAGGACGGACGCTCCGGCGCGGACAGCAACGCGGTACGGGTGGAGCTGCAGGCGGACTGCTACGCCGGGGTCTGGGCGCACCACGCCACGACGACGCCGGACGAGTCGACCGGACGTCCGCTGATCACCGATCTCACCGAGGCCGACATCCGCGACGGCATGGACGCGGCGGCGGCCGTGGGCGACGACCGGATCCAGGAGCGGTTCCAGGGGCGGGTGACGCCGGAGACGTGGACGCACGGGTCCGCGGCGCAGCGGCAGGCGTGGTTCCAGCAGGGTTACCGGACCGGGGACATGGCCCGGTGCAACACCTTCGCCTGAGGCCCGCCCGCGTCGGGAACGGCTCGTTTCCGCCGGGGCCTTTCGGGCGTATCGGGCGGCGTTGCCGGTGGCGGATGTCAGGATGAATCTCACCGGGCGGATCGCCCGTACGGCGCTGCGGCCCGGCGCACAGCCCCGGCACACGAAGGAGTGATCGGCATGGCAGGCACGAGCGGTGGCGGTCCGAGCATCTACCCGACGCTGCTGTACGCCGACGCGAAGGCGGCGATCAGACAGCTCACGGAGGCCCTCGGCTTCACCGAGCTGGCGGTGTACGAGGGCGAGGGCGGCACGGTGACGCACGCCGAGCTGGTGCAGGGCAACGGTGGGGTGATGATCGGCTCGAAGGGCCGCGGCGGTCTCTTCGACACGGTGATGAAGGACGCGGGACCGGCCGGGGTGTACGTCGTGGTGGACGACGTCGACGCACACCACCAGCATGCCGCGGACCACGGCGTGGAGATCCTGATGCCCCCGACGGACCAGGACTACGGATCGCGGGACTACATGGCCCGGGACGCCGAGGGCAATGTCTGGAGCTTCGGCGCGTACGCGCCCCGCAC
Organism: Streptomyces sp. NPDC052023; assembly: GCF_044548465.1. Classification (NCBI taxonomy): domain Bacteria; kingdom Bacillati; phylum Actinomycetota; class Actinomycetes; order Kitasatosporales; family Streptomycetaceae; genus Streptomyces; species Streptomyces sp. NPDC052023. The sequence continues at coordinate 102,560 of NZ_JBIUBW010000020.1, read as the reverse complement.
CGGCGACTGACCTCGCCCTGCCGGGCCCTTCAGCTGCCTCCGGTGTGCACCTGGAAGGCCGCGCGGCGGACGGCCTTCGCCAGGGCGGGGTCGGGGTGCGCGGCGGCCAGGGCGACCAGGACCTGCACGGTGCGCGGATGGCCCACGGCACGCACCTCGTCGAGCAGGGCGGGCACGGTCGGCTGCACGGCGGACTCCAGATGCCGCACCAGGAGCGGCGCCTCACCGTGGTCGGCGACGGCGGCGGCCGTGTCGACCCACAGCCAGGTGGCCTCCTCCCGGGTCAGCACCTCGTGGGCGTCCTCGGGATCGGCGCCGTCGTGCTCCGCGAGCCACAGCAGGGCGTACGGCCGCAGGGTCGGCTCGGCGAGCACGGCCCGTACGTCGTGCTCGGCGGGGGCGCCGACGACGCGCAGCGCCTCGAAGGCCAGGCCGCGCAGCAGGGCGTCCTCGCCACGGGCGGCGTCGAGGAGTTCGGTGACGGCGCTGCCCACGGGCCGGGCCGCGAGCCAGGCGCGGTACTCGGCGCGGGCGGCGTTGGGCCGCAGCTGGGCGCAGCCGCGCAGCATGTCCTCGGCGACGGCCTCGATGTTGCCCGCGGGACTCTGCGCGGCGACGCAGATCTGCTCCAGCTTGACCCAGACCGCCCAGCTGCCCAGCGGGGTGAGCGTGGCCTGTCCGGCGCCGTAGGTGAGGGCGCCGACCGAGGCGAGGGCGTGCAGGGCCCAGTCGAGGAGAGGGGCGAGCTCGGCTTCCCCGGGCTCGGCGTCGACCGGGGTCGCGGTGCCGGGGGCCGGGGGGCTCGCGGGTTCGCGCTGCGGGCCGTAGGGGACCTCGCAGCGCTCGGTGCGCAGTTCCCTGACCCGCTGCTGGAGGAGGTCGAGCAGCTGCTCGACGGGGACCGGCCCGGCCGACAGCTGGAGGAAGGAGAGCACCTGCGGCATCGCCGAGACGACCTCGGCGACGGCGGCGGGCTCGTGCCCGGCGGGTTCCGGGTGCGCGAGCGACCACGCGTCGAAGAGGGCCACCCAGCCGCGCAGGACGGCGGTGTCGTCGCGGTCCCAGGCGCGCAGCCGCCAGCCGGGGCGGGCGCTGTCGCCGTGCACCTCGACGAGTCCGGCGAGGCGGGCGGTGTCCCAGTCGGCGCGGATCTGGGCCGGAGTCAGGCCCAGGTCGGCGGCCGCCCGTTCGGTGGTCGCGTCGGCGAGGGTGGCCTTGCCGTCGGAGGTCGCGTTGCCCCTGCCGGGGCGCAGGGCGGCGTCGGCCCAGCGCGCCAGGCGGGCCGCGCCGGCCAGCCTGGAGCGCGCCATTCCGGCCAGCTCCGCGGGGGCCGGTGTGCCCTCCGGCGGGCGGGGGGCGGGGCGGCGCGAGCGCCGCTGGTTCATCGCTCGGGGGGCGGCGGCCAGGGGTCGCGGGCGGACGAGTCGGAGCCTGGAGTCGCGCGGGATACGGGACGTCACGGGTGCAGTCTTCCGGTTGACGGTCCGAAAACCCAAACGGAATGTCACGTGGGGCGACGGGAGTGGCCAAGGCACGGGCCGTGCGAGGGGGTGCCGGCCGAAATCCGGACAGTGGTACGGCGTCAAACGGAACCGCGGGGCAGGGCCGGCCGGGGGTGTGCGCGGCGGGACCGTCAGCGGGCCCGGAACTCACATCAAAGGCGTCAGGAAGCGGCGCAGGGCTTCCTCGTAGCCGGTCGGGTCGGCGTTCCACATGGCGTTGTGCGGTGCCTGCCGGACGGTGTGGAGGGCGACCAGGTCGGGACGGCGGTCGGCGAGGCGCCGGGAGAATTCCCAGGGGGCCACCAGGTCGTCGGGGCCGTGCACCAGCAGGGCCGGCACCGTCAGCCGCTCGGGGTGCGCGGCTTCGTCGATGCGGTCGCCGTACAGACCGGTGCGGCCCTGGGCGGCGCGGACGGCGAGCGGCAGCAGCGGGCCCGGGGTGCGCCGGGCGGCGGCGAGCGCGCGCAGGGTCGCTTCCCAGTTGAGCACCGGGGAGTCGAGGACGAGCCCGCTGATGCGGTCCCGTACCGAGGAGTGCGCGGCAGTGCGCAGAGCCATGGTGGCGCCGGTGGACCAGCCGTACAGGACGACACGTGCCGCACCCTGGGCCGTGGCGTGGCGGACCGCCGCGTCCAGGTCGCGCCACTCGGTCTCGCCGAGATGGTTCAGGCCGTTCGGGGAGCGGGGGGCGCCGGGGTCGCCCCGGTAGGCGAGGTCGAGAACGGGGAAGCGCAGGCCGTGCAGGAAGGTCATGAGATTCATGGGGTGTTCCCGGCCGGTGCCCAGGCCGTGTGCCATGACGACCCAGGTGTCCCGGGCGCCGGGCACGAACCAGGCGGGCAGGGGCCCGAGTTCGCCGGGGATCTCGACGTCGGTGTGGTCCAGGCCGAGCGCCGTGCCGGGGTCTCCGATGTGCAGCCCCGGGGTGAGCCAGACCTTGTCGCCGGGCTCCAGGGTGCCGTGGGTGACGCGTTCCAGGCGGCGTACGACGGAGTCGGGCGGATGCGGGGCGGAGTCCAGGACGGGGCCGACGACCGCGTGGGAGCCGTTGCCCGCGAGGCCGTAGTTGCCGGGGCGCAGGGAGGCGAGGGCGCGGGTGAGGGTGACGCGGCCCGCGGCCGTGCCGTGCACGGTGAGCCGGGGTTCGGTGGGCAGTGGCCGGCCGGGCGGCGCCTTCAGCGCGGCGTCGCTGGCGAACCGGCCGGCGGCCACCGCTGCGGCGCCGACCACCGTCATGGCGGTGACGGCAGCGGCCGTCGCTTTGACAGTGCGCACGGCTCCAGTGTCCTGTCCGGCTCGTCCGGCGGCCAGCGGAACGGCCGGACGGGGGGATGCGACTGGCGCAGGGCTGGGGGATGCGACCTGGCGCGTGGAAAGGGAAGGGGGGCGCTCCGGGTGGTAGCGAGGGGCGCCCGCATGCGCTCAGCCTCGCTGCCCGTACCCCCGCAGCCGCTCACCCGCCTCCTTCAGCTGCTCCTGCGACAGCAGGGACGGCGTCAGGCCCGGCACGGAGGAGGCCGCCAGCCACAGGCGGCACATCCACTCCAGCTGGGCCGTGCGGTCGTATGCCTGGGCCAGGGTCGTGCCGTAGGTGACGGTGCCGTGGTTCTGCAGGAGGCAGCCGGAGCGGCCTGCGAGGGCGCGGAGCATGTTCTCGGCCAACTCCTCGGTGCCGTACGTCGCGTAGGGGGCGACCCGGACGGGGCCGCCGAGCGCGCCGGCCATGTAGTGGATCAGCGGGAGTTCCGGGACGAGCGTGGAGACGGCGGTGGCGTGCACGGCGTGGGTGTGGACGACGGCGCGGGCGTCGGTGGTGCGGTAGACGGCGAGATGCATGGGCAGTTCGCTCGTCGGTACGAGCGTGCCGCGCACCTGCCGCCCGTCGGGGCTCACGCCGGTGATGTCGTCCGGCCCTAGCCGGTCGTAGGGGACACCCGACGGGGTGACGAGGACCGTGTCGCCGACACGTACGGAGACGTTGCCGGACGTTCCGGCGACCAGGCCCTCGGACACGGTCCGGCGCGCGGTGGCCACGAGTTCCTCCCAGGCCCGGGCCTCCTCGTCCGGCACACCGCTCCCCCGCGATTCCGGCGCCCCCTGCGCGCAGCCGTGGACGTCCCGGACATTTCGGACATTCCGCCGCTCTCCACGCTGTTCAGCCATGCCGCGATCCTGCCAGGCGGGCTTCGGCCTGTCCCGGTGCGGGCGCGAGGGCAGGGGGGAACCCCACTGTCCGCCGGGCGACCGGGCGGCGCCCTGCCGGGTGACCATTCTCTCTTTCCACGCGTCCATGACCCGGCTCGAGCGGCCGGCGAAGGGCCTCCGGCCTTACGGAATCCGGGGCCGGCGGTACGGGACCGGGTGCCGTGAGCCCCGAGGGTGCAACGACCCCCTCCCACGGACACCAGCAAGCCCCTCTCAGTTCACCTTTCGTTCACTTAGGTTACCTACGTTCGTCCAGCCAATGACCTCGAACGATTGCCTGGGTAAATGGAAGGCATCTCGCTGATCCTCGCGATTGTGGTGGTAACCGCTCTCGCGTTCGACTTCACGAACGGTTTCCACGACACCGCGAACGCGATGGCCACCACCATCTCGACGGGTGCCCTCAGACCCAAGGTCGCGGTGGCCATGTCCGCCGTCCTCAACCTGGTCGGCGCCTTCCTCTCCGTGGAGGTCGCCAACACGATCTCCAAGGGCCTGGTCGACGAGAGCGGCATCCGTCCCGAGGTCATCTTCGCCGCACTGGTCGGCGCGATCCTGTGGAACCTGCTGACCTGGCTGGTCGGCCTGCCGTCCTCCTCCTCGCACGCGCTGATGGGCGGCCTGATCGGCGCCACGGTCGCCTCGGCCGGCGTCGGTGCCGTGCACGGCGACGTGCTGGTCACCAAGGTGCTGATCCCGGCGATCGCCGCCCCGCTGGTGGCGGGCATCGCGGCCATGCTCGCCACCAGGCTGACGTACACGCTCGGCAGGAAGGCCGACGGGAAGGCCTCCGCGAAGGGTTACCGCGCCGGGCAGATCGCCTCGGCGGGCCTGGTCTCGCTGGCGCACGGCACCAACGACGCACAGAAGACGATGGGCATCATCACCCTCGCCCTGGTCGCGGGCGGCACCCTCGCCCCCGACTCCGACCCGCCCCTGTGGGTCATCCTCTCCGCGGGCATCGCCATCGCGCTCGGCACCTACCTCGGCGGCTGGCGCATCATCCGGACCATGGGCAAGGGCCTGACGGACCTTCAGCCGCAGCAGGGCTTCGCGGCGCAGACCAGTGCCGCGACGGTCATCCTGGCCTCCTCCCACCTGGGCTTCTCGCTCTCCACCACGCACTCGGTCTCCGGTGCGGTGATGGGCGCGGGCCTGGGCCGCAAGGGCGGCGTGGTCCGCTGGTCCACCGCCACCCGGATGTTCGTCGCCTGGGGTCTGACGCTCCCGGCCGCCGCGCTGGTCGGCGCGATCGCCGAGTGGGTGACGGGCTTCGGTCCCTGGGGCACCGCCGTGGTCGCGGTCTTCCTGGTCGTCTCCAGCGCCGCGATCTGGAAGATCTCCCGTCGCGAGGTCGTGGACCACACGAACGTCAACGACGAGGCCGGGGAGCCCGCCGGTGTGGTGACGGCGGCGATGGCCGCGGTGACGCCGCCGCCGGCCGGCACCCCCGTGGACGGCCTCACGGCGACGATCCCCGCACAGAAGACGGCCTCGGAGCCGACGCCCTCTCAGGCCACCGTCTGAGCCTGAGGTCACTGAAGGAAGCAGCAGCAACATGAAGATCGACTGGGCGGCTCTCGGCTCCGTCTTCGGCGTCAGCCTCGTGGTCACCGTGGCCTTGGTGGGCCTGTTCACCCTCGGCGTGGCCGGTCTGTCGCGACGCGAACGGGCGGCGGAGCAGGGGGAGTCGGCGGCGCTCGCGGTCACCGGCGCGTACGCCGCGTTCGCCGCGTGCGCGGTGGCCGTGGGCTACGGGATCTATCTGATCGTCGCCTGACGGCGCTGCGCACTCGTCCGGCCACGTTCTCGCGCCCCGCGCGGCGCCCTCCACGAGGGCCCCGGGCGGGGCGCTTCGCCGTGTGCGGCGAGGGCGGGCGCGGCGTGGGTGAGACCGGTGTCGCCCGTGCCGTGTGGGCCGCAGCACAATCGTCCCGCCGCAGGTCAACGGCAAGTTGACGGCTGTTCTCGCCCCGTGGTGGACTTCCGGGGCCATGTACGGCGGCAGAAGAGGAAGTCCGGTGCGAATCCGGCGCGGTCCCGCCACTGTGACCGGGGAGGTACCTCCCCGGGAGCCAGGAACTCTCGCCTCCGGTCTCGTCGAACCAGGGCGTGGACACCCTGAGTGAGGACATATCGCGATGCCAGGCAGTGCACTGAAGTCCCGTACCGGATCTGTGCCCTTCGACGCAGCCGGCTGAGCCCCCCGTGCGTGCCGATCGCGTGTACGCGTACGGCGCCGCCGCCGGACTCCTCGGCGACCTTCTCCTCGGCGACCCCCGCCGGGGGCATCCGGTCGCCGCGTTCGGCCGGGCCGCCGGGGCCGTGGAACGGCTGCTGTGGCGCGACCACCGCGGGTGGGGCGCGCTGCACGCCGCCGTGTGTGCCGGTGGCGCCGTGGCGCTGGGCGCCGCCGCCCGCCGGGCCGTACGGTCCTCCCCCGCCGCTTCCGTCGCGCTGACCGGCGTCGCCACCTGGGCCGTCGTCGGCGGGACCTCGCTCGGGCGGGAGGCCCGCGCCGTCGGGCGGGCCCTTCAGGCGGGGGACGTCGAGGCGGCGCGGGCGCGGCTGCCGCATCTGTGCGGCCGGGACCCGCAGAGCCTCGACGCGCAGGAGATCGCGCGGGCGGTGGTGGAGTCCGTCGCGGAGAACACGTCCGATGCCGTGGTCGGGGCGCTGGTGTGGGGCGCCGTCGGCGGGGTGCCGGGGCTGCTCGGGTTCCGGGCGGTGAACACGCTGGACGCGATGGTGGGGCACAAGTCGCCGCGCTACCGCAGGTACGGGTGGGCTTCCGCCCGGCTCGACGATCTCGCGGGGTGGCCGGGTGCGCGGCTGACCGCCTCGCTCGCCGTGCTGGCGGGCGGCGATCCGCGCGGGGCCGTGCGGGCCTGGCGGGCTGACGCCGCGAAGCACCCGAGCCCCAATGCCGGGCCCGCGGAGGCGTCGTTCGCGGGGGCGTTGGGGGTGCGGCTCGGGGGGACGTCGTCGTATGCGGGACGGGTCGAGCACCGGCCGGTGCTGAACGGTGGGGGGCGTGGGGTGGAAGTGGGCGACATCGAGCGGGCCGTCCGGTTGTCCCGGCGGGTGAGCTGGCTGGCGCTGGGAGCCGGCGCTGCCGGCGCGTGGCTGCGGGGGCGGCTGCCGGGGAGGGGCGTATGACCGGCCGCGGGCTGCTGGTCGCCGGGACCACCTCCGACGCCGGCAAGAGCGTCGTCACCGCCGGGATCTGCCGCTGGCTGGTGCGGCAGGGCGTCAAGGTCGCGCCCTTCAAGGCGCAGAACATGTCGCTGAATTCGTTCGTCACCCGCGAGGGCGCCGAGATCGGGCGGGCGCAGGCCATGCAGGCGCAGGCGTGCCGGGTGGAGCCGACCGCGCTGATGAATCCCGTGCTGCTCAAGCCGGGCGGGGAGCGCAGCAGCCAGGTGGTGCTGCTGGGCAGGCCGGTCGGGGAGATGAGCGCGCGGGGCTACCACGGCGGGCGGCAGCAGGCGTTGCTGGGCACCGTGCTCGACTGTCTCGCCGAGTTGCGGGGCACGTATGACGCGGTGATCTGTGAGGGGGCCGGGAGCCCGGCCGAGATCAATCTGCGGCGGACCGACATCGTGAACATGGGGATCGCCCGCAACGCCCGGCTTCCCGTGCTCGTGGTCGGCGACATCGACCGCGGCGGTGTCTTCGCCTCGTTCTTCGGGACCGTGGCCCTGTTGTCACCCGAGGACCAGAGGTGCGTCGCCGGGTTCCTCGTCAACAAGTTCCGCGGCGACGTCTCGCTGCTGGAGCCGGGGCTGGACATGCTCAGGTCGCTCACCGGGCGGCGGACGTACGGCGTGCTGCCCTACCGGCACGGGCTCGGCATCGACGAGGAGGACGGGCTGCGGGTCTCGATGCGAGGGACGGTACGCGAGTCCGTCGTCGCGCCGCCCGTCGGCGAGGACGTGCTGCGCGTCGCCGTGTGCGCCCTGCCGCTGATGTCCAACTTCACGGACGTGGACGCCCTCGCCGCCGAACCCGGCGTCGTGGTGCGGTTCGTGGACCGGCCGGAGGAACTCGCGGACGCGGACCTCGTGGTGATACCCGGGACCCGCGGGACCGTACGGGCGCTGGAGTGGCTGCGGGAGCGGGGGCTGGCGGCTGCCCTCGCCCGAAGGGCCGCCGAGCAGCGGCCCGTTCTGGGCATCTGCGGTGGCTTCCAGATCCTCGGCGAGCACATCGAGGACGACGTGGAAAGCCGCCGCGGCCGGGTCGACGGGCTGGGCATCCTGCCCCTGCGGGTGCGGTTCGCCCGGGAGAAGACCCTCGCCCGGCCGGCCGGCGAGGCTCTCGGCGAGCCCGTCGAGGGGTACGAGATCCATCACGGCGTCGCCGAGGTCACCGGCGGCGATCCCTTCCTGGACGGGTGCCGGGCCGGGCAGACCTGGGGTACTCACTGGCACGGCTCGCTGGAGTCGGACGGTTTCCGGCGGGCGTTCCTGCGGGAGGTGGCCGCCGCCGCGGGCCGCCGGTTCGTGCCGGCGCCCGGCACCTCCTTCGCCGCGCTGCGCGAGGAGCAACTCGACCGGCTCGGCGACCTGATCGAACAGCACGCGGACACGGACGCGCTGTGGCGGCTCATCGAGTCGGGCGCGCCGCAAGGACTGCCTTTCATTCCACCGGGAGCGCCCGCATGAGCACTGTGTTGTTGTTGTCCACCGCCGACACCGATCTGCTGGCGGCCCGTGCCTCCGGCGCCTCCTACCGGATCGGCAACCCGACCCGCGTCGACGCCGCCGGCGAGCTGCCCGCGCTGATCGAGGGCGCCGACATCGCCGTCGTACGGCTGCTGGGCGGCAAGCGGGCCTGGGAGGACGGGCTGGCCGCGCTCAGGGCGTCGGGGATTCCGACCGTGCTGCTCGGCGGGGAGGCCGTGCCGGACGCCGAGCTGATGGCCGAGTCGTCCGTGCCCGCCGGTGTCGTGGCGGAGGCGCTGCGCTATCTCGTCGAGGGCGGGCCCGCCAACCTCACCGAGCTGGCGCGGTTCCTGTCGGACACCGTCCTGCTGACGGGTGAGGGCTTCGACGAGCCGCAGAAGATGCCCCAGTACGGCGTCCGCGGCGCCCGTGCGTTCGAGGAGGGCCGTCCCACCGTCGGGGTGCTCTTCTACCGGGCCCACGAGCTCAGCGGCAACACCGCCTTCGTCGACACCCTGTGCGAGGCGATCGAGGCGCGGGGCGCCAACGCCCTTCCGGTGTACTGCGGTTCGCTGCGCGGCGCCGACGCCGGGCTGTACGAGATCCTCGGGCGGGCCGACGCGCTCGTCGCCACCGTCCTGGCCGCCGGCGGCACCCACGCCTCGCAGGCCTCGGCGGGCGGCGACGACGAGGCCTGGGACATCGGGGCGCTCGCCGAGCTGAACATCCCCGTGCTGCAGGGGCTGTGCCTGACGTCGTCGAAGAGCGCCTGGGACGGGTCGGACGCCGCCCTGACCCCCATGGACGCGGCGATGCAGGTGGCGATCCCGGAGTTCGACGGGCGGCTGATCACCGTGCCGTTCTCCTTCAAGGAGCAGGGGCCGGACGACGTCCCGGTGTACGTCGCCGACCCCGGACGGGCGGCGCGGGTGGCCGGGATCGCCGTGCGGCACGCGCGGCTGCGGCACAAGCCGAACGAGGACAAGCGGATCGCGCTGGTCTTCACGGCGTACCCGACCAAGCACTCGCGCGTCGGCAACGCGGTGGGACTGGACACGCCCGCCTCGGCGGTGCGGGTGCTGGACGCGCTCAGGGAGGCCGGGTACGGCCTCACCGAGTACCCCTCCGGCGGCGACGAGCTGATCCACCGGCTCATCGAGGCGGGTGGGCACGACGTCGAATGGCTCACGGAGGAGCAGTTGGCCGCCGCGCCCGCGCGCGTGCCGCTCAACGACTACCGGGCGTGGTTCGGGGGGCTCGATCCCGAGCTGAGGGACGCCATGGTCGAGGCGTGGGGCGAGCCGCCGGGTTCGCTGTACGTCGACGGGGACGACATCGTGCTGGCCTCCCTCCGGTTCGGGAACGTCGTCGTGATGATCCAGCCGCCGCGTGGCTTCGGCGAGAACCCGATCGCGATCTACCACGACCCGGACATGCCCCCGTCGCACCACTACATGGCGGCCTACCGCTGGCTGGAGAACAGCTTCGGCGCCGACGCGATCGTGCACATGGGCAAGCACGGCACGATGGAGTGGCTGCCGGGCAAGGGACTGGGGCTCAGCGGGGGCTGTGCGCCCGACGCGGTCCTCGGCGACCTGCCCCTGATCTACCCGTTCATCGTCAACGACCCCGGCGAGGGCACCCAGGCCAAGCGGCGCGGGCACGCCACCGTCGTCGACCACCTCGTGCCGCCGATGGCGCGCGCGGACACCTACGGCGACCTGGCCAAGCTGGAGCAGCTGCTCGACGAGTACGCGCTCGTCTCCGACCTGGACCCGGCCAAGGCGCCGGCGGTGCGCGCGCAGATCTGGACGCTGGTGAAGGCGGCCGAGCTGCACCACGACCTGCATGTCGACGAGCAGCCGGACGACGACTCGTTCGACGAGTTCGTGATGCACATCGACGGCTATCTGTGCGAGATCAAGGACGTGCAGATCCGGGACGGTCTGCACATCCTGGGTGGCGGCCCGGAGGATGAGCCGCGGGTGAACCTCGTCCTCGCCGTGCTGCGGGCCTCGCAGGTGTGGGGCGGGCAGGCGAACGCGCTGCCGGGGCTGCGGGCCTGCCTGGCCGAGCACTTCGGGCTGGTCGAGAAGGAGCTGCTGGCGGAGCCGGGGGCGCCGGTGAAGGTGCCGGTGGAACTGACGGACCTCGTGACGGGCCCGTCCCGTACGGCCGCCGACGCGATCGACCTGCTGGAGCAGCTGTGCCGGCGGATCGCCGAGGGCATGGAGTCGCGCGGCTGGACGGCGTCCGAGAGCACCGCTCTCGTGCGGGAGGTGCTCGGCACCGAGCTGCCCGACGCGGTCGCCGTGCTCACCTTCGCCTGCACCGAGGTGGTGCCGCGCCTCGCCCGCACCACCGACGAGATCGGTCACATCCTCCGGGCCCTGGACGGCGGTTACGTCCCGGCGGGCCCGTCGGGCTCGCCGACCCGGGGCCTGGTCAACGTCCTGCCGACCGGCCGGAACTTCTACTCCGTCGACCCCAAGGCCATCCCGTCGAGGCTCAGTTGGGAGGTGGGGCAGTCGCTGGCGGACTCGCTGGTGCAGCGCTACCTCGCCGACAACGGCGAGTACCCGAAGTCGGTGGGCCTGACGGTCTGGGGCACGTCGGCCATGCGCACCCAGGGCGACGACATCGCCGAGATCCTCGCGCTGCTGGGCTGCCGGCCGGTGTGGGACGACGCCTCGCGCCGCGTGAACGGCTTCGAGGTGATCCCGCCGGCCGAACTGGGCCGGCCGCGCATCGACGTCACCGTGCGCATCTCGGGCTTCTTCCGGGACGCGTTCCCGCACGTCGTCGGGCTGATCGACGACGCGGTGCGGACGGTGGCCGAGCTGGACGAGCCGGGCGAGTCCAACTACGTGCGGGCGCACGTCGAGCAGGACACCGCCGGGCACGGTGACCGGCGGCGGGCGACGGCCCGCATCTTCGGGTCGAAGCCGGGAGCCTACGGTGCCGGGCTGCTGCCGCTGATCGACGCCCGGAACTGGCGCTCCGACGCCGACCTCGCCGAGGTGTACGCCGTGTGGGGCGGCTACGCCTACGGGCGCGGGCTCGACGGACGGGCGGCGCGCGGGGACATGGAGACGGCGTTCCGGCGGATCGCGGTCGCCGCGAAGAACGTCGACACCCGCGAGCACGACCTGGTCGACGCCGACGACTACTTCCAGTACCACGGCGGCATGGTCGCCATGGTCCGGCACCTCACGGGCACCTCCCCCGAGGCGTACGTCGGTGACTCGGCCACCCCCGACCAGGTGAAGACCCGCACCCTGGGCGAGGAGACGCACCGCGTCTTCCGGGCCCGCGTGGTCAACCCGCGCTGGATGGCGGCGATGCGCCGGCACGGCTACAAGGGAGCCTTCGAGATGGCGGCGACCGTCGACTACCTCTTCGGCTACGACGCCACCGCCGGGGTCGTCGACGACTGGATGTACGAGAAACTCAGCGCGGAGTACGTCTTCGACCCGGAGAACCGGGACTTCATGAAGCAGTCCAACCCGTGGGCGCTGCGCGGCATCACCGAGCGGCTGCTCGAGGCCGCCGACCGGGGGCTGTGGGCGGAGCCGGACGCGCAGACACTGGAACGGCTGCGCGCCACCTACCTCGAACTCGAAGGCGACCTGGAGGGCGACGACCAGTGAGCACCCCCTTTCCGTTCACAGCCGTGGTCGGCCAGGACGACCTGCGTCTCGCGCTGCTGCTGAACGCCGTGTCGCCGGCGGTCGGCGGCGTGCTTGTCCGTGGTGAGAAGGGCACGGCCAAGTCGACCGCCGTACGGGCGCTTTCGGCGCTGCTTCCGGAGGTCGCCGTGGTGCCCGGCTGCCGCTTCTCCTGCGATCCCGCCGCACCGGACCCGGCCTGCCCGGACGGACCGCACGAGCCCGGCGCGGGCATCCACCGGCCGGCCCGCATGGTCGAGCTGCCGGTCGGGGCCTCCGAGGACCGGCTGGTCGGGGCGCTCGACATCGAGCGGGCGCTCGCCGAGGGCGTGAAGGCCTTCGAGCCCGGACTGCTCGCCGACGCGCACCGCGGGATCCTCTACGTCGACGAGGTCAACCTCCTCCACGACCACCTGGTCGACCTGCTGCTGGACGCCGCCGCGATGGGCGCCTCGTACGTCGAGCGCGAGGGTGTCTCCGTACGGCATGCCGCGCGCTTCCTGCTCGTCGGCACCATGAACCCGGAGGAGGGCGAGCTGCGGCCGCAGCTGCTCGACCGGTTCGGGCTGACCGTCGAGGTCGCCGCCTCGCGCGAGCCCGACCTGCGCGTGGAGGTCGTCAAGCGGCGCCTCGCCCACGACGCCGATCCCGCTGCCTTCGCGGGCCGGTGGGCGGCCGAGGAGAGCGCCGTACGGGCCCGGATCGCGGCGGCGCGGGAGCTGCTGCCGTCCGTGCTGCTGGGCGACGGGGCGCTGCGGCAGATCGCGGCGACCTGTGCCGCCTTCGAGGTGGACGGCATGCGGGCCGACATCGTGATGGCGCGCACCGCCACCGCGCTGGCCGCCTGGGCGGGGCGTACGGAGGTGCTGGCGGAGGACGTGCGGCAGGCCGCCCTGCTCGCCCTGCCGCACCGGCGCCGGCGCAACCCGTTCGACGCGCCGGGCCTGGACGAGGACAAACTGGACGATACGTTGCAGGAGTTCGCGGATCCGCCCGGGAGCGACGAGGACGACGATCCCGACCCGGACGGGCCCGGCGGCGGTCCCGGCGGGGGCGGCGGGCAGCCCGAGGCGGGGCCGCAGGGTGGCGAGCGCGCGCGGCCCGAGGAGCCGGGTGAGGGTGAGCCCGCGCCTGCCGGGCCCGGCGAGCAGTCGGCCGTACGGGCCGGCGAGCCGTTCCGTACGAAGGCGCTGAGCGTTCCGGGGATCGGCGAGGGGGCAGCCGGGCGGCGTTCGCGGGCGCGCACGGAGCACGGGCGGACCACCGGGGCGCGGCGGCCCCAGGGGGCGCTCACCAAGCTGCATCTGGCGGCGACCGTGCGGGCGGCGGCGCCGCATCAGCGGGCGCGAGGACGGTCCGGGCGGGGTCTGGTCGTGCGCAGGGACGATCTGCGGCAGGCGACGCGGGAGGGGCGCGAGGGCAATCTCGTGCTGTTCGTGGTCGACGCCTCCGGGTCCATGGCGGCCCGGCAGCGGATGGGTGCCGTGAAGGGGGCCGTGCTGTCGCTGCTGCTGGACGCGTATCAGCGGCGGGACAAGGTGGGGCTGGTGACCTTCCGGGGTGCCGGAGCCGACGTCGCGCTGCCGCCCACCTCGTCCGTGGACGCGGCTGCGGTGCGGCTGGAGTCGCTGCCGACCGGCGGGCGTACGCCGCTCGCGGCCGGTCTGCTCAAGGCGCACGACGTGCTGCGCGTGGAGCGGTTGCGGGATCCGGGGCGGCGGCCGCTGCTCCTGGTGGTGACCGACGGGCGGGCCACCGGTGGGCCGGAGCCCGTGGCGAACGCGGGGCGGGCGGCCCGGCTGTTCGGCGCCGACGGGGTCGCCTCGGTGGTCGTGGACTGCGAGTCGGGGCCGGTGCGGCTGGGGCTCGCGGGGCAGCTCGCGGCCGAGCTGGGCGGTACGGCGGTGACGCTGGACGAGTTGCGGGCCGACGCGATCGCCGGGCTGGTGAAGGACGTGCGCAGGAGGGCCGCGTAATGCCGCAGGGACAGCCGAGTGTCGTACCGGACGACGGGCTGACCACGCGTCAGCGCCGCAACCGGCCACTGGTCGTCGTGCACACCGGCGTGGGCAAGGGCAAGTCCACCGCCGCCTTCGGGCTGGCGCTGCGGGCCTGGAACCAGGGGTGGCCGATCGGGGTGTTCCAGTTCGTCAAGTCGGCGAAGTGGAAGGTCGGCGAGGAGAACGCGCTGCGGGTGCTGGGCGCCAGCGGTGAGGGCGGCACCGTCGACTGGCACAAGATGGGCGAGGGGTGGTCCTGGGTCCAGCGGGACATCCAGGGGGACAACTCGACCAACGAGGAGAAGGCCCGCGAAGGCTGGGAGCAGGTCAAGCGCGACCTCGCCGCCGAGACGTACAAGCTGTACGTGCTGGACGAGTTCGCCTATCCGATGCACTGGGGGTGGGTGGACGTCGCGGAAGTCGTGTCCGTGCTGCGGGACCGGCCGGGGACCCAGCATGTGGTGATCACCGGGCGGAACGCGCCGGAGGCGCTCGTCGACTTCGCCGATCTCGTCACCGACATGTCCAAGGTGAAGCACCCGATGGACGCCGGGCAGAAGGGGCAGAGAGGCATCGAGTGGTGACGTCCGTGCCCCGGCTGGTCGTCGCCGCGCCCTCCTCGGGGAGCGGCAAGACCACCGTCGCCACGGGGTTGATGGCCGCGTTCGCCGCGCGGGGGCTCGCCGTGTCCCCGCACAAGGTCGGGCCGGACTACATCGACCCCGGCTACCACGCGCTCGCGACCGGGCGCGTGGGGCGCAACCTCGACGCGTATCTGTGCGGGGCGGAGCTGGTGGCCCCGCTGTTCCTGCACGGGGCGCGCGGCTGCGGCATCGCCGTGGTCGAGGGGGTGATGGGGCTGTACGACGGTGCCGCCGGGGAGGGTGAACTGGCGTCCACCGCCCATGTCGCCAAGCTGCTGCGGGCGCCGGTCGTGCTCGTGGTCGACGCGTCGTCGCAGTCGCGGTCGGTGGCGGCGCTGGTGCACGGGTTCGCGTCGTGGGATCCGCACGTACGGGTCGGGGGCGTGATCCTGAACAAGGTCGCGTCGGACCGGCACGAGGAGTTGCTGCGGGAGGCACTGGATTCGGCGGGCGTGCCGGTGCTCGGGGTGCTGCGGCGGGCGGCACGGGTGGACACCCCCTCCAGGCATCTGGGGCTGGTGCCGGTCGCCGAGCGGCGGGCCTCGGCGGTCGAGGCGGTGGCCGCCATGGCCGCGCAGGTGGAGGCCGGGTGCGACCTGGATGCGTTGCTGGGGCTCGCGCGGAGTGCGGGCGCGTTGCCGGGGGCGGCGTGGGATCCGGCCGAGGCCCTGGGGGCTGCGGCCCCGGAGCACCCCCGTGCACCTGTCGACAGCCCCGGCCCACCGGTACGGGTCGCCGTCGCCGGCGGAGCTGCGTTCACCTTCTCCTACGCGGAGCACGCCGAGTTGCTCACCGCTGCCGGGGCCGAGGTCGTCGTGTTCGATCCGTTGCGCGACGAGCGGTTGCCCGACGGCACGCGCGGTCTGGTCGTCGGGGGCGGGTTCCCCGAGATGTACGCCGCCGAGCTGTCGGCCAACGGGCCGCTGCGCGGGGCCGTCGCCGCGCTCGCGGAGCGGGGCGCGCCCGTCGCCGCCGAGTGTGCCGGGCTGCTGTACCTGTGCCGCGAGCTGGACGGGCAGCCGATGTGCGGGGTGCTGGGCGTGGACGCCCGGATGTCGCAGCGGCTGACCCTCGGGTACCGCGACGCCGTCGCCGTGAGCGACAGTGTGCTCGCGGCGGCGGGAACGCGGATGCGGGGCCACGAGTTTCATCGCACGGTCGTCGAACCGGCGGCCGGGCCGGCGCCCGCCTGGGGGGTGCGTGCCCCCCGGCCGCGCGTGGAGGGTTTTGTGGAGCGCGGTGTGCACGCGAGCTATCTGCACACGCACTGGGCGTCCGCGCCCGGTGTCGCCCGTCGGTTCGTCGAGAGGTGCCGGACGTCATGAGCAGCAGGCTGGTGGGAGTGGGGGTCGGGCCGGGCGACCCGGAGCTGGTGACCGTGAAGGGCGTGGGCGCCCTGCGGGCCGCCGAGGTCGTCGTCGTCCCCGTGATGGACACCGGGGAGCGGGGGCGGGCCGAGGCGACCGTGCTGCACTACGTGCCCGAGGAGAAGGTCGTCCGGGTCGTGTTCGCGCTGAACGAGCGGACCGACCGGGCCCGGCGAGAGGCGGCGTGGGACGCGGCCGGTGAGCGGGTCGCCGGGCTGCTGCGGCTGCACGCCCACGTCGCGTTCGCCACCATCGGCGACCCGAACGTGTACTCCACGTTCACCTATCTCGCGCAGACCGTCGCCGAGGCGGTGCCGGGCACCGTCATCGAGACCGTCCCCGGCATCACCGCCATGCAGGACCTCGCCGCGCGGTCGGGTGCGGTGCTGACGGAGGGGACCGAGCCGCTCACGCTGGTGCCGGTGACCGCCGGTGCCGGGGTGCTGAAGGAGGCGCTGAACGGGCCCGGGACGGTCGTCGCCTACAAGTTCGGGCGGCAGGCGGCCGAGGTCGCCGAGGCACTCCGCGAGAGCGGCCGGCTGGAAGGTGCCGTGTGGGGGTCCGCGCTGGGGCTGCCGGAGGAGTCCGTCCGGCCCGCCGCCGAGCTCGACGGGGCGCCCCTGCCGTATCTCTCCACGCTCATCGCGCCCGCGCGGCGCGAGGGTGGGCGGGGCGGCAAGCTGTGACGCTCTCCCGGTCATTCGGCGATGCCCACCACCAGCCAGATGAACGCCGCTCCCCCGATCGTGCACAGCAGGGTCGGCCCGGCGGTGTGCTTGTGGTGGGCCTCGGGGAGGATCTCGGCGGCGGCCAGATAGAGCAGCGCCCCGCCGAACAGACCGAGGTAGCCGCCCAGTACGGGCTGCGGGATGGTCACCAGGAGAGTGCTCGCCGCGCCCACCACGGGGGCCGCGGCGTCCGCGAACAGCATCGCGAGCGCCCGGCGGCGGGCGTTGCCGTACACGGTCGTGAGGGTGAAGGTGTTGAAGCCGTCAGCGAAGTCGTGGGCGATCACCGCGAGCGCGACCGCCACGCCCATGCCCTCCCCGATCTGGAAGGCGGCGCCGATCGCCACGCCGTCCATGGCGCTGTGCGCGACCATCGCGGCGGCTGCCGTCAGGCCCACCTCGGGCGTGCGCTCGTGCTCGTCGGCGCCGTGCGCCGCGCGACGGGCCGCCAGCAGGCGTTCCACGCCGTGGGCCAGCAGGAAGCCGGCCACGAACAGGAGCAGGGCGGCGGGCACGCCGTGCACCTCGGTGCCGGCCGCCGCGAGTGCCTCCGGCAGCAGGTCCATGCCGACGACGCCCAGCATCAGGCCGCCGGCCAGGCCCAGCACGAGGTGACGGCGGTCCGTCACGCGCTGCGCCGTCCAGCCACCCGCCAGCGTCATCAGGAACGCGCCCAGCGCGACGAAGACCGCCATGTGCCCTTGCTATCCGATCAGCCCGCGGTCGCGCACATCCGGCCGCACGCGCGTTGACTTCCGTACGAGAGGACTCGAACCCATGGCCGAAGCCCCCACCGGCAAGGTGACCTTCGTCGGTGCCGGCCCCGGCGCCGCCGATCTGCTGACGTTCCGTGCCGCGCGGGCCATCGCCGAGGCCGACGTCGTGATCTGGGCCGCGAGCCTGGTCCAGGCGGAGGTACTCGAACACGCCCGTGCGGGCGCCGAGATCCTCGACTCGGCGACGATGTCGCTGGAGGACGTCGTGGCCGTGTACGAGCGGGCGCGCGCCGAGGGGCTGAAGGTGGCCCGCATCCACTCCGGCGACCCGGCCCTGTGGGGCGGTACGCAGGAGCAGGCCGACCGGTGTGCCGCGCTGGGCATCGCGACCGAGATCGTGCCGGGCGTCTCCTCCTTCTCCGCCGTCGCCGCGATCGCCGGGCGGGAGCTGACGATCCCGGAGGTGGCGCAGTCCGTGGTGCTCACCCGGCTCGGCGGCGGCAAGACGCCGATGCCGCCCGGTGAGGAGGTGCGGGAATTCGCCCGGCACGGCACCACCATGGCGGTCTTCCTGTCCGCCGCCCGCAGCGGGCAGTTGGTCCGGGAGCTGCTGGAGGGCGGGTACCCGACGACCACCCCGGTCGTCGTCGCGTACCAGGCGACCTGGCCCGAGGAACTGGTCGTCAGGTGCACGGTCGGGACGCTGGAGGAGACGGTGAAGGAGCACAAGCTCTGGAAGCACACCCTCTTCCTGGTGGGCCCGGCCCTCGACGCGCACGGCACCCGCTCGCACCTCTACCACCCGGGCCACTTCCACGGCTTCCGCAAGGCCGACCCGGAGGCTCGCAGGGCCCTGCGCGAACGGGGGGCGAGCACGTGATCAGGGTGGTCGGGACGGGCACCGGCACATCGCTGCCGGACGACGTGGCCGACGGCGCCGGACTGGTCGTCGGCGCGCGGCGCCATCTTCAGGCCGTGCGCCTGCCCGAGGCGGCCGAGCGCATCGTGCTCGGCCCGCTGGCGCCCGCCCTCGACGCCATCGAGGAGTACGTGGCGAAGGACCGGCAGGTCGTGGTGCTGGCGTCGGGGGACCCGGGGTTCTTCGGGATCGTACGGGCGCTCGCCGAACGGTTCGGGACGGAGCGGCTCGAGGTCCGGGCGGGTGTCTCGTCCGTGGCCACCGCGTTCGCGCGGGCCGGGCTGCCCTGGGACGACGCGGTGGTCGTCTCCGCGCACGGGCGGGAGCTGCGGACGGCGGTGAACGTGTGCCGGGCACGGCCGAAGGTGGCCGTGCTGACCGGGCCGGGCTCCGGTCCGGCCGAGCTGGGCGCGGCGTTGCGGGACGCCGACCGTGTGCTCGTCGTCGCCTCCTCGCTGGGTGACCCCGCGCGGGAACGGGTGGAGCGGGTGACGCCCGCCGGGGCCGCGGCCCGCGACTGGGGTGCGGCGGTGAGCGTCGTGCTGTGCCTGGACGAGCGTCGGACGCTCGGCGCGGTGCGTACCGTCGCGGGCCCTGCCGGGGGACCCGCCGGATGGGCTCTGGACGAGGGCGAGTTCACGCACCGGGACTCGATGATCACCAAGTTCGAGGTGCGGGCACTGGCCCTGGCCCGGCTCGGGCCGCGCCTCGGTGATCTGGTCTGGGACGTCGGGGCGGGGTCCGGATCGGTGGCCGTCGAGTGCGCGCGGCTCGGAGCCGCGGTCGTCGCCGTGGAGAAGGCGGCGGACGGTGTGGAGCGGATCCGGGCCAACGCGGCGGCGCACGGCGTCGACGTCCGGGTGGTGCACGGGCAGGCGCCCGGGGCGCTGACCGGACTCGACGCCCCCGACGCGGTGTTCGTCGGGGGCGGGGGGCGTGAACTGCCCGCCCTCGTCGCGCAGTGCGCGCGGCGGGCGCGGCGGACGGTCGTCGTCGCCCTGGCCGCGCTGGACCGGGTGCCGGGGGTGCGCGAGGCGCTCACCGGGGCCGGATTCACCTGTGACGGGGTGCTGTTGCAGTCGTCGCGGCTCGCGCCGCTGCCGGGTGAGGTGAGCCGGCTCGCGGCCGCCAACCCCGTCTTCCTGCTGTGGGGCGTCCGGCCCCCGGCGTGTACCGAAGGAGTTCCTCAGTGATCGGCCTCATCTGCGCCACGGCGGCGGGAGCGGCGGCGCGGGACCGGCTGGCCGCGGCCTGGCCCGACCGGACGCGCGTGTACGAGGGTCCCGTGGGGGACGCCGTGCGGGCCGCCTTCGTGGAGTGCGAGCAGCTGGTGTGCTTCCTGGCCACGGGCGCCGTGGTACGGCTGGTCGCCCCGCTGCTGGGCGACAAGGCGTCCGACGCCGGGGTGGTGTGCGTCGACGAGGCCGGCCGGTTCGCGGTCTCCCTGGTGGGCGGGCACGGCGGCGGCGCCAACGAACTCGCCCGTGAGGTGGGGGCGTTGCTGGGCGCGGAGCCGGTCGTCACCACGGCGACCGACTCCGTCGGGCTGGCCGGTCTGGACACGCTGGGCCTGCCCGTGGAGGGTGATGTGGCCGCCGTGTCCCGGGCGCTGCTCGACGGCGAACCGGTCGCCCTGCGCGCCGAGTCGGCGTGGCCGCTGCCCGCGCTGCCGGTCGCCGCGGAGGGCGCCTACGTCATCCGGGTCAGCGACCGTGCCGTGGAACCGGTGGAGGGCGAGGTCGTCCTGCGCCCGCCGTCCCTTGTCGTCGGTGTCGGCGCCTCGAAGGGAGCCCCCGTCGACGAGGTGCTCACGCTGGTGGAGGGCGCCCTGCGGGAGGCCGGTCTGTCCCCTCGCAGTGTCGCCGGACTCGCCACCGTCGACGCCAAGGCCGAGGAGGCCGGCATCGTCGCCGCCGCCGAGCGGCTGGGCGTGCCCCTGGTGACGTACTCCGCCGAGCGGCTGGCGGCCGTCGAGGTCCCCAACCCCTCCGCCGCCCCCCTCGCCGCCGTCGGCACCCCGTCCGTCGCGGAGGCCGCGGCGCTCCTCGGCGGCGGCGAACTCCTCGTCCCCAAGCGGAAGTCGGCGATGGCGACGTGCGCGGTCGTACGGCGGCCCGCCCGCGGCAGGCTCGCGGTGGTCGGGCTCGGGCCCGGGGCCCGCGACCTGCTCACCCCGCGTGCCGAGGCGGAGTTGCGCCGCGCCTCCGTCCTCGTCGGGCTCGACCAGTACGTCGGCCAGATCCGCGATCTGCTGCGCCCCGGCACCCGGATCCTGGAGTCCGGGCTGGGCGCCGAGGAGGAACGTGCGCGCACGGCGGTCGAGGAGGCACGCAAGGGGCACGCGGTCGCGCTGATCGGCAGCGGGGACGCGGGCGTCTACGCGATGGCGTCGCCGGCGCTGGCCGAGGCCTCCGACGACATCGACGTGGTCGGCGTCCCCGGAGTGACCGCCGCGCTCGCCGCCGGCGCGATCCTCGGGGCCCCGCTCGGGCACGACCACGTGTCGATCAGCCTGTCCGACCTGCACACGCCGTGGGAGGTCATCGAGCGGCGGGTCCGGGCGGCCGCCGAGGCGGACATCGTCGTGACGTTCTACAACCCGCGCAGCCGGGGCCGCGACTGGCAGTTGCCCAAGGCGCTGGCGATCCTCGCGGAGCACCGCGCGCCCACGACGCCCGTCGGTGTCGTACGCAACGCCTCCCGGCCGGACGAGTCCAGCCGGCTGACCACCCTCGCCGCACTCGATCCGGCGAAGGTCGACATGATGACGGTCGTGACCGTGGGCAACACGGCCACCCGGGAGATCGCGGGGCGCATGGTGACGCCGCGCGGCTACCGCTGGCAGCAGGAGGAGGCCCGGTGAACCGTGTGGTCCACCCCATCGAGCAGGAGTCGTTCCGGCGGCTGCGCGCCCGGCTGGACACCTCCCACTTCCCGCCGCTCACGCGGACGGTGGTGGAGCGGGTGATCCACTCCGCCGCCGACCTCGACTACGCGGACGACCTCGTCATGGACGAGGGGGATCTGGTGTCCGCCCACGCGGCGCTGCACTCCGGCGCCCCCGTCGTCGTGGACGTCGAGATGGTCGCCGCCGGTATCACCCGGCGCGACACCGTCTGCCGGCTCAGGGACGCCCGGTCCGGGCCGGGGCTGACGCGTTCGGCGCACGCCGTGCGGCTGGCGTACGACGACGTCGGGCCCGGCGCCATCTGGGTGGTCGGCTGCGCCCCGACCGCGCTGGAGGAGCTGCTGACGCTGGAGGCGCGGCCCGCGCTGGTGATCGGGCTGCCCGTCGGTTTCGTCGGCGCCGCCGAGTCCAAGGCGGCGCTGCGGGAGAGCGGACTGCCCGCCGTGAGCAACGTGTCCGAGAAGGGCGGTTCGGCGGTCGCCGCGGCCGCGCTCAACGCCCTGCTGTACCACCCCACTTCGCACGAGGAGAAACCGTGACCACCCCGCCGCCCGCCCTGCTCATCGCCGGCCACGGCACCCGGGACGAAGCCGGAGCCGAGGCGTTCCGCGACTTCGTCCGGGAGCTGGGGCGCCGTAACCCGGAACTGCCCGTCGCGGGCGGGTTCATCGAGCTGTCACCGCCGCCGCTGGGCGAGGCCGTCACCGAGCTGGTGGAGCGGGGCGTGCGCCGCTTCGCCG
The DNA here is from genome assembly GCF_044548465.1 of Streptomyces sp. NPDC052023. Taxonomy (NCBI): domain Bacteria; kingdom Bacillati; phylum Actinomycetota; class Actinomycetes; order Kitasatosporales; family Streptomycetaceae; genus Streptomyces; species Streptomyces sp. NPDC052023. The sequence continues at coordinate 80,496 of NZ_JBIUBW010000020.1, read as the reverse complement.
CCGTGCCGCTGATGCTGGTGTCCGCCGGGCACGCCAAGGGCGACATCCCCGCCGCGCTGGCCCGCGAGAAGGAGCGGCACCCCGGGATCTCCTACACCTACGGGCGCCCGCTGGGCCCGCATCCGGGGCTGCTGTCGGTGCTGGAGCGGCGGCTCGACGAGGCGCTGGGGACCGGGGGGCGTACGCCCGGGGACCGTGCCGACGTCACGGTGCTGCTCGTGGGGCGCGGGTCCACCGACCCGGACGCCAACGCCGAGGTGCACAAGGCGGCCCGGCTGCTGTGGGAGGGGCGCGGGTACGCCGGGGTGGAGACGGCGTTCGTGTCACTGGCGGCGCCGGACGTGCCGAGCGGGCTGGACCGGTGCGTGCGGCTGGGGGCGCGGCGGATCGTCGTGCTGCCCTACTTCCTGTTCACCGGCATCCTCCCCGAACGGGTGCGAGCGCAGACGGAGGGCTGGGCGGCCGCGCACCCCGAGGTCGAGGTGCGCTCGGCGGACGTGATCGGCCCGGAGCCGGAACTGCTCGACCTGGTGATGGAGCGGTACGAGGAGGCCGTGCGGGGCGATCTGCGGATGAACTGCGACAGCTGCGTCTACCGCATAGCGCTGCCCGGCTTCGAGGACAAGGTGGGCCTGCCGCAGCAGCCGCACTTCCACCCCGACGACGACGGCCACCACGGGCACGGCCATGGGCACGGGCATCCTCACGGCGCGCACTCCCATGCCCACTGACGGGCACGATCTGCGCCATCACGGCGACGCCGAGGTCCGCGACGACGGCGCGGCGCTCGTCGACCTCGCCGTCAACGTCCGCGCGGAAACACCCCCGGCCTGGCTGCGGGAGGTGATCGCCGGCTCGCTGGCCGGGCTGGCCGCCTATCCGGACGGGCGCCGCGCGCGGGCCGCGGTGGCGGCGCGGCACGGGGTCGGCGTGGAGCGGGTGCTGCTGACGGCGGGCGCCGCCGAGGCCTTCGTGCTGCTGGCGCGAGCGCTGAAAGTACGGCACCCGGTCGTCGTGCACCCCCAGTTCACCGAGCCGGAGGCCGCGCTGCGGGACGCCGGGCACACCGTCGGCCGGGTGCTGCTGCGCGAGACGGACGGCTTCCGCCTGGACCCCGCGGCGGTACCGGAGGACGCCGACCTGGTGGTGATCGGCAACCCCACCAACCCGACGTCGGTGCTGCACCCGGCGTCCGCCGTGGCCCGGCTGGCACGTCCCGGGCGGACGCTGGTCGTGGACGAGGCGTTCATGGACGCCGTGCCCGGCGAGCGGGAGACGCTGGCCGGGCGGACGGACGTCCCCGGGCTGGTCGTGCTGCGCAGCCTGACGAAGACGTGGGGCCTGGCCGGGCTGCGCGTCGGGTACGTCCTCGCCTCCTCGGAGACCGTCGCGGACCTCGAACGCGCCCAGCCGCTGTGGCCCGTCTCGACACCGGCGCTGGCCGCCGCCGAGGCGTGCGTGGCGCCACGGGCCCTGGCGGAGGCGGGCCATGCCGCCCACCGCGTCGCCACCGACCGGGCCCACCTGGTGGCGGGGCTGTCGCGGATCCCCGGGCTCCGGATCGTGACACCGGCCGAGGGCCCCTTCCTCCTCGTCCGGCTGCCCCGGGCCGCCGCCGTACGCCGGCGGCTGCGCGACCTGGGCTTCGCGGTCCGGCGCGGGGACACCTTCCCGGGGCTGGACGAGGACTGGCTGCGGCTGGCGGTACGGGACCGGGCGACGGCCGGCTCGTTCCTGCGGGCGCTGGAGCGGGCGTTGACGGCGGAGGGCCGCTGATCCCAGGCCATGGCGGTGCCTGCGGGAAGCGGACCCGGCACCGCTGAGGTGCGGCGGCGTAGGGCAGCGTGCGGTCGCCCGTGGCGACCAGGTATCAGCCCCGGTTGCGGCGGGCCAGGGCGACCGCTCCGCCGCCCGCCATGAGCAGGGCGAGGGCGCCGCCCGCGATGTACGGGGTCATCGAGTTGCCGCCGGTCTCCGCGAGGCCTGCCTCCGCGGCGCCGCCCTGGGGCTCGATCTCGGTGACCGGGTCGGTGCCCGTCCCGGCGCTCGGCGCGGGGGCCTCCTCCTCCGGCTCGTCGGGCGCGGGAGGCGTCTCGCAGGTCGCCTTGGCCAGGGTCACGGTGCCCTGCACATCGGCCACGTTGAGCTTCAGCGGGTTGACGGACACGTTCAGTTCGAGAGCCGTGGCAGCCGCCGTACGGGAGGTCGTCTCGCGCCGGGACAGGTCCAGACGCACCTCGCCCACGTGCGGTACCGACACGTTCGTCGTCCCTCCGGCGGTGAGCGTCACCTTCTTGCCCAGCACGGTGACACCGGCGACGTCGGACTCGGCGACCGGCGCCTCCCCCGCGGCGCAGGTCGCGGTCGACGTGACGGTCTCGACCTCGATGACCGACAGCAGCGGCAGACCGGGCACGTTCAGCCGGGCGTTGGCCAGCCGGGTGCTGCCCTCCGCCTTCCCGTCGGCCACGGTGGCCTTGGCCTGCGCCACGTCCGCGCGCAGCACACTGAACGGCTTTCCGCCGTCGACGCCGTCCAACTGGGCGGTGAGGGCGGTCTTCTCGGCGCTCTGCGGGGCCTGCACCTCGTTCAGGGTGACCGCGAGCGGGACGTTGACGGTCTTGTTGAGCAGGGAGACGTCCAGTCCGGTGCGCAGGACCAGCGCGCTCGCGCGGCCCTGGTCCCCTGTCGCGTGCGCGGGACCCGCGCCGGCCAGCACCGCGGGACCGGCGGCGAGGACGGCGGCGGCCGCGAGCGCGACCGGACGGCGGGCGGGCATACGGAAGTTGTTGCTGTTCAAGGTGGTAGGACCCCCCAGAAGAGTGATGCGTGGGACTCCGCAAGAATTACGCACCGAGAGTGAACGGGCGGCAATCCTGCGTCACTTCACTCCATCGTGGGGTTTCTGCGAACGAGTTCGATTTCCCGGTACGCCTGTGCGCACGCCAGGCACTCCGACAGGCGGCGCGGGGGGAGCGCTCCTATGCTGAGGCAAAGAGCCTTGCGGCGTGAGGTCGCGGGCCTCTGCTCGTACGGCGGGGAGACAGCCCATGACGCGTTCCTGTCGAAGATGGCGCAGGGGGGCGGTGATCGCGGCGGCTGTGGGGGCGCTCCTGGCCCCGGCCACGGGCCAGACCGCCCTGGGAGCACCCGGGTCCGCCACGGCCGCAGCCGGGCAGCCCTCACCTTCCCCGTCGCCCTCGGACGGTTTCCGCACCCTCACGCCCGAGGTGAAACAGCAGGTCGACGCGGCCGTCGAGAAAGTCATGCGGGACGCGGGCGTGCCTGGTGTGACCGTGGGCCTGTGGACGCCCGGCAAGGGCAGTCATGTGCGCTCGTTCGGCGTCGCCGACAAGGAGACCGGCCGGCGGATGACGCCGGATCTGTACACGCGGATCGGCAGCGAGACCAAGACCTTCACGGTGACGGCGCTGCTGCGGCTGGTCGACGAGGGCAGGATCGGCCTCGACGACGTCATCGGCCAGTACGTCGAGGGCGTGCCCAACGGGGACCGCATCACCCTGCGCCAGCTGGCCGGGATGCGCAGCGGCCTCTACAACTACTCCGAGGACCAGGACTTCTTCAAGGCGCTGACGTCCGATCCTCAGCGGCCCTTCACCCCGCAGGAACTGCTCGACTACTCCTTCCGGCACCCGGTGCTGTTCCAGCCGGGCGAGAAGTTCTTCTACAGCAACACGAATCTGATCCTGCTCGGGCTGGTCGTCGAGAAGATCAGCGGCCTGCCGCTCCAGGACTACATCCGGGAGAGCGTCACGGGGCCCGCCGGCATGGACCGCACGCTGCTGGCGACGAACGCCGCCTTCCCGGAGCCGCACGCCCAGGGGTACACGAACCAGACCGCGGACGGGAAGGTCGCCGACAGCACCGACTGGAACCCCTCCTGGGGCTGGGCGGCCGGCGCGATGATCTCCACGTTGGAGGATCTGCGCGTGTGGGCGCCCACCGTCGCCACCGGTGTCCTGCCCGACGGCCGCACCCTGGTCAGCCCCGCCACCCAGAAGCAGCGGCTCGAAACACCGCCCACCGGCATCCCGGGCGCCGGCTACGGGCTCGGCATCTTCGACGTCCAGGGATGGATCGGGCACAACGGCTCGCTGCCGGGCTACGAGTCGCTGACCATCTACCTGCCGCAGGCCGAGGCCACCCTCGTCGTGGTGCTGAACACGGACATCGGCGAGGGCGGCACGGAGCCCAGCACGCTCTTCGGCGACGCCATCACGAAGATCGTCAGCCCCCAGCACGTCTTCAACCTGCCCGCCCAGCCGACGGGCCGCTGAATCCGCCGGGCGCGCGACCGCGGCTCCGGGTGCCGGGCCGGTCCAGCCGGCTAGCCGACGATCCGGCCGTCGAGCACCACCCTCCGCGGGGCCGCCAGCGCCCGTACGTCCGCACGGGGGTCCGTCCCGTACACCACCAGGTCGGCCGGCGCCCCCTCGTCGAGGCCGGGGCGGCCGAGCCACCGCCGGGCCGACCAGGTCGTCGCCGACAGGGCCTGGAGCGGCGGGATCCCGGCGGTGACCAGCTCCTCCACCTCGGCGGCCGCCAGGCCGTGCGCCAGCGAGCCGCCCGCGTCGGTGCCGACGTAGACCGGGATGCCGGCGTCGTAGGCGTTGCGGACGGTGTCGTAGCGGCGTTCGTGGAGCCTGCGCATATGGGCCGCCCAGACGGGGAACCGGGAGTCGCCGGCGTCGGCCAGCGTGGGGAAGGTGGCGATGTTGACGAGGGTCGGGACGATCGCGACACCGCGCTCGGCGAAGAGCGGGATCAGGTCGTCGGTGAGGCCGGTGGCGTGCTCGATGCAGTCGATGCCCGCCTCGACCAGGTCCCGCAGGGAGTCCTCGGCGAAGCAGTGGGCGGTCACGCGCGCGCCCAGCCGGTGGGCCTCGGCGATGGCGGCCTCGGTCGCGTCCCTCGGCCAGCAGGCCGACAGATCGCCGAGGTCGCGGTCGATCCAGTCACCGACGAGCTTCACCCAGCCGTCGCCGCGGCGGGCCTCCTGGGCGACGTAGGCGACAAGGTCCTCCGGCTCGATCTCATGGGCGTAGTCACGGATGTAGCGGCGGGTGCGGGCGATGTGGCGGCCGGCACGGATGATCTTCGGCAGGTCTTCGCGGTCGTCGATCCAGCGGGTGTCCGAGGGCGAGCCCGCGTCGCGGATCAGAAGGGTGCCGGCGTCGCGGTCGGTGAGCGCCTGCTTCTCGGCGACGTCCTGGGGCACCGCGCCGTGCTGGTCGAGGCCGACGTGGCAGTGGGCGTCGACCAGGCCGGGGAGGGCCCAGCCCTGCACCGTGTGCACGTCACGGACGCCGGTGGGGCGGTCGTAGGAGATCCGTCCGCCGATCACCCACAGCTCGTCGCGGACGTCGTCGGGACCTACGAGGACGCGGCCCCTCACGTGCAGCACTTCGCTCATGTACCGCACCCTAACGCTCCGCTGTTCGGCCGGTTCTCGGGTGCGGGTCGTGGGGGCTGGTCGCGCAGTCCCCGCGCCCCTCACCTGGCGTTGTCCTCCTCCACGTCTGCCATGGCGGGGTCGAGGAGCCTGGACAGGAAGTGACGGGTGCGCTCGTGCTGGGGGCGGGCGATGACCTGCTCGGGGCTGCCGTCCTCGACGATCACCCCGCCGTCCATGAAGACCACCCGGTCCGCCACCTCACGGGCGAAGGTCATCTCGTGGGTGACGACCATCATCGTCATGCCGTCCTGGGCGAGCATGCGCATGACGGCGAGCACGTCACCGACCAGCTCCGGGTCGAGGGCCGACGTCGGCTCGTCGAAGAGCATGACCTGCGGGCCCATCGCCAGGGCACGGGCGATGGCCACGCGCTGCTGCTGGCCGCCGGAGAGGGAGGACGGGTAGGCGTTCGCCTTCTCGGCGAGGCCCACCCGCTCCAGGTTCTCGGCGGCCACCTTCGCGGCCGCGGCCTTGTCCCGGCGCAGCACCCGGCGCTGCGGCAGGGTGAGGTTCTCGGTCACCGTGAGGTGCGGGAAGAGGTTGAACTGCTGGAAGACCATGCCGATCCGGCGGCGTACGGCGTCGATGTCGACGTCCGGGTCGGTGAGCTCGGTGCCCCCGACGAGGACCTGGCCCTTGGTCGGCTCCTCCAGCAGGTTCACGCAGCGCAGCAGCGTCGACTTGCCGGAGCCGGAGGGGCCGATGACGCACACGACCTCACCCCGGCCGATCTCCAGGTCGATGCCGCGCAGGACGTGGTTGTCGCCGAAGGACTTGTGCAGCTCGCGGATCTCGATCTCGGGTCGGCTCATTTCACGGCCTCCTGGGCCTTCGCCTCCATGCGGCGTACGACGAAGCCGAGCGGGATGGTGACCAGCAGGTAGCACAGGCCGGCGACCAGGATCGGCGTGGAGTTGGCGGTCTGGCTGGCCAGGTCACGGCCGAACTTGGACAGCTCCCGTTCCTCCAGCGTGACCCCGAGGAACAGCACCAGCGAGGAGTCCTTGAAGAGGAGCACGAGTTCGTTGGTGAGCGGCGGCAGGATGATCCGGAAGGCCTGCGGGAGGATGATCGAGACCATCGCGCGGGCCGGGGAGAAGCCCAGCGAACGGGCCGCTTCCATCTGCCCCTTGGGCACCGCCTGGATGCCCGCGCGGAAGGTCTCCGCCATGTACGCCGCCGCCACCAGGCCGAGTGCGAGGGCGACCTTGCCGTAGGTGCCGCCGGGGATCTCGGTGCCGGGGAAGGCGAGCGGGACGGCCACACCGATGAAGATGAAGATCAGCAGGGCGGGCAGGCCGCGGAAGATCTCGATGTAGACGCCGGCGACCCAGCGGTAGGGGCCGACGGACGACAGCCGCATCAGCGCCAGCACCATGCCCAGCACCAGGCCGACGGCGAAGCCGGAGACGGTGTAGAGCACGGTGTTCTTCAGCGCCAGGGTGATGACGTCCGGGAACATCTGCCGGGCGATGTCACCCTGGGCGAACTGGTTGGCCAGCCGGCCCCAGTCGGCGCCGACCGCGAGGGCGGTCAGGGCGCCGACGAACACGACGTACTGCGCGCCCCGGGACAGACTGCGCTTCTGTCGCCGCGTCAGCCCCTTCCGGGCCGGCTGCACCTCGGCCTTGGTGGCGTCGGTCATGAGGCGGCGGGCGAGGGGGAGGCGGCGGACTCCTCGTAGGGGCCGATCCACTGCTCGTACAGCTTCTTGTACGTGCCGTCGGCCTTGGCGTCGGCGAGCGCCTTGTTGATGGCGGCGAGCAGCTCGGTGTTGCCCTTCTTCACCGTGAAGCCGTACTGCTCACCGGTGTTGACCTGCTCGGCGACCTGGAAGGCGGCCGCGTTGGCCTTGTCCTTGAGCCAGCCCTGGACGACCGGGTAGTCGATGACGACGGCCTCGACCTGGCCGGTGCGCAGGCCGTTGAGGACGGCGTCGGAGGACTCGAAGGAGACCGGGTCGAGGCCCTGGCTCTTGGCGTAGTCCTCGCCGGTGGTCTGCGCCTGCGCGCCGACCTTCTTGCCCTTGAGCTCGGCGAAGGACTTGATGCCGCTCTTCTTGTCGACCAGCACGGCCTGGGTGGCCTCGAAGTACGGGTCGGAGAAGTCGACGTTCTTCTTGCGCTCCTCGGTGATGGTCATGCCGGCGGCGGCCAGGTCGCACTGGCCGGCGTTGAGGGACCCACCGGTCTTGAAGTTCTCGAAGGGCTGGTCGACGATCTGCTGCTGCACGCCGAGGTCCTTGGCGACCAGGTCGACGAGGGAGACGTCGAAGCCCTGCACCTTGCCGTCGATCTCCGACTGGAAGGGCGGGTACGGCAGGTGGGTGCAGGTGGTGAGCTGGCCGGCCTTGACGACCTCCACCCCGCCGGCGGCGGTCTTCGTACCGCTGCCGCCGTCGCCGTCCGACGAGCAGCCTGCGACCAGCGCCAGCCCGGCCGTCGCGGTGATGGCGGCCAGCATGCGGGCGCGGCGCCCGAGGACCGTGTTCACGGGGTACCTCCTGTGAGGGAACTGAATGTTCCGATTATAAGGAGAGCTTTGGGATGCCCAAAACAAACCGATGGCTCCGGGACGGGGGGACCTGCGAAACCACCGGTGACCGGGATGGCGAGGGCCGGGCGGTTACGCTCGACGGCGTCGATCCCATGACCGAAGAGAGCACCGCCGTGACCCATCCCCTCCTCGACCTCGCCCCGCTGAGCGCCGCGCACTTCGCCTCCATCGAGGACCGGGTGGCCCGGCTGCTGGGCACCCGGCAGGACGTCGTGATCATGCAGGGCGAGGCACTGCTGCCGCTGGAGGGCGCGATCCGGGCGACCGCCGGGCCGGGGACGGTCGCACTGAACGTGATCACCGGTCCTTACGGGCAGACGTTCGGCGACTGGCTGCGGGACTGCGGGGCGACCGTCCACGACCTGGCGGTGCCCTTCCACACGGCGGTCACCGCGGAGCGGATCCGGGAGGCCTTCGCGGAGCACCCGGAGATCGACTTCGTGTCGCTGGTGCACGCGGAGGCGGCGACCGGGAACACCAACCCGGTGGCGGAGATCGGTGCGGTGGTACGTGAGCAGGGCGCCCTGTTCTACCTCGACGCCGTGGCCTCCGTGGGCGCCGAGCCCGTGCTGCCGGACGCCTGGGGTGTGGACCTGTGCGTGATCGGCGCGCAGAAGGCGATGGGCGGGCCCGCCGGGGTGTCGGCGGTGTCGGTGAGCGAGCGGGCCTGGGCCCGGATGGCGGCGAACCCGCGGGCCCCGCGCCGCTCCTACCTGTCGCTGCTGGACTGGAAGGAGCGCTGGGTCGACGCCGGCCGCAAGGTCCTGCTGCACGCGCCGGCCCAGCTGGAGATGCTGGCGCTGGAGGCGTGCGTCGAACGCATCGAGACGGAGGGCCTGGAGACCGTGATGGCCCGCCACGCCTCCGCCGCGGCGGCGACGCGGGCGGGGGCCTCGGCCCTGGGCGGCGGCCTGGAGCCGTACGTCCACAAGGCCTCGGAGGCGGCCCCGGTGGCGACGACCCTGCGCACTGCGCCGGGCGTCGTGGCCTCGGAGCTGGTCGCGCGCGCCCTCGCCTCGGACCCGGCCCTCCCGCTGGCGGCGGGCGGGGGCGCCCTGGCCAAGGAGATGATCCGCGTCAACCACTACGGCCCGGACGCCACCCCCCACACGGTCCAGGCAACCCTGGCAGCCCTGGGAGCAGCCCTCACGACCCAGGGCCACCCCACAAACCCGGAAGCATGCCGCCGAGCGACGGAGGACGCCTGGGGGTAGGAGCCGGGGGCGCGGGCAGCGGGGCGCCGGGCACGCGGGGCGCGGGGACGCGGGGCGCGGGGGCGGGGGCGCCGGGCACGCGGGGCGCGGGGATGCCGGGCACGCGGGGCGTGGGGGCGGGGGCGCCGGGCAGGCCGTGCGCTGAGGCGGAGGTGCCGGGCACGCGGCGCACGGGGATGCCGGGCACGCGGCGCGCGGGGGCGGGGGTGCCAGACAGGCGGTACGCGGGGGCGCCGGGCACGCTGTGGGCAGGGGAGGGTGCGCCGGGGACGCCAGGCAGGCGGCGCGCGGAGGCGGAGGCGCAAGGCACACGGTGCGCGGGGGCGGGAACGCCGGGCGTGGGTGTGTGGGTGCGTTGCCGCGGGGTGGGGGTGTGCGGGTGGGCCGCCACCGGGCGCGTGGTGTGCGGACGTACCGCTCGCCGCCCGGAACTGCGCGCGGGCCCGGCCGGCACGGAGCCGCGGGAACCGGTCGGCGGGCAGTCCGGGCGGCCGGTGCGGGGAGGCGGTGGCCGGGGGTTTGCGTGGGCCGGGCCGGTGCCGGAGGTTGCTGGCATGCTCGGCGCATGACGTCTGACACCCCCACCACCCCCCTGACCCTCCCCGACGGCCGGCCGGTGCCGAGCATGACCGGTGACGAGCGGGCCATGCTGGAGGGCTGGCTCGACTTCCACCGGACCACTCTGGAGCTGAAGTGCCGTGGGCTGGACGACGCCCAGTTGCGGCTCGCCTCGGCCCCGCCCTCGTCGCTCACGCTGCTCGGGCTCGTGCAGCACCTCGCGGAGGTCGAGCGGAACTGGTTCCAGCGGGTGCTCGCCGGTCTCGACGTACCGCCTGTGTACGAGGAGGAGACGGGGTACGCCCTGCACCCGGAGCGCGGCCTCGACGAGACGCTCACCATCTGGCACCGCGAGGTCGCGCGCGGCCGGGAGATCTCCGCCGGCCGACCGCTGGACGACACCGGGCGGCTCGTGGACGGCCCGGTGGCCGGCATGGACGTGTCCCTGCGCTGGGTGCTCATCCATCTGATCGAGGAGTACGCCCGGCACAACGGTCACGCCGACATCCTCCGCGAGCGTATCGACGGTGTGACCGGAACCTGAATTCACGGCAATTAGCGAGCATTCTCCGGCCATCATTCCGCATTTTAATCCGGCGCAGCTTCCCGTATCCTTCTGCCCGCTCCTTCCGACCTTAAACGCAAAGATTTGGCGAACGTCGAGCGGTCTGGTCCGGGGAGATCCCGTGAGGGTTACACGGCTGTGACGCGTTACACATCACGCCCGTTTTGTACCGTATGACATGGGCAAACACGGACATATTGCCCCCCTTGCACCAACCGTCCGCGCCCGCGCGATAACACAGGACGCGGGCTTACGTAACCCCATCCGGCCATGCATTTTCAATTCGCGATGGGTAAATTGAATTTGCATGACTGCCGCACAAGCAGACCTGCACATAGACCGCCCGGCGGTGGCCGACGGCGCCGCTTTCTGGCGGCTCGCCAAGGAATCCGGAACGCTTGACCTGAACTCCGCGTACAGCTACCTGCTGTGGTGCCGCGACTTCGCCGGCACCTCGGCCGTGGCGCGGACGGCCGACGGCGAGGCCGTCGGGTTCGTCACCGGCTTCCTGCGGCCGGACAGCCCGGGGACCCTGCTCGTCTGGCAGGTGGCCGTCGACCCCGCCCAGCGCGGCCGGGGGCTCGCCGCACGCATGCTCGACGCCCTGACCGCCCGGGTCGCCGCCGAGCACGGGCTGACCTCCGTCGAGACCACGATCACGCCGGGCAACACCGCCTCCGAGCGACTGTTCACCTCGTACGCCGCGCGCCACGACGCGGGCGTCGAGCGCGAGGTGCTCTTCGGTACTGACCAGTTCCCGGACGGCCCGCACGACCCCGAGGTCCTGTACCGCATCGGCCCGCTGACCCACCTGCCGCGCACGTCGGACTGACGCGCGCACGCAGTCACGCAAGGCACGCACGGCACACACGAGCCTCGATGGACCCGTGGGCGCCCCCCATGCCCCCCACCTTGCTCTCGCCACGACCCCCACTGACCTGTCGCACAGAGGAGCGAATTACCGTGACCATCACCCAGCCCGACCTCAGCGTCTTCGAAACCCTGGAGTCCGAGGTGCGCAGCTACTGCCGCGGCTGGCCCACCGTCTTCGACCGTGCGCGCGGCAGCCGGATGTACGACGAGGACGGCCACGAGTACCTCGACTTCTTCGCCGGCGCCGGCTCGCTCAACTACGGGCACAACAACCCCGTGCTGAAACGGGCCCTGCTCGACTACCTGGAGCGGGACGGCGTCACCCACGGTCTCGACATGTCGACCACCGCCAAGCGCGCCTTCCTGCAGACCTTCCAGGACCTGGTGCTGCGCCCGCGTGACCTGCCCTACAAGGTCATGTTCCCGGGCCCGACGGGCACCAACGCCGTGGAGTCCGCGCTGAAGCTCGCGCGGAAGGTGAAGGGACGCGAGGCGATCGTGTCGTTCACCAACGCCTTCCACGGCATGTCCCTCGGCTCCCTCGCCGTGACCGGCAACGCCTTCAAGCGGGCCGGTGCCGGCATCCCGCTGGTGCACGGCACGCCGATGCCGTTCGACAACTACTTCGACGGCCAGGTCCCGGACTTCCTGTGGTTCGAGCGCCTCCTGGAGGACCAGGGCTCCGGCCTCAACAAGCCCGCCGCCGTGATCGTCGAGACCGTGCAGGGCGAGGGCGGCATCAACGTGGCCCGCCCGGAGTGGCTGCGCGCCCTCGCCGACCTGTGCGAACGCCAGGACATGCTGCTCATCGTCGACGACATCCAGATGGGCTGCGGCCGTACCGGCGCCTTCTTCTCCTTCGAGGAGGCCGGGGTCGTCCCCGACATCGTGACGGTTTCGAAGTCCATCAGCGGGTACGGGCTCCCCATGTCGCTGTGCCTGTTCAAGCCCGAGCTGGACGTCTGGGAGCCGGGCGAGCACAACGGCACCTTCCGCGGCAACAACCCGGCGTTCGTCACCGCGACCGCCGCGCTGGAGACGTACTGGACCGACGGCTCGGCGATGGAGAAGCAGACCCGTGCGCGGGGCGAGCAGGTCGAGCAGGCCATGATCGCCATCACCGAGGAGAACCTCGCCGACGTCAAGGAGTACCGGGGCCGCGGCCTGGTCTGGGGCATGGAGTTCCACGACAAGGAGCGCGCCGGGCGGATCGCCAAGCGCGCCTTCGAACTGGGGCTGCTCATCGAGACGTCCGGCCCCGAGAGCGAGGTCGTCAAGCTGCTGCCCGCGCTGACCATCACGCCCGAGGAGCTCGACGAGGGCCTGCGTGTCCTCGCCCGCGCGGTCCGGGAGACCTCCCCGGTCGTCACCGCCTGAAGCACCACCCGCCGTTATCTAGGAGGCATCGCACCACCGTGATCGTCCGTTCGTTCAAGGAACTCGAAGGCACCGACCGGCACGTGAAATCGGCGTCCGGCACCTGGGAGAGCAAGCGCATCGTCCTCGCCAAGGAGAAGGTCGGCTTCTCCCTGCACGAGACGGTCCTGTACGCCGGCACCGAGACGTCGATGTGGTACGCCAACCACGTCGAGGCCGTGGTGTGCGTCGCGGGCGAGGCCGAGCTGACCGACCACGAGACCTCCCGGACGTACACCATCACGCCCGGGACCATGTACCTCCTCGACGGCCACGAGCGGCACACGCTGCGCGTCAAAGAGGACTTCCGCTGCATCTGCGTGTTCAACCCGCCCGTGACCGGGCGGGAGGACCACGACGAGAACGGCGTCTACCCGCTGCTCACCGAACCCGAGGAGGTGTGACCGAGATGACGACCACCACCGTCACCGATCTGTACCCCAGCCGCGGCATCACCGAGGTGTCCACGCCCCGCAAGGACCCCGTCGTCTGGGGCGCGCCCGGCACGCCGGGCCCGATCGACGCCGCCGATCTCCAGGCGTACGAGCGTGACGGCTTCCTCGCCGTCGAGCAGCTCATCACCGACGACGAGGTCGCCGTCTACCGGCAGGAACTCGACCGCCTGGTGAACGACCCGGCGATCCGCGCCGACGAGCGCTCGATCGTCGAGCCGCAGTCCAAGGAGATCCGCTCGGTCTTCGAAGTGCACCGGATCAGCGAGGTGTTCGCCTCCCTGGTCCGCGACGAGCGGGTCGTCGGGCGGGCCCGGCAGATCCTCGGCTCGGACGTGTACGTCCACCAGTCGCGGATCAACGTCAAGCCCGGTTTCGGGGCGAGCGGCTTCTACTGGCACTCGGACTTCGAGACCTGGCACGCCGAGGACGGCCTGCCGAACATGCGCACGGTGTCGGTCTCGATCGCGCTGACCGAGAACTACGACACCAACGGCGGGCTCATGATCATGCCGGGGTCGCACAAGACGTTCCTCGGGTGCGCGGGGGCCACGCCGAAGGACAACTACAAGAAGTCGCTGCAGATGCAGGACGCGGGCACGCCCTCGGACGAGGCGCTGACCTCGATGGCCTCGGAGTACGGCATCAAGCTGTTCACCGGCAAGGCCGGTTCGGCGACCTGGTTCGACTGCAACTGCATGCACGGGTCGGGTGACAACATCACGCCGTTCCCGCGCAGCAACGTGTTCATCGTGTTCAACAGCGTGGAGAACACGGCCGTGGAGCCGTTCGCCGCGCCGGTGCGCCGCCCGTCGTTCATCGGGGCGACGGACTTCACCCCGGTGAAGTGACCCACCACGCCTGAGCCGTACGACCGGAGCCCGGACCCCCGTCACGAGGGGGTCCGGGCTCCGGTCGTACGGCGGGTCAGCCGGACAGCACGTCAAGGATCCGGTCCACGTCGGCGGCCGTGTTGTACAGGTGGAACGAGGCCCGCAGATTGCCCGCCCGGCCGGAGACCTGGACATCCGCGCGCGCCAGTTCCTCCGCGCGGTGCGCGAGCCCCGGCACGGAGACGATCGCGGAGCCGGGAGCGGGGACGGCCTCGTGGCCGAGGGCTCCCAGTCCCGTGCGGAAGCGGTCGGCCAGGGCGACGTCATGGGCGTGCACGGCGTCCACGCCGAGTTCCTCGATCAGTTCGAGGGAGCGGCGCAGCCCGGCGTACGTGAACAGTGCCGGGGTGAGGTCGAAGCGCCGTGCGGAGTGGGCGAGTTCGGTGACCGGGCCGTAGCAGCTGTCCATGGGGACCTCTCCGGCGACCCACCCGGCCAGCACCGGCGTCAGCCCGGCGAAGTCCTCCGGGACGACGAGGAAGGCCGCCCCGTGCGGGCCGAGCAGCCACTTGTAGCAGGTCACGGCGGTGAAGTCGTAGGCACTCGCGTCCATGGGCAGCCAGCCGGCGGCCTGGGAGAAGTCGATGTACGTCCGGGCGCCGTGCTCGCGGGCCGCCTCGCGCAGCGCGGGCAGGTCGGCGACGCGCCCGTCGGCCGACTGCGCGGCGCTGACCGCGACCAGCGCGGTGCCCGGGCGGACGGACTCGGCGATCCGCTCCAGCGGCACGGCCCGCACCTTGAGGTCGCCGCGCACATGGAACGGGTTGAGGACGGAGGTGAAGTCGTCCTCGGCGGTGAGGACTTCGGCGCCCGCGGGGAGCGAGGCGGCGATCACGCCGGTGTGCGCGGCGACCGAGGCACCCGCCGCCACCCGGCCTGCCGGGACTCCGGCCAGCCGGGCGAAGGCGGCGCGAGCGGCCTCCACGTCGTCGAACAGCGGGTCCAGGGACCGGCCCTCGACCCGCAGCCGCGCGGCCTCGTGCAGAGCGGTCACGGTGCGGGCCGGCAGCAGCCCGTTGCTCGCGGTGTTCAGATAGGTGTTCTGCGGGGCGAACTCGGAACGGACCAGGCTCTCGAAGGTCTCCATGGATCCACTGTGCGGCCCGAGGATCTCCCCGTCCATCGCGTATTTCTACGTGGATTCCCTAAGGGTCTCTTATGGACCCGTCCTGACCTGCGCCTTCATCCGCGGGGCGGCACCGCGCACCCGTCAGGGCCGCACGCGTCCGCCCCGCCGTCCTCGATCAGCGTCAGCGGCGAGCGCTCGCCCCAGGCCTGGGTCAGCGCCCGCTCGAACACCTCGGCGGGCTGGGCGCCGGAGACCCCGTACTTCCGGTCGAGCACGAAGAACGGCACCCCGTTGGCGCCGAGCTGTGCGGCCTCCCGCTCGTCGGCGCGCACCTCGTCGGCGTAGGCCCCCGGGTCGGCGAGCACCTTGCGCACCTCGGCCTCGTCGAGCCCGGCGCCGACGGCGATCCCCACCAGCCGCTCGTCGTCGTTGAAGACGGACTGCTCCTCGGCGAAGTTCGCCCGGTACAGCCGCTGGATCAGCTCGTCCTGGCGGCCCTGCTCCCTGGCGAGGTGGAGCAGCCGGTGCATGTCGAAGGTGTTGCCGTGGTCACGGTCGCGCGTCCGGTACTCCAGCCCCTCGGCGGCGGCCTGCGCGGCCAGGTTGTCCTCGCCGGCCCGCGCCTGCGCCTCGCTCATGCCGTACTTCTTCGCGAGCATCGTCAGCACGGGCTGCACGTCGTCCTTGGCCCGGCCGGGGTCCAGTTCGAAGGAGCGGTGCACCACCTCGACCTCGTCGCGGTGCGGGAAGGCCGCGAGCGCCTTCTCGAAGCGGGCCTTGCCCACGTAGCACCAGGGGCAGGCGATGTCGCTCCAGATCTCGACGCGCATATGTCTCGGCTCTCTCCGGCTCGTAGGGGCACGGAGGTGTCCCCCCGCGAGATGTGTGAACGTTCAAGGGGTGGCGTTGATTCCCACGTCGGCGCAACGCGCTCCCGCCCCTGATGGCCGGCGCCGCAGCGAGGGCCCGCATCTTCGCGAAGATCGGCGCCGGCGACCGCGCACAGGCCGTGGGGTACGCCTACCGCCACCATCTGGCCGGCGACTGAGCCCTCAGCTTCCGTCGCGCAGGTCCTGCGGCCAGCTGGGCCGGAACTCGATGTGGTCGTACGTCACCACGCACCCCGCCCCCATCGGCGACTGCGTCATGAAGCCGGCCAGCGCCGCGCCCGTCTCCTTCTCCCCGGCCAGCGTGAACAGCCGGACGAAGGTCCACCGCTCGCCGTCCCGGGAGGCGTGGAAGGCGAAGGCGCGGCCGGTGCGGCTGACCCGCAGCCACACTGAACTCCCGTCGACGGTGAAGGAGTTGGCGTCGTCGGAGTGCCCCCGGGTGACCACTGTGCAGACGGTCGGCACGTCCGGGGAGTACTCCAGGCACAGCTTGGCCCAGGCCCGCTCGCCCACATGGACGTAGAGCACCCCGGCGTCGAAGGCCGCGGCGAAGCCGACCGTCACCCGGGCGATCAGCTGGAAGTCCCCCTCGGGCGCCCCCAGCAGCCGGGGCGCGTCGGATGCGGGCTCCAGCGCCTCCCCGGTGGGTGGCACGAACCGGTCCTGCCGCGCCCCGGCCCATCCGGTGAGCACCCCGTCCTCGTAGGACCAGCTGCCTTCGGGCCCATAGCTGCGGAGGGGGAAGGGCAGTTCGGGAAGCTCGATGTCCATCGCCCCATCATTCCAGGCTCGGGGGACGCGACTCGGGGGCGCGGGACTGCAGGCAGGCGCGGCGCCGTCGACGTGGGGCGGCAGGCCACCCACGGCCCGCCGCCCGCGGACGACCGCGCCCGCTACGGCTTCACCGCTCCAGACGCCCGTTGAACCGCCGGGGCAGCCCCAGCGGATTGTCGTCCCGGAGCTCCGGCGGCAACAGGGCCTGGGGCGCCCCCTGGTACACCACCGGGCGCAGCCACCGCTCGATCGCCGTTCCGCCCACGGAGGTGGACGTCGAGGTCGTGGCCGGGTAGGGGCCGCCGTGGTGCTGGGCCGGCGCCACGGCTACCCCGGTCGGCCACCCGTTCACCAGCACGCGCCCCGCGAGCGGCGTCAGCTGCGCCAGCAGCTGACGCCCGCGCCCCTCCCCCGCGGCCTCCTCCGCCGACAGGTGCACCGTCGCCGTCAGGTTCCCCGGCAGCCGGGAGAGCACGGCCGTCGCCTCGTCCTCGTCCTCGTAGCGGACCACGACCGTGACCGGTCCGAAGCACTCCTCCAGCAGCAGGTCGTGCGCGCCCTCGTGCGCCAGCTTCTGCGCCGGCACCGTCAGGAAGCCCGCGCCGACCGTGTGCTCACCGCCCGCGCCGGGTGTCACGGGCGACTCGACGCCGTCGAGCGCGGCCCGCTCGGCGACCCCGGCGACGAAGTTGTCCCGCATCCGGTGGTCCAGCAGCACGCCCGCCTCGGTGTTGCTGACCGCGTCCGTCAGCGACTTCACCAGCTGGTCGCCCGCCGCGCCGGACGGCGCCAGCACCAGCCCGGGCTTCACGCAGAACTGCCCGACGCCCAGCGTCATCGAGCCCGCCAGCCCGGCGCCGATCTGCTCGGCGCGTTCCGCGGCCGCCGCCTCGGTGACCAGCACCGGGTTCAGGGAGCCCAGCTCGCCGTGGAAGGGGATCGGGACGGGACGCGCGGCCGCCGCGTCGAAGAGGGCACGCCCGCCGCGCACCGAGCCGGTGAATCCGGCCGCCGCGACCAGTGGGTGCCCGATCAGCTCCACTCCCGCCTCGAAGCCGTGGACGAGGCCCACCACCCCGTCGGGGACCCCGTGTTCCCGGGCGGCCCGGCGCAGCACCTTGGCGACCAGCTCGGACAGGGCCGGGTGGTCGGGGTGGGCCTTGACGACGACGGGGCACCCGGCGGCCAGGGCGCTGGCGGTGTCGCCGCCGGCGACGGAGAAGGCGAAGGGGAAGTTGGAGGCGGAGTAGACGGCGACGACGCCCAGCGGGATCTTGTAGCGGCGCAGGTCAGGAATGGGCGGGGTGGCGGTGTCGTCGGGGTGGTCGACGACGACGTCGAGGAAGGCGCCCTCCTCGACGATCCCGGCGAAGGCCCGCAACTGGTAACAGGTACGCGCGAGTTCGCCGGTCAGCCGGACGGGGCCGAGCGCGGTCTCGGCGTCGGCGGTCTCCACGAGGCCGTCCCGGGCCGCTTCCAGTTGATCGGCGGCGGAGCGGAGGAAAGCGGCGCGGACGGTGCGGTCGGCGAGGGCACCCCGGGCGTCGTGCGCGGCACGGACGGTGGTGTCCACCTCCTGGGCTGTGGCCTCCACCGCAACCTGTTCACGCTGCTTCCCGGTACGGGGGTCGACACTCCAGACTGGTGCTGCTGCCACCGCGGGTCCCTCCAGATGTCTTGCCGCAGTACGTGCGTCACTCACGACGTCACCGACCAGCGTTGTTCGATATACTGAACGCCGTCTCTGTTCGTGAATATGATGGAGACTATATCTCTGGTTTCCCGTCGAACGAAGGGGTCAAGGGCGATGTCGGCAGCCGAGACAGGCGGCGGGGCACAGGTCAAGTCCGCGGTGCGGACCGTGGAACTGCTCGAGTACTTCGCGGGAAGTCCCGGCATGCACTCGCTGGCCGCCGTGCAGGAGGCGGTGGGCTATCCCAAGTCGAGCCTCTACATGCTGCTGCGCACGCTCGTCGAACTCGGCTGGGTGGAGACGGACGCGACCGGCACGCGGTACGGCATCGGCGTGCGGGCGCTGCTCGTCGGCACGTCGTACATCGACGGCGACGAGGTGGTCGCGGTGGCCCGGCCGACGCTGGACCGGCTCTCGGACGACACCACGGAGACCATCCACCTGGCCCGCCTGGACGGCACCAACGTCGTCTATCTCGCCACCCGCCAGTCGCAGCACTACCTGCGCCCGTTCACCCGCGTCGGCCGCCGGCTGCCGGCGCACTCCACCTCGCTGGGCAAGGCGCTGCTCAGCACCTTCTCCGACGAGCAGGTGCGCAAGATGCTGCCCGAGACCCTCCCGGCGCTGACCGAGAACACCATCACCGACCGGGAGAAGCTCATCGAGGAGCTGCACCTGGTTCGGGAGCAGGGGTACGCCGTCGACCGCGAGGAGAACACCCTCGGCCTGCGCTGCTTCGGCGTGGCGATCCCGTACCGCACCCCCGCCCGCGACGCCATCAGCTGCTCGATCCCGGTGGCCCGGCTCACCCCCGCGCACGAACAGATGGTCAAGGACGCCCTGTTCGACGCCCGCGACCGGCTGACGCTCGCCACACGGAGGCTGTAGCCGTGGACCGTGGGAGGCGGCCCGCTCTCCCGCGCGCGGGAGCCGAGAACGGCTCCTGCGTCTACGACGCGCTGCGCGCCGGTCCGGCACCCGGGACCGTTCCCAGGCGGTGATCGCGGCGTACGAGGCCGGGTTTCTGAGGAACCGATGAGAAAACGGGACGGAAGGGAACGTTCCGGCCGGTGCCGCTCGTCTGTCATGCGGGATGAACAAGACGATCAGGCGCGCGTCGGTCTTCGCGCTGCTCCTGGTGCTGGTCCTGCTGGTCAGGGCCACCTGGGTGCAGTTCTACAAGGGCCAGGCGCTCGCGGACGACAAGGACAACCGGCGGAACGCGATCGAGCTGTACAGCGCGCCGCTCGGCAACATCGTCGTGGCCGGCGACTCGGTGACCGGCTCGGCCCGGACGACGAGCGGCGACCTCAGATACAAGCGGACGTACAAGGACGGCGCGCTGTACGCGGCGGTGACGGGCTACAGCTCGCAGGTGTACGGCGCCACCCAGCTGGAGGGGATCTACCAGGACCTGCTGGACGGCACCGACACCCGGCTGAAGACCGTGATGGACACGGTCACCGACAAGCGTGCCGACCCGGGTGACGTGATCACGACGATCGATCCGGCCGCCCAGCGGGCGGCCTACGAGGCGCTGGGCGACAAGAAGGGCGCCGCCGTCGCGATCGACCCGAAGACCGGGAAGATCCTGGCCGTCGTCTCGACCCCGTCGTACGACCCCTCGGAGATCACCGCGGGCAACCCGGAGGTCTGGACACAGCTCACCAAGGACGACGAGGACAAGCCGATGACCAACCGGGCGCTGCGCCAGCCGCTGCCGCCCGGCTCCACCTTCAAGCTGGTCGTCGCGGCGGCCGCGCTGGAGGACGGGCTGTACGCGTCGGTGGACGACAGGACGGACAGCCCCGACCCGTACCCGCTGCCGCAGTCCTCCAGCAACCTCACCAACGAGAACCCGGACGCGCCCTGCGAGAACGCCTCGATCCGGGTGGCGCTCCAGTACTCCTGCAACAACGTCTTCGGCAAGATGGCCGTCGACCTGGGCCAGGACAAGGTCCGCGAGATGGCGGAGAGGTTCGGGTTCAACGACGGCGAGCAGGACGTTCCGGTGCGCGCGTACGAGAGTGTGTACCCGAAGGAGATGGACAAGGCGCAGACCGCCCTCTCCGGCATCGGCCAGTTCGACGTGACCGCGACGCCGCTCCAGATCGCGATGGTGTCCGCGGCCATCGCCAACGGCGGGGAGCTGGTGGAGCCGCACATGGTCTCGAAGATCACCGACCACAGCGGCGATGTGCTGGAGGACTACGACGACAACGCCTCCAGCAAGGAGATCGTGAGCTCCGGCACCGCCGAGCAGTTGCAGTCGGCGATGCAGACGGTCGTCGCGGAGGGCACGGGGTCGAACGCGCAGATCTCCGGCGCCACCGTGGGCGGCAAGACGGGCACGGCCCAGCACGGCGAGAACAACAGCAAGACGCCGTACGCCTGGTTCACCTCGTACGCCAAGTCCGACTCCTCGGACAAGGAGGTCGCGGTGGCGGTGGTGGTCGAGCAGTCCGACGCGGCGCGCTCGGAGGTCAGCGGCAACGGGCTGGCGGCGCCGGTGGCCAAGGCCGTCATGGAGGCGGCGCTGCGGTAGGGGTGGGGGCGGCCACCGGGGTCGCCCCCACACCTCACCTGACGCCGAGGACCTGCTCGATCGGGTCGATCGCGAAGTACACCAGGAACAGCGCCGAGGTCCCCCACAGCAGCCAGTGGACCTCCTTGGCCTTGCCGAGCACCGTCTTGATGACGACGTAGGCGAGGAAGCCCGCGCCGATGCCGTTGGTGATGGAGTACGTGAAGGGCATCACGGCGATGGTGAGGAACGCCGGGACCGCGATCTCGTAGCGGTCCCAGTCGATCTGCTTGACCTGGGTCATCATCAGGAACCCGACGGCGACCAGCGCCGGGGCGGCCGCCTGGAGCGGGACGACGGTGAGCAGCGGGGTGAGGAAGAGGGCGAGGGCGAACAGGCCACCGGTGACGAGGTTGGAGAAGCCGGTGCGGGCGCCCTCGCCGACGCCGGCCGCCGACTCGATGTAGGACGTGGCGGACGACGCGGACGAGGCGCCGCCCGCGACGGCCGCCGCGCCGTCGATGAGCAGGACGCGGCCGAGGTTCGGGACCTTGCCGTCCTCGTCGAGCAGCCCGGCCTCGGTGCTGATGCCGACGACCGTGCCCATGGTGTCGAAGAAGTCGGACAGGATCAGCGTGAAGATCAGCAGCACGACGGTGACGACGCCGACGCCGGGTTCGCCGAACGCGCCGAACAGGTCGAACTCCCCGATCAGGCCGAAGTCGGGGCTGGCGACCACCTGGCCGGGCCAGGCAGGTGTCGTCAGACCCCAAGTCCTCACGTCCGCGAGGGAGTCGACGAGCATTGCGACGACCGTCATGGTCACGATGCTGACCAGGATGGCGCCCTTGACCCGGCGGGCGAGCAGCCCGAC
Source organism: Streptomyces sp. NPDC052023 (assembly GCF_044548465.1). Lineage (NCBI taxonomy): Bacteria > Bacillati > Actinomycetota > Actinomycetes > Kitasatosporales > Streptomycetaceae > Streptomyces > Streptomyces sp. NPDC052023. The sequence continues at coordinate 58,669 of NZ_JBIUBW010000020.1, read as the reverse complement.
GGTCAGCAGCACCCCGAGGCAGAAGACGAGCACGGGCCAGCCCGTGAGCGTGCCGGAGCCGCCCAGCTGAACGGGCACGGTGGTGTTCGCGGCGTCCGGGATCCGGGTCACGAATCCGGCGTCGACGAAGCCGATGAACGCGATGAACAGACCGATGCCCACGCTGATCGCCTGCTTCAGGGGCTGCGGGATGGCGTGCATGACGGCCTCGCGCAGGCCGGTCACCACCAGGGCACAGATCAGCAGGCCCTCGATGACGATGAGGCCCATCGCGTCGCCCCAGCTCATCAGCGGGGCGATCTGGAAGGCGACGACGGCGTTGAGGCCGAGCCCCGCGGCGAGGGCGAGCGGCAGATTGCCGCCGACGCCCATGACGACCGTCATGACCGCGGCGACCAGGGCGGTGGCGGTGGTGAGTTGGACGGGGTCGAGCTGCCGGCCGTACTTGTCCTCGGCACTGCCCAGGATGAGGGGGTTGAGCACCAGGATGTAGGCCATCGTGAAGAACGTGGCGAACCCGCCGCGTATCTCCCGTCCGAAGCTGGAGCCCCGCTCGGAGACCCTGAAAAACCGATCGACGCCGTTCACCTCCGGCGACGGAGGACGTGACCGGTCAGCCGGCTTCTTCAGTTCGGACATGGCTGGACTCCCTGCTACCTGAACGATCCGTGTGCGAATGCTGGCTGGATTGTTCCCGCGTTCGACCGGATTCAGGTTTTCCCCGTGTTACGGAATCGGGGTGGCCATGCCGCACGGCGCCGCGCTCCGGGGGCAGTTCAGCCGGGGTACGAATCCCGCGCTCCTCGCCTGACCGGGCGAGGAATGAGAAGTCGCAGCCGGTGCCCGCCTCGGTGACTCTGTTCGCCGCAGAGGACGCCGTGGCCGCGCAGGTGCGCAACTGGTGCCGCTCATCCGGGTGTCGGAGATTCGCACCATGTAGTGGATGCAGCGGACGCATTCAGGGAGAGGCCGTCAATCGGTCCGCGGCGAGTCCGGGAGTCGTCCGAAGACGACCCCGCGAACCTGCCGCGTCGTGGCGCCCGGTCTCACCCGCCCCGGTGCCACCCCGGGTCCCGGCCGCTCAGGCCGACCGCCCGGTCCAGCAGTGGCGCGTCCTGCGGGACGGTGACGACGGGGCCGAAGAGGCTGCCGTCGCGGACCGTTTCCTCCGCCGCCGCGAGCAGGAAGCCGTACGACGCGCGCAGCGCCGCCGGGTCGGGTTCGTAGGGCTGGCCGGTGGCACGGGCCAGGTCCCAGGCGTGGATCAGCAGCTCGTCGGCCGCGATCACACCCGCGAGATCGCCGGGCAGGTCCACGCCGCCCGCGCGGGTCATGCCGGTCCAGGCGGCCGGGTCGCGCCAGGCGTCGGCGAGTTCGTCGAGGGCCTTGGGCAACTCCGCACGCCAGCCCGGGCCGATGTCCGGCACGGTCGTGTCCGGGCTGGTGTCGGTCGTCGGGCCGAGAGCCTTGCGGCCGGCGTCCCGGAAGGCGACGGAGAGCCCCAGCAGATGCCCCAGGAGGTTGCGCACCGCCATCTTCGGGCACGGCGTCGGGTCCGCGAGCTGCTCGTCGGCGACGCCGGCCGCGAGGTGCGCGACGATCCGGGTCTGCGGGCCGAGGTCGAGCGTGGTCAGGTCGGTCATCGGTGCTCCTCGGAGATGGTGTCCTGGGAGGTAGACGGAGGGCGGCGCCGGAAGTCATCGGTCGCGGGCCGGATTTCTACGGCATCTGCCCGATCCGCTCCGCCGGTCCTTGGGCCCACGATGACCAGGCATGACCGGTACGTATGACAACAACGACGACGCCGGCGGCGTGACCCGGCGTCCGACGGCCGACCGCGACGCCGCCCTCTGTCTGGGCGGCGTGGTGGTCTCCGGCCTGGGCACCTCAGCCCTGTGGCTGGCCTCCGGTGTCTGGGTGAAGGAGCTCACCGGCTCGGACGGCCTCGCCGCGCTGAGCCTGCTCGCCCTGTGGGCGCCCGTCCTCGCCGGCCCCGTCCTGGGGACCCTGGCCGACCGCGTCCGCCGCAAGCCCCTGCTGATCGCCACGAACCTGCTGATGGCGGCGATCCTGCCCACGCTGCTCGCGGTGGACTCCGCGGCCGACGTGTGGCTGCTGTTCGCGGTCCTGTTCGTCCACGGCGCGGCAGGCGTGGTGCAGGACGCCGCCGAGTCGGCACTCGTGGCGTCCGCGCTCGACCCGGCCCGGCTCGGCGGCTTCAACGGCCTGCGGATGACCCTCAACGAGGGCATGAAGCTGATCGCCCCGCTGGCCGGGGCCGGCGTCTACGCCGCGTACGGCGGGGCGGCCGTGGCTCTGCTGGACGCCGCCACGTTCGCGCTGGCGACGGTCCTGTACGCGGCCCTGCGGGTCCGGGAGAGCCAGCCCGCCAAGGGCCGGCGCGCGCCCATGTCCGAGGGTGTCCGGCAGCTGTGGGCGCACCCGCGCCTGCGGCCGCTCGTCCTCGCCGGCGGCACGGCCATGCTCCTCGCCGGCCTCAACGGCGCCCTGCTGTACGCCGTCGTGGAACGGCTCGGGCGCCCCCCGGCGTATGCCGGTGTCCTCGCCGCCCTCCAGGGGCTCGGGTCGGTCGCGACCGGCCTTGCGTACGGCCCCGCCCTGCGCCGCATCGGTGAGCACCGGTTCGCGGCGGCCGGGATCGCGCTCACCGGCGTCGCGGTCGCGCTGCGGGCGGTGCCGCACGAGCCGGCGGCCTGGGCGGGCAGCGTGGCGATCGGCGCCGGGCTGCCCTGTGTGCTGGTCGCCGCTCTGACCGCCGTGCAGCACCGGACCCCGGACGCGTTGCTGGGCCGTACGGCGGCCTCGGCGAGCACCCTGCTGTTCGCCCCCAACGTGCTGGGGCTCGCGGCGGGGGCGGTCCTGGTGGAGCTGCTCCCCCACCGGCCGCTGCTGGTCCTGCTCGGGCTGGCGCTGCTCCTGACTCCGCTTCAGCTGTCGTCGAGCGCCTCCCGTACTGCCGCCAGGTCGCCGTCGGACGCCAACCCGGCGTGATAGAGACGCAGTTCCGTGGCCCCGAGCGTACGCGCGCGTGCGGCGTCCTCGGCCAGGGTGCCGGGGCGCCCGCCCATGCCGGAGACCACGGTGAAGTTGGCGGCGAGCACGGCACCCTCGGGGGCCCGCTCGGCGAACGGCGTCAGCAGGCCCGCCCCTCCCGTGCACGGCACGACCACGCCGTCCGCGACGGACAGGATGTGGCCCGGGTCCACGCCCGCGTTGGCACCGCAGTGGTACGACACGGGGTCCGCGTGCAGCAGGATCTGGAAGCCGTCGGGCGCGGCGGCGCGGACCGCCGCGACCACCGTCTCCTGGAGGCTGCGTGCCGTGTCGTCGCGCCACGCGCGCGTGGCGGCGGCCAGGCTCTCACCGAGCAGCTTCTCGACGCCCGCCCAGCCTCCGTCGCAGGGCGCGCCCCGCCACACCGGCTCCAGCGCGGCCCGTACGGCGTCGGCCAGCCGAACCGGGTCGAGGCCCTGTGCGGCGTAGCCCGCCCGGCAGGCGGGGCAGAAGCACAGCGACATCAGGTACTGGGCGGCGTCCCCGAGGGCGACGCCCGCGATCTTGTCGTGGGCGTGCAGATGGGCGAGGCCGTACCAGCCGAGGGACTCCAGCTCGGTGCCGTGCGCGCCCGGCCGTACCGCGGCCTCGGCGGCCAGCTCGACGAGGTACGCGCGCGTGGCGGGCTGCGCGACACAGGGTGCCCAGGGGTAGCGGTCGCCGTAGGCGTTGACGACGGAGGTGTCCGGATGTTCGGTGCCCAGGCGTGAGTTGTGTGCGAGGACCACCCAGGTGTGCACCTGAAGGCCGGCGTCCGTGAGGGCGGCCGCCGCCTCGCCGTACGCGTCGCCGGGCGCCCAGGCGCCCGCCGGACAGGGGCGCAGGGAGCGGCCCTCCCAGCGGGCGTCGCCGGGTGGGTAGAGCACGGCGGCGTGCCCGGCGGTGACGACGCGGTGGCGGGGGTGGCGGGGGGTGAGGGCGCGCGTGGAGTGGTAGGCGGCGGCGAGCGTCACCTGGTCCACGCCGAGTGCGGCGATCCGTTCCGGGGCCCACGGGTCCCCGTTGACGTCCCAGGGGTAGACGAACGCCGACGCCTTCACAGGCCCTCCTCCAGCAGCGCGTGGCCCCGGTCGATCAGCTGGGCGAGCTGCTTGACGTGGTCCTCGCCGGGTTCGTGCAGCGGGGGCCGCACCTCGCCCACGTCCAGCCCGCGCAGCCGCACGCCCGCCTTGACGAGGGAGACGGCGTAGCCGCGGCCCTGGGCACGCAGTTCGACGAACGGCCGGTAGAAGCCGTCCAGCAGGCGGTGGACGGTGTGGTCGTCACCGGATCCGAGGGCCGCGTGGAAGGCGAGGGCGATCTCCGGGGCGAAGCAGAAGACGGCCGAGGAGTAGAGCGGGACGCCCACGGCGCGGTAGGCGAGCTGGGTCAGCTCGGCGGTCGGCAGTCCGTTGAAGTAGAGGAAGCCGCCGGGGACCTCGGCGCGTACGGCGCTCACGATCCGCTGCATCAGGTCCAGGTCCCCGAGACCGTCCTTCAGGCCGATGATCCCGTCCGTGCGGGCGAGTTCGGCGACGGTCCCGGGGGTGAAGACGGCGTTGTCGCGCTGGTAGACGACGACCGGCAGCGCGGTGGCCGAGGCGAGCTCCCGGTAGTGCCGCAGCAGGCCCTCCTGCCCGGCGACGACGAGGTACGGAGGCATGGCGAGCAGCCCGTCCGCTCCGGCCCGTTCGGCGAGCCGGGCGTAGCGTACGGCGAGCGCGGTGCCGTATCCGGCGCCCGCGACCACCGGTACGCGCCCCGCCGTCTCCTCCACGGCCGCCCGTACGCAGGTCTCGAACTCCTCCGGCGTGAGCGCGTGGAACTCCCCGGTGCCGCAGCAGGCGAACACGGCGGCGGCCCCGGCCTCGACTCCCTGGCGGACGTGGGCGCGGTAGGCGTCGAGGTGCAGGGAACCGTCGGGTCCGTAGGCGGTGACCGGGAAGAACAGCGGCCCGCTGGGAACGCTGAGGCGGGCGGCGAGCGGAGCTGGCGTCACGGGCTCTCCAAGGTCCATATTCATGTTTCACGTCCACATTCCTGAACGTGCTCACGCTATGGTGGCCACCCAGGAGGGGTCAAGCAGGCCAACCCGCGATGCACCAGCGGATTCCATGCCTCCATCGGCCCCTTGACGGGTACGGCCCCGCTCCCTAGCGTGTCCACGCATGTGAATGTCGTGCAGGAATACGGCCAGTTGGCCCCGCCACGCGCTCTTGCCGCTCGTTCATGAGACCCCGCAAGGAGACCCGAGGATGCCCGCTCCCCGCACCGTTCTGCTCACCGGCGCCGCCGGCGGCCTCGGCACCCTGATGCGGGGCCTGCTCCCGGCCCACGGGTACACGCTGCGCCTGTTCGATCAGCGCCCCGTCGAGGGCGCGCCGGACGCTATCACCGCGGACCTGGCCGACCGGGCGGCCCTGCGCGAGGCCGTGCGGGGCGTCGACGCGATCATCCACCTCGCGGGCATCTCCCTGGAAGCCTCCTTCGAGAGGATCCTGAAAGCCAACATCGAGGGCACCTACAACCTTTACGAGGCCGCCCGCGAGGAGGGCGTCCCGCGCGTCGTCTTCGCCTCCTCCAACCACGCGGTGGGCTACACCCCCCGTCCCGAGGAGGGCGACCCGCTGATCGAAGTCGGCACCCCGCGCCGCCCCGACACCTTCTACGGCCTGTCCAAGTCCTTCGGCGAGGACCTCGCGCAGTTCTACTGGGACAAGCACGGCGTGGAGACCGTCTCCGTCCGCATCGGCTCCTGCTTCCCGGAGCCGACCAGCGTGCGGATGCTCTCGCTGTGGATGAGCCCCGCCGACGGCGCCCGCCTCTTCCACGCCGCCCTGACCGCCGAGGACGTCGGCCACACGGTCGTCTACGGCTCCTCCGCCAACACCCGCCTGTGGTGGGACCTGTCCACCGCGCGGGCGCTCGGCTACGCCCCGCAGGACGACTCCGAGCCGTACGCCGGGAAGCTGATCGCCGAACAGGGCGAGCTGGAAGCCGGCAACGAGGCGCACGCGTACCTGGGCGGCCACTTCGTGACGGACCCCCCGATCTGGCCGTACTGACGAGATCCCGACCACGACAGGGGCGGGCGGGCAAGAAACGGGCCCGCCCGCTCCCACATCCGGGCACAGCTCAAGATGCGGCCCGGCAGCGCCCCCAGGGGCGCGGGGTACCGCGCTACCAGCCACGACGTACCCGCGGACGACACACGCCCCCGCCCCCCGCAACCGGCCGCACCCAAGACCGAACGGGCACACCCGGGCACTATCGCTCCCCTGACAGACCTGGTCAGCACCTCGCACCCGCTGTAGAACTTCCCCCATGGGCCCGAACGGGCAGCGAGGCGAGAAAGCGGGTGACAGAGATGAACCGAACCGCGGAAGAACGGCAGCGCGAGATCGTGCGCGCCGCGCGGGCGGCCGGCTCCGTCGACGTCACCGCGCTCGCCGCCCAGCTGGGCGTGGCCAAGGAGACCGTACGGCGGGATCTGCGCGCCCTGGAGGACCACGGGCTGGTCCGCCGCACCCACGGCGGCGCCTACCCCGTGGAGAGCGCCGGATTCGAGACCACCCTCGCCTTCCGCGCCACCAGCCACGTCCCCGAGAAGCGCCGGATCGCGGCCGCCGCGGCCGAGCTGCTCGGGGACGCCGAGACGGTCTTCGTCGACGAGGGCTTCACCCCGCAGCTCATCGCCGAGGCGCTCCCCAAGGACCGGCCGCTGACCGTGGTCACGGCGTCCCTGCCGGTCGCGGGCGCACTGGCCGAGGTGGAGGGCTTCTCGGTGCTGCTGCTCGGCGGCCGGGTCCGCCCGGGCACGCTGGCCGCCGTCGACCACTGGACGACGAAGATGCTCGCCGGCTTCGTCGTCGACCTCGCCTACATCGGCGCCAACGGCATCTCCCGGGAGCACGGCCTGACCACTCCCGACCCCGCGGTGAGCGAGGTCAAGGCGCAGGCGGTGCGGGCCGCGCGGCGCACGGTCTTCGCGGGTGTGCACACCAAGTTCGGCGCGGTCAGCTTCTGCCGGTTCGCCGAGGTCGGCGCGCTGGAGACGATCGTCACCAGCACTCTGCTGCCCACCGCCGAAGCACACCGCTACTCATTGCTCGGCCCCCAGGTCATCCGCGTCTGAGTTTCCGGCACACCCCCACCACAGGGCGCCGCACGCCCTCCCATACCCCTTATCTCCCCATATGTTCAGGAGCGACGCATGCGAACCCAGAGCCGACGGAGGCCGCGCGCCACGCTCGCCGCGGCCGCCGCAGGGACGCTGCTCGCCCCGCTGCTCTCCGGCTGCTGGGCCGGAGCGGGCGGGGCAGGATCGGGCGGCAACTCGATCAACGTCCTGATGGTCAACAACCCCCAGATGGTCGAGCTCCAGAAGCTCACCGCCGCCCACTTCACCAAGGACACCGGCATCAGGGTGAACTTCACCGTGCTGCCGGAGAACGACGTCCGCGACAAGATCAGCCAGGACTTCGCCAACCAGGCGGGCCAGTACGACGTCGCCACCCTCTCCAACTACGAGATACCGATCTACGCCCGCAACGGCTGGCTGAAGGAGATGGACTCCTACGTCGCCGAAGACCCCGCGTACGACGAGCAGGACGTCCTGAAGCCGATGCGCCAGTCCCTGACCGGCGACGACGGCAAGCTCTACGGTCAGCCCTTCTACGGCGAGTCGTCCTTCCTCATGTACCGCAAGGACGTGTTCGAGCAGCAAGGCCTCACGATGCCCGCGCACCCCACGTGGACCCAGATCGCGGACCTGGCCGCGAAGGTCGACGGCGCCGGGTCCGGCATGAAGGGCATCTGCCTGCGCGGCCTGCCCGGCTGGGGCGAGGTCATGGCACCGCTGACGACCGTGGTGAACACCTTCGGCGGCACCTGGTTCGACGAGGACTGGAAGGCCCGGCTCGACTCCCCCGAGTGGGAGAAGGCGACGAAGTTCTATGTCGACCTGATCCGCCGGCACGGCCAGTCCGGCGCGGCCCAGTCCGGCTTCGCCGAATGCCTCAACAACATGACCCAGGGCAAGGTCGCCATGTGGTACGACGCCACCTCCGCGGCCGGCTCCCTGGAGGCCACCGGCTCCCCCGTCAAGGGCAAGGTCGGCTACGCCCCGGCGCCGGTCGAGCGGACCGAGTCCTCCGGCTGGCTCTACACCTGGGCCTGGGGCATCCAGCAGGCGTCCCGCAACACCGGCAAGGCCTGGCAGTTCGTCTCCTGGGCGTCCAGCAAGGAGTACGAGCAGCTGGTCGGCGACGAGATCGGCTGGTCGAACATCCCGGCGGGCAAGCGGGCGTCGACGTACACGAATCCCGACTACCGCGCCGAGGCCGCCGCCTTCCAGGAGATGACGAAGGAGGCCATCGAGGGCGCCCGGCCGGACGACCCCGGCGTGCAGCCGCGGCCCGCGCCCGGCATCCAGTTCGTCGGCATCCCCGAGTTCACCGACCTCGGCACCAAGGTCTCCCAGGAGATCAGCGCGGCCATCGCCGGACGCCAGTCCGTCGACGCGGCCCTGAAGAAGTCCCAGCAGCTCGCCGAGCGCATCTCCGAGGAGTACGAGGGACGATGACCGCCACCACCACGGCCCCCGTGGCCACACCGTCCGTACAGACGAGGAATCGCGAGCCGTCGGGCCGCCTGCGCGCCTGGGCCACCCGGGCGCCGCTGCTGCCCGCCCTGATCTTCATGATCGTCGTGACCCAGCTGCCGTTCGTGGCCACGCTGGTGATCTCCTTCTTCGACTGGAACGCCCTCTACCCCGACGCCCGCCGCTTCACCGGTGTCGGCAACTACCGCCACGTCCTGACCGACGCCGCCCTGCGCGACTCGGTGTGGACGACGATCCTGCTGACCGTGACCGTCGTCCTGGTCAGCCTGCTCCTCGGCCTGCTGCTGGCGCTGCTGCTGGACCGCAGGTTCAAGGGCCGGGGCGTGGTCCGCACCCTGCTGATCGCGCCCTTCCTGGTCGTCCCGGTCGCGGCGGCGCTGCTGTGGAAGCATGTGCTCTACAACCCTGAATACGGCTTGCTGAACGGGCTGTTGCACTATGTGGGCGGCCCACAGCCGGACTGGATCTCCGACACCCCGCTGCTCGCGGTCGAGGCGTCCCTCGTCTGGCAGTGGACCCCGTTCATGATGCTGATCGTCCTGGCCGGCCTGCAGAGCCGTGACCCGCAGCAGATCGAGGCCGCCCGGGTGGACGGGGCGAGCGACTGGCAGATCTTCCGCCACCTGACGCTTCCGCATCTGCGCCGCTATCTCGAGCTCGGCGCCCTGCTCGGCTCGATCTACATCGTGCAGAACTTCGACGCGGTCTTCACCCTCACCTCCGGCGGCCTCGGCACCGCCAACCTCCCCTACACCGTCTACCAGAGCTTCTACCAGGCCCATGAGAACGGCCTCGCCTCGGCCGCTGGCGTCCTGGTGGTCATCGGCTCGATCATCATCGCGACCTTCGCCCTGCGCGTGGTGTCGTCCCTGTTCCGCGAGGAGGTGAGCCGCGGATGAGCGGCAACGCCGTACGCGTCCGTCGTGCCCCCCGTAAGGGCGCCGGCCTGGGCCTGGTGGCCTGGCTGGCCGGCATCGTGTTCTTCCTGCCCGTCGCGTGGATGGCACTGACGTCCTTCCACTCCGAGCAGGACGCGGCGACCAACCCGCCGTCCTTCGGCGCCGCGCTCACGCTCGACGGCTACCGCGAGTTCTTCGGCGCCGGTGGCGGGGCCAGCCCCTGGCCGTCCCTGATCAACTCGACGGTGGCGTCGCTGACGTCGACGTTGCTGGTCCTGCTCCTGGCGCTGCCCGCCGCGTACGCGCTGTCGATCCGCCGGGTGCGCAAGTGGACGGACGTGCTGTTCTTCTTCCTCTCCACGAAGATGCTGCCGGTGGTGGCGGGCCTGCTGCCGATCTACCTGTTCGCCAAGAACGCCGGTCTGCTCGACAACATCTGGCTGCTGGTCGTGCTCTACACGTCCATGAACCTGCCGATCGCGGTGTGGATGATGCAGTCGTTCCTGGCCGAGGTCCCGGTGGCGGTGATCGAGGCGGCCCGGGTGGACGGCGCCCGCCTTCCCACGGTGCTGGCCCGGGTGATCGCCCCGATGGCGCTGCCCGGCATCGCCGCCACCGCCCTGATCTGCTTCATCTTCAGCTGGAACGAGCTGCTGTTCGCCCGGGTCCTCACCGGGGTGGTGGCCGAGACCGCCCCCGTCTTCCTGACCGGCTTCATCACCAGTCAGGGCCTGTTCCTGGCCAAGGTGTGCGCCGCGTCGCTCGTCATCTCCCTGCCGGTGCTCGCCGCGGGGTTCGCCGCCCAGGACAAGCTGGTCCAGGGCCTGTCGTTGGGAGCCGTGAAATGAAGGCCGCCGTCATCGAGTCCGCGGGCAGGGCCGTCGTCGCCGAGGTCCCGGACCCGGCGCCGGGCCCGCGCGAGGTCGTCGTGCAGGTCGCCGCGTGCGGCCTGTGCGGCACGGACCTGCACATCCTCCAGGGCGAGTTCGCGCCCGAGCTGCCGATCGTGCCCGGGCACGAGTTCGCGGGTGAGGTGGTGGCCGTCGGCACCCAGGTCACCGAGGTGGCACCCGGCGACCAGGTGGCCGTCGACCCCTCCCTGTACTGCCACGAGTGCCGCTACTGCCGGGCCGGCCACAACAACCTGTGCGAACGGTGGGCCGCGATCGGCGTGACCACCGCGGGCGGCGCCGCCCAGTACGCGGTCGCCCCCGTCGCCAACTGTGTGAAGCTGCCCGAGCACATCCGCACCCAGGACGCGGCGCTGGTCGAGCCGCTGTCGTGCGCGGTCCGTGGCTACGACGTCCTGCGGTCCCGCCTCGGCGCCCATGTCCTGATCTACGGTTCGGGCACGATGGGCCTGATGATGCTGGAGCTGGCCAAGCGCACGGGCGCGGCGAGCGTGGACGTGGTCGACGTGAACCCGGCCCGGCTGGAGACCGCCCGGCAGCTGGGTGTGACGGCGTCGGCGGTGAACGCCGACGAGCTGGAGCGGCCGCAGGGCTGGGACGTGGTGGTGGACGCCACCGGGAACGCCGCGGCGATCCAGGACGGTCTGGACCGCGTGGCCAAGGCCGGCACGTTCCTGCAGTTCGGCGTGGCGGACTACGCGACGCGGGTGACGATCGACCCGTACCGGATCTACAACCAGGAGATCACCATCACCGGCTCCATGGCCGTCCTGCACAGCTTCGAACGCGCGGCCGAGCTGTTCGCCAACGGCGTCCTGGACCCCGACGTCTTCATCAGCGACCGGCTGCCGCTGAGCGGCTACCCGCAGGCGCTGGAGCAGTTCGCGTCGGGGGTGGGCAGGAAGATCGTGGTGGTGCCGTAGCGGCCCGTGCCGGGGCGGCGCGAAAACCGGTGGGCCCGCGGGCCGTCCGGGCCCTACCCTGCCGCACATGCCCCCGCCACACGGCTTCCGCTACGACGTCCACCCGGACGGCACGGTCGTGGTCACCCACCACGGCCGCGCCGCGGCCACCCTGCGCGGCCCGCGCGCCGACCGGTTCCTCGCCGAGATCGACGCCGGCGACCCGCAGCTGGTCATGGCCCGCTGGACGGGAAACTACCGCCGCGGCAACGAACGCACCGCCCGCCTGCACCCCCGTAACCGCCGCTGACCCGATCGGCCGCACGGTAAGGGAACGGTAAAGCGGCCCCGGTCGTTCTCGGGTCATGACCGCTATGACCCCCGGCTCGAACATCCCTCTTTCCACCGCCCGCGTGACGGTGGACGTCGCCGCCCCGGTGCGGCTCGACGTATCGGGCCTGCTGCTCACCGCCGACGGCAAGGTGCGCTCCGACGACGACTTCATCTTCTACAACCAGCCCAACGGCCCGGGCGTGACCTACCGCTCCGGCGGCGGCACGGCCCCCGACGCCATCACGGTCGACACCACCGCCCTCCCCCCGGGCATCGAGAAGATCGTCGTCACCGCGAGCCCGGACGCGGCGGGCCAGACCTTCCAGGGCGTCGAACCGACCGCCAGGATCCGCAACGCCGACGACAACGGCGTCCTGGCCACGTTCACGCCCCCGCAGCTCGGCACCGAGACGGCACTGGTGGTCGTCGAGATCTACCTGCGCAACGGCGCGTGGAAGGCCCGCGCGGTGGGCCAGGGCTACGCCGACGGCCTGGCCGGCATCGCCACCGACTTCGGCGTGTCGGTGGAGGAGCCGGCCGCCCCCACGCAGCCGGTCACCCCGCCCCCCTCCCCCATGCAGCCGCCGGTGGCCCCGCCCGCCCCGGTCATGGACCCCCGGATCGCCACGCCCCCGGCGCCCACCGCGCCCCCGGCCACCCCGCCGGCCCCGGCCGCCCCCGGCGCCGGGAAGATCAACCTCGACAAGGGCCGGGTCAGCCTCCAGAAGAACCAGACGGTCTCCCTGGTCAAGGGCGGCCGCCCGCTGCTCTCCCAGGTCAAGATGGGCCTCGGCTGGGAGCCCGCCTACCGCGGCCGGGACATCGACCTCGACGCCTCCGTCATCGCCTACGGCCCGCAGCGCAACCACATCGACAGCTGCTACTTCGGCAAGCTCCAGATCGTGGGCGGCGCGATCAAGCACTCCGGTGACAACCTCACCGGGGAGGGCGGCGGCGACGACGAGGTGATCATGGTCGACCTCGGCCGGCTCCCGCAGGAGGTCACCGGCCTGGTCTTCACGGTCAACTCCTTCACCGGCCAGAAGTTCACCGAGGTCGCCAAGGCCTACTGCCGGCTGATCGACGCCGCCAGCGGCGAGGAACTGGTCCGCTTCGACCTCACCAACGCCGAGGCACAGACCGGCGTGCTGATGGCCAAGCTGATCCGCCAGTTCTCCGGCGAGTGGGAGATGACGGCCTTGGGCGACTTCGTCAAGGCCCGTACGGTCCGCAACATGGTCAAGCCGGCGGCCCAGGCCCTGTAACGAGCGGCGGCACCCGCGCCGGCGCCGGCACGACGACGGCGGCGGGCGCCCCCACCAGGATCGCCCGCCGCCCCCCGTACCGCGGTGGCGTCAGCCCGCCGCCAACCACGGCCAGTCGGCGTCCCGCGCCGCCTCCAGCAGCGGCACCATCCGGAACGCCGCGTCGGAAAGCCCCGCGAACACATGCCGGTTCCCCGTGCCGGACGGGCCGTGGCCCACCCGGTACCCGGCGAGGTTCCAGGTGTAGACCGGCACGTTCGCCGGGACCTGCTCGGTGGGGCCGCCGTGGCGGCTGGGGGCGTACTGCTCGTCGGTGACGATCAGCACCCGGTCGTGCTTAAGGTAGTGCCGGCGCACCGCCTCGGTGGTGTCGGTGCCGCCCAGGCCGCCGAACCGCTCCAGCACCTTGAGCACCGACTCCCCCGTGCGGAACGGCACCCGGTTGCTGGTCGTCCCGAACTCGACGAGATCCGCGTCGGCGGCCCGCAGCGCGAGCGCCGTGCCGAAGATCGCCGCCGCGTCGGCCCGGTTGAGCTCCGACCGGTCGGACAGCCGCGAGCAGAACATCGAACCCGAGCGGTCGACGAGCACCAGGGTCCGGCCGGTCAGCGCGGGCACGTTGGCCAGCGAGTGCCCGAGTGCCTGCTCCAGCGGGTACGACCAGCGCAGCGAGGGCGCGTGCCGGTAGGCGGCCAGGTACCGGAACGGGAACTGCCGCGACCGCACGACCTCGGCCGGGTCACTGATCCGCGCCGCGACCCGCGCGGCCACCTCGTCGGAGACTCCGGCCTCGTCGAAGTTTCGCAGGTTGCGCACCAGTGCCATGGTGCCCATGGACGGGATCACCGCCTCCCAGGCCGCCTTGTCCATCGGCCCCTGGAGCCAGCCCGCCAGCGCCTCCCACGTCATCCCGGCCGCCGCGAGCCGCTCGGCCCCCTCCGGCCCGGTGACGACCGCCCGGCGCTCCTCGTCCGGCAGCGCCATCAGCGCGCGGTGCGCGGTGAGGACGCGGGCCGAGGCGGGCGGCACGGCCGTGTCCGGGTTGTGCCGGCGGTCCAGCGCGTACTTGAACAGCTCGCCCTGCCAGGGCTTGTCCGGGTCCGGCGCCGCGTGCACCAGGTTCAGGATGTCGCCGAAACGGTAACCCTTGGACGCGGTGTCGTACTTCAGCAGCGACTTCCCGCTGTAGAGCCGCCGCACGGCGTCGGCGACGCCGCGCTTGACGGGCTTGGGGATGTTGCGGCCGTACAGCGCGGTCCAGTACGCGAGCAGCTCGCCGGGCTCGTCCGGCCGCTGGAGCACGGAGTCGACGACCTGACGGTTCGACGGACCGTCGCTCGCGCCGGCCTCCAGTCGTGCCTTGACGTACTCGGCGGCGCCCACGACCGAGGCGGTACGGAGGTTGCCGGCGCCGCGCAGCCAGCCGAGGAGGCCCGCGGTCCACACCGGATCGGTGACGGCGAGTTCACGCACGAGCCGCACGAAGCGGTCGTCGCGGCCGGCGCCGCTCTCGTAGAAGGTCTGCTGGGAGACGAAGTGGGACACCGCGAGCAGGAAGAGCTCGGAACGCGGGTCGCGCTCCTGGCCCCGGCCGCCCTGGAAGGTGCGCAGGATCCGTCCCGTGGACGTCACCCGCGAGGTCGGCTGTGCCTTGGTGGCCCTGGTGTTGAATCGCGCCATGGTGAATTCCCCCGAATTCATTTCCGTTTCGGAAGGAGGCGCGGCAAGGGGAGGGTGCCCGAGATCAGAGGGCGGCGACGGACTTAGCCAGATGCTCTGCCCATTGAGCTACATCGGCCCTGAGCCGATGACGGGACTCGAACCCGCAACCGTCCGATCCAATGAAGTAACCGTTGCCTGCGCACCGGGCACCCACCACGAGCTGCGCCTCCCGAGATCAAACCGGCGGCGGCGTGAATTCATGGGAAGAAGTAGCCGCCGCCTTCGCACCGGGAGGTGCGTGACGTGATCTCACTGTAGGAGGCGCGGTGAGCGCCCGGCGAGCGAATTAGCTACCGCCGCTGGCGCTTCCAGGGGCCGTTGATGGCCAGCATGATGCCCGGCTCCTGGATGTTGGCGTACAGCGTCTTTCCGTCGGGCGAGAAGGTGACGCCGGTGAACTCGCTGAACTCGGGCTCCTCCTCGGTGCCGATGTTCAGGTCGTTACGGGCGATGGGGTAGGTACGGCCGCTGTCGGTGGCGCCGAACAGGTGCTGGATGCCCTCGCCGTCCTCGGCGATGATCAGGCCTCCGTAAGGGGAGACGGTGATGTTGTCGGGGCCGTCGAGGGCACCGTCCCTGGACGGATCGGGGTTGACGCCGAGCAGCACCTTCAGGGTGAGGGTGCGGCGCTTGGGGTCGTAGAACCAGACCTGGCCGTCGTGCTGGACGGGGCTCTCCTCACGGGCGTACGAGGAGACGAGGTACGCGCCCCCGTCGCCCCACCACATGCCCTCCAGCTTGCGGGCTCGGGTGACCTCGCCCTCGCCGAACTGCTCGCGCACGGAGACCGTCCTCGCGTCGCGGTCCGGGACGTCGACCCAGTCCACGCCGTAGACGGTGCCGACCTTGGTGGCGCGGGAGAGGTCGTCGACGAAGTGACCGCCGGAGTTGAAGCACTTGGGGGCCTGGAGGACTCCGGCGTCGTCGGCGAGGGCGCGGAACCTGCGGGGGCCGTACTCGAAGCCCTTCGGCGGGGTCCAGCGGTAGAACAGGCCGTTGGGCTCGTCGGCGTCCTCGGTGAGGTAGGCGTGGCCCCGCCTGGGGTCGATGACGACGGCCTCGTGGTCGTAGCGGCCGAAGAACTTCAGCGGCTTGGGGTCACGGTTGGCGCGCCGGTCGCGGGGATCGACCTCGAAGACGTAGCCGTGGTCCTTGGTCATGCCGTTCTCGCCGGCCCGGTCGGAGTTCTCCTCGCAGGTCAGCCAGGTGCCCCAGGGGGTGGAGCCGCCGGCGCAGTTGTTGGCGGTGCCGGCGATGCCGACCCACTCGGCGACGCGGCCGTCGCGGCGCACCTCGACGACCGTGCAGCCGCCGGGGGCTGCGGGGTCGTAGACCAGGCCCTCGGTGAGCGGGACGGGGTGGTCGTAGTCGGAGCGGGGGCCGTCCATCTCGTGGTTGTTGACCAGGAGGGTGGTGCCGCGGGGGCCGTCGAAGGCAGCGGTGCCGTCGTGGTCGGCGGGCGTGAACTCGCCCGACTCCAGCCTGGTCCGGCCCGCGTAGGTGAGGATCCGGTACGAGAAGCCCGCGGGCAGGGCGAGGATGCCGTCCGGGTCGGGGAGGAGCGGGCCGTACCCGACCCCGCCGTGCCGGGCGGCGGACTCCTCACCCGTGGTCTCCGTCTCGGCGGACGCGAGAGCGCCGGGCGCGCTGGAGAGTGCGCCGACGCTGCCCGCCAGTGCGACGCCGGTGCCGGCGATCGCGGTGGTCCTGGCGAAGTCCCTGCGAGTGAGCGACATGCTGTCTCCTGTGACGAGGGGAGTGCCGTGGAGGGTTGGGGCGGACCTCGGGTCGGCGCAACGGTGTCGTCCGGCAGTGAACGCGGCTTGAACGCCGGGCGACACCGTGGGATGCGCTTCCGTGAATCCGTACGACCCGTCACCGGCCGGCCACTCGGCCGGGCCGGAACACTCCGTACGAGCACTCCCGTCCGTCAGGACAGGCGTCAGCCTCCTTGCTGGGAGCGGGCCTTGAAGGCCGCCTTCCTGGCCTCCTTGGCGATCCTCTTGTCCGGGTGGATGCGCCCCATCGCCTCCAGGACATCGGCGGTGGCCGGATGGTCGACGCGCCAGGCCGCCGCGAAGAAGCCGCTGTGCTGCTCGGCGAGGCCCTCGACCAGGGCGTGCAGTTCCTCGGAGTTGCCCTCGGCGGCGAGCTGCGCGGCCAGGGTGTCCACGGTGAGCCAGAAGACCATCGCCTCGGACGGGGCGGGTACGTCCGCGCAGCCGTGCTCGGTCAGCCAGACACGGGCGAGGCCGCCCAGTTCGGGGTCGTCCAGCACCTCCCGCAGCGCGGGTTCGGCCTCGATGCCGACGAGGGACAGGGCCTGCTGGCAGCGGAGCCGGCGCAGCGGGGCGCCGGGGTCCGCGCCCCGGGCTGCGGCAAGCAACTCCCGTGCGGCGGCCAGGGGTTCGCGGCGGGCCAGCCACTGCTCGGTCTCGGCCTGCGCGGCGCGCGGCCCGAAGGTGGCGGTGCCGTCGAGCAGCGCGTCGGCGCCCTTGTCGGCCAGTTCGCCCACGGCCGGCGCCTCGATCCCGGCCTCCAGCAGCCGCGCCCGCAGGCCGTACAGGCCGAGCGGGGTGAGCCGGACCATGCCGTAGCGGGAGACGTCGGTGTCGTCGACGGCGGCCGGCTCCTCGGCGTCGTCGGCCTCCGCCATCAGCGCCTCGTCGACCGGCTGATACTCCACGAGCCCCACCGGCTCCAATGTCCGGAACTGGTCGTCCAGCCGCATCATCGCGTCGGACACCTGCTCGAGCACGTCATTGGTGGGCTCGGCCATGTCGCCCGGGACGATCACCGAGGCGGCCAGCGCGGGCAGCGGCACGGGCGCGGCGCCGGGGCCGTCCTCGCTGACGGTGAGCAGGTAGAGGTTGCCGAGCACGCCGTCGAGGAACGCGGACTCCGACTCGGGGTCCCAGTCCGGCGTGGAGGTGCCGCCCTCGCCGCCCTCGTCCATCGCGGCGATCAGGTCGTCGAGGTCGGGCACGCTCGCGTCGGAGAGCACCGTCTCCAGGGCACCCAGCCAGACGGCGAGCACGTCGTGCGGGGATCCGCCGGTCAGCGGCGCCAGTTGCCCGCCCGAGGTGACGGTGCCCGCCTCCTCGTCGAGGATCTCGACGAGGCCGGTGTCCACGGCCACCCGCCAGGCCTCGCTCGCCAGGGCCGCCGCGTCGTCGCCGTCCAGCCCGAGCTCCCCGGCCGCGGCCGGCAGCTGCTCGTCGACCAGTCCGCCCCCGGCGTCCACGCGCGTGGCGGGTCCGGCCCAGCGGGCGAGCCGGACGGCCCGGGACAGCACCGGCGTGGCCAGCGCGTCACGCGCCAGCTCCGCTTCGGAGGACAGCCGCACCGGCGGCAGGGAGGAGCTGTCTGACATCGGGAGGATCTCCTAGGGCGCCTCGAAGGCCGTTCGGCCGTCTGCACGTCGTAGGACCGCCGGAAGCCGTCGTACGACTCAGCCACTCAGCCTAGACGGATTTGCGCCCATGCCGCCCGGTTCATCTCCCCGCCGGGTGCCGTACATGGCCGGAACCTTGACAAGTGCCCTGACCACACTGGAAATTGACGCGCGTAGAAATTGGGGGGACAAGTGTTCACTCCGATCACGGTTTCTACGCGCGTCGCCACAGTTCCAGCGCTTCACTCTCGTCCTGGCGCCCACGTACGTCCCCGGAGGGATCCCTTTGCCGAGCAAGTCTTCCGCGCGCCTTGCCGCGCTCACCGTCGCCGCCGTCTGTTCCGCGGCGTCCACCGTCGTCATCGCCTCGCCCGCGCACGCGGAGGCGGTGCGCATCCACGACATCCAGGGCACCACGCGGATGTCCCCGTACGCGGGCCGGCAGGTCACGGACGTGACCGGAATCGTCACCGGCGTCCGCGGCTACGGCTCGTCGCGCGGTTTCTGGATCCAGGACCCGGCCGCCGACGCCGACCCCGCCACCAGCGAGGGCGTCTTCGTCTTCACCAGCTCCACCCCGAAGGTCGCCGTCGGCGACTCGGTGAGCGTGTCGGGCACCGTCTCCGAGTACGTTCCCGGCGGCACCTCCTCCGGCAACCAGGCGCTCACCGAGATCGTCCGGCCGACGGTCACCGTCCTCTCCGGCGGCAACCCGGTCCCGGCCGCCACGGTGATCGACGCGCGGTCCGTGCCGAACGCCTACACCCCGGCCGGTGACCCGGCGGCCGGCGGCTCCGTCAACGGCCTGCCGCTGCGGCCGAGGACGTACGCCCTGGACTACTACGAGTCCCTGGAGGGCATGAACGTCCAGGTCGCCGACACGCGTGTGGTCGGGGCCACCGACCCGTACACCGAGCTGTGGGTGACGGTGAAGCCGCGCGAGAACGCCAGCCGGCACGGCGGCGCGGTCTACGGCGCGTACACCGCCCAGAACACCGGCCGGCTCCAGATACAGTCCCTCGGCGCGGTCGCCGACTTCCCGGACGCGAACGTCGGCGACGTGCTCGCCGGCACCACGACCGGCCCGCTGGACTACAACCAGTTCGGCGGCTACACCCTCGTCGCGAGCGAGCTCGGCACTCTGAAGCAGGGCGGCCTGGAGCGGGAGACGACCCGCAAGCAGCGGCGCGGCGAGCTGGCGGTGGCGACGTACAACGTCGAGAACCTGGACCCGTCCGACGCCACGTTCGACGCGCACGCCGCCGCGATCGTGAACAACCTCCAGTCGCCCGACATCGTGTCCCTGGAGGAGATCCAGGACAACAACGGCGCGACGAACGACGGCACGGTCGCCGCCGGCCTGACGATGACCAAGCTGATCGACGCGATCGTCGCCGCGGGCGGCCCGGCGTACGAGTGGCGCTCGATCGACCCGGTGAACAACGCGGACGGCGGGGAGCCTGGCGGCAACATCCGCCAGGCGTTCCTGTTCAACCCCGAGCGGGTGTCGTTCACGGACCGCGCGGGCGGCGACGCCACCACCGCGGTGGGCGTGAAGAAGGTGCGCGGCAAGGCGGAGCTGACGGTCTCCCCCGGCCGGATCGACCCGTCCGGCGCGGCCTGGGCGAACAGCCGCAAGCCGCTGGCCGGCGAGTTCGTGTTCCGCGGCGAGACGGTCTTCGTGATCGCCAACCACTTCAACTCCAAGGGCGGCGACCAGGCACTGCACTCGCAGTACCAGCCGCCGGCCCGTAGCTCGGAGACCCAGCGCCACCTCCAGGCCACCGCCGTGAACGCCTTCGTGAAGCAGCTCCTGGACACCCAGAAGAACGCGGACGTCGTCACGCTCGGCGACATCAACGACTTCGAGTTCTCCGGCACGGTGGAGATCCTCGAAGGCGACGGCGAACTGTGGTCGGCGATCAAGTCGCTGCCCCGGAGCGAGCGTTACTCGTACGTCTACCAGGGCAACAGCCAGACCCTGGACCAGATCCTGATCAGCCCGTCGATCCGGCGCAGCTGCGACTTCACGTACGACAGCGTGCACATCAACGCCGAGTTCCACGACCAGATCAGCGACCACGACCCGCAGGTGCTGCGGTTCCGCCCGTAACCGGTCGCGCCCTCGTCAGGGCTGGCTGAAAGCCCCGTTCAGCCAGCCCTGCCAGGCGGCCTCGTCCGCCTTGGCGTCGGCGCCCGGGGCGAAGTCGTGCACGGACATGCCGACGACGTACCCCCAGTGGTTGCGCCCGAAGAAGCGGAGCATCGCGTCGTCGGTGCGCAGACCGATGAAGTACGGGTTGCGGAAGTCGAGGACGGCGTCCAGGAGTTGACCCTCGGGTCCGCGCACCTGGACCCGCCCGCCCACGGTGGCGTCGTCCGCCAGCCCGAGCGCCCGCCCGACCGTGGCCAGGGCGTCGGGGGTGCCGGACGCCTCGGGCCCGTCGAAGGTGGCGAAGGCGGTGACCGGCCGGCCGCCGAACGCCGTGAGGTACTCGCGCAGGGTGTGCAGATAGAACTCGGTGTGCTTGCTCGCGCCGTCGTACTGGTTGTCCCAGTCGTCGACGAAGATCCCGCTGTGCACGTACCGCACCCACGCCCGCCGGCCGCCGTCGCGCGGTTCGACGGTGTAGTCGAGCTGGTTCAGGGTCTGCTCGGAGATCCCCTCGACGTCCTCGACGCGGTTGGCGTACCGGTGCGGCGGGTCCCAGACGACGACCTCGGACCCGAAGGGGCCCTTGCCGCCCTCGCGCGGCTCGGGCGCCTCCATCGGCCACAGCCAGCCGCCGGTACCGGCGGTGACGGCCTCCCACACCTGCTCGGGTGTGGCGTCGACCTCGAACTCCCGGGCGATCTCGAATTCCTTGGACATGGTGGCTCCTGAGTGGCGGCGGTACCGGCGGTACCGGTGGTCCTAGCTGTCGATTTCCGGTGCGGAGGGCTGGGGCTTGACCGTGGGATGGACGGCCACGACGATCCGGTGGTCCCGGCCGCCCTCGGCGTCCGGGACGTCGTACTTCCGGATCAGCGCGGTCACGCCCGCCGTCAGCTCCTCGACGAACGCCGCCCGGTCGGCGGCCGAGGCGAACCGCACCTCGCCGTCCAGCGCGTACGTCGCCAGCCGCTTGCGGGCCCTGGCCGCGCCCGTGATCAGCGTGCCGACGTCCCGCACGAGCCGCGCGCCGAGCGCGAGCAGCCAGCGTGCGGACAACTGGTCGCGGAAGCGGTCGGGGTCGGGCTGCACGGCGGCCAACGCGAGCGGCGAGATCACGTACGAGGCAGCGGTCGCCCGCATCAGCCGCTCGGTGACGTTGCCCTTGCGGCGCTCTCCCGCGAGCTCGACCAGGCCGTGCCGCTCCAGCGCCCTGAGGTGGTAGTTCACCTTCTGCCGGGGCAGCCCCACCTGGCCTGCCAGCATCGCGGCCGAGGCCGGGCCGTCGGCGAGCCGGGCGAGCAGCGCGGCCCGGACGGGGTCCAGACAGACGGCTGCGGCCTCGGGGTCCTCGATCACGGTCACATCCAGCATGGGACCACCGTCTCACCGAAAACTTTTTTTGTCCAGACGGTTGGAGTTGTCGGTACGGGGTCTCGAGGATCAGGGGTCGGGTTTCGGGGGTCGGGGGCCGGCGTCCGGGGTTCGGGGTTCGTGCGTGCCGCACACGAAGAGGCCGGCCGGTGTCTCCACCGGCCGGCCTCCGCTCTCGGTCCCCGCATCGGGCGGCGCCCGTCCACCGCCACTCGGCGGGCGGCGCCCTTCCGCCGCCGTCGCCTACCGCCCGCCGTGGCGCCGCCGCAGCACCGCCGCCGCGACGACCACCGCACCGGCCGCCGCCCCCGCGGCCAGCACCGGCCCGGGGTGCCGCAGCCCGGCCAGGACGACCGTACGTACCGGCTGCGGCACGGCGCCGTGCTCGACGGCCTCGGTCGCCTTCGCGGCCTTGCCCTGCACGGCGTGGTTCGCCTTCGCCGCCTTGCCCTGCACCGTGTGAGTGGCCTCGACGGCCTTGCCCTGCACGGCGTGACCGGCCTGCGCCGCCTTGCCCTGCACGGCGTGACCGGCCTGCGCCGCCTTGCCCTGGACGGCGTGACCGGCCTGGGCGGCGCTGCTGCGCAGCTGGACGGTCATCGCGCCGGCCTTGTCCTTCAGGTCGGCGGCGCGCGCCTTGGCCCGGCCCTTGACGTCCGCCTTGGCCGCCAGCTCCTCGACGGTGTCGCCGAGTTGACTGCGGGTCTGCTCTATCTGCCGCCGCAGCTCGTCGGGCCCCTTGGCGCCGGTGCCCTGCGTCGTCCTGTCTGTCATCGATGTGCCCTTTCCTTGATCTCCTCGACATCGGCCCTGACGCTGCCGAGGGTCTCCTCGGGCGTGGGGGGTGCCGCCCTGCGCAGCTGTGCGCGGCCGGTCGCGGCCAGTAGCCCGGCGAGCGCGAAGAGCACGGCCGTGACGATCAGAGCCGCGGCCCAGACGGGCAGCGTCAGCGAGAGCGCGGCGGTGGCCGTGGCGGCGAGCGCGAGCAGCCCGGCGTAGGCGACGGCGCCCGCGGCGCCGAGGAGCCCGCCGCCGCGGCCGGCGCGGCGGCCCTTGGCCGCCAGCTCCTCCTTGGCGAGGCTCACTTCCTGCCGCACGAGTTGGGACAGTTGTTCGGTTGCCTGGCCGACGAGTTCGCCCACCGAGTGGTGCTCCTCGGTCATGGGCTTGGTGTCCGGGATCCCGGTCACGGCATTCCGCCTCCTCTCGGTTCGGAACACCCGGGTACCCGCACCGACCCTGCCTACCCCTGCGGCGCACCCCCGTCCCGGGGCCGCCCGAGCCGGGCCGGCTGACTGAGGAACCGGTCGAGGCGGGCCTGCAACAGCGCGGCCTCGGCGACGACTTCGGATACGCCGAGGCCGGCGGCCGTCGGTCCCGGCTCACCGCGCCCGGCAGATGATCGTGGGGGCGCGGACTCCGCCAAGCCCTCGATCTCCGCGGGAAGTTCGAGCTCCTCCCCATGGCGGACCGGGCGCTCCTGCGCCACCCGGGGCGATCAGCCGCGCCGCCCAGCCTTGAGCAACCAACGCTTACGAATACGTCGTAGAAATTTTAAGTGGAGCTACACAGTCAAGCGGCCGACACTACTGCCATGACGAACCCCGCCCCTGCCCTCCCGCCCTTCGGCCGCACCCTCTGCGCGATGGTCACGCCCTTCACCGAGGCCGGCGCGCTCGACCTCGACGGCGCACAGCGGCTCGCCGACCGCCTGGTGGCGCGGGGCTGCGACGGGCTGGTGCTCAACGGCACGACGGGCGAGTCGCCGACCACGTCCGACGCCGAGAAGGCGGCGCTCGTCCGGGCGGTCCGGGAGGCGGTCGGGGACCGCGCCTCCGTCGTCGCGGGCGTCGGCACCCCCGACACCCGCCACACGATCGACCTCACCCTGCAGGCCGAGAAGGCGGGCGCCGACGGCGCCCTGGTCGTCACCCCGTACTACAGCCGGCCCCCGCAGGACGCCGTGGAGGCCCACTTCCGCGACATCGCGGACGCGTCCGGCCTGCCTCTCGCGCTCTACGACATCCCGGCCCGCACCGGCACGCGCATCGAGCCGGAGACACTGATCCGGCTCGCGGAGCACCCCCGCATCGTGGCCGTCAAGGACTGCTCCTACGACTTCCTGGGCACCCAGAAGGTCCTGTCCCGCACCGACCTGGCGTACTACGCGGGCTGCGACGAGCACATCCTCGCCCTGTACGCGGTCGGGGCGGCGGGCTGCGTCAGCACGGTGGCGAACGTGATCCCCCGGCACATCGACTCGGTACTCACCGCCTTCGACGCGGGCGACACGACGGGAGCGGCCCGCCGCCAGCGGCAGGCCACGCCACTGATCGAGGCGATGATGTCCGCCGGCCTCCCCGGCACGGTCACCACCAAGGCACTCCTGACGGCCCTCGGCCTGCCGTCCGGCCCGGTCCGTCCACCCCTGCGAGCTGCCGGCCCCGCGGCGACGGACGGCTTGCTGGCGGCGTACGAGGAGGTGGCGACGGCGGACGGACAGGTCGTGGCCGAGGACCTGGTGGCGGCCGAGGACCGTACCGCACGCCGCACGCGCAGCGATGACCCTCAGTGACGCGAAGGCCCGGGGCCCCACCGCTCGCCATGTCTCCATGGTCTCCACGCGGCAGGGGCCCCGGGCCCCGGCGCTCTCGGCGCGGCCAGGTTCAGGTCGCGCCGTTCTCCGTCGTCCGCTCGTCGCCGATCAGCCGGAAGTGCTCCAGCACGTCCTCCGCGGGATCGTCGACCTGGCCCAGGTTGACCAGGCCGATCCGCGGACCGTTGTGCGAGGCCGTGTTGGTCTCGTCGGCGTGCGCGACGCCCGCCGGAAGCCAGCACACCGTCGCGGCGGCCAGCACGCCGGCCAGCCGACGCGCCGCGATCTTCGCCCGCTCGTTCGTCATTGCTCAGTCCTCGTCTCACCGTTGCGGCATCCGACCGGACACCGGGTCCACCGGATTCATCTGCCGGGAGCCGTCCGAGGTAACGGAGGGTAATCCGTTTAAGTGATCTTTCCCAGCGAGGACGGGCGCCGATGCGGCTGTTCTGTATCGGATCAGGGCTGGATGACGCCGGTGCTGTCGTGGACGAAGACGGCTCGGGTGTCCGATGGGGCGTAGCGCTCCGTGAACTCGAAGTCCCCGGCCGTACCCGCCGCCGGGGCATCCGGTGGCTCGAAATACAGGACGTAGGTCTTGGCCGTGTCGGTCTCGCTCTCCAGTTGCAGCCACCCGGTGAAGCCCGCCGCGGGAAAGGTGCCCGTCGCCCTGACCGTGACCTCGCTGTCCGAGCGCGCGACGGTGAACTGCGCCGTACCGAGCTGGAGGCGCTTGAGGCCACTGTCCTTCCACCGCCTGAAGAGATCGATCCACTCCTGCGGCCACGGGCCGCCGGACGAGGCCGGCGGCATGTTCGCGGCTTCCAGACGGTCCAGGATCTCGTCCGCGTGGGCGACCACGTCCTCGTACGTCCACAGGTTCATGGCGGCAGCCATGTGAGCGCGGTCCGTCGCCCGGAACATGGGGCGGATGTGAAGCTCGTACACCGGCGTGCGCATCTGGGCCTACACCTCCGTGAGGACGTCCTTCAGCCCGAGTTCGTCAAGAGGGTGCACATCACCCCGAACAGGGATCTTCCGTGCGCCCGCCAGTCTAGATTCGGCCCGGGATGTCCGCATCAGCGGTGCCGCGGTGCTTCGTTCCGCACGGCCCGCCGTCGCCCGGCCGCAAGAGGGCCGACAGCACACGAGCGCCCTCCCTTGCCGTCCTCGGGGCCAGGGAAGGGCGCTCGGCGATGACCGAGACTGCCGACAACTCGGCAGCGGGTCAGGACAGGGATCGACGATCAGTTGTGGCTGTGCAGCACCTCGTTCAGGCCGCCCCACTCCGCGTTGTTCGGGCGCGCCTCGACCGTGCCGGTGACGGAGTTGCGGCGGAAGAGGATGTTGGAGGCGCCGGAGAGTTCGCGGGCCTTGACGATCTGGCCGTCGGGCAGGGTGACGCGGGTGCCTGCGGTGAGGTAGAGGCCGGCCTCGACCACGCATTCGTCGCCGAGCGCGATGCCGACGCCTGCCTCCGCGCCGACGAGGGACCGCTCGCCGATGGCCACCCGCTCCTTGCCGCCGCCGGACAGCATGCCCATGGTGGAGGCACCGCCGCCGATGTCGGAGCCGTTGCCGACGACGACGCCCTGCGAGATCCGGCCCTCGACCATCGAGGTGCCGAGGGTGCCGGCGTTGAAGTTGACGAAGCCCTCGTGCATGACGGTGGTGCCCGCGGCGAGGTGGGCGCCGAGACGGACGCGGTCGGCGTCGGCGATACGGACGCCGGCCGGGGCCACGTAGTCCGTCATCCGCGGGAACTTGTCGACACCGAAGACGCTCAGGTGCAGGCCCCGGGCGCGGGCGGCGAGCCGGACGGTCTCCAGGGTGTCGACGGCGACCGGGCCGAGGGAGGTCCAGGCGACGTTGGCGAGCAGGCCGAAGATGCCGTCCAGGTTCGCCTCGTTGGGCTTGACCAGACGGTGCGAGAGCAGGTGCAGGCGCAGGTACGCGTCGTGGGTGTCGAGCGGCTTGTCCTCGACCGAGGAGATGACCGTCCGGACCGCCACGACCTCCACGCCGCGCACCTCGTCCTTGCCCAGGGCCGCGACGCCGTGCTCACCGAGCAGCTCGGCGGTGCGCGCCTCGTCGAGACGCTCGGTACCGGCCGGGCCGGGCTCAGCGGCCACCTCGGGCGCGGGGAACCAGGTGTCGAGGACAGTGCCGTCGGCGGCGATCGTGGCGAGGCCGGCGGCCACGGCGCCGGTGGTGCGAGGAGCAGTCGTGTCGGTCATGAGGGCAACCTAACCGTCGGGGGGCCACGGATGCGAACCGGCGACGGGGATGTCTCAGGTGGCGGGCGGGGCGGCGGCGCCTGCCACGGGACGCAGGACCCGGGCCAGCACTTCCCGGGCCCACTCCTCGTCGTAGGCCACCCCTGTCAGCAGCACCTGCAGGCAGATGCCGTCCATCAGCGCCAGCAACGCCCGCGCGCTCGCCGGATCCGTGCGGCGGGCGAGGTGGACGCCGATCTCCTCCGCCCACTCCGCGGCCACCGGTCTGAGCGCCGGGCGGCGCAGCGCGGCGAGGTACAGCTCGTACTCCAGCTCCACCCCCGTGCGGTCGCCCGCGAGCCACTCCCCGAGGAGGGCGGCCAGCTCGGCCGGCAGGTCGGCCTGCGGATCGGTCAGCGACTCGCGCCCGGCGACCAGTTCGGAGAAGCCCTCGTTCGCCTGCCGTAGCGCCGCGACCAGCAGGTCGTCGAGGGTCTTGAAGTGGTACGTCGTCGAACCGAGCGGCACGTCGGCCTCCGCCGCGACGGACCGGTGGCTGAGCCCGGCGATCCCCTTGGCGCCGGCCACCCGGATCGCCGCGTCGATGATCCGCTGCCGCCGCTCGGGGTCGTACCGCCGGCCCATCAGTGCGCCCCGCCCAGGTTGAGCACCACGACGCCCGCCACGATCAGCGCGATCCCGGCGGCCTTGGCCGGGCTCATTCCCTCACCCAGGAACAGCATCCCGATCACCGCGATCGCCGCGGTGCCGACGCCGGCCCAGATCGCGTAGGCCGTGCCGACGGAAACCGTCTTCAGGGTCTGCGCCAGCAACGCGAACGCGACCACATACCCGAGGGCGGTGATCAGCGACGGTCCCAGCCGGGTGAAGCCGTGGCTGTACTTCATCGCGGTGGTGGCGGCCACCTCGGCGGCTATGGCCCCGGCGAGCAGAAGGAATCCCATGTGTACGAGGGTACCCAACGTTATGTACACCCGTACATAACGTGGGGCGCAGAAGTGGCCCCCGGCGGTGCGCCGGGGGCCACTGGAGAAACCCGCGAGGACGACCTCAGACGTTGAAGCCGAGCGCGCGCAGCTGGTCGCGCCCGTCGTCCGTGATCTTGTCCGGACCCCACGGCGGCATCCAGACCCAGTTGATCCGCAGCTCGCTGACGAGGCCGTCCGTGGCGGACTTGGCCTGGTCCTCGATGACGTCGGTCAGCGGGCAGGCCGCCGAGGTCAGGGTCATGTCGACGGTCGCCACGTTGGAATCGTCCACGTGGATGCCGTAGATCAGGCCGAGGTTGACGACGTCGATGCCCAGCTCGGGGTCGACGACGTCCATCAGGGCCTCGCGGAGCTCCTCCTCCGAGGCCGGTTTCATCTCCACGGTCTCGCTCATGCCGTCTTCCTTTCGGCGTCGGCGCCGTCACCCAGCGCCTGGGCCGTCGCGTCCTTCCACGCCATCCAGCTCAGGAGGGCGCACTTGACCCGGGCCGGGTACTTGGAGACACCCGCGAACGCGACCGCGTCCTCCAGGATGTCCTCCATCGCGTCGTCCGGTTCGAGCTTCCCCTTGGACTGCATCAGCTCCAGGAACGTCGCCTGGATCCGCTGCGCCTCGGCAAGTTCCTTGCCGACGAGGAGTTCGTTCAGTACGGAGGCCGAGGCCTGGCTGATCGAGCAGCCCTGACCCTCGTACGAAACGTCGTTGATGGTCGTGCCTTCGTACTTCACCCGCAGGGTGATCTCGTCGCCGCAGGTCGGGTTCACATGGTGCACCTCGGCATCGCCGTCCCGCAGACCACGCCCGTGAGGGTTCTTGTAGTGGTCCAGGATGACTTCCTGGTACATGGAATCCAGTTTCACCGTTTCAGCACGCCCCTCAGCCGAAGAAGTTCCGTACGTGCTCCAGGCCGTCGACCAGTGCGTCGATCTCGGCCGGCGTGGAGTACAGATAGAACGACGCTCGCGTGGTCGCAGGAATTCCGTAGCGGAGGCAGACGGGCCGGGCGCAGTGGTGGCCCACGCGGACCGCGATGCCCTGCTCGTCCAGCACCTGGCCCACGTCGTGCGGGTGGATGTCACCGAGCGTGAAGGAGATCGCGGCGCCGCGCTCCTCGGCCGTGGTCGGGCCGATGATGCGCAGGTCGGGGACCTCGGCCAGGCGCTTGACCGCGTACTCGGTGAGCGCGTGCTCGTGAGCGAGGATCTTGTCCATGCCGATCGCGTTGAGATAGTCGATCGCCGCGCCGAGCCCGACCGCCTGCGCGATCGGCGGGGTGCCCGCCTCGAACTTGTGCGGGGCGGGGGCGTACGTCGACGAGTGCATCGACACGGTCTCGATCATCTCGCCGCCGCCGAGGAACGGAGGCAGGTCCTCCAGCAGCTCCTGGCGGCCCCACAGCACGCCGATGCCGGTCGGGCCGCACATCTTGTGGCCGGTGAAGGCCACGAAGTCGGCCTGGAGAGCCTGTACGTCCAGCGGCATGTGCGGCGCGGCCTGCGAGGCGTCGACGCACACCAGCGCGCCCACTTCCTGGGCACGGCGCACTATCGCCTCGACGGGGTTGAAGGTGCCCAGGATGTTGGAGACGAGCACGAAGGAGACGATCTTCGTCTTCTCCGTGATGATCTCGTCGATGTTGGACAGGTCGAGCCGGCCGTCGTCGGTGAGGCCGAACCACTTCAGCTTCGCGCCCGTGCGCTGCGACAGCAGCTGCCACGGCACGATGTTGGAGTGGTGCTCCATCTCCGTGATGACGATCTCGGTCTCGGAGTCCACGCGGTAGGGCTCGTCGGCCCAGCCCAGCATGTTCGCCACGAGGTTGAGCGACTCCGAGGCGTTCTTGGTGAAGATCACCTCGTCGCGCGAGGGGGCGTTGACGAACTCCGCGACCTTGTCGCGCGCACCCTCGTACAGCGCCGTGGCCTCCTCGGCGAGCACATGCACACCGCGGTGGACGTTGGCGTTGTAGCGCTCGTAGTACTCACTGAGGGCGTCCAGCACCTGACGCGGCTTCTGCGAGGTCGCCGCGTTGTCCAGGTACACGAGCTTCCGGCCGTCGTGGATCTGTCGGTCCAGGACGGGGAAGTCCTTGCGGAGCGCCTCGGTGTCGAGGAGGCCCGGCAGCAGTGTCACGCGGATACGCCACCCTTCGTGTCGACTTCGTCGAGCTTCGCATAAGCCTCGTAGCCCTCGTTCTCCAGCTTGTCGGCGAGCTCGGCGCCGCCGGACTCGACGATGCGGCCGGCCGAGAACACGTGGACGAAGTCGGGCTTGATGTAGCGCAGGATGCGCGTGTAGTGGGTGATCAGCAGGGTGCCGACCTCGCCGGTCTCACGGACGCGGTTGACGCCCTCGGAGACGACGCGCAACGCGTCGACGTCCAGACCGGAGTCGGTCTCGTCGAGGATCGCGACCTTCGGCTTGAGCAGCTCCAGCTGGAGGATCTCGTGGCGCTTCTTCTCACCGCCGGAGAAGCCCTCGTTGACGTTGCGCTCGGCGAAGGCGGGGTCGATGTGGAGACGCTCCATGGCCTCCTTGACCTCCTTCACCCAGGTGCGCAGCTTGGGGGCCTCGCCGCGGATCGCGGTGGCGGAGGTGCGCAGGAAGTTGGAGACCGAGACGCCGGGGACCTCGACCGGGTACTGCATCGCGAGGAACAGGCCGGCGCGGGCACGCTCGTCGACGGACATCTCCAGGACGTCCTCGCCGTCGAGGGTGACGGTGCCGCCGGTGATCGTGTACTTCGGGTGACCCGCGAGCGAGTAGGCGAGCGTCGACTTGCCCGAGCCGTTGGGGCCCATGATGGCGTGCGTCTCGCCCTGCTTCACGGTGAGGTCGACGCCCTTGAGGATCTCCTTCGTGGCGTTGTCGGCCTCGACGGTGACGTGCAGGTCTCGGATTTCAAGCGTTGCCATGGGTGCCTCAGGACTCCTGGGTGAGGGAGACGAGTACGTCGTCCCCTTCGATCTTTACGGGGTATACGGGGACGGGGCGCGTCGCGGGGAGGCCGGACGGCTTGCCGGTGCGCAGGTCGAAGGACGATCCGTGCAGCCAGCACTCGATCTGGCAGTCCTCGACCTCGCCCTCGGACAGCGAGACGTTGGCGTGGGAGCAGATGTCGTGGATCGCGAACACCTCGCCCTCGGTGTGCACGAGGGACACCGGCGTGCCGTCGAGTTCCACCCGCTTGGGGGTGTCCTCCTCCAGCTCGCTCAGCGCGCACGCGCGTACGAAGGTGGTCATCCGACCGCCGCCTCCAGCTCCTCCTCGATCTTGGCGAGCAGCCGCTCCTCGATGTCCGGGACACCGATCTGCTGGACCAGCTCGGCGAAGAAGCCGCGGACCACCAGCCGGCGGGCCTCGTACTCCGGGATGCCGCGGGCCATCAGGTAGAACAGCTGCTCGTCGTCGAAGCGGCCGGTGGCGGAGGCGTGACCGGCGCCGACGATCTCGCCGGTCTCGATCTCCAGGTTCGGCACCGAGTCGACCCGCGAACCGTCCGTGAGGACCAGGTTGCGGTTCATCTCGTAGGTGTCCGTGCCCTCGGCCTTGGCCTCGATCAGCACATCGCCGATCCACACGGCGTGCGCGTCGTCGCCCTGCAGCGCGCCCTTGTAGGCCACGTTCGACTTGCAGTGCGGGGTGTTGTGCGTGACCAGCAGACGGTGCTCCTGGTGCTGCCCGGCGTCCGTGAAGTACAGGCCGTACAGCTCGGCCTCGCCGCCGGTGCCCGCGTAGGTGACGCGCGGGTGCAGGCGTACGACGTCGCCGCCGAAGGTGACGACGACGGACTTGAAGGAGGCGTCGCGGCCGACGAGGGCGTTGTGCTGGGCGACGTGCACGGCCTTGTCGTCCCAGTCCTGGACGGAGACGACGGTCAGCTTGGCGCCGTCGCCCAGGATGTAGTCGACGTTGCCGGCGAGCACGGCGTCACCGGTGTGGTCGATGACGACCACGGCCTCGGCGAAGGCTCCCAGCTCGACGACCTGGTGGCCGTAGGCGACCCCGCCCTGGCCGTGCACGGCGATGCGGATCGGCTCGGTGAGGACCGTGTCCTTGGGAACGGTGACGACCCCGGCCTTCTCGAACGCCGAGTACGCCTGGGCGGCGACGCGGTCCACCGGGGTGCCGGCCCTGCCGAGCCGCGCGTCGTCGCGGCCGACGGTCTCGGTGACGACGCCCGCGGGGGCCTCGACCTCGACCTTGACGCCCTCGCCGGTGGCGACGGCGGTGCCGTCGTGGAGCCCGCGCAGGCGCTCCAGCGGGGTGAACCGCCACTCCTCCTCACGGCCGTGCGGAACCGGGAAGTCCGCCACGTCGAAGGAGGGCGGCGCGCTCATGCGCGAGACGACGGTCGACTCCGCGGCGACCGCGATCGAGCCGGCGGTGGTCGAACCCACCGGGATGTTCTGGGCCTCAGCCATGGCTGTCGGTCTGCTCTCTTTCCTGCGTTTGCGATCCTCGGCCCGCCCCGGGGGCGGGCCGCCTGCTGCCGTACCGGAGGGCGGGCCTCAGCCGACCGCGCCTTCCATCTGCAGCTCGATCAGCCGGTTGAGCTCCAGGGCGTACTCCATGGGCAGCTCCTTGGCGATCGGCTCGACGAAGCCGCGCACGATCATCGCCATCGCCTCGAAC
This sequence comes from Streptomyces sp. NPDC052023, assembly GCF_044548465.1. NCBI lineage: Bacteria > Bacillati > Actinomycetota > Actinomycetes > Kitasatosporales > Streptomycetaceae > Streptomyces > Streptomyces sp. NPDC052023. The sequence goes on along the minus strand of NZ_JBIUBW010000020.1, from coordinate 26,582 downwards.
TCGCTCAGACCGCGGCTCATCAGGTAGAAGAGCTGGTCCTCGGAGACCTTGGAGACGGTCGCCTCGTGGCCCATGGACACGTCGTCCTCGCGGACGTCGACGTACGGGTACGTGTCCGAGCGGGAGATGGTGTCGACGAGCAGAGCGTCGCACAGCACGTTCGACTTGGCGCCCGGGGCGCCCTCGCCGATCTCGATCAGACCGCGGTAGGACGTACGGCCACCGCCGCGCGCCACCGACTTCGACACGATGTTGGACGAGGTGTTCGGCGCCATGTGGACCATCTTGGCGCCGGCGTCCTGGTGCTGGCCCTCGCCCGCGAAGGCGATGGACAGGGTCTCGCCCTTGGCGTGCTCGCCCATCAGGTAGACGGCCGGGTACTTCATCGTCACCTTGGAGCCGATGTTGCCGTCGATCCACTCCATGGTCGCGCCCTCGTAGGCGACGGCGCGCTTGGTGACCAGGTTGTAGACGTTGTTCGACCAGTTCTGGATGGTCGTGTAGCGGCAGCGCGCGTTCTTCTTGACGATGATCTCGACGACCGCGGAGTGCAGCGAGTCCGACTTGTAGATCGGGGCGGTGCAGCCCTCCACGTAGTGCACGTAGGCACCCTCGTCGACGATGATCAGGGTCCGCTCGAACTGGCCCATGTTCTCGGTGTTGATCCGGAAGTAGGCCTGGAGCGGGATCTCGACGTGCACGCCCGGCGGCACGTAGATGAAGGAGCCGCCGGACCACACGGCGGTGTTCAGCGACGCGAACTTGTTGTCGCCGACCGGGATGACGGTCCCGAAGTACTCCTTGAAGAGCTCCGGGTGCTCCTTCAGCGCGGTGTCGGTGTCGAGGAAGATGACGCCCTGCTCCTCCAGGTCCTCACGGATCTGGTGGTAGACGACCTCCGACTCGTACTGGGCCGCGACACCGGCGACGAGGCGCTGCTTCTCCGCCTCCGGGATGCCGAGCTTGTCGTACGTGTTCTTGATGTCCTCGGGCAGGTCCTCCCAGGACTCCGCCTGCTTCTCCGTGGAGCGCACGAAGTACTTGATGTTGTCGAAGTCGATGCCCGACAGGTCCGAGCCCCAGTTCGGCATGGGCTTCTTCTCGAAGAGCTTCAGGCCCTTGAGACGGAGCTTGGTCATCCACTCGGGCTCGGACTTCTTGCCCGAGATGTCGCGGACGACGGCCTCGCTCAGGCCGCGCTTCGCTGCGGCACCGGCCTCGTCGGAGTCGGCCCAGCCGTATTCGTACTTGCCCAGACCCTCGAGTTCGGGGTGGGCAGTCTCCGTGGGGAGAGTCATGCGGGGTTCCTCCCGGCCGTGCTTGCAGTGTCGTGGGTCTTGGAAGTCTTGGGAACGAACGTCGTGCAGACACCGTCGCCGTGCGCGATGGTGGCCAGCCGCTGGACGTGTGTACCGAGCAGCTCGGCGAAGATCTCCGTCTCGGCCTCGCACAGCTGCGGAAACTGCTCGGCGACGTGGGCGACCGGGCAGTGGTGCTGGCACAGCTGCTCGCCGGTGGGCGCGCTGCGCGCCGTAGCAGCGTACCCGTCCACGCTCAGGGCCTTGGCCAGCGCTTCGGTCCGCTTCTCGGGCGCGGCCGCCTCGATCGCCTTGCGGTACGCGCTCGCCTGGGCGGCGATCCGGGCGCGGGCGAAGGCGGCGACCGCCTCGCTGCCGCCCTCCCGTTCGGCGATCCAGCGCAGCGCGTCGGCGGCGAGCTTGTCGTAGGACTGGTCGAAGGCGTCGCGGCCGCAGTCGGTCAGGGCGAACACCTTGGCGGGACGGCCGCGCGTGCGCGCTCCGTAGACCCGCTGCTCGCGTGCCTCGACCACGTCGTCGGCGACCAGCGCGTCCAGGTGCCTGCGTACGGCCGCCTGGGTGAGACCGAGCCGTCCGGCGAGTTCGGCGACGGTCGACGGGCCGTGGTCCAGGATGGACCGCGCGACCCGGTTGCGCGTCGAGCGCTCTCCGGTCGCGAACTCCTCCTGAGGGGCCCCCGTGGGGGTCTCCCGAGCCTCGCCGACGTTTTTCACAACGCCATTGTTGCGTAATTCTTCCGGGCCTGACAAGCGCCGCCCGATCAGGCGGGCGGTGCCCTGCGTCACTTAGGTGTACCTAAGCTGACCTGCGAAAACGATCTTTGATCGATCACATCACGCGGCATCGCCGGCTCGCCAGGCCCCCGTCCCCAGACCCCGGAACGGCGCCGCACCCCCTCCGACCGGGCCTCTTGCACGGCGCGGGCTCCCGCCGGAAGAGGGGAGCGGCCGGCGTCCGGTTGCTCCCGTGGGCGGACGCGGGGCCCTGACCGAGCCGTGGCCTGGCGCGCACCGGCCCCGTCCGGAGGAGTTCCCGCACCCGCCCGTCCGGGTGACCGGACACGTACCTAGACTCTGGACCCATGCGAAGTGAGCCCGTGGTCCAGGTGCAGGCCCTGGTGAAGCGGTACGGCGACCGGACCGCGGTCAACGGCCTCGACCTGAGGGCCGGGGCGGGCGTCACCGCCGTGCTCGGGCCCAACGGTGCGGGCAAGACGACCACGGTCGAGACCTGCGAGGGGTACCGCAGGCCGGACTGCGGAACGGTGCGCGTCCTGGGCCTGGACCCGGTGCGGCAGTCCCGCGAGCTGCGGCCGCGGATCGGCGTCATGCTCCAGTCCGGCGGCGTCTACTCCGGCGCCCGCGCCGACGAGATGCTCCGTCATGTGGCCCGGCTGCACGCGCACCCGCTGGACGTGGACGCCCTGATCGAACGCCTCGGCCTCGGCGGCTGCGGCCGCACGAGCTACCGCCGCCTCTCCGGCGGCCAGCAGCAGCGGCTGGCGCTGGCCATGGCCGTGGTGGGCCGCCCGGAGCTGGTGTTCCTGGACGAGCCGACCGCGGGTCTCGACCCGCAGGCGCGCCGGGCCACCTGGGACCTCGTACGGGACCTGCGCGCCGACGGGGTCTCCGTGATCCTCACGACCCACCACATGGACGAGGCCGAGCAGCTCGCCGACGACGTCGCGATCATCGACGCGGGCCGGGTCATCGCCCAGGGCTCCCCGGAGGCGCTCTGCCGCGGCGGCGCCGAGAACACCCTGCGCTTCACCGGCCGGCCCGGCCTCGACGTCGGCTCCCTGCTCAAGGCGCTCCCCGCGGACTGCGCCGCCGCCGAGCTGACGCCGGGCGCGTACCGGATCGTGGGCAAGGTCGACCCGCAGCTGCTGGCGACGGTGACGTCGTGGTGCGCCCAGCACGGGGTGATGCCGGACCGGATCTCGGTGGAACGGCACACCCTGGAAGACGTCTTCCTCGAGCTCACGGGCAAGGAGCTGCGCTCATGACCAGCGCCGGTGCATACGTTCCGAGGCCCGGTGCCGCCCCGCTCCCCCGCATGATCGCGGCGCAGGCGGTGCTGGAGACGAAGATGCTGCTGCGCAACGGCGAGCAGCTGCTGCTGACGGTGATCATCCCGACCCTGCTGCTGGCGCTCTTCAGCACCGTCGACATCGTCGACACCGGCGAGGGCAAGGCCGTCGACTTCCTCGCACCCGGCATCCTCGCGCTCGCCGTGATGTCGACGGCCTTCACCGGCCAGGCCATCGCGACGGGCTTCGAACGCCGGTACGGCGTGCTGAAGCGGCTGGCGTCCTCCCCGCTCCCCCGCTGGGGCCTGATGACCGCGAAGTCCGCGTCCGTGCTGGTCGTCGAGGTGCTCCAGGTGATCCTGGTGACCGTGATCGCCCTCGCCCTGGGCTGGTCCCCGCAGGGCAACCCGTTCGCCGTCCTGCTCCTGCTGGTCCTCGGCACGGCCGCCTTCTCCGGCCTCGGTCTGCTGATGGCGGGCACGCTCAAGGCGGAGGCGACGCTGGCCGCGGCGAACCTGGTCTTCCTGCTGCTGCTGGTCGGCGGGGGCGTCGTCGTCCCGCTGGACAAGTTCCCCGAGGCCGCGCAGGGCGTGCTCGGGCTGCTGCCCATCGCCGCGCTGTCGGACGGCCTTCGGGACGTGCTCCAGCACGGGGCGGCGATGCCGTGGGGCGACCTGGGGATCCTGGCCGGCTGGTCGGTGGTGGGGCTGGCGGCGGCAGGCCGCTTCTTCCGCTGGGAGTAGCCCGGAGCGGGCCCCCTAGTGAAAGCGTGCACAAGCCCGGGCCTACGATGGTTCGCGTGCCAAACGTGACCCGCCCCGACGCCGCAGCCGCCGTGCGCAACCCGCTCGCCTTCATCGCCGCGCGCTGGACCCCCACCTCCCGGACGGTTCGGCGGGCCGCGCTCGCCGCCCTCGTCATGTCGGTGCTCATCGTGGTCACCGGCGGCGCGGTCCGGCTGACCGGCTCGGGCCTCGGCTGCCCGACCTGGCCCAAGTGCACGGCCGACTCCCTGACCACGACCCGCGAGATGGGTCTGCACGGCGTCATCGAGTTCGGCAACCGCATGCTGACGTACGTGCTGTGCGCGGCCGTCGGCTGGGCGATCATCGCGGCCCGCGCGCAGAAGCCGTGGCGGCGCGGCCTGACCCGGCTGGGCTGGGCGCAGTTCTGGGTCGTCATGAGCAACGCCGTGCTCGGCGGCATCGTGGTTCTGGTCGGCCTCAACCCGTACACGGTCGCGGCGCACTTCCTCGCCACCACGGCGCTCATCACGGTGGCGGCGGTGATGTGGCAGCGCACCCGGGAGGGCGACGGGGCGCCGCGCGCCTTGGTCGGCACAGCCGTGCGGCAGCTGATGTGGTGCCTGATCGCCGCGAGCGTCCTGCTGATCGCGGTCGGCACGGTGGTCACCGGCGCCGGCCCGCACGCGGGCGACTCCAGCGACGTACCGCGCATGCCGGTGGACTGGGAGACCGTCAGCAAGGTGCACGCGGTCCTGGCGTGGATCGTGGTGACGCTGACCTTCGCGCTGTGGTTCGTCCTCAAGGCCGTCGACGCCCCGCGCGGCCCGCTGAACCGCACCCGCGACCTGTTCCTGGTGCTGCTCGCGCAGGGCGTCATCGGCTACGTCCAGTACTTCACCGACCTGCCCGAGCTTCTGGTCGGGCTGCACATGCTGGGCTCCTGCCTGGTGTGGATCGCGGTGCTGCGGGTGGCCCTGTCCCTGCGGGAACGCCCGGCGGATCTCCCGGCCGAGGCGCCGGCGCCTCAGGAGTACGCGGCCACCAGCGCGTCGATGGCCGGCCCCAGGTAACTCCGCGTCAGCTCGCCCCGACGCACCGTCCACTCCGGGGCGGGCGGCGCGGGATTCCCGTACCGCCGCTCACGGATGTCCTCGACCACCGCCAGGGGCGCTCCGAGGCCGGGCAGCGCCTCCAGCGCCTCCCTTTTGGAGATCAGCCGCCCCTCGCGCAGGGTGACGGCCGCCCGGGCGAGGGTCGTCAGGCCCACGTCGACCCAGATGTCCTGGGTCCACAGCCGCGCCCGGCGCACGGCGGGGCGCCAGAACTCCCGCTGGTCGCGCACGACGAACTCGTCGAGCTCCGGGTCCGGAACGGGCGCCAGCAGATCCGCCGGCGCCGGGCCGTACAGCACGCGGCCGAAGGTGTGCAGCTCACGTCGGGTGACGGGGGTCACGGGGCGCCGCGTCAACCGCCGGTGCGCCCAGGTGAGATGGGGCCGCCGGGAGTCGTGCGAGGTGCCCGGCGTCAGATAGCTGCAGTGCAGCCCTGCCGCGAGGGGCTCGGCACGCAGCCGGCTGTGCAGCGTCGCGACCCGCCAGGCGAGGACCGGCGTCACGGGCTGCGGCAGCACCGCGATCAGGTCGAGGTCGCTGCGGCCCTCCTGGTAGTCGCCCCCGGCGAGCGAACCGTGCGCCCATACGGCCGGCGGCCCGAGCGGCAGGAGCCCGGCGAGGAAACGGTCGAGCAGTTCCTGGGTAGGCATCCGCCCAGTCTGTGCCGCTCAGTCCAGCCCGTACACCCTGCACGCGTTCCCCGCCGCGATGAGGCCCGCCACCCGCTGGGCGTCCGGAAGCGACCAGGCGCCCTCGGCGACCCAGGTGCCCAGGACGCGCGCCAGTGCCTCGCGGAACAGCCGGGCGCCCACCACGTGCAGTTCGGGCAGGCCCTGGGCGCCGCTGGAGAAGAGGATCTTGCCGAAGGGGGCGAGTTCCAGGATCTCGGCGAGCACGGTGGCGGCGCGCGCGCCGGTGCGGACCAGGGCTGCGCCGGAGTCGGCGTAGACGTGCGGGAAGACGCCGGCGAGGTGGGCGGCGTGGCGGTGGTACGGGTAGCCGTGCAGCAGAACCAGGTCGGTGCCGAGGCCCGCCGTCGCACGGACGAAGTCCGTCAGGAGCACCGGGTCGGTGCGGTCGATGCGCAGGCCCGGCTCGCCGAGTCCGGCGTGCAGCTGGAGGGGCAGCCCGGAGGCGACGGCGATCCACAGCAGATGCCGTAGCAGCACCGGGTCGCTCAGCTCCCCGCCGACGCGGCGGCCGGCCAGCCAGCGGCCCGCGGCGCCGCGCACCTCACCCGGCCCCGGCGGTTCGGGGGCGAGCGCCAGACCGTGCCGGACGCCCGCGACCGAGGTGAAGGCGACGGCGTGCACGGCGGCCCCGTGCACCGACTCGGCGAGGTTCGCCAGGAACGACTCGACGGTGCCGGAGGTGTCGGCGACCTGCTCGGCCAGCAGCTCCAGACGGACGATCTCCCGTGCCCGCGCGGTGGCGGTCGAGGCCATTTCGAGGGGGCCGGTGAGGTCGCCGGGCAGCCCGGTGTCGACCAGATACGTGGTGATGCCGCTGCCGCGCAGCAGCCGCCGGGCCGCCTCCGGTACGCCGAGCTCGCGACGGCGGGCGAGATAACGGGCGGGCGGGCAGTGCGGTTCCAGGCCGAGCAGCGGGGGGCACCAGCGGCGTACCGCGAAGCCGGTCTGGGTGTCGAAGAGGGTGGTGCCGGGGGCGGGCGGGCCCTCGGTGCGGGCCAGCTGGGCCTCGAAGGTGCCGAGGCCCAGCTCCGTTCTCAGTACGCCGTGGCAGTACTGGTCCACGAGGGACGGCGTTTCGATCATCCGGACTCCCGGGACTGGACCACGTACTCCTACGAGTCCTAACGGGTGAACCGGGTGTCAGGTGTTGCGTCCCTCGTGCCCTGTGGGAGGAGACGTCGTCAGCCGCCGATCTGGATCCCGGCCATCCGCTTCCATTCGTAGGGGCCGGTCTTCACCTTCGCCGCGAACTCGCCGTCGAAGGCCTCGTGGACGGTGAGGCCGGACTTCTCCACGGCCTGCTGGGCGGTCGCGTACGTCGGCGCCACCAGGTCGCCCCAGTCGCCGTCCGTACCGACCAGCACGATCCGGGCGCCGCGCTGCCCGAGGTAGGCGACCTGGGCCTCGGCACCTCCGTGGGCCTTGGCGAAGGCGCCGATCTGCCGGGCCAGCTTGGCCACCCTGCGCGCGGCCTTAGCGTCAACCTGCTGCGTGTCTGCCATGACCAGGATGCTACTCGCGAGTAGATCAGCAGGCGAGAGCGGGGCCCTGTGACCTGTGTCAGCGAAGGAAGGGGTCCACCGCCACGGCCACGAACAGCAGCGACACATAGGTGATCGACCAGTGGAACAGCCGCATCTCCTTGAGCTTCCCGCCGGTCACCTCGGCCTTGGCCCGGTTCTGCAGGGCGTGCGCCTCCCACAGCCACCAGCCGCCGGCCGCCAGCGCGACCAGCGTGTAGAACCAGCCGGTGTAGCCGAGCGGGGTCAGCAGCAGCGAGACGGCGACCATGACCCAGCTGTAGAGCACGATCTGCCGGGCGACGACCTTGTTGGAGGCGATGACCGGCAGCATCGGCACGCCGACCCGCGCGTAGTCGTCCTTCACCTTCATCGACAGCGGCCAGTAGTGCGGCGGCGTCCAGAAGAAGATGACCAGGAAGAGGATGAACGGCGCCCAGGAGAGCGAGTTCGTCACCGCGGACCAGCCGATCAGCACCGGCATGCAGCCCGCGATGCCGCCCCACACGATGTTCTGCGAGGTACGGCGCTTGAGGAGCATCGTGTAGACGACGACGTAGAAGAGGAGTGCGCCGAGGGCGAGCCAGGCGGACAGCCAGTTGACGGCGAGACCGAACAGCACCGTGGAGGCGATCGCCAGGGTGATGCCGAAGGCGAGGCACTCGCGCGGGCTGACCATTCCGGTGACCAGCGGACGCTGCGAGGTGCGGTCCATGAGCGCGTCGATGTCACGGTCGATGTACATGTTGAGCGCGTTGGCGCCGCCCGCGGAGAGGTACCCGGCGAGGCAGGTGACGAGCACCAGCCCGAGGTCCGGCACCCCCTGCTCCGCCAGGAACATCACCGGCACCGTGGTGATCAGCAGCAGCTCGATGATCCGCGGCTTGGTCAGCGCCACGAACGCCTTGACACGGGCCCCGAACGGCCGGTGAGTCGGGCCCTGGCTCGTCCCGATTACCCCCGCAGGACGGGATTCAACGGCCGTCACGCACACCCCTGACAGAGACATCCCAGCAAACCTGAACCGTGTGAAGTCCCGGTAAAGGCTCGCGCGTACCACGCCACTGTAGACGTTGCCCATACCGCGACCTTCGCGGGGGTGGGGTCGTGTTGGCCGGTGCGCTCCAAGGGGCGCGGAGAGCGTCGATTGAGCAGTCGGATGAGCGGCTGCGTATTCACTTGCCGAATGCGGAACGACCCGGTCGGGAGGCGGATCGACGACACTCCCGGCAGTCTGGAATGACTCGAAAAAACGCGCGTTCTCACGGGGGTAGGCTCGACAGCGGCCGGTGGGCGCCCAGTGCACCGGCAGCCGGTGTGCGCCGAGGACACCGGCCTTCGACATGTGGAGAGGAGCCCTGACCCAGGGTGAGCACCAAGCCGACCACCACAGACCTCGAGTGGACCGAGCTGGACCAGCGGGCCGTCGACACCGCCCGCGTCCTGGCCGCCGATGCCGTACAGAAGGTCGGTAACGGCCATCCCGGTACGGCGATGAGCCTGGCGCCGGCCGCCTACACCCTCTTCCAGAAGGTGATGCGGCACGACCCGGCGGATGCCGACTGGGTCGGGCGGGACCGTTTCGTCCTGTCCGCCGGGCACTCGTCTTTGACCCTCTACACCCAGCTGTACCTGGCCGGCTTCGGCCTGGAGCTGGACGATCTGAAGGCCTTCCGGACGTGGGGTTCGAAGACCCCCGGTCACCCCGAGTACGGCCACACCGTGGGCGTCGAGACCACCACCGGCCCGCTCGGCCAGGGTGTCGCCAACGCGGTCGGCATGGCGATGGCGGCCCGCTACGAGCGCGGTCTGTTCGACCCGGACGCACCCCAGGGCGAGTCCCCGTTCGACCACTTCATCTACTGCATCGCCGGTGACGGCTGCCTCCAGGAGGGCATCTCCTCCGAGGCGTCCTCCCTCGCGGGCCACCAGAAGCTCGGCAACCTGATCCTGCTGTGGGACGACAACCACATCTCGATCGAGGGCGACACCGAGACCGCCGTCTCCGAGGACACGGTCAAGCGCTACGAGGCGTACGGCTGGCACGTCCAGCGGGTGGCCCCGAAGCCGGACGGCGACCTGGACCCGCACGCCCTCTACGACGCGATCGAGGCGGCCAAGAAGGTCACCGACCGGCCGTCCTTCATCGCGATGCGCTCGATCATCGCCTGGCCCGCCCCCAACGCCCAGAACACCGAGGCCGCGCACGGCTCGGCCCTGGGTGACGAGGAGGTCGCGGCCACCAAGCGCGTCCTCGGCTTCGATCCGGAGAAGACCTTCGAGGTCTCCGACGAGGTGCTCGGCCACACCCGGCAGGCGCTGGAGCGGGGCCGGCAGGCGAAGGCCGACTGGGAGAAGTCGTTCCAGGCGTGGCGCGACAACAACGAGGAGCGCGCCGCCGAGTTCGACCGCATCTCCAAGGGCGAGCTGCCCACCGGCTGGGAGGAGAAGATCCCGGTCTTCGAGGCGGGCAAGGGCGTCGCGACGCGTGCCGCGTCCGGCAAGGTGCTCCAGGCCCTCGGCGCCGTGATCCCCGAACTGTGGGGCGGCTCCGCCGACCTGGCCGGCTCGAACAACACGACGATCGACAAGACGTCGTCGTTCCTCCCGGCTGACAACCCGCTGCCGGAGGCCGACCCCTACGGCCGCACGATCCACTTCGGCATCCGCGAGCACTCCATGGGCGCGGAGATGAACGGCATCGCGCTGCACGGCCACACCCGTATCTACGGCGGCACCTTCCTCGTCTTCTCCGACTACATGCGCAACGCCGTACGTCTGTCGGCGCTGATGCACCTGCCGGTGACGTTCGTGTGGACCCACGACTCCATCGGCCTCGGCGAGGACGGCCCGACGCACCAGCCGGTGGAGCACCTGGCGTCGCTGCGCGCCATCCCCGGCCTGAACGTGGTCCGCCCGGCCGACGCCAACGAGACCGCGATCGCCTGGCGCGAGATCCTGAGGCGCTACACCAAGGAGTACGGCAAGGGCGCCCCGCACGCGCTCGCGCTGACCCGTCAGGGCGTGCCGACGTACGAGCCCGACGAGAACGCGGCGCGCGGCGGTTACGTGCTGTTCGAGGCCGAGGGCGGCGAGCCCCAGGTCGTCCTCATCGCGACCGGTTCCGAGGTGCACGTCGCCGTCGAGGCGCGCGAGCAGCTCCAGGCCGAGGGTGTGCCGACCCGGGTGGTCTCGATGCCGTCCGTGGAGTGGTTCGAGCAGCAGGACCAGGGGTACCGGGACAGCGTGCTTCCCCCGTCCGTCAAGGCTCGCGTCGCTGTCGAGGCGGGTATCGGCCTGACCTGGCACAAGTACGTCGGGGACGCCGGCCGCATCGTTTCCCTGGAGCACTTCGGTGCTTCGGCCGACGGCAAGGTCCTTTTCCGCGAGTTCGGCTTCACCGGCGAGAACGTGGCCGCCGCGGCGCGGGAATCGATCGCCGCCACCCAGCGCTGACGCTCATATACGACACGTAGGAGATGCATTTTCCATGACAGACGCACTGAAGCGCCTCTCCGATGAAGGCGTCGCGATCTGGCTGGACGACCTGTCGCGCAAGCGGATCACGTCCGGCAACCTCGCCGAGCTGATCGACCAGCAGCACGTCGTGGGCGTCACCACCAACCCGACGATCTTCCAGAAGGCGATCAGCGGCGGCGACGGGTACGAGCAGCAGCTCACCGACCTCGCCGCTCGCAAGGTCACCGTCGAGGAGGCCGTCCGCATGATCACCACGGCGGACGTCCGCGACGCCGCCGACATCCTGCGCCCGGTCTTCGACGCGACGGGCGGCAAGGACGGCCGGGTGTCGATCGAGGTCGACCCGCGCCTCGCGCACAACACCCGTGCCACCGTCGCCGAGGCCCGGCAGCTGGCATGGCTGGTGGACCGTCCGAACACCCTGATCAAGATCCCGGCCACCAAGGCGGGTCTCCCGGCGATCACCGAGACGATCGGCAACGGCATCAGTGTCAACGTCACGCTGATCTTCTCGCTGGAGCGCTACCGCGAGGTCATGGACGCCTACCTCTCCGGACTGGAGAAGGCGAAGGAGCGGGGTCTGGACCTCTCCAAGATCCACTCGGTGGCGTCCTTCTTCGTGTCCCGCGTGGACACCGAGATCGACAAGCGGATCGACGCGCTCGGCACCGACGAGGCCAAGGCCCTGCGCGGCAAGGCCGCCGTCGCCAACGCGCGCCTCGCCTACCAGACGTACGAGGAGGTCTTCTCCTCCGACCGCTGGAGCGTGCTGGAGAACGCGGGCGCCAACAAGCAGCGTCCGCTGTGGGCGTCGACCGGCGTGAAGGACAAGGCGTACAAGGACACCATGTACGTCGACGACCTGGTCGCGCCGAACACGGTCAACACCATGCCGGAGGCCACCCTCGAGGCGACCGAGGAGCGCGGGCAGATCACCGGCGACACCATCTCCGGCACCTACGAGCAGGCCCGGGCCGACCTCGACGCCATCGAGCAGCTCGGCATCAAGTACGACGACGTGGTCCAGCTCCTCGAGGACGAGGGCGTCGACAAGTTCGAGGCCTCCTGGAACGACCTGCTGAAGTCGACCGAGGCGGAGCTCAAGCGCCTCGCCCCCGCGGAGGGCTGACACCTTGTCCTCCTCCGGAGCGAACCCGCTCCGTGACCCCGCAGACCGACGGCTCCCGCGTATCGCGGGGCCGTCGGGCCTGGTCATCTTCGGCGTCACGGGCGATTTGTCACGAAAGAAGCTGATGCCCGCGGTGTACGACCTCGCGAACCGGGGTCTGCTGCCGCCGGGCTTCTCGCTGGTCGGGTTCGCCCGCCGCGAGTGGGCCAACGAGGACTTCGCGCAGGAGGTCCACGACGCGGTCAAGGCACACGCCCGTACGCCGTTCCGCGAGGAGGTCTGGCAGCAGCTCATCCAGGGGATGCGCTTCGTCCAGGGCACCTTCGACGACGACGACGCCTTCGAGCGGCTGCGTGCCACGATCGACGAGCTGGACAAGGCGCAGGGCACGGGCGGCAACTTCGCCTTCTACCTCTCCGTGCCGCCGCGTTCCTTCCCGGTCGTCATCCAGCAGCTGAAGAAGCACGGGCTGGCCGACCAGAAGGGCGGCTCCTGGCGCCGTGCCGTGATCGAGAAGCCGTTCGGCCACGACCTGAAGTCGGCCGAGGAGCTGAACAAGGTCGTGCACGAGGTCTTCGCCCCGGACCAGGTGTTCCGGATCGACCACTACCTGGGCAAGGAGACCGTCCAGAACATCCTGGCGCTGCGCTTCGCCAACACCATGTTCGAGCCGATCTGGAACCGGTCCTTCGTGGACCATGTGCAGATCACCATGGCCGAGGACATCGGCATCGGCGGCCGGGCCGGGTACTACGACGGGATCGGCGCCGCCCGTGACGTCATCCAGAACCACCTGCTCCAACTGCTCGCGCTGACCGCGATGGAGGAGCCATCCTCCTTCGACGCGGACGCGCTGGCCGCGGAGAAGACCAAGGTGCTCGGTGCCGTGAGGCTGCCCAAGGATCTGGGCCGCGCCACCGTGCGCGGGCAGTACGCGGCGGGCTGGCAGGGCGGCGAGAAGGTCATCGGCTACCTCGAAGAGGACGGCATCGACCCCAAGTCGAAGACCGACACGTACGCCGCCATCAAGCTGGAGATCGACAACCGGCGGTGGGCGGGCGTGCCGTTCTACCTGCGCACCGGCAAGCGCCTGGGCCGCCGGGTCACCGAGATCGCCGTGGTCCTCCAGCGCGCCCCGCACTCCCCCTTCGACACGACGGCGACCGAGGAACTCGGCCAGAACGCGATCGTCATCCGCGTCCAGCCCGACGAGGGCGTCACCGTCCGCTTCGGCTCCAAGGTGCCGGGCACCTCGATGGAGATCCGCGACGTCTCCATGGACTTCGCGTACGGCGAGTCCTTCACGGAGTCCAGCCCGGAGGCGTACGAGCGGCTGATCCTGGACGTCCTGCTGGGCGACTCGAACCTCTTCCCGCGCACCGAGGAGGTCGAGCTGTCCTGGCGGATCCTCGACCCGATCGAGGAGTACTGGGACGGCCACGGCAGGCCCGCGCAGTACCCGGCCGGCACGTGGGGGCCCGTCGAGGCGGACCAGATGCTCGAACGAGACGGACGGAGCTGGCGCCGGCCATGAAGATAGACCTCACCGACACCACGGCCAGCAAGATCAACAAGGCGCTCGTGCAGGGCCGTCGCGCCATCGGCACGCCCGCCGTCGGCATGGTCCTCACCCTGGTCGTCGTCACCGACGAGGAGAACGCCTACGACGCCCTGAAAGCGGCCGGCGACGCCTCGCGCGAGCACCCCTCGCGCACGCTCGTCGTCATCCGGCGCGTCTCACGCAGCCCCCGCGACCGCACACAGTCACGCCTGGACGCCGAGGTGCGGGTGGGCGCCGAGGCGGGCACCGGCGAGACCGTCATCCTGCGGCTGCACGGCGAGGTGGCCGACCACGCGCAGTCGGTGGTGCTGCCGCTGCTGCTGCCGGACGCCCCCGTGGTCGTCTGGTGGCCGGTCGACGCGCCGCTCGACCCGGCGGGCGACGCGCTCGGCGCGCTGGCCCAGCGCCGGGTCACCGACACCTACGCCGCCGAGCAGCCGGTACGGGAGCTTTCCGCCCGCGCCGACACGTACGCGCCCGGCGACACCGACCTGTCCTGGACCCGCATCACGCCCTGGCGCTCGATGCTGGCAGCGGCCCTCGACCAGGTGGTCTGCCAGGTCCGCGGCGTCGAGGTGGAGGGTGAGGAGTTCAACCCGAGCTGCGAGCTGCTGGCGATGTGGCTCGCGGACCGGCTGGACGTCCCCGTCCGGCGCTCGCTGTCCGCCGGACCCGGGCTCACCGCGGTCCGCATGGACACCGACTGCGGGCCGATCGCCCTCGACCGTGCCGACGGCTCGCTGGCCACGCTGTCCATCCAGGGCCAGCCGGACCGTGCGGTGGCGCTGAAGCGGCGGGACACGGCGGAGCTGATCGCGGAGGAGCTGCGGCGGCTGGATCCGGACGACACGTACGCGTCGGCACTGCGCTACGGCGTGGACCGGCTGAACGCGTCGCCCACCGCCGCCGGGAAGCCTGCGGCCAAAGGAGAACCCACGGGAGACGGAGACAGGGAGCGGACCGGGGACGGCGCGGAAACCGGCACCGGACCCGAAGCCGAAGCGATCCCCGCTCCCGTCGAAACTGCTGCGAAAGCGCCCGCGCAGGACGCGGCGGCGCCGGCACCGGTGAAGAAGGCGGCGGCGAAGTGAGCACACCCCAACTGGTCGTCCACCGCGACAAGGATCTGATGGCGCAGGCCGCCGCGGCCCGGCTGATCACGAAGATCGTGGACGCCCAGGCCTCGCGCGGCAGCGCGTCCGTCGTCCTCACCGGCGGCCGCAACGGAAACGGCCTGCTGGCCGCGCTGGCCGCCGCGCCCGCCCGGGACGCCGTCGACTGGTCCCGCCTGGACCTGTGGTGGGGCGACGAGCGCTTCCTGCCCGAGGGCGACCCGGAGCGCAACGTCACCCAGGCCCGCGAGGCGCTCCTCGACTCCGTCCCGCTGGACCCGAAGCGCGTGCACGCCATGCCCGCGTCGGACGGCCCGCACGGCTCGGACGTGGACGCGGCGGCGGCCGCCTACGCCGAGGAGCTGGCCGGGGCGGCGGTCCCGGAGAACCACGCCCCGGTCCCGTCCTTCGACGTCCTGATGCTGGGCGTCGGCCCGGACACCCACGTGGCCTCCCTGTTCCCGGAGCTCCCCGCGGTACGGGAGACCGAGCGCACGGTGGTCGGCGTCCACGGCGCCCCCAAGCCCCCGCCGACCCGTGTGACCCTCACCCTCCCCGCCATCCGCGCGGCCCGCGAGGTATGGCTGCTGGCAGCCGGCGAGGACAAGGCCAACGCCGCGGCCATGGCCCTCTCGGGCGCCGGCGAGATCCAGGCCCCGGCGGCCGGCGCGTACGGCCGCGCACGCACCCTGTGGCTCCTGGACGCGGCGGCGGCGTCCCAGCTACCGAGATCGCTGTACCCACCGGCGTCGGCCTGACGGCACGGCACGTACGGCACGAGAACGCCGGGCACACCACACGGTGTGCCCGGCGTTCTCGTGTGTCCGGCCGAGGGCCTACTTGACCGACCCCGCCATCACCCCCTGCACGAAGTGCCGCTGGAACGCGAAGAACACCACCACCGGCACGATCAGGGACACGAAGGCGCCGGGGGCCAGGACGTCGATGTTGCTGCCGAACTGGCGGATCTGGGACTGGAGTTCCACCGTCAGCGGCTGGGAGGCGCTGTCGGCGAAGAGGAGGGCGACCAGCATGTCGTTCCAGACCCACAGGAACTGGAAGATGGCGAGGCTGGCGATGGCCGGGCGGCCCACGGGCAGGATCAGGCGGGTGAAGATGCGCCACTCGCTGCCGCCGTCCATCCGGGCCGCCTCCAGCATCTCCTTCGGCATCTCGGCGAAGTAGTTGCGCAGCAGGAAGACCGCGAACGGCAGTCCGTAGGCCACGTGGAAGAGGACGACCCCCGGGATCGTGCCGAACAGGCCCAACTGGCCGAAGAGTTTGGCCACCGGGAGCAGACCGATCTGCACCGGCACCACCAGCAGCGCCACCACCAGCAGGAACAGCGGCTCGCGGAAGGGGAAGTCGAGCCAGGCGAAGGCGTAGCCGGCGAGCGCGGCGACGACGACCACGAGGACCGTCGTCGGCACCGAGATCAGCACGGTGTTCCAGAACGCCTGGGTGATGCCGGAGTTCTGCAGCAGCGCCGAGTAGTTGTCGAAGGACAGCTGGCCGGGGCTGGTGAACACCGTCCACCAGCCACCCTTCGCGGTGTCCTCCGCGGACCGCAGCGACGACAGGAACAGCCCGGCCAGCGGGGTGAGCCAGATCAGGCTTACCACCACGAGGAAGGCCTGGACCAGGCTGTTGCCCAGGCCGCGTCGGACGGCGTTCATCGCTGACTCCTTCGGAAGCGGCGGACGTTGAAGACCATCGCGGGGATCACCAGGAGAAGGAGCAGGACGCCCAGTGCGCTGCCGAGGCCCTGGTCGTTGCCGCCGCCGAAGGACACCAGCCACATCTGCGTCGCGAGCACGGTCGCGTCCTCCTGCACCGGCCCGGGCGCGATGATGTAGACGAGGTCGAAGACCTTCATCACGTTGATCACCAGCGTGATGAAGACGACGGTCAGCACCGGCGCGAGCAGCGGCACGGTGATCTTCCGGAAGATCTGCCACTCGTTGGCGCCGTCCATCCGCGCCGCCTCCAGCGCGTCCCGGGGCAGCGCGGACAGCCCCGCGCCGATCAGCACCATCGCGAAGCCGGTCCAGATCCACAGGTACGCGCCGATGATCGCCGGTGTGACGAGCGCCGGGCCGAGCCAGGAGACGCCCTCGTAGGGCGGCGCGAAGTTGGCGGCCGGCAGCCGCACGGAGTACGAGCCCGGCTCGAGCCCCGCGAAGGCGAAGGAGCCGTCGGACGCGGTGGTCGTCGTACCGGCCGTCCTGCCGTCCCGCACCGCCTCGACCGTCATCTCGGGAAGCCCGCTCTCCTGCCGGTCGACGCGGCCCTGCTCCCCTCCCCCGCCGGGCGTGAAGTCCAGGTAGACGACCCCGCGCAGCTCACCGGGGCCGGCGTTCCGCCCCGCCGCCGCGTACGCGGGCTCCGCACCGCCGGGCAGGTCGCCCGGCAGCACGCCGACCAGGCCGAGCGTCACGGTGTCGCCCGGGGAGACGCCCGCGGCCGTCCGGTACGCGCCGTCCGCCTCCTTGGTCATCCCCTGGCCGTCGCGGGCCCGCGCGGTCGGGTAGGACGCGGTGCCCTCGAAGGCGTCGTGGACGGAGACCACGGCGGCGTTCAGCACGCCCTTGTCCGGGTCCTCGTCGTAGGCGAGCCGGAAGATGATGCCGGCGGCCAGGAAGGACACCGCCATCGGCATGAACAGCAGCAGCTTGAACGCCGTCGCCCAGCGGATCTTCTCCACCAGCACGGCCAGGATCAGCCCCAGCCCGGTCAGCAGCGCCGGCGCCACGACGACCCAGATCGCCGTGTTGCGCACGGCCTTGAGCGTCGCCGGGTCGCGGAACATCTCGGTGTAGTTCTCGCCGCCCACGAAGCGGGTGCCGGACGCGTCGAAGAAGCTGCGGCCGACGGAGAACAGCACGGGGTAGACGACGAGCGCGCCGAGCAGCAGCAGGGCGGGCAGGACGAAGAGCAGGGCGACGGCCGGCCTGCGCCACCGCGGGCGCCGGGGCTTTCCGGCGTCCGCGGCGGCCGGCGGGCTCGCCTCCTTCACGAGCGTCGCGGTCATGGCCGTCAGTTCCCGTACGCCTTGGCCGCCGCGGCCTCCAGCTCGGCGGCGGTGCCCTTCGGGTCGGAGGGGTCGCGCAGGAAGTCCTGGAGGATCTTCCACTCGCCTGCGCCCTTGGTGCCGCCGAAGGCCGCCGGCGCCTGGTCGGACATGTCGAAGCGGACCGAGTCGCCCGCGCCGACCAGGGACTCGGCGGTCGCCCGGGTGACGTCGTCGCCGTAGGAGGCGAGGTCGACCTTCTTGTTCGGGGACAGGAAGCCGCCGGCTTCGGCCCACACCGCGGCGGCCTCCGGGGTGGCGAGGTACTCCAGGAGCTGCATGCCCGCCTCGGCGTTCTTGCCGTCCTTCAGCACGACGGCCGCGTCGCCGCCGCTGACGACGGGCGCGTCACCGCCGCCGACCGCCGGGAAGGGGAAGAAGTTGGCGTCCTCGCCGATGGTCCTGCCGAACTGGTCCTTGGCGACACCGGCCACGAAGTCGCCCTCGTAGACCATGCCCGCCTCGGGCTCGGGGCCGAACACCTTCTCCACCGAGCCCGGGAAGTCGGTGTTCAGGGCGCCCTTCTGCCCGCCCGCGATCAGCTGTTTGTCCTTGAAGAGCTCACCGAGCGTCGTCAGCGCCTCGACCACGGAGGCGTCCGTCCACTTCAGCTCGTGCGCGGCGAGGGCGTCGTACTTCTCGGGCCCGGCCTGGGAGAGGTAGATGTTCTCGAACCAGTCGGTGAGGGTCCAGCCGTCCTGGCCGGCGACGGAGAAGGCGGCGAGCCCGGAGTCGGAGACGGTCTGCCCGGCCTTCAGCATCTCCTCGTAGGTCTTCGGCGGCTCGACCCCGGCCTGGGTGAGGGCCTCGGGGCTGTACCAGACGGTCGACTTGTGGGCGGCCTTGAAGTACAGGCCGTACAGCGTGCCGTCGACGCTGCCGTAGTCCTTCCACACGTCCGCGTAGTTGGCGCCCACGGAGGTCTGCGCGGTCTTGGACAGCGGCTTCAGCCAGCCCTCCTTCGCGAACTGCTGGAGCACGCCGACCTGCGGGACCATCACCACGTCGGGGGCGTTGCCGCCCTCGATCTTGCTGCCGACGACGGTGGAGACGTTGTCACCGGTGGACACGAACTGGGTCTTCGCGCCGGTCTTCTCGGTGAAGGCGTCGAGGACCTTCTGGAAGTTCTCCTGCTCGCTGCCGGACCAGACGCCGGCCACGGTGACCGTCCGGCCGCTGAGGGCCTTGTCGCCGCCGCCGGCCGCGACCGGGCCGCCGCCGCAGGCGGTCGTGCCGAGCGCGAGGACCAGGGCGGTGCAGCCCGTGAGCAGGGTGGTACGTCGTCGCATCATCGTTGATGTCCCTTCAGGGGGTGGGAGTTGACGAGGGGTCGGTGATCCACCAGACGGCGGTGGAGCCGGGCAGCACCCCGGCGTCCGGGCAGGGCCCGCTCGCCAGCAGGGGGGTGCCGGAGACCGGCGCGGGGGTGGGGGCGGTGCCGAAGTTGACGGCGCAGACCAGGTCGTCGCCGCGGGCGAAGGCCAGGACGCCCGGCGGGGTGTCCAGCCAGCGCAGCGTTCCCTCGCCCAACTGGGGGAGCGAGGAGCGCAGTTGGAGTCCGTCGCGGTACAGGTGCCAGAAGGAGCGGGTGTCGGCAAGCGCCCGGTCGGTGGCGTGCTCGGCGAACCACTCCGGTTGCGGCAGCCAGGGCTTGACGCCCTCGACGCCGGAGGTGAAGCCGAACGGCGAGGCCTGTCCCGACCAGGGCAGCGGCACCCGGCAGCCGTCGCGGATCCGGGCCCGGCTGCCGGTGCGGTGGAAGATCGGGTCGGTGAGCACGTCGTCGGGCAGGTCCACGACCTCGGGAAGGCCGAGCTCCTCGCCCTGGTAGATGTACGCGGCCCCGGGCAGCGCCAGCATCAGCAGCGCGGCGGCGCGGGCGCGGGCGGCGCCCAGGCCGCTGCCCTCGGTGGCGGGTTCGCCGTAGCGGGTGACGGTGCGGACCTGGTCGTGGTTGTTGAGGACCCAGGTGACCGTGGAGCCGGTCCCGGCGATGTCCTGCATGGCCTCGGAGATGACCTTGCGGAAGGCGTCCGGGTTCCAGGGCGCGCCGAGCAGGTCGAAGAAGAAGGCCTGGTGCAGTTCGTCCGGGCGGACGTACAGCGCGTGCTCGCGGGCCGTGGGCACCGAGACCTCGCCGACCAGGAGACGCTCCTGGCCGTCGCGGGCGGCGTACTCGTCACAGGTCGCGCGCCACCGTCGCCAGACGTCGTGCACCTCGGGCTGGTTCCACGCGAGCGGGTTGACCGAGTCGCGGGTGCGGGCGTCGGCCTCCGGGTCGTCGGAGTCCGGCAGGCCGGGGTGCTTGAAGAGGCCGGCGGCCACGTCGATGCGGAAGCCGTCGACACCGCGGTCGAGCCAGAAGCGCAGGGTCCGGTCGAACTCCGCGCCGATCTCGGGGTTGCGCCAGTTCCAGTCGGGCTGCTCGGGCGTGAACATGTGCAGGTACCACTGGCCGTCGGGCACCCGGGTCCAGGCGGGGCCGCCGAACATGGCGTGCCAGTTGTTGGGCGGCTCGGCGCCGCCCTCGCCGCGGCCGTCGGCGAAGTGGAACCGGGCGCGGGCCGCGCTGCCGGGCGGCGAGGCGAGCGCCTCGCGGAACCACGGGTGCTCGCTGGAGCAGTGGTTCGGGACGATGTCCAGCAGCACCTTCACGCCGAGCCGCCGGGCGGCGCGCACCAGCAGGTCGAACTCGGCGAGATCACCGAAGAGCGGGTCGACGTCGCAGTAGTCGGCCACGTCGTAGCCGTGGTCGTGCTGCGGCGAGGGGTAGAAGGGGCTCAGCCAGATGCCGTCGACCCCGAGCTTCTTCAGATACGGCAGTCCGGTCCGGACGCCGGCGAGGTCGCCGATGCCGTCTCCGGTGCTGTCGAGGAAGCTGCGGACGTACACCTGGTAGATCACCGCATCGCGCCACCAGTGGTGCCTGTTCAACCCATTGATCCATCTCTGCGAGGGCAGCCGTTATGCATGCATGTTAGGTAGGCATGTCGCGAGGGTGTCAACGAATGGGCGCAAGCTACTGAGGAGTTGATTGCCGCATAGTGGCACTATTCGGGCATTCTGCGCCGAGTTGAGATGTTGGCGTTACCTAACGGGTAACTATCGACCGGAGGTGGCGGCGAGTTCGCGTGCCAGCCGCCGCACCGCGCCCCCGGCCGTCTCACGGCCGGTCATCGCGTCGTGCACGACCGCCTGGACCACCAGGCTGACCTGGTCGTAGCGCGGGCTCTTGGGACGCGGCGCCGCGGCGAGCACGCTCGCGCGCAGGGTCGGCAGGTAGGGGAAGTCCCGGACCAGTTCCGGGTCTTCGTACAGCGCGGCCCGTACGGGTGGCAGCGCGCCACGGGTGAGCACCTGGCGCTGGACGGGCTCGCTGGTGAGATACGCGAGCAGGCGCGCGGCGGTGTCGGGGTGCCGTGCGTGGCTGCTGACGGCCAGGTTGGAGCCGCCGAGCACACTCGTGCCGGGGCCGTCGGGTCCGGGCAGGGGCACGGCGCCGACCTTGCCCGCCAGCGGGGACCCGGCGGCCGAGGCGGCGGCGTAGGCGTACGGCCAGTTGCGCAGGAACAACAGGCGGCCGTCGAGGAAGGCCTGCTTGGACTCCTCCTCCTTGTACGTCAGCGCCTGCCGCGGTATCCAGCCCTCGCGTACGCCGCGGGCGAGGAAGCCGATGCCCTCGCGGGCCGCGTGCGAGTTCACGGTGACGCGTTCGCCCTCGTCGCCGAGGATCGTGCCGCCCGCCGAGTACACGGCCTCGGCCGCGTTGACGGTGAGGCCCTCGTAGGGCAGGAACTGCCCGGCGTAGCCGTCCAGGCCGTGCTCCGGGGCGATCGTCTCCGCCGCCCGCTCCAGCTCGGCCCAGGTGCGCGGCGGTGGCACGCCCTCCTCGGCGAGCACGTCCTTGCGGTACAGCAGCAGGCCGGCGTTGGTGACGTAGGGGACGGCGTACAGCCGCCCGTCGTACGTCGCGGTGCCGACGACCGGCGGGAGGAAGGTGCCGAGCGGGAAGCGGTCCCGGGGCAGCGGGCGGATCCAGCCGGCCGCGGCGAACTCGGAGGTCCAGGCGACGTCGATGTTGAGGACGTCGAAGCGGCCGCGGGAGCCGCCGCGCAGGTCGGTGATCATCTGCGCGCGGGTCTCGTCGGCGGAGTCCGGCAGCTCGACGAGCGTGACCTTCTCGTCGGGGTGGGTGCGGTTCCAGTCCTGGAGCAGGGGCCCGAGATAGCCGGTGAGGTCGCCGGCGGTGGCCAGGGTGAGCGGGCCACGGCCGCCCTCGGCGCCGTCGTCGGCGCGGGCGCCGGAGGTGACGTAACCGGTCAGTACGACGACGAGGACGAGAAGGCCCCTACCGGCGGCGTGTATCCACCGCATAGGTTCCTCCCTGTACACCGGCATCGGGCCTCTTCGCCCGGAGTCAGTCGCCATGTATACCCGTTAGGTATGGGCGATACTAGGGCGTGGAGCACACTGAGCAGACGCGAGGAGGAGAGCACGAGTGCGCCTGCCCCTCCTGGCACTCCTCGCGCGCGGACCGGCCCACGGCTACGAGCTGAAGCAGGACCTTGAGCAACTGCTGGGTGCCGCGTACCCTCAGCCGAACATCGGCCAGATCTACGTCACCCTCGCCCGGCTGGAGAAGTCGGGGCTGATCGAGGGCGAGGAGATCGAGCAGTCGAACCGGCCGAACAAGAAGATCTACCACCTCACCGACGCCGGGCGGGAGGCGCTGCACGCCTGGTACGAGGAGACGGCGGACGAGCCGCGGGTGCGGGACGAGTTCTTCATGAAACTCGCGCTCGCCCCGCAGACCGGCCTGGCCGACCAGATCGCGCTGATCAACAAACAGCGGCGCCAGTATCTGAACACCATGCGCAGCCTGTCGAAGCTGGCCGCCGCCGAGAACCGGGACAACCGCATCGCCCAGCTGCTGATCGAGGGCGCGATGCTGCATCTGCAGGCCGACCTCGACTGGTTGGAGCGCTGCCAGGAGGAACTGGAGGAGCTGGAGTGAGCGAGCACCGTCCCACTCCTGCGCTGCGCGCCGAAGGCCTGGTCAAGACGCATCACGGCGAGGGTGCCCCGGCGCATGCCGTGCGCGGCGTCGACCTGGCGGTGGCGCCGGGCGAGTTCGTGGCCGTGACCGGCCCGTCGGGCGCGGGGAAGTCGACGCTGCTGCATCTGCTCGGCGGGCTCCAGCGCCCGGACGGCGGCAGCATCTGGCTGGACGGCGAGTGCACGGACGCCTACAGCGAGGCGCGCTGGGCCGTGGAGCGCCGGCGGCGCATCGGGATCGTCTTCCAGTTCTTCAACCTGGTCTCCAACCTGTCGGTCGCGGACAACGTCGAGCTGCCCGCGCTGCTCGCCGGTCTCGCGCCGAAGCGGGCACGGGCCGAACGCGAGGCGCTCCTGGCCGAGCTGGGGCTGGAGGGCAAGGAACGCAGCATGCCGGGCGAGCTGTCCGGCGGTGAGCAGCAGCGGGTCGCGCTGGCCCGGGCCCTGGTCAACCATCCGCCGCTGCTGCTGGCCGACGAGCCCGCGGGCAGCCTGGACAGCCGGGGCACCCGCGAGGTGATGCGGCTGCTGTCCCGCTTCCACCAGCGCGGACAGACGATCCTGCTGGTCACCCATGACGCACGGCTGGCGAGCGCCGCGGACCGGGTCATCAGCTTCTTCGACGGCCGCATCGCCGACGACGCGGAGCTGACCGGCGTACCGTCGCGCCGCGTGGGCGCGTCCCGGGTGCTGGAGCTCAGGGACTGATCACCGGTGTACCACGCCCCCGGGCCGAGAGGCTGAGGCCGATGCGAGCGACCCTGCGCTGGGTGCACTCGGACCTGCGGACGCACCGCGGCGAGGCACTGTTCCTCGTGCTCGCGACCGCCGGCGTCGTGGCCTCACTGCTCCTGGCGACGGCGCTCTTCGGCTACGCCACCAACCCCTGGCAGCGCGTCTTCACGCAGGCCCGGGACGCGCACGTGTGGATCCACACGGCACCCTCCGCCGACGCGGGCAAGCTCTCCCGCCTGGACGGCCTCGACTCCGTCGCGGGCCCCTACCCCACCGAGTCCGCCACCGTCGCCGTCCGCGGCATCCGCGCCTCGGTCGAACTGCGCGGCACGAGCGCCGGCCCCTCCGACGGGCGCCCCGTCCTCACCTCGGGCCGCTGGCTGGACGGCGCGCACCCCGACGGCGTGGTGGTGGAGAGCCGTCTGGCCCGCGCCCTGCTCGCCGAGCCCGGCGACGTCCTCGCCCTGCCCGGCACCGCGCGCACCCTCACCGTCGCCGGGATCGCCGACAGCGCCGAGCCGCGCTACCGCCCCGGCGAGCGACCGGGCCTGGTCTGGGCGCTGCCGTCCGCCGTACGCGCCCCGGACGGCGCGGTGACGGGGCTGCGCCTGACGGATCCGCAGGAGACGGACTACGCCGTCCAGCGCGCCGTCACCGTGCTGGGGGCCGGCGCGGTCAGCGAGGTCTCCACCTGGCAGCAGGCCCGGTCCGAGGCGCAGGGTGACACCCGGCTGCTCGGCCAGGTGCTGGGCCTGTTCGGGCTGGGCGCCCTGCTCGCGGCCGGGCTCGCCGTGCACGGCGCGATCGGCACCCGCATACGGAGCCATCTGCGGGACATCTCCGTGCTCAAGGCGATCGGCTTCACACCCGGGCAGGTGGTACGGGTCTTCCTGCTCCAGCACCTCGCGTACGCCCTGCTCGGCGCGGTGGCCGCGGCGGCGCTGACCGAAGCCCTGGGCAGCCGGATCCCGGGCCGCCTCGGGGACGCGGTCGGCGTGTGGCAGGGGCTGCCGGGGCACACCGCGGCCCTGGCCGGCACACCCGTGGCCGCCGTGCTGTTCATCGCCGCCACCACGGGGCTCGCGGCCTGGCGGGCGGGGCGGGTGCCGCCGGTCCCCGTACCCCGGACCGGCGTCCCGGCCGCGGGACGGCTGTCGGGCGCGGCGCGCGGCGCACTGGGACTGCGGCTGCCACCCGCGCTGGTCCTCGGCTGGCACCAGGCGTTCGCCCGCCGGCCGCGGACACCGGCCACCGTCGCCCGGCTGGCGCTGCCCCTGCTGCTGATCGTGGTGGCGATGAGCGCGTGGACCACCCTCGACCGCTTCCACAGCAGCCCCGGCCAGGTCGGTCTCGCCGATCTCACCGTTCGCCCGGACCGTGAGATCGGCGACGCCGAGGTCCGCTCCCTGCTCGGCGACGACCCGCGGATCACCGCCGCCCACCCGGGCGTCGAGGTGGCGGCGCTGGTGCCGGGGCAGACGGGCACCATCGCGCTGCGCGGTCTCGGCACCCGCGAGGCCCCCTACCCCTACGCCGTGGCCGAGGGCCGCCCGGCGCTCGGCCGGGACGAGGCGGTCGCCGGGCAGGGACTGCTGGACCTGCTCGGTGTACGGGTCGGCGACTGGGTGCGCATGACCGTGGGCGACCAGCCGCAGATCCTGCACATCGTCGGCCGCAGCATCGAGACGGAGAACGCCGGCCGGGTCATCTCCACCTCGCTCGACACCCTCCGAGAGAACGACCCGGAGCTGCGCCCCGCCCTCTACGAGCTGCGTCTGCGGCCGGGTGCCGACCCGCACGAGGTCGCGGGCGACCTGGCGACGGAGGCCGGCGGGCACCTGGACGTGCACGCCGTCCCCAACCCGGTGGACGGGCTGTCATCGCTGCGCGGAGTGGTACTGGGCCTGATCGCCGTACTGGCGCTCATCGGGATCGTCGAGCTGCTCACCGTGATCGGCGGCACCGTCCGGGAGGGCGAGCGGGACCTGCTGGCGCTCAAGGCGATCGGCCTCACCCCACGGCAGATCACCGCGATCACCGTCACGGCCACCGCCTGCACCGCCCTGACCGCGGTCCTGCTCGGCACCGCCCTGGGCCTGCCGCTGGCGCACTGGCTGATCGACGCCCAGGGCAGCTCCAGCGGCATCGGCGCCGGAATCGCGCGGGGTCCGTCGCCGGGCCTCCTGCTGCTGTTCGGCACGGCCGCCGTGGCCGGCGCCGCCGCCCTCGCCGCCCTCCCCGCGACACGCGCCGCCCACCGCCGCCTGGCGGACACCCTCGGCGCGGTGGCCTGAGCCGGGGCGGCGCCGTCAGACGGTGACCGGCGTGGCGCGCCGGTAGCTGCTGCCGTCGCGCTCGCGCACGAGCAGACCGTTCTCGACGCAGTAGCGCCGCAGCGCCGAGGTGTCGTCGTGGACGGTGCGGAAGGCCTCGTTGACCTCGCGTTCGGTGTAGCTGCGGCCGTCCGCGAAGAGGGTCTGCGTCAGATGCTCCAGCAGTTCACGGCGTACGACCGGACGGACCGGGATCGAGGTCAGCCGGCCGTGGGCGAAGAACCCGGTCAGGCGCCGGGGTACGCCGGTCTGCGCCGGTTCGGCGGGGCGGGCACGGCGGAAGACGGCAGGGTCGGCCTTCAGGGAACCGTCCGGCAGACGCTCCACGAGCCCGGCCGAGATCAGGCGCCCCAGGTGCCTGCGCGCGGCGGGAGAGTCCTCCTCACGGGGCGGCAGGTCCTCCAGCACGATCCGGGCGTACAGCTTCAGCCGGTCCTGGTCGGCGAGCGCGGCCAAGAGCTGGTCCATGGTGAGTGTCCTTCCGGCGGGTGACGGGCCGGAGCAGTGTCACCCGCCGGAAGCCGGCCGCGCATCCGCATTTCGCGTCCACGCGGCCGCCCTCATGTCTCAACGGCCGCGCAGTTCGCGGTACTTGGCCACGAGCGCGGCCGTGGACGGGTCGAGACCGGGCACGTGTGCGCCCTCGGTCAGGGCGGGTTCGACGCGCTTGGCGAGGACCTTGCCGAGCT
>NZ_JBIUBW010000019.1:0-162697 GCF_044548465.1 Streptomyces sp. NPDC052023 | reverse complement strand
GATCGGCCACAACGGCTGGCTCGCCGTGGCCTGGTGCCTGGGCCTGGCGGTCCTGGGCTACCTCTGGTCCACCTCGAAGTTCAACACCGACCCCAAGTAGCGGCCGGGAACGCACCGGGTCGCGACCCGAGGCACGCCCACTCCAGGGCGGCGTACACCGACACCCGTCGGCCTGCGCCGCCCCGTTGGCGTTCCCCGGCGACTGGTGCCGGATCGGCCGGACGGCGCGAGCCACGGCGATCGATGCCGGTGCGCACGACGGTCGGTAAATGGATTGCCGCCGCAGAGCCCGGCCGGATAGGAAGCTCGCATGCTAAAAGGCAGCAAGGTCGGGCTCCGCGCTCGGTACGAGGACGACATCCCGGTCCTGCGGGCGGAGCTCTACGACGACGTGGTCAACGCCTCGCGAGCCGGCAGCGGGCCGTGGCGGCCGATCACGCCCGATGCGAAGGATCCGCGGCTCGTGGTGGACGACAAGGAGCAGGGGCACGTCCCGTTCTCCGTCGTGGAGCTGGGCGGCGGCACGCTGGTCGGTACCGCGACGCTGTGGGGCATCGACAACCACAACCGGTCCGCACACATCGGGCTGGGGCTGCTGCCGTCCTCCCGGGGCAAGGGCTACGGCACCGACGTGGTCGCGGTGCTGTGTCACTACGGCTTCGTCGTGCGCGGCCTGCAGCGACTGCAGATCGAGACGCTGGCGGACAACGCCGCGATGCTGCGCTCCGCCGAGCGCAACGGCTTCGTCCGCGAGGGCGTGCTGCGCTCCTCGGCCTGGGTGATGGGGGAGTTCCTCGACGAGGTGCTGCTCGGGCTCCTCGCTGAGGACTGGAAGCCGGGCGCGAAGGCCTAGGCTGCCGCAATTGAGCAGGTGCGCGTGTGCGGGGTGAGTAGGTGTACTCAGGTCCCGACGGGCTGTCGCGGCAAGAGTAGGGGCACACCGAACATCTGGAGACGATCATGTTCATGTCCCGCTGGGTCAGCCGCCTCACCACCGCCGTCGCCGCCCCCCTCGCCGGCGCCGCAACTCTCGTGGCGCTGACCGGCTGCTCCCTGGAGTACCGGGAGGACATCTGCATGAGCGACGAGTATCCCGTCCTGACCGTGAACGGCACCGGTTCGGCGTGCGTCTCGAAGGGGGAGCAGCCCCCGGCGGGATACGTGCGGTACCCGGAGGGCAAGGTGCCCCAGCAGGTCGACGACAAGTGGGATGTGTACTGGCGCACCCACACCCTCGACAAGGACGGCGACATCATCGACGCGCCGGAAGCCGGCTGACGGGACCCTTCCGCAGGAGCCGGGGCCCTCGCCGCCTGTGCGCGCCACCCGCGGCAGACGATCGTCGCCTGCGGCCCGGCAGCGACCTTCCTGCTGATGGTGGGCCTCACCCGTCGCCACGACGACTCCCTGGGCGAGTGGCTTCCCGTGTACTGCGCCCCCTACGCCGACCGAGTCGTGACCTCCTTCGGGTGAGCCGCCGAGCTCCACGGCGGGGTGTTTCCGGCACGAGCCGAGGCGGACGTCGCACGAGTACGGTGAGTGCGGCGCCCGGGCCGGCCGCCGTGCCGGTCACGCGTCGGCATCAGGCGACGTGCGGGAGCGCGCCCTGACCACGGGGGCGTACGGATCCGCGAGTGGCCCGGCTCACATGGCGTGACACCGGCGTCGCCGACACCATGGGTGATCCGTCACCGGCAGGCTGAAGGGATCGAGAATGTTCCGCAAGGTGCTGGTAGCCAACCGCGGTGAGATCGCCATTCGTGCGTTCCGCGCGGGCTACGAGCTGGGCGCACGCACCGTCGCCGTGTTCCCGCACGAGGACCGCAACTCCCTGCACCGGCTGAAAGCCGACGAGGCCTACGAGATCGGGCAGCCCGGCCATCCGGTGCGGGCGTACCTGTCCGTGGAGGAGATCGTCCGCGCCGCGCGCCGTGCGGGAGCGGACGCCGTCTACCCGGGGTACGGATTCCTCTCCGAGAACCCGGACCTGGCCAGGGCGTGCGAGGACGCGGGCATCACCTTCGTCGGACCCAGCGCGGAGATCCTGGAGCTGACCGGGAACAAGGCGCGCGCGGTGGCCGCCGCGCGGGAGGCCGGTGTGCCGGTGCTCGGCTCCTCGGAACCGTCGACCGACGTGGACACACTGGTCCGTGCCGCCGAGGACGTCGGCTTTCCCGTGTTCGTCAAGGCGGTCGCGGGCGGCGGCGGGCGCGGTATGCGCCGCGTCGAGGATCCCGCCCAGTTGCGCGAGGCCATCGAGGCGGCGTCCCGCGAGGCGGCGTCCGCGTTCGGCGACGCCACGGTCTTCCTGGAGAAGGCCGTCGTGGAACCCCGGCACATCGAGGTGCAGATCCTCGCCGACGGCCAGGGCAACGTCATCCACCTGTTCGAACGGGACTGTTCGGTGCAGCGCCGCCACCAGAAGGTGATCGAGCTGGCGCCCGCACCCAACCTCGACCCGGAGCTGCGCGACCGCATCTGCGCCGACGCCGTGCGTTTCGCCCGCCAGATCGGCTACCGCAACGCCGGCACCGTGGAGTTCCTCCTCGACCGCGACGGCAATCACGTCTTCATCGAGATGAACCCGCGCATCCAGGTCGAGCACACGGTGACGGAAGAGGTGACCGACGTCGACCTGGTGCAGGCGCAGATGCGCATCGCCGCAGGCGAGACGCTCACCGACCTCGGCCTCGCGCAGGAGACCGTCACGCTGCGCGGTGCCGCGTTGCAGTGCCGGATCACCACCGAGGACCCGGCCAACGGATTCCGCCCGGACACCGGCCAGATCAGCGCCTACCGCTCGCCGGGCGGGTCGGGCATCCGCCTGGACGGCGGCACCACGCACGCGGGTACGGAGATCAGCGCGCACTTCGACTCCATGCTGGTCAAACTCACCTGCCGGGGACGGGACTTCACCACCGCCGTGGGGCGGGCCCGGCGTGCCGTGGCCGAGTTCCGCATCCGCGGCGTGGCCACCAACATCCCCTTCCTGCAGGCCGTGCTGGACGACCCCGACTTCCGGGCCGGCCGGGTCACCACCTCGTTCATCGAGCAGCGCCCGCACCTGCTCACCGCCCGCCACTCCGCCGACCGTGGCACGAAACTGCTCACCTACCTCGCCGACGTCACGGTCAACAAGCCGCACGGTGAACGGCCGGACCTCATCGATCCGTTGACCAAGGTGCCCGCGCTCCCTGCCGGTGAGCCGCCGGCCGGGTCCCGGCAGCGGCTTGCCGAACTCGGCCCGGAGGGCTTCGCCCGCTGGCTGCGCGCGTCACCGACCCTCGGCGTCACCGACACCACGTTCCGCGACGCCCACCAGTCGCTGCTCGCCACCCGGGTGCGCACCAAGGACATGCTCGCCGTCGCCCCGGTGGTCGCGCGCACCCTGCCCCAGTTGCTCTCCCTGGAGTGCTGGGGCGGCGCCACCTACGACGTCGCCCTGCGCTTCCTCGCGGAGGACCCGTGGGAGCGCCTGGCGGCGCTGCGGGAGGCCGCGCCGAACATCTGCCTCCAGATGCTGCTGCGCGGCCGCAACACCGTGGGCTACACGCCGTATCCCACCGAGGTGACCGACGCGTTCGTGCAGGAGGCGGCGGCCACCGGCATCGACATCTTCCGCATCTTCGACGCCCTCAACGACGTCGCCCAGATGCGGCCCGCCATCGACGCCGTACGCGAGACCGGCACGGCCGTCGCGGAGGTGGCCCTGTGCTACACCTCCGACCTCTCCGACCCGTCCGAGCGCCTGTACACCCTGGACTACTACCTGCGCCTGGCCGAGCAGATCGTCGACGCGGGCGCCCACGTGCTGGCCGTCAAGGACATGGCCGGACTGCTGCGGGCACCGGCCGCGGCGACGCTGGTGTCCGCCCTGCGCCGGGAGTTCGACCTGCCCGTCCACATCCACACCCACGACACCGCCGGCGGCCAGCTCGCCACCTATCTCGCCGCCGTCCAGGCCGGCGCGGACGCGGTGGACGGGGCGGTGGCGTCCATGGCCGGTACGACCTCGCAGCCGTCGCTGTCCGCGATCGTGGCGGCGACCGACCACTCCGAGCGGCCCACGGGCCTGGACCTCCAGGCCGTCGGCGACCTCGAACCGTACTGGGAGAGCGTCCGCAAGGTGTACGCCCCCTTCGAGGCGGGGCTCGCCTCACCGACCGGTCGCGTCTACGACCACGAGATTCCCGGCGGGCAGCTGTCGAACCTGCGCACCCAGGCGGTCGCGCTGGGGCTGGGCGACCGTTTCGAGGAGATCGAGGCGATGTACGCCGCCGCCGACCGGATGCTCGGCCGCCTGGTGAAGGTGACCCCGTCCTCCAAGGTGGTCGGCGACCTGGCGCTGCACCTGGTGGGTGCCGGCGTGTCCCCGGGGGACTTCGAGGCTGAGCCGGACCGGTTCGACATTCCCGACTCCGTCATCGGCTTCCTGCGCGGCGAGCTGGGCACCCCGCCCGGCGGCTGGCCCGAGCCGTTCCGCAGCAAGGCGCTGCGGGGCCGGGCCGAGGCCAAGCCCGTGCAGGAACTGAACGCCGACGATCGTGAGGGGCTCGCGAAGGACCGGCGGGCGACGCTCAACCGCCTGCTGTTCCCGGGACCCACGCGCGAGTTCGAGACGCACCGCGACTCGTTCGGCGACACCAGCGTGCTGGACAGCAAGGCCTTCTTCTACGGGCTGCGCCCGGGCAAGGAGTACGCGGTCGATCTCGAGCGCGGTGTGCGGCTGCTGATCGAGTTGCAGGCCGTCGGTGACGCGGACGAGCGTGGCATGCGCACCGTCATGTCCTCCCTGAACGGCCAATTGCGGCCGATCCAGGTGCGCGACAGGGCGGCCGCCTCGGACGTCCCGGCCACGGAGAAGGCCGACCGGACCAACCCCGGTCATGTGGCGGCGCCGTTCGCCGGCGTGGTCACCCTCACGGTCGCCGAGGGGGACGAGGTCGCGGCCGGTGCCACGGTGGCCACGATCGAGGCGATGAAGATGGAGGCGTCGATCACGGCCGCCAGGTCCGGCAGGGTGTCGCGACTGGCCATCAACCCCATCCAGCAGGTCGAGGGCGGCGATCTGCTCGTCGAGCTCGCCTGAGCCGCCTGCCGGGTACGTCGTCGTCGCATCGCGTCCGCCCCGCGCACGAAGGTACCTGCGCGGGGCGGACGGGGTCTGATCGGACGCCCCGAGCGTGCTCGGCAAGTGGTGCGGACGAGTTGCTGGCGGCAACGGTGTTGGCCGGTGGCCCGCAGTTGTGAGTTTGCTGATCAGCAGGCCGCTCTTCGTGCAATTTGCCGACGTCGGGAAGGGGCCCCCTGCTTGCGGGCGGGCCTGGAACCACGAGTACTTGCCGTTGGGTGTGTAGCGGTCTCTGCCTGCGCACCCGATACGAGTCGCGATCCCGCCCGTGGAGGAATCTCACGGCGGGCAGCCCGTCGAACGGGGCCACGGCTGATCGCCGCCGTTCCTTCGGGCACCTGCCAGGGTCCGGAGGTGTCGCGGTCGGCGCGGTGAGCCGCCGGACTGAAACGGCGTCACCTGCTCGGAGCAGCCGCATACGTCAACTCAAGTGCCAGGAGGCCCTGTTGTTTCCGTCGCGTCGGTCTGGGCGATGCGGCTTCAGTCGCCTGTGACCGGAGCAGAATCTGACGTCGGCTTCCGGAAGACCGGAACGATTGATGAGACACCCACCGAGCTACCAAGAGGCCCTGCTCCCATGCCCAGCACCGGCCGCGATCACCCAATCGAGACTCCCGTTCGACGAACACCGCTCAAGATCGAAAAGACAACTGCTTCTAATCACTCAGAGTCAACCGGGTCACATCGGGCATCTCCCGGATCGCCTCCTTATCGTCGGCCCTGGCCAGGCCGCTCTCCACAAGCAGCCGCAACCATCTGTCCCGGTATCGGCCGCGCCGGACACGGTCCGTGACAATGCCCGGTCCGATCATGGCTGCGACAAGCTGGGGGTAGGCCGGCCCGAGGACGAAGCGGTCGAAGAACGTGACGATGTCGTTCGCGAACACCAGGACGTCGATCGTTTCGTCCGGGTGCTTGTACAGGTGGATGTAGTCGTCGATGTCGTAGTAGTAGACGTCCCCGTCGTCCAGGTCCAGCCATATGCGGGAGCCGCACTCGATGTCCTCCGGGGCGCGGTGGCGCTCGCAGCCGATGGCCAGGGGACTGCCCAGTGGGCAGTCCGGAACGGTCGCCCGGGCCGCCCACGCGGCTGGGCCCTGGACCTCGTCGGGCTGAAAGAAGCGGAAGTGGTCGGCGCCCAGCCGCGAGAAGAGGCCGAACACCTCGGTGACCCCCTGCGGCAGTTCCGGAACGGGCTCCGGGTTCCTCGCCCCCTCGATGATCACCCCGAATCCGTGCTCGGCCTCCACCTGCGTGATCAGCTCGAGCTTGGCGCGAATCCGCTCCAGCCCTTCCCGGCGCCCCTCGTCCATCGGACATCCCCCTGTTCTCGTCATCTCGGCGTCCGGAGCAGGGTGGAGTGAGGAGCATGCTGAGCCGGGTAGCCGTCTACCCAGACATCCACGCGAGTGCTCCCCGCCGTGGTGGCGGTGCTCGCCGGGCCGGATGTGTGCGCCACCGACCGTATCGTGCTCACCGATGACATCACGGCCGGTCCACGTCGGCCCAGGTCCTCGATCGGCGCTGCCACGTAGCCTGACCAGGAGTGATGAACTCCTGGTCGTCATGCCGGGGTGGAGCCGTCCGTGGACAGCGCACCGCAGCCGCTCCCAGTTCCCTTCCCGGGGGCCCGGCTCATACGTCGTTCAGTCGCAGCAGTCGCAACAACACTTGCACGGGTTGCAGCAACCACCACCACCGCAGCAGCCGTCACCCGAGCCACCGCCGGAACCACCAGAGCCACCGGATCCCCGATCCCCGCCGCCCGAACCTCCGGCTGACCCGCCCGAGTTGCCGCCGCCCCGGCCGCCGAACCAGCCGTCGCCCCCTGAACCGCCCTGGCCCGAGCCGTCGTTGCGGTTGCCGTCGCCGAACTGCCAGGGCTCTGCGTCGTCCTCGATGCAGAGGCAGCAGTTGGAGCACACCCCGCAGCCACGGCACAACCGGCGCCACTGGCCACACCGCCGGCACTGCCCCTCCGACGGCCGGCCCGACGCCATCGAGCCGCCCTCCGGGGCCGCGCCAGTAAGCGCCCCTATGCCGCAGGCCGTGCCGGTCTCCGAAGGTATTTCCGTCGCCGTACGGCGTCCCAGCCAGGGCAGCATGCGTGAGCCCCGCGCCTTGTGGCGGTGCTGGTGATGACGATGCCGGGGGTCGAAGATGCGGTGGACGGCACGCTCCAACTCGTCGCCCAGGAGCGCTCGTACCAGCCGCCCGTCGACGAACTCGGCGTCGGACAGGGCGAGTCGGATTCCGTGGACGGCGCCGTCACAGAGCCGGCGCACTTCGGCCCGGTCCGTGCCGGTCACGGCGATCGGATTCCACGCGCCGGACGCCTCGTCCGCATCCAGGTCCTCCACCGCGTCCAGCAGATGCGCCAGCCGACCGAACAGACGGCCGGCCTCCGCCAGGGGTTCGGCGTTGCCCGGGCGGTCGGCGAGCACCGCGGTGTGCGCGAAGGCGGCGGCGGTTGCCGTCTCCGTGGGCTCCGTGACCGTCAGCAGCGAGCCGCCGGGGCCGGTCAACCGCTCGATTCCCGGCTGGCGTTCGACCGCGCCGAGCAGCACCGCGGTGTCGAAGCCGAGCCGTTCGCCGCCTGCGGCGCCCGCATGGTTCCAGCCTTGGGCGATCCGGCGTGCCGCCAGCGTCACCGGGCGGCGCCCCAACAGGCCGTCGCCGTCGGCCACATGGTCACGTATCTTCGCCGCGGCCAGCACCAGCGACACCGTCGCCGCCAGCCGCGCGCCCTCGCCCTGCGCCACGTCCGCCGCGCAGCGGGCACGGACCGGCGCCTCGCCGCCAGTCGCCGTTACGCTCCGACTGCGCCTCGGTCAGCACCGAGACGATTAGGCCGTCGTAGTTGGTGGCCACGCGCGCGAACTGCCCGTACTCGCCGCGCAGCGCCAGGCACAGCCCACACAGATGCGCCATCCACTCGGTACGCATGGCCTCGCCCAGGCGATGACGGCACGGCCTGATGATTCCGAACACCGAAAGTTCTCCCCCGCAGATACAGCTACCGAAACAAGGCCAGATGAACGGCTCACGGACGCACGACCGCATGTGACCTCTACGCGCGGCCGACATCCTAGACCCAACACCGCTGACTTCGCGAGCGGTTCGAGGCTCTGACGTGCGGAAATGTCGTCACCCAGGCCAGAAGAAGGCCCGCGCCGCCCAGGACGCCGGATCGGGACCGGGTGCCGGGCGGACGGGGCAGGCCGCCGGCGATGGGCCGAGGAGCAGAAGCGGCTGCGGAAGCCGTCCGCCGAGCAGGCGAGGGCGATCGAGTTCTTGCACAGGGCGACCCTTGCCTGGTCAACCTTCCGTGTGGAAGACCACCTCCGGGTACTCGGCGGTCGGCCCGTCCAGCAGCTTCCGGTCCACGCCCTTCAGGTGCAGGTCGAAGAACGCTGTCACGTATGCGCGGGTGATTTCCTGCGACCGCTTGCGCGACAGGGGCTCCTCCTGCGGCAGGAGGCCGAGTTGCTCACCGAGGACGGGCACGTCAGTGAAGGTGAGGTGTTCCGCTCCGGTGACGTTGATCCAGCGCTTCCAGCCGTCGAGGAGCGGCCAGTCGCGTATCCAGGAGCGGTCACCGTCGCCGGTGCCGACCTTCTCCACCCGGCCCGCCTCGCTCGACGAGATGGTGACGCAGACCGTCGGCCGGGCGCTCGACCACTTGCGTCTTCCGCATCCGGTGACCGCACGGGGGCGCCGGATTCCAGGACTCAGACTCTGCTGAGAGCAGTTCCTGAACTCGGTGTGTGCTGGTGGCTGTGTGGTGGTGCCGTTCCGACGACGTCACAGGCCGTGTGTACGGCAGCGTCGGCCTGACGGCGCTGCAATCTGAAGCGGGCCCTACCACTGTGCCGAGTCGGGCCTCGCGGAGAATTCGCCGTCGTCGGCTCGCGCCCGGACCTTGCGCCAGAACTCCAGCGCGGCGTACTCCATGCCCAGGCCCAGTTCGAGGGTGATCATGCGTCCGGCGACCTCTTCGATCTGTCCGTAGCGGCGTGCATCTCCTCGTACTCCGCGATGCGGCGTTCGTGCTGCTCGACCTGCTCCCGCGCGAGCCGTGCCACGTCCTCCGGTCCCGCCAGCTCGTTGAAGAACAGCTTGATCTCCGCGACGTCGCGGAGTTCGAAGTGCTCCTCGGGTCTCCGGCCACGTCGCCGACAGCCTCATGAACATGGAGACCATCCGGGCGTTCGCGGCCGAGCGGCGGGAGGCCGACGAACACCGCAGCCGTGTCGCGGACTCCCGGCGCCTGACACTGAGGTCGTGGGACTACGGCAATCTGCGCGTCGACACGCTGATCGCCCTGTGTCCGTACTGACCAACGTGCTGGGCCTGTTGGTCGCCGTCGCCTTCGGTGGCCCGGGCCAGGGAGTGGAGGAGGTCGTCGTCGCTTTCACCTACTACTCCAACGCGACCCAGATCATGTTCGAGTTCAACCAGATCTACCGGCGTCTGGAAAGCTCGATGACCGAGGCGGCGCAGTTCACGGAGCTGCTGCTGGATCCGCCCACCGTGCTCGACCCGACGGAACCCGAACCGCTCGCACCGCGGGACACAGGCGTCCGCTTCGAGGCGGTGACCTTCGCCCACGCGGGCGCGAAGCCGATTTTCCAGGCACTCGACCTGGACGTGCCCGCAGGCGCACGGATCGGTCTGGTCGGCAGGTCCGGCGGCGGCAAGACCACACTCACCCGGCTCCTGCTGCGGATGTCGGACATCGACGAGGGACGCATCCTGATCGGTGGTCAGGACATCAGCCGGCTGCGCCAGACCGACCTGCGCTCACTGGTCGCCTACGTCCCGCAGGAACCCGCCATGTTCCACCGCAGCCTGCGGGACAACATCGCCTTCGCCCGGCCCAGCGCCACCGACGAGGAGATCCACGCCGCGGCCGTGGCCGCGCACGTCACGGAGTTCGCCGAGCAACTCCCCGACGGCTTCGGCACTCTGGTGGGGGAGCGGGGAGTGAAACTCTGGGGCGGCCAGCGCCAGCGCGTCGCCCTCGCCAGGGCCATCCTGCGCGACGCCCCGATCCTCCTGCTCGACGAGGCGACCAGCGCGCTGGACTCGGAGAGCGAGCTCCTCGTCCAGGACGCCCTGTGGCGGTTGATGGACGGACGTACGGCCCTCGTGGTCGCCCACCGTCTGATCCTGGTTCTTCGACGGCGGCGATCAGCTGCACCCCAATGACAAGGGAATGCAGGCGATGGCCGACGCGGTGGACCTCACGAGCCTGACGTCTTGCTGACGGCGGGCTCCACGCGCGGCGATCACGCCGATGTGGCTCAGGCGGCCGGTGCGAGCAGGACGACCGTCTCTCGGGTCCTCAACACCCGGGCGAGGTCGACGCGTCGACAGCCGCCTGAGTCCGCGAGGTGATCAACCGCAGGGGCTGGTTCCTCAAGGGATTGACGGCGTATGCGAAAGCCGCATCTCATGTGACCGTCCTGAGCAATTCGGAAAGCGGAATCGGTCTGCCCGCAATCGCGCGATCACGCAGGCGGTCACGCCGTTGATTCTCCTCGCGTGCTCCGCCTCAGCATCGAGGCAATGCCACATCTACCGACTCAATGCTATGTGGCGCACCACCATTGCTTCTCGGCCCCATACGCACCCAGGATCCTCGCCACCACACTTCTGGAACCTGCCCCCTCAAGCGCCTCGTGTTCCAGCAGTTCCCACGTACCCCACATGCTCCCCCAGAACGACCTGCACCACCACAGGAGGATCCTCCATGACCACGGCACCCTCACAGGAGCCGGACATGGCCGTGAGCCGGGACAACTGGCTCGCGCGCATGGCGTTGCGCTTCACGGCCTTCACCGAGAAGTGGCTGCCCGATGCCCTGGGCTTTGTGCTGGTGGGGACGTTCGCGGTATTCGCGCTCGGCCTCGTGACCGGCGAGAAGCTGTGGGGCGCCCCGTCCGACCCGGCGGCGACCAGCGGCTACGGACTCGTTGACGCATGGGGGCAGGGCTTCTGGTCCCTGATCACCTTCACCCTCCAGATGGCGATGATCATTATCGCCGGGTACGCGGTCGCGGTCTCACCGCCGGTCGGCCGGCTCATCGGCCGGATCGCGCTGGTGCCGCGCACCCCCCGTGGCGCCATCGCGTTCACCGCGGCCGTCGCCATGGTGAGCTCCTACCTGAACTGGGCCTTCAGCCTCATCTTCACGGCGATCCTGGCCAAGGAGATCGCGCGCCGGATAGCAGGCGTGGACTACCGGGCGCTCGGCGCGATGGCCTTCCTCGGCCTCGGCACCGTATGGGCCCAGGGCCTGTCCGGGTCGGCGGCTCTGCAGGTCGCCAGTGCCGCATCGAGTCCTCCCGCCGTGCAGGAGGTCATCGCGGAGGGGCGCGGGAGCGGCCTCATCCCCCTGACGGAGACCATCTTCCTGTGGCAGGGACTCCTGGCCACGGCGATCGTCTTCGTCGTCGCGGTCGGCACGGCCTGGCTGCTGTCCCCGTCTCCCGAGCGGGCGAAGACCGCCGAGCAGCTGGGCATCGAACTGGGCCCCGCCGTCGATGAGGAACGCACGCCGCTGCGCCGCGGCAGGCCGGGGGAGTGGATCGAGTACAGCCCGGTCTTCGCGATCCTCCTCTTCGCTCTCGGCGTGTGGTACCTGGCCCGGCACTTCGCCAACGCGGAGGGCAGCGCCCTCAACGCCCTCGACCTGAACACCGTCAACCTGATCCTGATCCTGCTCGCGCTCATCCTGCACTGGCGTCCGGTACGGCTGGCCCAGGCAGTCAAGGACGGCACACCCGCGGCCTCCGGCGTCCTGCTCCAGTTCCCCTTGTACGGCGGCATTTTCGGGATGATCGCCTTCACCGGGCTCAGCAAGACCATCGCGGGCTGGCTGGTGTCGGTGTCGAACGAGTTCCTCTACCCGGCCTTCATCGCCGTCTACAGCTGCGTACTCGGTGTCTTCGTCCCCAGCGGGGGCAGCAAGTGGGTGATCGAGGCGCCGTACGTCCTGGACGCGGCCAACCAACTCCATGTCAACCAGGGCTGGATGGTCGTGGTCTACGACCTCGGCGAGGCCAGCGCCAATCTGCTCCAGCCTTTCTGGATGCTGCCCACGCTGACGATCCTCGGGCTCAAGGCCCGCGACATCATGGGCTACACCTTCGCCATGTTCCTGGTCTGCTTCCCGCTCGTCCTCGTTCTCGTCACCCTGCTCGCCCGCACCCTGCCGTTCCCCTGAGGCCTGCCGGCTGCCTACCGCCTGCTTCCACCGCTTCGGGTGCCTGACCTGCGCGTCAGTCCCCGAAGCGCCCCCGGCGAGCCGTCAGTTCATGGCGGCGGCCTCGCTTTCCGTGGCCGCCGACAGTTCCCGCCTCCGAGGCCGTGCGCCAGGCGGCAGCCGCTTCTTCAGCCCGGCCGGCAGCCACCAGGCCCGCCGCGCGGCCCGGCGCCCTCGTGGCTCTCGACATCCGGGAGAGGAACAGGCAGGACGGGTTCACCCACCCTGGCTGTCAGCCGCCTCCAGCAGGCCGACGAACATGGTTTGGTGGAGCACCTCTACATGTGCGCGCGCGACGTCCGCCGCTGCTGCGGTGTCGCCGTCGCGCAGGGCGTCGATCAGGGCGTGGTGCTCACGGTTGGACTGCCGCAGAGCGTCCATCGGGTAGGGCAGGTAGTAGCGGTACAGCTGGTGGAGCACGCCGCGGTAAGCCTCGGCGGCTGCGGGGACGCCGGTGGCGGCTGCGACGGCGAGGTGGAACCGCTCGTCGCAGCCGTGGAACTCCGCCCAGGTCGGAGTCCGGTCCATCTCATCGGCCAGCTGCTGGAGGTGCGTCATGGCGGCCTCGTCGGCGTTGCGGGCCGCCAGGTGGGCGAGGCCGCACTCCAGGACGAGTCGCTGGTCGATCAATGCGTGCACCTCGGTGTTCTGCGCGCGGTAGGCGTCCGTCGCCTCCACCCACGCCGCATCTTCGGTCACGTCCACCCGCGTTACCGCACCCCGGCTGTCAACATCCTCCTCACCGGGGCCGTCGGACTGATCGCTCTGCAACTCAGCGTCGCGACGTCCACCTCCTTCATCAACTTCGGCGCCTTCATCGCCTTCACCTTCGTCAACCTCGCCGTCATCGCCACCTACCTGCGCGAGCGCCCGCGGGCCGCCGCCCCGGCCTGCTGGGCTACGTGATCGCCCCCGCGATCGGCGCCGCAGTGGACCTGTGGCTCCTGGCCAACCTCGACGGCAAGGCCCTCATTCTCGGCACCACCTGGCTCGCTCTCGGTATCTGCTACCTGGCCTACCTGACCCGAGGCTTCCGCAACCCTCCGCCGGAACTCACCTTCGAGGAAGAGCCCTCTGCCCTCGCCGAATCGGTCTGAGTCTGTCGCGCCGCTCGCCCCGCGGACCCGACTCCTGGGAGATCGCCCGCGCGAATACGACGTCGCCTGTGCTCGTGGGTACATGCTCCGGAACTCGTGAACAGAACGCATGCAGCGGCCGGCTGCGGAAGACGTACTTCGTCGTGCGTCGGCTGATCACCGCCGCGGCCTCGCGGAAGGTCTGGTCGCCCTCCGGGTAGGGCAGTGGCGGAAAAGGATCGGCGCAGGAGTGGAAGTCGTCCACGACCAGGTGGACATGCCGAACGCGCCGACCGGGGGGCGGGCTTGGGCGCCGGGGCCTCCCCATGCCCCTCGCGTCGAGGGGCGTGTCCGCAGGTCATTTGCAGCAGGAGGACCCCTGAGGCAAGGGGCGTGAGTGCCGGCAGTTACGGCCCGTGAAGCACCGGTGAAAACCCTGTGGAAGCAGTGCCGGTGGGACCGCTTATGCTGCACCGAACGATCAAGGGCACCAGGGGAGGGCGCGGCATGTTCGGCAAGCTGTTCGGCAGGGGTGCGGAGAGACCGGCGGGGGATCCGCACGTCCTTCCTGTCACGCGCAGACAGAAGAACGGGATGTACAAGCTGCGCGCGCTCGGCGACACACGGGTCCTCGCGCTGGTGGAGGCGGCCGACGCGGGTGACTGGGAGGCGGTCAAGGCGGCGCTGGTCCCCTTCGACCTCGGCCGCGACCACCAGGTACTCGGTGAGCTGGCCAAGATGGACGGTGTGCAGGACTGGGCAGGCCGTGCCGTCGAGGAGGACAAGGAGCACCGGGCCACTGCCCTGCTCATATCGGGCGCGCGCCACATCAGGTGGGGCTGGGAGGCGCGCACCGCGGCGCGGGCCGTGGACGTCACGCAGGAGCAGTGGCGGATCTTCCACGACCGGCTCCACATAGCCGAGGAGCAGCTGCTGGAGGCCGCCGAGTTGCGGCCCGAGTGGATCGCCCCGTGGCGCCGGCTGCTCACCTCCGGCCGCGGCATGTCGCTGGGCCCCGCCGTCAACGAGACCCGGCGCGACGCCGCCCTGCGGCGCGACCCGCTGGACCTGGAGACCCACCTGGAGTGGGTGTCGCAGTTGCAGCCCCGCTGGGGCGGCGAGGCCGGCGAGGCGATGGCGTTCGCACGTGACGCGCTCGCCCGTGCCCCGCAGGGGCACCGCCTCGGATGCGTCATCGCCATGGCGCACATCGAGGACTGGGTCGAGTCGGAGGATGGCGACCACCTCGAAAGGCCTGACGTGCAGGCCGAGTTGCGCGCGGCAGCCGACCACAGCATCCTCCATCCCGACTACGTGTGGCGCCCGGGCTGGCAGCACGACTTCAACACGTTCGCCATGGCCCTGTCGCTGGCCGGAGAGCGCCACACGGTTCGCCGTGTCTTCCAGACGCTCGACGGCGCCTACACCAGCTGGCCGTGGGACTACTTCGCGGACCCCGAGAAGCAGTTCGCCCGCCGCCACCGCCGCGCCTGAGCGCATCGGGCCCCGGCCCCTCCCACGAGCGTCGTCCACCACGTCGGTCCGCGCCCGCAAGCAGGTCCTCGGTCCGGCCCACGAGCGGCGTCGCCCGCGCCCGTACGCAGGTCCCCCGGCCCCGCCCACGAGCGTCGCCCGCCACGTCGGCCGCGCTCGTACGCAAGTCCCCGGGCGGCCCGCTCGCACACCGTCGCCGCCACTTCCGAGGCGCACGCCACCCGTCGCGCGCCACCAACGCCGTGCCCGAGCACACACAGCTCCCGGCCCAGCCCGCCACCCGTCGCCACTCCTACTCCGGACTGCCCGATGACTCTGCCCGACACCGCCGCGAACCCGGCCGGCGCCGACCGCACCTTCCAGGTGGATCTGCGCGGCCTCGTCGACCTCCTCTCCCATCACCTCTACTCCAGCCCCCGCGTCTACCTGCGCGAACTCCTCCAGAACGCGGTGGACGCGCTGACCGCCCGGCACGGACTGGGACCGGCCGCCGCCGCCGGCGCCTTCGGTATCCGGCTGTACGCCGACGGTTCGGTGGTACGCGTGGAGGACGACGGCGTCGGCCTCACCGAGGCCGACGTGCACACCTTCCTCGCCACGATCGGCCGCAGCAGCAAGCGGGCCACGGGGCTCCCCTCGGACGAGCCCATCCGAGGCTGGGGGAGGATCGCCGAGCAACGCGGCGACTTCATCGGCCAGTTCGGCATCGGCCTGCTCTCCTGCTTCCTGGTCGCGGACGAGATCCACGTCCTGAGCCGCT
Source organism: Streptomyces sp. NPDC052023 (assembly GCF_044548465.1). Lineage (NCBI taxonomy): Bacteria > Bacillati > Actinomycetota > Actinomycetes > Kitasatosporales > Streptomycetaceae > Streptomyces > Streptomyces sp. NPDC052023. The sequence goes on along the minus strand of NZ_JBIUBW010000019.1, from coordinate 146,966 downwards.
CCGCCCGTACCCCCGACGCCCCTGCCGTGGAGTGGCGGGGACGCGGCGACGGCAGCTACACCGTCCGCAGCCTGCCCGCCTCCGCCCGCCCCCGGCCCGGCACCACGGTCACGCTGACCCCGCGCACCGACGCGGGCGAGTGGACCCGGCCGGCCCAGGTGCACGCGCTCGCCCGGCACTTCGGTTCCCTGCTGCGCCATCCGGTGACCTTCGACGACGGCACGGGCGGCCAGGGCGCCTTGGTCAACCCCGAGCCCGCACCCTGGGCGCGTACGTATCCCACGCCGGGCGCCCGCTCCCGCGCGCTGGCGGCGTACGGCGAGGAGGTCTTCGGGTTCACGCCGCTGGACACCATCGAGCTGGACCTGCCCGCCGTGGGCCTGAGGGGCATCGCCTGTGTGCTGCCCGAGGCGGTGCCGGCCGGGCGCCGCCACGGTCACCGCGTGCACGTCAAGGGCATGCTGCTGTCCGAGCAGGCCGAGGAGATCCTGCCCGAGTGGGCGTTCTTCGTCCGCTGTGTCATCGACGCCGAGAGCCTGCGCCCGACGGCGTCCCGCGAGTCCCTGTACGAGGACGACACCCTCGCCGCCGTCCGCGACGCCCTCGCCGAGCGACTGCGCGCGTGGATCGCACGGGCCGCCGCCAGCGACCCCGACCTGCTCGGCCGCTTCCTCCAGGCACACCACCTGGCCGTGAAGTCGCTCGCGGTGCACGACGACGAGATCCTGCGCATGCTGCTGCCCTGGCTGCCGTTCGAGACCACCGACGGGCACACCACTCTCGACGAGTTCGCGCGCACCCACCGCACCGTGCTGGTGACGTCGAGCGTGGAGGAGTTCCGGCAGGTCGCGGCGATCGCCTCGGCCGCCGGACTCGGCGTCGTCAACGGCGGCTACACCTACGACCGCGAACTGGTCCACCGGCTGCCCGAGATCAGGCCCGAGGCCACCGTGGCCGACCTCGACCCGGCGACCCTCACCGCCCACCTCGACCCGGTGGACCGGGAGACGGAACTGGCCGCCGCGGCCTACCTGGCCCTGGCCCGTGACGCCCTGGCCGTCTTCGACTGCGACGTGGCGCTGCGCACCTTCCAGCCCGCCTCCGCCCCCGCCCTCCTCGTCGACAGCCGTGAGGCCCGGCACGAGCGCACCCGCTCCCAGCTCGCCCGTGAGCAGGAGGGTGGCCTGTGGGGCGACATCCTCGGCGCCCTGCGCCAGGAGGCACCGCGGGCCCAGCTGATCCTCAACCAGCTGAACCCTCTGGTCCGCACCGCCGTCGCCATCGACGAGCCGGAACTGGCCCGCACCAGCGTCGAAGCCCTCTACGGGCAGGCCGCGATGCTGTCGCGGCGCCCGCTCAGGCCCGCCGAATCGAGCCTCATCAACCGCTCCTTCCTCGACCTTCTCGCCCACGCCCTCCGCAAGGACAGCTGACGATGCCGACCGCACCCCAGACCACCGACGAGCTGTACCAGGCGCTCAAGGAGAACGACCGGCGCCCCTACGGCCGCACCCGCACCGTCACCGCGGAGGAACTTGTCGACGCCGCCGAGCAGTTCGGCGAGCCCGTCGCGCTGGTCCACGCGCTCCTCGAACTCCAGGAGGCGTACACGTACGGCTCCGAGCCCCGGAAGTCGCCCGTCGTCTTCGCCCGCGTGCTCGCCCTCTTCGACGAGCAGCCCGACGTCTTCGACGAGCGGATGCGCCACACGCTGTTCTGGCGGTTCAAGTGGGTGGCCAACGCCCTGCGCGCGCTGCCCGAGATGCCGCTGGCCAGCCTGCGCCAGTGGCTGACGGAGATGCGTGACCGGTACGAGAAGGCAGGCCTCGGCCTCCAGCCGTACTACGGACAGGCGTACCAGCTCGCCGCCCACGTCGGTGAGGACACCACGCTCGCCTACGAGTTGTGGGCGGGCCGTACCCGCACCCGGCTCAGCGACTGCGAGGCCTGCGAGATCTGCGAGCGTGCCCTGTACCACCTCGCGGCGGGCGACGACGAGCGGGCGCTCGGCGTCTGGGAGCCGGTGCTGACCGGGAAGGACTCCTGCCAGGAGGAGCCGGCTCGCTCCATCTCGTACGCGCTGCTGCCCCTGCTGCGTACCGGCCGCACCGACCGGGCCCGCGAACTGCACCTCGCCGGCTACCGCGCCTGCCGCCGCAACCCGTCGATGTCCCGGGAGGTCGGCCGGCACCTGGAGTTCTGCGCGCTGACCGGCAACGAGGCACGCGGCCTCGAACTGCTCGCGGAGAACCGGACCCTGTTCGACGACGTCGACTCGCCCCTGGACCTGCTCGACTTCCTCACCGGCGTGGAGGTTCTCCTCCAGCGCGTCGAGTTCCTCGGCCACGGCGAACTGCCCGCCGCCGGATACGCGGGCCGCACCTGGACGGTGGCCGGACTGCGCGCCGAGGTGCGCGGCCGCGCCGACGACCTCGCCGCCCGCTTCGACTCCCGCAACGGCACCACGGCCCACACCGACCGCCGCAGGGACCGCCTCGGCCGTGCCCCGCTCATGGAAGCGCTGGAACTCACCCTGCGCACCCACGGTCTCGACGACGTGACCCCGGCCGGCCGGACCGCCCCGGTCGCCGCGCCCACCGCCCCCGTTCCCGATTCCCTTCCCGAACTCATCCTGCGGGCACGGGAGCTGGACGAGCAGGGGCACCCGGACGCGCCCGCCTGCTGGGCCCGGCTGCGCACCCTCGCCGCCGCCCGCGACTACACCCACCCCGCCGACCCCGCCGTGGGCCCCCTCGTACAGCTGCGCGCGGACCTGCTGGCCGACGAGGCGAGCAGGGCCAGTGACAAGGACGACCACGCCGTCGCCGCAGAGCTGCACGAGGAGGCCGCCGGCCTCTACGAGGACGCGGGGGCACCGGCCCACGCGGCGCTCGCCCGCGCCTGCGCCGTGCTCGCCGCCGCCGAGCTTCCCGCCGAGGGCGGCGACACCACCGAGGCGAAGACGGCCGCGCTGACCGCCGCCCACGAGACCATGGTCGGCCTGCACGAGCGGACGCCCGGTCTCGCCCCGTACCAGGAGGCCCGCCTGCTGCGGCTGCGGGCGACCGCGCTCGGTCTGCGCCTGCAGACGTCCGGGAACGAGGAGCACGTCGCGCCGGTCTTCGCCGAGGTGGACCTGCTCCATGCCTTCGCCACCCGGCACGACCTCGCCGGGCAGATCTCCGGCGCCCTGCTGCTGCGGGCCAGCACCCACGCCCTCTCCGGCGACCTGCCCGCCGCCGTCACCGAGATCGACGCCCTCATCGACCGGCTCAGGGCGCACGGCCCCGCCTGGCACCTGCCCCGCACCCTCGGGCTGCGGGGCCGCCTCCAGCTCGGCCTGCGCGACCCGCAGGCCGCGCACCGCGACCTCGCCGAGGGCCTGCGCCTGGCCGCCGACTGGCCGGTGGACGCGGTCGACACCGCCCGCCTCCACGGCGACCTGGCCGAGGCGTGCATGCACCTGGGCCGCCCCGACGAGGCACTGCGGCACCTGACCCGCTCCGCGGAGCAGGACCTTCGCCGCGGCAGCCGGCTGGACGCCTTCTGCGCCTACAGCAACGCGGCCCAGCTCACTCTCGACCTCGGTCGCGTCGAGGACTGCATCGCGCTGCTCGACTCCCTGCTGACCGAACCCGACATCGCCGCCGGCGAGCAGGACGACCGGCTCGTCGCCCAACTGCGCCTGACCCGCGCCCGAGCGCTGCACGCGGGGGAGGATCTCAAGGCCGCCACGGCCGAGTTCGTCGCCCTCGCCGCCGAGTCGGCGGCCTGGGACGACGACCCGGGGAGCCACTCCATGATCGCCGCGGAGACCGCCGTACTCCTCGGCGAGTCCGGCGAGTTCGGCCGGGCCCGCCAGGCGGCGGACCAGGCACTCGCCGCCCACGCGAAGGCCCCGCGCTACGAGCAGCTCAGCAACTGCCTGCGCGAACTCGCGCGCCTCCAGGCCCAGCAACAGGGGCAGGCCGGCCTGGCCGACGCCCGCACCTACCTCGCCGACGCCGGCCGGATCGCCGACGAGGCCCGCGCCGCCGAGTACGAGGCCCGCGGCCGCTCCCTGGACACCGCCCTGGCCTATGAACACGGGAGGGTCAACGCCTACGCGGGGGAGTACGAGGATGCCCTGGCCGCTCTGGAGAAGGCCATCGCTCTGATCGGCGAACCGGGACCGGATCAGGAGGGCGCGGGCGAGTGGGCCGAGTGCGTCCGCCTCGCAGGCGCCGTGGAGGGCATCTACCTGGAGCGCCCGGCCCCGTCCCTGGCCCGCCTGGACGCGGCGGTCGCCCGCCTGACCGCGCTCGGCCACACCGAGGAGACCGAGCAGCTGACCGCCTTGGCGGCCCGGCTGCGCGACGAGGAGTGAAAGGGGCAGGCGCGGTGCCGGGGCGACATCCGTCCCGGCCACCGGCGCCGCCTGCGCCGGCCCGTGGGGCCGGTGCGGACGTCGTGCGGAGCGGTGTCCCGGCAGTGCGGTCCGCTGCGGTGCCGGGCGCCGATCGCCCGAGCCGTCCTCCGGCCTCTCGGCGGCGGGGGAGGGGCCGGGCATCTGCGGCACATCGCTGTCGCAGCAGGCGGCGGCCTGCCCAGGTCACCTGCCGTTCTGTCAGCTTCCTCCACTGCCGCGCGGTCGAAGCGCCTCGTCCGCGCCCGGGGGCATGCGCCCCCGCTCGTGGCGGAGCGCGGCGCCCGTGACGACCGCGCCGACCCCCTCCCACACACCCACGCCGAGGAAACCGGCCGGGGCGCGGCCACCGATCACCGCGAGCGTGAAGACCGCGCAGGTCAGCAGACGGAACGGGACGGTCCAGCGGAAGAAGGCCTTCCAGTCGGAGAGCGCGGCGAGGACGTAGTACACACCCACGTTGAGCGCCGCCATCGAGGAGGCGGTCACGAAGACGAGGGTGTGGTCTTCGTCCGCTCGCCGAGAGCCCGCCACCGGCGTGAAGCCCATGACCTCGAGCAACGCGTCCGGGGCGACGAGCCCCACCACACCCATGAGGGCGGCGAGGACGCCGAACACGGCCATGGTCCAGCCGGACGGGGAGCGGGGCAGGAGTCGCACGAAGTCCTCCACGGTTCAGGGGAGTTGAGCCTCGGACACCCCTTGCATACCGTGCGACCCCGGTGCTCGACGCACCGGGGTCGGTGAGGGTGGACGGTCAGCCACCCTGGACGCCGGGCCGGGCGGCGCTCCTTCGGGCGTTGTTGTACAGGCGCAGCAGATGCTTCGCGACGGGGCACGGCACCGTGTCCACATGGCACTGCCGGCAGGTCCGCGTGTGGTGCTCGTGGTCGGCGCGCGCCTGCTGCAGGGCATCACCAGAAGTCGACATCGATGTCCTCGGAGTTGACGAAGGAAGGGTGGCGGCAGAACGAGCGCCTGTGCGACCGGCCGTTGTGCCCGTGCGGTGCGCCCGGGGGAAAAGTTGATCATGTTACTTAGGGTAGTGGGAAGCCGAGTTCCCGCTCCTGCCGCACGTTCCTCATCCGCCGCCCCCGGCCGGAAAACACTTGGACACGGCAGTCCCCCGCGCGGCACACTGCGTATTCGAGTCGTTACTCCATGTAATCAACATCGCGGCCATGCCCCCTGCCCCTCGGTGGCGCGCGGCGGGCTGTCGCATGACATCACAGGGGTGGAATGGGTACGCCTGAACCACGCAGGGTTCTGCCGGGCAAGCGCTCGGTGCTTCTCGCGCTCCGGTACTACGGAAGGGAGTTGGCCCGGCTACGGTGGCTGACCGTGCCGGCGATGCTGCTGTCGGCCCTGGGCAACATCGGGATCAGCTACGTCGCGCCGCTGATCGTCGCCAAGCTCGTCGGCGACATCGCGGGGGCCACGGACGTCACCGTCGCCTCGACACTGCCGTACGTCCTGGGCTTCACCGGGGTCCTCCTGCTCGCGGAGACGCTGTGGCGCGTCGCCCTGCACTGTCTGAACCGCCTGGACGCCCTCGGCATCGAACACCTGTACGTAATCGGGATGGACGAGTTGTTCGCCAAGGACGCCGCGTTCTTCCACGACAACTTCGCGGGGTCGCTGACCAAACGGGTCGTGAGCTTCGCCGCCCGCTTCGAGCAGTTCGTCGACACGCTGACATTTCAGGTCGTGGGCAGTTTCGTGCCGCTGGCATTCGGTGCGGTGGTGCTGTGGCGCTACGAGCCGCTGCTCGTCGTGGGGCTGCTGGCGATGATCGCGCTGACGGCGGTCTGCGTGGTGCCGCTCATCCGGCGCCGCCAGGCGCTCGTCGACCAGCGCGAGGAGGCGATCGCCCGGGTGTCGGGGCATGTCGCCGACAGCCTGATGAACATGGACACGGTGCGGGCGTTCGCCGCCGAGGAGCGCGAGGCCGCCGAGCACCGCTCGCGGGTGGCCGCGTCGCGGCGCCTCACGCTGCGGTCGTGGGACTACGGCAATCTGCGCATCGACACCCTGGTCGCGCCGATGTCGGTGCTGACCAGTGCGCTCGGCCTGCTGCTCGCGGTCACGCTCGGTGGCGGCGCGCACGGCGTGGAGGCGATCGTCGTCGCCTTCACCTACTACACCAACGCGACGCGGATCATGTTCGAGTTCAACCAGATCTACCGGCGGCTGGAGAGCTCGATGACAGAGGCCGCGCAGTTCACCGAACTGCTGCTGACGCCGCCGACCGTGCTCGATCCACCGCTGCCGGAACCCTTGCCGGGTGGCGCGGCAGGCATCCGCTTCGAGCAGGTCACCTTCGCCCACGCCGGGGGCCGGCCGCTGTTCGAGGGCCTCGATCTGGACGTGCCCGCCGGGACACGGGTCGGACTGGTGGGCCGGTCCGGTGGCGGCAAGACCACGCTGACCCGGCTGCTGTTGCGGATGACCGACGTCGACGCCGGCCGGATCCTGATCGGTGGGCAGGACATCAGCAGGCTGCGCCAGGCCGACCTGCGCGGACTGATCGCCTATGTGCCGCAGGACCCGGCGATGTTCCACCGCACGCTGCGGGACAACATCGCCTTCGCCCGGCCCGGCGCGAGTGACGCCGAGATCCGCCGCGCGGCCGAGGCGGCGCACGTCACGGAGTTCGCCGACGCCCTGCCCGACGGCTTCGACACCATGGTGGGCGAGCGCGGGATCAAGCTGTCCGGCGGTCAGCGTCAGCGGGTCGCCCTCGCCAGGGCGATCCTGCGTGACGCGCCGATCCTGCTGCTCGACGAGGCGACGAGTGCCCTGGACTCGGAGAGCGAGATGCTGGTCCAGGAGGCGCTGTGGAGGCTCATGGAGGGCCGCACCGCGCTCGTGGTGGCGCACCGGCTGAGCACGGTCGCCGGGATGGACAGGCTCGTCGTCATCGACCAGGGGCGGGTCGTCGAACAGGGCGCCCACGACGAACTGCTCTCCTTGGACGGCACCTATGCCAAGCTCTGGCAGCGCCAGTCGGGCGGCTTCCTCGACGACAGCCCCGCGCGCGCCGAGGTGACCTGACGCGCACAGAGCGCGACTTCGCGCGTAAAGGTGTCATTTGGTGAGACAAGCTCCCACAATGCAAGAAATTCCAGAACTGTCTCATACCTCTCCATCCCGGCGACGAATACCTGGCAGCACAGCAGGACGTTCGATCCGAAGAACCCAGGGGAGTTCTTATGACGGGAGAGCAGATCGAGGTGATGGACACCGGCCACGCGGCCGCCACCCAGCGACGTGAAGGGCTGGTTCCCGGCACCGACGAGACGCTAGCCCGGTTGCTCGCGGACGTCGCGCACGTGGACGAGGTGCCCCTCGACTGTCACTTCTTCAACGACCTGGGCGCCGACTCCCTGATCATGGCGCACTTCTGCGCCCAGGTCCGTAAGAGGCCGGACCTGCCGTCGGTGTCGATGCGCGACATCTACCGGCATCCGACCATCAGAGGCCTGGCGGCGTCGCTCGCGGAGGCCGCGGCGACGGCGCCCGAGGCACGCGAGGCGTCCGCCCGGCCCGAAGTGCCGGCGCAGCCACCGGCGGCACCGACGGGCCGGCCCCGCTACGTCCTGTGCGGCATGCTGCAGCTGCTGAGCTTCCTCGGCTACGCCTTCCTCCTCGCTTTCGCCACCGCGCGCGGCTACGACTGGATCTCCGCAGCCCCCGGACTGCTCGGCGCCTACCTGCGGTCCGTCGTGTTCGGCGGCGCGCTCCTGCTGATCACATGCTCCCTGCCCGTGATCGCCAAGTGGCTGCTCATCGGCCGGTGGAAACCCCAGAGGTTTCGCGTCTGGAGCCTCGCCTACGTCCGATTCTGGCTGGTCAAGGCGCTCATCCGGTCGAGCCCCATGGTCATGTTCGTCGGATCGCCCATCATCCCGCTGTATCTCAGGGCGCTCGGCGCGCGCATCGGACGGGGAGTGACCATCCTCTCCCGCAGTGTGCCCGTCTGCACCGACCTGCTGGCGATCGGCGACGGCACGGTCGTCCGCAAGGACGTACTGCTCAGTTGCTATCGCGCCCACGACGGAGTGATCGAGACTGGCCCGGTCACCCTGGGCCGCAACGCGGTCGTCAGCGAGGCGACCGTGCTGGACATCGGCACCTCACTCGGCGACGCGTCCCAGCTCGGGCACGCGTCCAGCCTGCACACCGGCCAGGCGGTCCCGGACGGCGAACACTGGCACGGCTCCCCGGGACAGCGCACGGACGCCGACTTCCAGACGGTGCCACCCGCCCGGTGCGGCACCGCACGGCGAGCGGCAAGCGGACTGCTCGTGCTGCTCACGGCCCTGCTGGTGATCGTGCCGCTGGCGGTGGGCTGTCTGGACGTGCTGCTCTCCCGGCTCCTGGCGGGATCCTCGCTGCTGGGGCAGGAGTCGGCTCGGTCCGGCTGGGTGTTCTACGGAGACGCGCTGCTGATCACGGCCGTCCTCTTCTTCGGCGCCGTGCTGCTCTCCCTCGCCTTCGTGGGCACCGTCCCCCGGCTGCTCAGCAGGTTCGTCACCGTGGGCCGGACGTACCCGCTGTACGGATTCCACCACGGCCTGCACCGGGCGATCACTCTGATCACCAACCGGAGGTTCCTCATCCGACTGTTCGGCGACAGTGCAGCCGTCGTGCACTACCTGCGCTGGATCGGATACGACCTCTCCCAGGTGGAGCAGACCGGATCGAACTTCGGCACCCAGGTGAAGCACGAGAGCCCCTTCGTGAGCACGGTGGGCACCGGCACCATGGTCGCGGACGGTCTCTCCCTGATGAACGCGGACTACTCCAGCACCTCCTTCCGCCTGTCACGGACCGCGATCGGAGCACACAACTTCCTCGGCAACCGCATCGCCTACCCGCCGGGCGGCAGGACCGGCGACAACTGCCTGCTGGCGACCAAGGTGATGATCCCCGTCGACGGGCCGGTCCGGCACGACGTGGGCCTTCTCGGCTCACCGTGCTTCGAGATCCCGCGGACGGTGCTGCGCGACACCGCCTTCGACGAACTCAGGCAAGGGCACGGCCTGCGCGACCGCCTCGCTGCCAAGAACCGGCACAACGCCGTGACCATGCTGTGCTACCTGCTCGCCGGGTGGCTGTACTTCTTCTGTGTCACCGTGCTCTACGCCGGCGCGGCAAGCTTCTACGCCCAGTGGGGCACGGCGGCGATCGCCGCGGCCAACATCGTGGCGCTGCCGTTCACCATGGTGTACTTCGTTCTGGTCGAGCGAGCCGTCACGCTGCTGCACCCGCCGGAGCCGCTGTTCTGCTCGATCTACGACTCCCGCTTCTGGCGTCGTGAGCGGTACTGGAAGGTGCCGTCCGAGACGTATGTGCAGGTCCTCAACGGCACGCCGTTCAAGAGCCTCCTCTGGCGGCTGCTGGGCGTCCGCATCGGTGCCCGGGTCTTCGACGACGGCTGCAGCCTGACCGAGCGCCCCATGGTCACGATCGGGGACGGCTGCACCCTCAACGCGGGGAGCGTGGTGCAGTGCCACTCGCAGGAGGACGGCACGTTCAAGTCGGACCGCTGCGTCATCGGCTCCGGCTGCACCCTCGGCGTCGGAGCGTTCATGCACTACGGCGTGACGATCGGCGACGGAGCCACGCTGGCGGCGGACGCCTTCCTGATGAAGGGCGAGACGGTCCCCGAGGGCGCCCGCTGGGCGGGGAATCCGGCCCGCCCGGCACCCGAAGTGGGCGGAGGTGACGTGTGATGGCAACGGCAACTGCCGAGACCCACACACCGGTCGAGGGCGGCTTCACCACCGTGCCGCGATGGGTGCGCTCCCCGGTTCCCGGCACGGCGGAGCACACCACGCCCGTGCCCGGCACAGTGGCGGCTGATCTGCACAGGCGAGCCGGCGAGCTCGGCGTGCCGCTCACCACGCTCCTCCTGGCCGCCCATGCCAAGGTGCTCGCGCTGCTCTCCGGCGACCCGCACGTCCGCACCGGATACCTGCCCCCGGACGCCGGCGGGACATCGACCCTGGACCTGACGGTCGGCCCGGGACCATGGCGTCAACTGGTGTCGGAGGTGAGGCGGTCGGAGGCCAGGGCATCCTCACCCGGCGGCACCGTGCCTTCCGGGGCCGAGGTCGTGTTCGACGCGACGGGCAACGACACCGGCGTCCCTGCGGAGGGCGTCGTGCTCGCCGTCACGGCGGGGACGAAGGACGGCACACCCCTGCTGCGACTGCGGTACCGCACCGACGTGCTGGACGCCGACTGCGCCGCCCGGATCGGCGGATACCACCTCGCCGCGCTCGAACAGATCGCCGCCGATCCGGACACCCCGCACGACCGGCGCTGCCTGCTGTCCGAGGCCGAGATCCGCCTCCAGCTCGACGGACTCGCCGGGCCGCATCGCGCGCTGCCGGACCGCCGCTTCCACGAACTGTTCGCGGAACGCGTGCACAGGCACCCGGACGCCGTGGCGGTCGTCCACCGCGACCAGGCGTGGACCTACCGGGAACTCGACGTCCGGGCCAACCGAGTCGCACGTGCCCTCCTCGCGGACGGCCTGCGCCCCGAGGACGTCGTCGCCGTCGTGACCGAACGCGACCTGAACTGGGCGGCCGCCGTACTCGCCGTGTTCAAGGCGGGCGGCGCGTATCTGCCCGTCGACCCGCACTATCCGCCCGCTCGCATGACCACCATGCTCACCCGCGCCGACTGCGCCCATGTGCTCACCGAACCGGAGAGCACCGCGAACCTGGACCGGGCGCTCGCCTCGCTTCCGCGCACCCGGAAGCTGCTCGTGCCGGACCTCACCGACCGTGCCGGCGACGCCACCGCTCCCGCTGTCGCGGTGCGGGCCGACCAGCTCGCCTACGTGTTCTTCACTTCCGGGTCCACCGGCGAGCCCAAGGGCGCCATGTGCGAGCACGCGGGCATGCTCAACCACCTCTACGCCAAGATCGACGACCTGGGCATCGACGAGAACGCCGTAGTGGCGCAGACCGCGTCCCAGTGCTTCGACATCTCCCTGTGGCAACTGCTGGCCGCCCTGCTCGCGGGCGGGCGGACCCTGCTCGTCGAACAGGAGGCGATCCTCGACGCCGACCGGTTCCTGGACACGATCGTCGAAGGCCGGGTCAGCGTCCTGCAGGTCGTGCCCTCGTACCTCGACGTCCTGCAGACCACGCTCGAACGCGGCCGCCGCGATCTGCCGGACCTGCGGTGCGTCTCGGTCACCGGCGAGGCGCTGAAGAGCGAACTCGTCCAGCGGTGGTTCACCACCGGACCCGGCGTCCGCCTGGTCAACGCCTATGGCCTCACCGAGACGTCCGACGACACCAACCACGAGGTGATGGACGAGGCACCCACCGACCGGGTGCCGCTCGGCCGCCCCGTGAACAACGTGCGCGTCTACGTCGTGGACGACGACCTCGTGCCGGTTCCGCTCGGCGCCCCCGGCGCCATCGTCTTCTCCGGGATCTGCGTCGGCCGCGGCTACGTCAACGACCCCGAGCGCACCCGGCACTCCTACCTGCCCGACCCCTACCGCCCGGGCCAACGCCTCTACCGCGGCGGCGACTTCGGCCGCTGGCTGCCCGACGGAAAGCTGGAGTTCCTCGGCCGCCGGGACGCACAGGTGAAGGTGCGCGGGTTCCGTATCGAGATCGGCGAGATCGAGAACACGCTGCTGCGGGTGCCCGGCGTCCGTGACGGCGCGGTCGTGGTGACCGGCCCGGAACAGAGCCGTCAACTGACCGCCTTCTGCTCCGGCGGGAGCTCGCTGAGCGCGGAGTATCTGCGCGAGCGGCTCGGTGACGCACTGCCCGAGTACATGGTCCCGGCGGCCTTCCACCAATTGGAGACACTGCCGCTCACCGCCAACGGCAAGACCGACAAGAAGGCGCTGGCCTCGCTCGCCGAGGAACTCGCCACCACCGAGGACGTCCGCCGGCCGCCACGGACACCGACCGAACGGCGGCTCGCCGCGGCGTGGGCGACGGTACTCGGCACGACCCCCGACACGATCGGCCGGGGCGACAGCTTCTTCGACCTCGGAGGCACCTCGCTGGCAGCCGTACGGCTCGCCGTCCTGCTGGACCGTGTGGTTTCCCTGCGCGACCTCAGGCACCACCCGGTACTGGCCGACCTGGCCGCTGTGATCGACACCCGGACCGGCGCGGGAGACGAGACCCTGCGGCCCCTGCTGGTCCCGGACGGGCCCCCGCACACGGCTCTGATCTGCTTCCCCGAAAACTCCGGCACCGCAGAGCCGGAGACGGACCTCAGGCCCCTGGCCGAAGCCCTGAGGCAGCACGCCGACGGCCTCGCGGTCCACGTGGCCGCGCAGCAGGACCCGGCACGCGTCGCCTCCGAGATCGGCCGACTGGCCGTGACACGCCTCCTGTTGTGGGGGTACGGCGCCGGCGCGACTGCTGCCGACGAGACGGCGCGCACCCTGCGGCAGCACGGGGCAGCCGCAGGCGGCGTACCGCTCCGCCTGCTGCGCGCCGAGTCCTGGGACGAGGTCGCCGAAGCCGTGCTCCGTGCCACGGCGCCACCGCCCGAACCCTGAGGCAACGCATCGCGAGGAGAGGCCCCATGCTCTCTGGACTGTTCCGCAAGCACACGGCACCCGCCGCGCCGGCGCCGCACACCGTGGCCGCCCCGCCACCGACTCCCCAAGCTCCGCCGCTCATCGAGGCACAGGGCGTCTCGGACGCGCCTGCCTGGGCGGCCGAACAGCGCGAGACCCTGCGCGACATCGTCACCGACCACGGCGCGGTCACCATCCGCGGCCTGGGACTGCGCGCACCGGCCGACGTCGAGTCGGTCCTGCGCGGGCTGACGGATCGTCCCGCGACCGAGCGGGAGGCGTTCGCCGCACGCGAGCTCCACGCGGAGGGCGTCTACTCCTCCTCGGCCTGGCCGCCCAACCAGCCCATGTGCATGCACCACGAGCTGAGTTACGCGACGGAGTGCCCCGCCGTGCTGCTGTTCGCCTGCCTCCAGCCGCCGGACGAGGGCGGCGCCACCGCCGTGGCCGACTCGACCGCCGTGCTGCGGGCACTGCCCACCGAGCTGGCCGACCGCTTCGCGCGGGAGGGCTGGCTGCTCACCCGCAGCTACAACGACGAGATCGGTGCCACGCTGACCCAGTCGTTCGGCACGGAGGACCGCGACGCGGTCGAGGCGTACTGCCGCGCGCACGCGATCGACTGTTCCTGGCAACCCGACGGGTCGCTGCGCACCCGCCAGCACCGCAACGCCGTGGTACGCCACCCCGTCTCCGGCCTGCCGTGCTGGTTCAACCAGATCGCGTTCCTCAACGAGTGGACCATGGCACCGGAAGTGCGGGAGTTCCTGGTCGAGGAGTACGGACCCGAGGGCCTCCCGTTCAACACCCGCTACGGCAACGGCGATCCCCTCTCCCAGGACGTGGTCGAACAGATCAACCAGGTGTACCAGGCACACACGGTACGCCGGCCCTGGCAGGCCGGGGACCTGATGATCGTCGACAACATCCGCACCGCCCACAGCCGGGAGGCGTACGAGGGGCCGCGGGAGGTGGTGGTGGCGATGGCCGATCCCGTGCGTGCCGACCATCTCGCACCGGTGAACAGGAGGGCAGCCGCGTGACCGACACCAGCCGCGTCCCCGAGGAGGGTCTGCACAACGGCCCTCCGCCCGTACCCCCCTTCGCCGTCATCTCCGGGAAGCAGGTCAAGGACGTACTCCGAGGCCGCGAGAAGTCCGTGGTGGAGGTGGTCGAGGAGACCTACCGTCAGCACGGCGCCGGGCGCTCGGTCAACCCGCCGTCCTCCTTCCTGCGCTTCCCCGACCGGCCGACTTCGCGGATCATCGCGCTTCCCGCCTCCCTCGGCGGCGAGACGCGGGTGGACGGCCTGAAGTGGATCTCCAGCTTCCCCACCAACGTGGCATCGGGCATTCCCCGGGCGTCGGCCGTGCTCATCCTCAACGACTACGCCACCGGCTACCCCTTCGCCTGCATGGAGAGCTCGATCATCAGCGCCGCGAGGACCGCAGCGTCCGCCGCGTCCGCCGCGGACTGGCTCAGCAGAGGGCGAGCGCGCCCCACCCGCGTGGGGTTCGTCGGTGCCGGTCTCATCGCCCGCTACATCCACACCTACCTGGAGGGCACCGGCTGGACGTTCGACGCCGTCGGAGTGCACGACGTGTCCGCCGAGAGCGCGGCCGGCTTCCGGACCTACCTGGAGCAATCCCAGGACGTCGACCGCGTCACCGTGCACCGCAGCGCGCAGGACCTGATCCGCGGCAGCGACCTGGTCGTCTTCGCCACCGTCGCCGACAAGCCACACATCGGCGACCCGTCGTGGTTCCGCCACGACCCGGTGGTCCTGCACGTGTCGCTGCGCGACCTCGCACCCGAGGTGCTGCTCGGCGCCACCAACGTCGTCGACGACGTCGACCACTGCCTCAGGGCCTCCACCTCACCGCACCTCACCGAGAGCCTGACCGGGAACCGCGACTTCGTGCACGGCACGCTCGCCGACGTGATGGCCGGGCGGGTGACGATTCCGGCCGAACGGCCCGTGGTGTTCTCGCCTTTCGGCCTCGGCGTGCTGGACCTGGCGGTCGGCAAGTACGTCTACGACGAGGTGGCCCGCTCCGGCGAACTACAGATCATCGACGACTTCTTCCACGAACTGAGCCGGCACGGCTGAGGTCGGCCGCGCCCGGTCGGACACGAGGAGACCATCGTGCCAGTCATCACCGTTCCCCAGGAGTTCAACGAGGAGGACCTGTACGTCGACCTGGAGCCGATGTTCGGGCACCGGCTCTTCCTCAAGTGTGAGGGCTTCAACTTCGCCGGTTCCATCAAGTTGAAGGCCGCGACCGAGATGGTGGAGTCCGCCGAACGGAGCGGGACCCTGACACGTGACTCCATCCTGGTGGAATCCTCCTCGGGCAACCTCGGTGTGGCCCTGAGCATGATCGCGGCGAGCAAGGGCTACCCCTTCATCTGTGTGACCGACTCCCGCTGCAACCTTTCCACCCGGCTGATGATGGAGGCCCTGGGCAGCCAGGTTCACGTCGTCTCCGAGGAGAAGGGCGCCGGCGGCCTCCTGGGCGCCAGGCTGGACTACCTGCGCGGCCTGTGCGCCAGCGACGACCGTTACGTGTGGCTGAGCCAGTACACCAACGCCGACAACTGGCGGGCTCACTACTTCAGAACGGCCCCCGCCATCGCCCACTCCTTCCCGCAGCTGGACGTCCTGTTCATCGGCGTCGGCACCACCGGAACCCTGATGGGCTGCGCCCGCTGGTTCCGCGGCTGGCACCGGCCGGTGCGGATCGTCGCCGTGGACAGCGTCGGCTCCGCCATCTTCGGCGACCCGCCGGGCCGCCGGATGATCCCGGGCCTGGGCATGAGCATGCGGCCACCCCTGCTCGACGAGACCTACGTCGACGAGGCCGTTCGTGTCGTCGAGGCCGACACCATCCGCACCTGCCGCCACCTGGCCAAGCGCGGCTTCCTGTTCGGCGGGTCCACCGGGACCGTCGTCAGCGGAGCGATGAGCTGGCTCGCCCGGCACGACACGGACGGCCTCACGCCGGTCGCGATCGCACCGGACCTCGGCGAGCGCTACCTCGACACCATCTACCAGACCAACTGGGTGCAGGCGCTCTACGGCGACGACGCCCTCGCCGCACCGGCCGGCAGCGAGGCGGGCTCCGCGCGGGGCACGGCGCCCTGACCCCTGCCGTCACGCCCACGCGGGGGATCGCCGTCGGGCGGGAGTTGCTGAACCGACCACCCATGGGGACCGCTGTCAGGCCCGCTTGTCAGGCGGGGACGCGGATGACGCCCAGAGGATCGGTGGTGGGCCGGGGGGAGCCGCCGGTGGGTTCCACGGTGATGCCGACGCTGGTCGCTCCGGCGAGCGCGCCCTCCATGATGCAGGTCTGGCTGCCGCCGGCGGCGGACATCACTCCGGCGGACCAGATCCGCTCGCCCTCGGCGTACCAGAGTTCGTAGACCTGGTCGCCCGTGAGCGGCGGCAGGCCCGACACGACGAACACGGCCTGGTCCTGAGAGCGGGATGCGATCACGCTCGCCGTGCCGCCGCGAGCGAGGTCCCCGGTGGTGATCGTGACGTCCGGGGCGGCCAGGATCTTGGCGAGCTCCGTGGTCCCGGCGCGGGCCTCGGCCACCTGACCACGAGCGGTGCCGGCCTCGGAGTGCTGCCACCAGGCGACGCCGCCAAGTGCCGCCGCCGCTGCCACGGATGCCGCGACAGCGATTCCGAGAATCCGCTGCCGACGGCGATGACGCCGCGCGACGGCCACGGCGGGACGGTCCTGCCGTACGGTGCCGATCTGGTCCAGGACTCGCCGGCGCACATCCGCGGACGGGGTGCGGCTCTCGGCCTCGGCCAGGTGGCCGACTGTCCAGAACAACTGGTCGGCCTCACTGCGGCAGGAGTCGCAGCTCGCCAAGTGGTTCTCGAACGCTGCTTCCTCATCGGCCGGCAGGGCGTGCAGCACGAACGCGCCGACGTCGAGATGCGGGTCATCGAGGCGGTTCATGAGCGGCCTCCAGACACTCATGCAGGCGCTGCAGACCCTGGCGCATCCGCGACTTGATGGTGCCTCTCGGGGTGGAGAGGGAATCGGCCACCTCTGCATACGTCAGCCCTTCGTAGTAGGCCAGTACCAGAGGCAACCGCAGCTGCTCGGCCAGCTGGGCTAGGCAGCGGAAGACCACTCGCTGTTCCTCGCGCTCCTCGACCTCTTCCACCACCGCGTCGAAGGGCCGTTCCTGCCTCAGGGCTCCGGCGCGCAGCTCGCGAGCCCGGCCCGCGGCGACGGATCGCACCCTGTCCACCGCCCGGCGGTGCGCGAGAGTGAGCACCCAGTTCCGGGCGGCTCCGCGCTCCGGACGATAGCGGTCAGCCGTACGCCACACCTCCACCATCACTTCCTGGGTCACCTCCTCCGCCTGGGCCTCGTCTCTCAGCACCCGGTACGCCAGTCCCATCACCGGCTTCGCCAGGGCGTCGTAGACTCCCGTGAACGCCTCCTTGTCGCCGCCGGCTGTGCGAATGAGCAGTTCGTCGACCCGAGCGTCGTGCGAGGACCGCTTCGAGCGCGCCTGAGCGTCGCCCTGCGCTTCCTCTCCGGTTCCTCGATTCATCGGGCCTCTCCTCAGCTCTGCTCCAGACTGGCCCGTACGAGCGGAGAGCGCACTTGATCCAGAGCCGTCCGCCTGACAGGCGCCTCCCAGAGACTGACGGACGGGCCGTCGGCGGAGCAGGGGAGGTTCCCTGACCATTGTTCGTAGCCGCCACCCCGAACGGACGAAGATCATTTGCCCTGTCTCGACGGGGCCGGCCTCACGGCGGTCCTGCCGGAAGCAGCTCAGCGCAGCCGCCAGAGGTTGCGGGCGGTGCCGTCGCCGTCGAACCGCACCACCTGGGCGCTGTCGGCGGTGGACATCAGGCTCCACGTCAATGTCCCCGTCGGGTACGCGGGTTGCCGGACGGAGAGGCGGTTCAGGGCGCGCTTCGGGGAGTCCTACGGGACGTTGCGCACGAGCGGACTGGACGAGGACCGGCCGACCTGAAGAAGACGCCTGCACACCCAGGGGCCGGGCAGCCCTGGGGCGGGTCGCCCCCGGGGTGGCGCTGACCGCGCATTGAGCCGCGTACTGGCACAAAATGGACGGAACATACGGCAATTCTGCGGAGGCGTGGCGATGCAGGGCAACGCCGAGAACGACGAGGGATCCGTCGAGGAGCGTGACCGGTACGACGGTGAACTCGAGGGTGAGGGCACCGACGAGTACGCCGGGTCCGGGCCGTACGACGAAGAGCCCGGCGCCTACGAGGCGGAGGACGCGGCCTCCGCCCGGCGGGCCGGCGTCGCACCCAGGGGTGCAGGGGCGGATGCGGACCCCGACGTCTTCCTCGATGTTCCCGCGCTGAAGGTCGACGAGATCGACCTGGACGTCGAGGACCTGCGAGCGCGTGTCTCGTTGCAGGCCGAGGTGCTGGATCTGCTGAAGCTGAACGTGGGCGCCGACGTCACGCTCGGCCGGGTACACCTGGGCATCTCCGGCGTCGAGGCCCAGGCCCAGCTCAGGGTGCGTCTCGACAACGTCGCAACGATCATCAACCGGGTGCTCACCACACTCGATCGCAACCCGGAGATCCTGCATGAGCTCGCGCGAGGGGTCGGGTCCGCGGTGCGGGACGTCGGCGGCGGCGCCCGCCAAGCCGTAGGTGAGCTGGGTTCGGGCGCCGGGAGAGCTGTCGAGGACGTCGGTCAGGGTGCGGGAAGGGCTGTCCAGGACGTCGGTCGAGGCGCAGGTCAGGCAGTGCAGGACGTCGGTCAGGGTGCCGGGGGTGCCGTACAGGATGTGGGCCGCGGCGCCGGTGCGGCGGCGAAGGATGTCGGGCAGGGAGCCGGAGGGGCCGTTCAGGGCGTGGGCAGGGGCGCCGGGCGGGCGGTGGAGGACATCGGCGGCGAAGCCGGCCAGGCTGTCGGCGAGGTGGCACAGGAGGTCGGCGACACCGCCGAGGCCGTAGCCGAAAAGGCTCCGGACATCACCGAAGCGGCGGGCCGGACCGTCGGCGAGGGCGGCGAGGAACTCCCGGGCTCACCGGATGCGCCACCGCGCACCGCGCGCCGCACCGCGTCGGCCGAACGGAGCGGCTCCCGCAGAACCGCGGCCGGGAGCCGGGGCCGGACCGCCCGCACCGAGACCGGCACTCGCGCGCGCCGAGTACGGGACGAGGAGGGGAAGCTGCCACCCCGGCCCAGCCGCCGCCGCACCACCGAGGAACGGGAGGAGCCGCCCTGAACGACCGGTGCGGGAGAGGAGAGCCCGCCGTGGGACCCGAAGTGGGACATCTCCTTCGGGTCGACGGTCCACGCCGCACGACTCCGCTTCACGGAAGAGCCCCGGACCACCGTCCGCTTCCCCGGAACCGGTGAGCGGGAGTCGACGAGCCGCTGTGACCGTAGCCACCTTCCCGACAGGATCGTCCCTGGTCAGGACTACCACGACGTCACCGTTGCCTACCGCCTCGCGACCCGGCTCGGCGGATCGCCGCAGCACGGTCGGCGCGACGCCGATGCCACGGACGCCTGATCTCGCCCCGCAGACCGTGCCGCCTCCCTCGACATGCCCACCCGCTGGGCCGCCCGCCGGTGACAGCGGCCACGAGGTGGCTGAGGGAACTTCCTCTTCGGCAGGTTCTCCGCTCCGGCGGCAGACCTGAGCGCTCGACCGGCCACCCTCCGGCTCGGCCGCCGGCCCGCGCCTGACCGGCCACCACCCGGCACGCCACAGGTCCGAACGCCCCACCGAGCGCCCCGACGCCCCCACGCCCCCGCGTGTTTCGTGCAGCGGCACGCCCCGATCGTGCAGGAGTTAACCCGCCCGTAACCCGCACACTCGGTGGCCAGGCACAACGGCGACGAGGCCGACACATGGAGGCGATGGACCATGCGGACGTTCGTGCACACTTCTCATCCGGCGCGGGTGCTCTTCGGCTCCGGCACCGTCGGCGACCTCGCCGAGGAGGTGCGACGGCTCGGCGGTACCCGGGTGCTGCTGCTGTCCAGCCCGCCGCTCGCGGAGGCCTCCGCGCGGGTCCGGGACGCCCTGGGCGGACTGCTGGCGGCGGAGTTCGACGGTGCCGCCATGCACACCCCGACCGAGGTGACGGAGGCGGCGCTCGCCGTACTGAAGGAGGCGGGCGCCGACTGCCTGGTGTCCGTGGGCGGTGGCTCCACCACGGGGCTGTCCAAGGCGCTCGCCGTGCGCACGGACCTGCCCCAGGTGGTCGTACCGACCACGTACGCGGGATCCGAGGTGACGCCCGTGCTGGGAGAGACGCGGGACGGCCAGAAGGTCACCCGGTCCTCGGCCGCGGTCCTGCCCGAGACAGTCGTCTACGACGTCGACTTCACCCTCTCCCTGCCCCTGCCCATGTCGATCACCAGCGGGGTGAACGCCATGGCGCACGCCGTGGAGGCGCTGTACTCCGCCGACGCCGACCCGGTCACCGACCGCCGGGCCCTCGACGCGATCTCCCTCATCGGGCGGGCGCTGCCCCGGCTGGCCGCCGACCCCGCCGACCGGGGCGCCCGGGCCGACCTGCTGCAGGCCGCGTGGCTCGCCGGTACCTGCCTGGCCACGGTGGGCATGGGCCTGCACCACAAGCTCTGCCACACCCTCGGCGGCAGCTTCGCCCTGCCGCACGCCGAGACACACACCGTGATCCTGCCGCACGCGATGGCGTACAACGCGCCCGCCGCCCCCGACGCCATGCGCCGTATCGCCGAGGCGCTGGACGTGCCCGACGCGCCGAGCGGCGTGTACGACCTGATCGCCACGCTCGGCGGGCCGACCTCGCTGAGCGGTCTGGGCATGCCCGAGTCCGAGCTGGGCCGCGCGGCGGGGCTGGCCGTGGCGACGCCGTACCCGAACCCCCGGGAGCTGACCTCCGAGGGCATCGAGGCCCTGCTGGCCGACGCCTGGCACGGCCGCCGCCCCCGGACGACCGCCGTCACGAAGTCCTCGCCGGCCCGGCTCACCGAGCAGGTGGTGGCGAGCTTCGCACAGGCGCCCGACGCCCGCGTCCGGACCCTCCTGACCGCCCTCGTACGGCACCTGCACTCCTACGTGGTGGAGCAGGACGTCACCGAAGCGGAGTGGCAGTACGCGATCGACTTCCTCACCCGGACGGGGCAGGTGTGCAGCCCGACCCGGCAGGAGTTCGTGCTGCTCTCGGACGTGCTGGGCGTCTCCAGCGTCGTGGACCTGCTGACCAACTCCCGTACCCCGGACACCACCCCGTCCGCCGTCCTCGGCCCCTTCTACGTCGAGGGACCGCCCGAGACCGCGCATGGCAGCGACATCTCCGGCGGCCTGCCCGGCACCCCGCTGTGGGTGGACGTACGCGTCACCGACACGGCAGGCGCACCGCTGAAGGACGCGGTCGTGGACGTATGGCAGTCCAACGAGGACGGCTTCTACGACGTCCAGCTGCCGGAGCTGGAGGGACCCGTCCTGCGGGCCCGGCTGCGCAGCGACGCCGAGGGGCGGGTCACGTTCTGGTCGATCCTGCCCTCGGAGTACCCGATCCCGGACGACGGCCCCGTGGGACAGATGCTCGACGCGGTCGGCCGCCATCCCTACCGGGCGCCGCACGTGCACTTCATGATCGACGCGCCCGGCCACCGCCGGCTCGTCACGCAGCTGTTCGTGGCCGGCGGCGCATACCTCGACAGCGACACCGTCTTCGGCGTGAAGGACCCGCTCATCGTCGAATTCGCCCCGCAGACCGGTCCCACCCCCGACGGCCGGAGCGTCGACGGGCCGTGGCGCCGTCTGGACCACTCCTTCCGCATCGCCCCCCTGACCGACTGAACCGAGGAGAAGGCCCCTCATGACCCGCACGGACAGCTACGACACCGACGTCCTCGTCGTCGGCAGCGGCCCCGCCGGGGGCTCCGCCGCCCTGCTGCTGGCCACCTACGGCATCCGCACCCTCCTCGTGACCAAGTACGGCTGGCTCGCCAACACCCCCCGGGCGCACATCACCAATCAGCGCACGATGGAGGTGCTGCGCGACCTCGGTGTCGAAGCCGAGGCGATGGCGCAGGGCAGCCCGTCCCACCTCATGGGAGACACGGTGCTGTGCACCGCGCTCATGGGCGAGGAGATCGGCCGGATCCGCAGCTGGGGCACAGGGCCCGGCTCCCTGACCGAGTACACGTCGACCAGCCCCTGCCAGATGATCGACCTGCCGCAGACGTACCTGGAGCCGATCCTCACCACCAACGCGGCGGCGCGCGGCGCCAAGGTCCGCTTCGACACCGAGTTCCTGAGCCTCACACAGGACGAGGACGGCGTCACGGCCGTGCTGCGCGACCGGGTCCGCGGCGACGAGTTCACCGTACGGGCCCGCTATCTGATCGGCGCCGACGGCGGACGCAGCACCGTCGCCGAGCAGATCGGCCTGCCCATGGACGGACGCATGGGCAAGGCCGGCAGCATGAACATCGTCTTCAAGGCCGACCTCGCCCCCCACTGCGCCCACCGTCCCAGCGTCCTGTACTGGGTGCTGCGGCCCGGCGCGGCGACCGGCGGCATCGGCATGGGCCTGGTCCGCATGGTGCGGCCGTGGAACGAGTGGCTGCTGGTGTGGGGCTACGACATCGAGCAGCCGCCGCCCTCGGTCGACGAGGAGGAGGCGCGCCGGATCGTACGCGATCTCATCGGCGATCCGGACCTGCCGGTGGAGATCACGTCCACCTCCCTGTGGACCGTCAACCACACCTACGCGTCGGCCTATTCGGCCGGGCGGGTGTTCTGCATGGGCGACGCCGTGCACCGCCACCCGCCGTCCAACGGGCTCGGCTCCAACACCTCGGTCCAGGACGCGTACAACCTCGCCTGGAAACTCGCCATGGTGATCCGTGGTGAGGCCGGACCGGCACTGCTGGACAGCTACTCGGCCGAACGCGCCCCCGTGGGGCGGCAGATCGTCGAACGCGCGAACCTCAGCCGGGACCAGTTCGGGCCGATCTTCGAGACGCTCGGCGTCGGTGCCGACAGCGACGAGCGGACCATCGCCGAGGGGATCGCGGCACTGCGCGCCGGTACCGCCGAGGGTGCCAAGCGACGCCGGCAGCTGGAGGACGCGATCCAGCTCAAGAACTACGAGTTCAACGCGCACGGCGTCGAGATGAACCAGCGTTATGTCTCCGGCGCGGTGCTCGCCGACGACGCTCCCGCCGAGCACTGGGAGGACGATCCGGAGCTGGTGGCCCGCCCGACGACCCGGCCGGGCGCCAAGCTGCCCCACGCGTGGCTCGTGGACCGCGAGGGTGAGCGGGTCTCCACGCTCGACGTGGTCGGCAAGGGTGTGTTCACCGTGCTGACCGGGCTCTCGGGCGAGGTGTGGGACGCGGCGGCGGCCGCCTGCCGCGACGAACTCGGCATATCACTGCGCTGCGTGCGCATCGGCGACGACGACTCCCGTGACGCCTACGGCGAGTGGAGCAGGGTGAGCGGGACCGCCGAGGACGGCGTGCTGCTGGTGCGCCCGGACGGCTACGTGTCCTGGCGCCGCGGCTCCGCACCCGAGACCGCGCTCGACGCACGCGACGAGCTGCTCGGCGCACTGCGCCGGGTCCTGGGGCGGTGACCATGGACAAGCAGGTGGCCACGGCCGCGGAGGCACTGGCGGACGTCACGGACGGTCGGTCCTTCGCCGTCGGCGGGTTCGGACTGAGCGGGGTGCCTGAGGTACTCATCGGCGCGCTGTACGAGTCCGGCGCGGGAGACCTCACCGTCGTGTCGAACAACTGCGGCGTCGACGGACGCGGGCTCGGCGTGCTGCTGGCGGCGGGCCGCATCAGCCGGGTCACCGGCTCCTACATCGGGGACAACAAGGAGTTCGCCCGCCAGTACCTCGCAGGTGAACTGGAGGTCGAGCTGATTCCCCAGGGCACGCTCGCCGAGCGGCTGCGGGCGGGCGGCAGCGGCATCCCCGCGTTCTTCACACCGGCCGGTGTCGGCACCCCGGTGGCGGACGGAGGCCTGCCGTGGCGGTACGCCGCCGACGGCTCCGTCGCGGTGGCCTCGCCGCCCAAGGAGATCCGCGTGTTCAACGGAGTGGAGTACGCCCTGGAGCACGCGGTCACCACGGACTACGCCCTCGTCCGGGCCGCCCGCGGCGACCGGCACGGCAACCTCGTCTTCCACCGCGCGGCGCGCAACTTCAACCCGCTCGCCGCCATGGCCGGCCGCATCACCGTGGCCGAGGTGGAGGAGCTGGTCGAGCCGGGCGCCCTCGACCCGGACGAGGTGCATCTGCCGGGCGTGTTCGTCCAGCGGGTCGTGGCACTGACCCCGGAGCAGGCGGCCGACAAGGGCATCGAGAAGAGGACGGTACGCGAGCGATGAGCTGGAGCAGACAGGAGATGGCGGCACGCGCCGCCCACGAACTGCGCGACGGCGACTACGTCAACCTCGGCATCGGGCTGCCCACGCTGGTGGCGGACTTCCTGCCGGCGGGCGTGGACGTCGTGCTGCACTCCGAGAACGGCCTGCTCGGCGTCGGCCCGTACCCGGAGCCGGACGAGGTCGACGCCGACCTCATCAACGCGGGCAAGGAGACGGTGACGGTACGGCCGGGAGCGTCGTTCTTCGACTCCGCGCTGTCCTTCGGCATGATCCGAGGTGGCCACATCGACACCGCCGTCCTCGGTGCGCTGCAGGTCTCGGCGCGCGGCGACCTGGCCAACTGGGCCGTCCCCGGAAAGATGATCAAGGGCATGGGCGGCGCCATGGATCTCGTGCACGGCGTGGGACGGGTCGTCGTCCTGATGGAGCACACCGCCAAGGACGGCAGCTCCAAGATCGTCGAGGAGTGCACGCTTCCGCTGACGGGCCGGGCCTGCGTCGATCGGATCATCACCGACCTCTGCGTGCTGGACATCACCCCCGAGGGCCTCGCCCTCGTCGAGACGGCGCCGGGCGTGACGACGGAGCAGGTGGTCGCCCACACGCCCGTATCTCTTATCGTCAGGAGCCCCCGATGATCGAACAACCGCGTGACGTGTACATCGTGGACGCCGTGCGCACCCCCTTCGGCCGCTACGGCGGGGCGCTGTCCGGCGTACGCCCTGACGACCTGGCCGCCGGCGTGCTGCGCGCCCTGGTGCAGCGCAGTCCCGGCCTCGACCCGGCCCGCATCGACGACGTGCTGTTCGGCAACGCCAACGGAGCCGGGGAGGACAACCGGGACGTGGCACGCATGGCCGTCCTGCTCGCCGGACTGCCCGTGAACGTGCCCGGCGCCACCGTCAACCGGCTCTGCGGTTCCGGCATGGAGGCCGTCATTCAGGCGGCCCGCGCCATCGCACTCGGCGACGCCTCCGTCGCCGTCGCCGGCGGCGTGGAGTCCATGAGCCGCGCCCCCTGGGTGCTGCCGAAACCGGACCGGGCCTTCCCCGCCAAGGACCAGCAGCTCCACTCGACCACCCTGGGCTGGCGGATGGTCAACCCGAGGATGCCGCAGGAGTGGACCATCCCCCTCGGCGAGAGCGCGGAGCTGGTGGGCGCCAAGTACGGCGTCACGCGGCAGGAGCAGGACGCCTTCGCCCTGTCCAGCCACCGCAACGCCGCCGCGGCCTGGCGGGACGGCCTGTACGGCGGCGAGGTCGTCGACGTCGACGGCGTGGACCTGCCGCGCGACGAGAACATCCGCGACTCCACCTCCCTGGAGGCCCTGGCGAAACTGAAGCCGGCGTTCCTGCCCGACGGCACCATCACGGCCGGCAACGCCTCCCCGCTGAACGACGGAGCCTCCGCGCTCCTCCTCGCCGACGAGGCGGGGCTCGCCGCGATCGGCCGCGAACCGCTGGCACGGGTGCGGGCGGCGGCGGTCACGGGCATCGAGCCGCAGTACTTCGGACTGGGCCCGGTGGACGCCATCCGCAAGGTCCTGACCAAGGCACGGGTCGACGCGGCCGACCTGCACACGATCGAGCTCAACGAGGCCTACGCCGCCCAGGTGCTGGCCTGTCTGGCGGCGCTCCCGGAACTCGACCGGTCCCGCGTCAATCCGCGCGGCGGCGCCATCGCCATCGGGCACCCGCTGGGCGCCTCCGGCGCGCGCGTCACGGGCGCCGTCGCCCACCAGCTGGCCGCGGCGGGCTCGGGCACGGGTCTGGCCGCGCTCTGCATCGGAGTGGGCCAGGCGCTGGCTCTGGTGCTCGAACGCTGAGCAGGGGAGGGGCCGGAACGCTGAGCGGGAAGGGGAGTGCGGTTCGGATCGCCGGGCGGGGAGAAGCCGGGAACGGCGGACGGCGACGGTGCCGGACCGCCGGCTCCCGGGCCGGCCGCCCTCCCGGACCGCCGGCCCGGGAGGGCGGCCCGCGGTCCTCACCCCTCGCGGCGCACGACGGCCGGGGTGGTGCCCAGACGGGCCCGCATCACCCGGGTCAGGTGCTCCTGATGGGAGAACCCGCACTCCACGGCCACCTGCCCGATCGGCGCGGCCCCGGTCCGCAGCAGCCGGCAGGCGTGTTCCAGACGCAGGCCCAGCAGGTACTGGTGCGGTGACTGGCCCGTGCTGGCGCGGAACTGGCGCGTGAACTGACTGACACTGAGCGAGGCGGCAGCGGCCAGGTCCGCGATCGGCAGCGGCTCGGCCAGACGATCCCCCATGAGGTCCCGCACGGCGGCGAGCTGCCGGTCGGAGAGACCGGAACGGACAGGCGCCGGCCCGCCGGGGCGAGCCGCGTGCCGCCGGGCGAGCTGCGCGGCGAGCATGCCGGTCAGGTGGTCCACGTACGTGCGGGCCGACGGCTCCCAGCGGCGCACCGCGACGTCCAGCGCGATCATGAGCTGTTCGGCGAGCGGATCGGTGGCGCCCAGTTCCTCGGACAGTTCGACGGGCCGCCCCTCATTGGCCTCGCGCAGCGCCTGGTCGGAGAGGTAGGCGTGCACGGTGTCCAGCGGGGCGCCCAGCTCCACGCTGAGTTCCCGGCCCACCGGCTGCAGGAACAGGCCGCCGGCCGGGACGGTCCTCGACCGCGCCGCGGCACCCACACCACGGCGCACGGTGACCGGTCCGCTGAGATGCAGGATGAGCAGGTGGGTGGGGGCGGGGCCGAACGTCGCCCGGTAGGACTGCTCCAGCTGGGCGGAGAGGTAGAGGTGCTCCCACCCGAGCCCCGCGCTGGTGTACCTGGGCCGCACACCGGGCAGGCGCAGCATCCCCACCGTGTCGGTCAGTCCGAGCTCTGCCACGGTGCGACCTCCTCGGGCACCCTCACGCTAGTTTAATGCTCAATTATAGCGCTCGGGTGTGGAGCGGGGTGCGGCGCCGGGGTGTACGTCACTCTGTGTGATAGCCGGGTGGCATGGAGCGGGCGACCTTCTCGCCGCAGACCTCAGGCGCCCACGGTCCCGTCGACGCCCTCCCGCAGGAAGTCGGCGTGCCCGTTGTGGCGGCCGTACTCCAGGAGCACGTGCACCATCACCATCCGCAGCGACACCTCCTCGCCCCACCGGGGCTGGTACCCGGCAAGGTCCAGGGATGCGGCGGCCCGCTCGATGCGACGCGAGTGTTCCACCTCTGTCTCCCACGCCGCGAACGCCTCCTCCCTGGTCGACGTGCCGGCGTCGTACGCCGCCTGGAAGTCGATCTTGTCGGACCAGACCATGGGTGCCTCGTTGTCCTCGAACACCCGGCGGAACCAGGCGCGTTCGACCTCCGCCATGTGCCGTACCAGACCGAGCAGCGAAAGCGTGGACGGCGGCATCGACTGCCGCCGTAGCTCCTCGTCGGTAAGCCCTTCGCACTTCATGGCGAGGGTCGCGCGGTGGTAGTCGAGGAAGGCCCGCAGCATGTCGCGTTCACTGGCGAAATGGGGCGGGCCGATACGGCGGTCGCTGACCACTGGTCCTACTCCTCGTCCGAGCCGACGTCGAGGACCAAGTATCCAGCCCCGCCGACCGATCCCGGACGCGGGCCGACCACGCCGTGGGGAACTGATCCGGAGGGCCGCGTCGAGGTGAGCGCGTGACCACCGGAAGCGGCTCAGGCGGGCTTCCCGGGCTTCCATCCCCACACGGTGAGCATGCCGGCCGACAGTGCCGCGCAGGCGTCGGAGTCCAGGTACCGCACCGCCGCGTCGACTGCCGCGTCGTCGACGAGGCCGGTGGCGAGCATCGCCGCTCTGCTCCGCTCCCATGTGTCCGCCCAGAAGCGGCTGATGGGGCTGCCCGGCAACAGCGGCGGCACATGGATCTCGGCGGCGACGTGTGCGAGCCCCGTCCCGCGCAGCAGTTGCGGGTACGACGGCACCCAGGAGACATCGGTGCCGATGGTGGCGCGCAGGCCTTGCCACATCGCCCGCATCACCGTGGTGTACGGCGTGCCGGGTGCCCGGTCGCTCGTCAGGTCGACCGCGTCGCTGAGCACCAGCACGCCGCCGGGCGCGACGAGTTCGGCCAGTGCCGTGATCAGGCGGTCCCGTTGGGGCAGGTGCATCAGCACGAAGCGCGCGTGGACGAGCCGGAAATGCCCGGGGGCGAAGTCCGGGGCCGTGAGGTCGGCCTCCAGCACGTCGAGCCCGGGTGCGGGCCGCTCGGTGAGGAACCGTACGTCGCGGTCCACGGCGAGCACGCTCGTGACCCCGGCTTCGTCCAGCAGCCGCCGGGAGACCGTGCCGGTGCCGGCGCCTACGTCGAGGCAGCGCCATCCCGGGCCTGCCCCGAGCGCACGCAGTCGTGCCAGGGTGACGTCGTCGTAGGCGAGGGCGCCGAAGTCGATGCGCTCGCCCTCGCCCGCCTGTTCGGGCCGGAAGACGGCCTCGCCGTAACGGCCACCGCGCTGGGTCAGCGGTTCATCGAGGTGTTCCATGGCCGGCCTGTTCCCGTCGTGGGGCGGCACCGCGTCGCGACGCGGGTGCTGTGGCTCTCCTTGACACCCTATGAAATGGTATGCGTTTCCCAGGCCGTACGCCCTCCGGCGCGGTGGGCCCCCGGGCACGGCACTACTGCCGCGATGTGGCCTCGGCCAGGCCCTCGGCCGCCGCGGTGAGGAGCAGGTCCAGGGCCGCCGGGCAGGAACTGCGCCGCATGTCCGTGACGAGGTGGCGGGCCGTGGCGGCGATGTGCGGACGGGTGCCGGCGGGGAGCCGCGCCTAGGTCGCCCGCCACACGTCGTCCTCCGCCCGTCGCGCGGTCTCCGCCGGCCGCCGGGACCCCGTGGGCCGCGATGAGTTCCGGCCGGGCCGGGAGTCTGTCCTGGTGACCGTCGCAGGACGACGTACCAGGCGGCGGTACGAGACACCACGGAGGACATCATGACGACCACACCGGACGATCCGACGCCCGCGCTGCCCGGCCGCCCGCCCGTCGTCGACCTGGCCACCTGGCAGAGCGCCCGTGACGAGCTGCTGGTCCGCGAGAAGGCCCACACCCGCGAGGGCGACGCCCTCGCCGCGGCCCGCCGGCGGCTGCCGATGGTGGAGTTCGACGGGACGGTCGAGGTCGTCGGAGCCGACGGCCCGGTCCTGTTCCTGGACCTGTTCCAGGGCCGCGACGAACTCCTGGTCTACAAGCACATGTGGTACGACGGCGCGCCGCACCAGGGACAGTGCGAGGGCTGCACCACCACGGCCTGGCACGTGAAGGACGCCGTCTATCTCAACGCCCGCGGAGTCTCGTTCGCCGTCCTGACCACGGGCCGGTGGGACGAGGTGGCCGCTTACGTCGAGTTCATGGGCTACACCCAGCCCTGGTACTCGGTGCGTGGCGTGGACGCGCCCGTCGGCGGCGACATGGGGCACCTCACCTGCTTCCTGCGCCACGGCGACCGTGTGTTCCTCACCTACTCCACGACGGGGCGCGGCAACGAGCCGGTCAACGGGTCCTTGAGCCTGCTCGACATGACGCCCTACGGCCGCGGCGAGGCGTGGGAGGACAACCCCGAGGGCCGGCCCGTGATCGGCGATGTCCGCGAGGGGTATCCGGCCGAGGGCCGCCAGGCCTGCTGGTACTGGCGCACGGACGCCTGCGGAAAGGCCACCTGGGGTCCCACCAGCCGCCCCGTGCCGCAGTGGACCCGCCCCGGCGCGACCCCGGTGGAGACCCTCGGCCGGCACGGCGACCACCACTGACGCGCCTGGCGCGTGCCGGGCCTCTCGGGTCCCCGGCGTGGACCACAGGACGCGGCTCCGAGTCGACAGGTCCATGGACGCGGAGCCGGTCGGTGCCACGCACGAAAGGGAAACGAGAGCCGCAGCGCCCGAACTTGTCTGAACAACTTGCCGCCTTCGTTTCCCGTCCCGCTTCCCGTGGTTCACTCCCGCCTGCTGCGATGCACAGGTGGTTCCCCATCACCCTCGATCGAGGAGACCTGAGTGAATCTCGTAGTCAACGGCGACGCCGAGAGCGGGCCCGGCGGGTCCGCCGAGCCCGTCGCCGAGGTGGCTGGCTGGGAGGTGCGGGAAGGGGCGCCCGCGCTCATCCCCTACACCCTCGCGGGTGGCTACCCCGGGCCCGACGACCCCGGACCGGCGGACCGGGGCAGCCGCTTCTTCTCCGGCGGCAACAGCGCCCGCACCGCGCTCGTCCAGGACATCGCGCTGCCCGCGCACGGACGCGCCGGACACCGCGCCGTCGACGCCGGGCGAGTGCGGTACACGCTGGCGGCATGGCTGGGCGGGTACGCCGCGCAGGAGGACGGCGCCCGGCTGTCCGTCGAGTTCAGGGACGCCCTGGGGACGCCGGTCGCCCTCTCCGTGCTCGGCCCGGTGACGGCGGCCGAGCGGCTGTCGCGCACCGCGCTCGTGGAACGCACCGCGACCGCCACCGTTCCGCCCGGTGCGCGCTCCGCGCGCGTGCTGCTCGTCTTCACCCGTACCGGCGGGACTTCCAACGACGGCTACGCCGACGCCGTCTCGCTCACCCTGGCCACTGGAGGACGCACATGACCCGGCTCGACCGACGCGGACTGCTCAAGGCGGCGGGCGCCGCCGGGGCCCTGGGCGTCGCCTGGCCGCTGGCCGCCGGTCTGTCGCCCGCCCAGGCCCTGGAGGCCGCCCGGGCGCTGGGCGCGGAGTACGACCCGGCGCCGTTCACCCTGGGCGTGGCCTCCGGCGACCCGCAGGCCTCCGGCGTGCTGCTGTGGACCCGGCTGGCGCCAGAGCCGCTGGCCGCCGAGCAGAAGCTGCCCGAGATCGTCGAGGTCGACTGGGTCGTGGCGACCGACCCCGGGCTCCGGTCCGTGGTCGCACGCGGCACCACCACGGCCTCCGCCACGCTCGGCCACAGCGTCCACGTCCCCGTCCACGGGCTGCGCCCCGGCACCCGCTACTGGTACGCCTTCAAGGCGCTGGGCAGACGCAGCCGGATCGGCCGCACCCGGACCGCACCGGCCGGCCGGGTCGCCTCCGTCCGCTTCGCCACCGCCAACTGCCAGGCGTTCCACGACGGCTTCTACGCCGCGCAGCGCGGCATCGCGCGCGAGAACGTCGACTTCGTCATCCACCTCGGCGACTACATCTACGAGCACGGGCAGGTCGGGGGCGTCCCCGCCGACCACGTCCGCGACCACGAGGGGCCGTCGGTCTTCACGGTCGCCGACTACCGTCGCCGCCATGCGCTCTACAAGGGCGATCCCTCCCTGCGCGAGGCGCACGCCGCCCACCCCTGGTTCCTGACCTGGGACGACCACGAGGTCGTCAACGACTACTCCGGCACCGGCGGGGGAGCGCCCTTCATGCAGCGCCGGGCCGCCGCGTACCAGGCGTGGTACGAGAACATGCCGCACCGCGACGGGGCCGGTGCCGCCTCTGCGCTTCCCGACCCCGAGATCCACCGGGTGCGCCGCTGGGGCGACCTGCTGGAGCTGACCGTGCTCGACCTGCGCTCGTACCGCTCGGCGCAGAACCTGGCCGACGGCACGATTCTCGGTGCCGCGCAGAAGGCGTGGCTGAAGCAGAACGTCGACCGGGCACCGGACTCCTGGCACGTCTGGGCCAACTCGATCATGCTCAGCCAGCTGCGCGGCCGTCCCGGCGGTTCGTACATGTTCACCGACCAGTGGGACGGCTTCCTCGCCGAGCGCAAGGAGGTCCTCGGGCATGTGCACCGCGCCGGCATGGAGGACCTCGTCGTCCTCACGGGGGACTGGCACTCGGCCTTCGTCGACGACATCCGGCCCGATTTCGACGACGTCTCCTCGCCGGTGATCGGTACGGAGTTCACCGCGCACTCGGTGACCTCGGGTGCCTACTCGGCCGACTGGAACGCGCAGAACGGCCCCGTCATGGGCGCGGCCAACCCGCACCTGAAGTACTTCGAGGGCAACCGCTACGGCTACGACGTCCACGAGGTCACCCCGGAGCGCTTCAGTACCCACATGCGGGTGATCGGCGACCGCCGCGACCCGGCCTCCGGGGTCACCACGCTGACCACCTTCCATGTGGACCGCGGCCGGGCCGGTTCGTACGAGGATCCCGCGACGAGGAACTCCCCGGCGCAGTACCGCCGCGACTGAGCCGCCGAACGGTCCGCCGGGCACCGTGTGATGCCCGGCGGACCGCGGTGCTGACACGTCGTGCCGACGGGCGGTTCGGCGGCTCGGCCGCGGCGGGCGGTACGCCGTCGCAGGCCGGCGGGATTTGCCAATGAGGCAATTTCCTCCAGCCGGTGTCACATGCACGGGGACGTCCCGGTCTTAGCGTACGGAATCGGCGTGCCGGGACGGACAGGTGGCGGACCTCGTGGCGGCAGGGGAGCCGACGCCTGCGTCCAGCAGGCGAGGGCCCGAATTCGTGCCTGTCGGCCCTTCCTGCTGCGGGGGCCCGCCGATGTCCCCGCCCGACGCCGCAGAGAGAGTCCGGCCGAGGGCCGACCCTCGACAGATCATGGTCGGCCCTCGGCCCCCTGCTAGGAGCACACACTGATGCAACCCGACACCATCGTCCTCGTCCACGGCTTCTGGGTGACGCCGCGGGCCTGGGAGGGCTGGATCGCCCACTACGAGGACAAGGGCTTCCGTGTCATCGCGCCCCCGTACCCCGGATTCGAGGTGGAGGTCGAGGCCCTCAGCGGCAACCCGGCCCCGATCGAGACGGTGACCGTCCCGGCCATCATCTCCAGCCTCGAGAAGCTGATCACCGGGCTGGACCGGCCGCCCATAGTGATGGGTCACTCCGCCGGCGGCGCTTTCACCCAGATCCTCCTGGACCGCGGCCTCGCCGCCGCCGGAGTGGTGATCAACTCCGCGCCCACCGAAGGCGTGCCGGTCGTACCGATGTCCCAGGTCCGCTCCCTCTTCCCCGTCCTGAAGAACCCCGCGAACCGGCACCGTGCCGTCGGCCTGAACTTCGACCAATGGCGCTACGCCTTCACGAACACGTTCTCCGAGACGCAGGCCCGCGCCACCTATCAGCGCTACCACATCCCCGCGCCAGGCAGCATCGTCTGGGACAGCGCGCTCGCGAACCTCCGTCCCGGCCGTACCGACACTTACGTCGACTTCCGCAAGGCCGGCCGGGCACCGCTGCTGTTCCTCTCCGGCGAGTACGACCACCTCATGCCCCCGAAGGTCCAGCTCTCCAACGCCAAGCGTTACAAGGCGCGGGGTACCGACACCGAGGTCAAGGTGTTTCCCGGCCGCTCCCACCTGATGCCCGTACAGGACGGCTGGCAGGAGGTCGCCGACCACGCCCTGGACTGGGCGCTCGCCCACTCCTGAGCGGATCCCGCTTCACGTGAGGGCGCCCTTGAACGTCCCCGCGCGGCAGGAGGGAGGCCGCGCGGGGCACGCCGCCGCAGCCGGTGGCCCCAGCCGATTCCTGGTAGTTCGTCCTGAAATGCAGCTCGTCCTGAAATTCGGGAATGGCGGCTTGTGCCTGGGGGCACACGGGGCGGTGAATCGCTCATGCGGGCAGCGGCGACAAGGGAGGCTCCCCATGCTCATGGCACATCCGGCCGTGCTGAAGAACCTGATCCAGCAGTACGAGGCGCTGCGCCTCCTGCATGCCCAGGACGGCGACGACGAGGTGCGCCGGCGTATGGACGACATCGCCTACACCCTGTGCGTGTCGACCGGCACCCGTGACGTGGACGCGGCGCTCATCGCCGCACGCCACCAGTTGCCGGGGGCCGAGCCCGAGACCAAGGACGACTCCCTCCTGACCCCCTGACCGCCGCGTCGACCTCGCGCGGCGTCAGGACACCTGGCCCGGGCCCATGACGGGACCGGCCGGGGCGGCGCGGACCGCCCCGCCCGGTTCCCGTCAGGACGGGTCCCCGTCCAGTTTCTCGACCACGCGCTCGGCGATCTGCGTCAGCGCACGCAGCTCCGCCGGTGTGACGTGGTCGAGGAACAGGGCACGGACCGCTTCCACGTGACGCGGGGCGGCGGCCTCGATCATCGCGCGCCCGCCATCAGTGATCACCACGAAGGCGCCGCGCCCGTCCTCGGAACACTCTTCCCGGACCACCAGCCCCCGCTTGGCCATGCGGGAGATGTGGTGGGAGATCCGGCTCTTCTCCCATTCCAGCGCATGGGCGAGATCCAGGATCCGCTGCCGCCCGTCCGGTGTGTCCGTCAACTCGACCAGTACCGCGAAGTCCGCCTCGGAGACGTGGGACTCCGTCTGCAGCAGGCGTGACAGCCGCCCACGGAGTCTCTCCTGGAGGCGCACGAAGCTGCGCCACGCGTACTGCTCCTCCGGCGTCAGCCACCGCACCGTTTCCGCCATGACGAGAAGTCTAGGTCGGTTGACGCGTCACCGAAGGCCCTGGCGTCCGTTTCACGGTCCTCGGCGGTGGTGAGCGCCCTGCTCCCGCTCGCCCCCCGATGCTGACGGCTCCTCCTGCCGCGTCCGCCCCCCACCTTTGGTTGACACATCAAGCACATTGGAGAAGTATTTGACGCGTCAAGCAAATAACTCCAGGAGGAGTCCATGACGGCCACAGAGTTCCAGTTGGGGCTGAACTCGTTCGGAGAGGTCGCCACCGACGGCGACCGGCCGCTGAGCGATGCCGAAACCGTTCGCCTGTTGATCGAGGAGGCCAAGCTCGCCGAAGAGGTGGGTCTCGACGTGTTCAGTGTCGGCGAGCACTACCGAGCAGGTCACAACGACAGCGCCACCCCCGTCCTGCTCGCCGCGATCGCCACCGCGACGGAACGCATCCGGCTCGGCACCTCGGTGACCGTGCTGAGCACCAACGACCCCGTACGGCTCTACCACGACTTCTCCACGCTGGACGCCGCCTCGAACGGCCGCGCCCAGCTCGTACTGGGGCGGGCGTCGGCCACCGAGTCGTTCCCGCTGTTCGGCTACGACCTCGCCGACTACGAGGAACTGTTCGAGGAGAAGCTCGACCTGTTCCTGCGCCTGCAGCGTGAGGAGACGGTGACCTGGTCGGGCCGCTTCCGGCCGCCGCTCCTCGAGCAGCGACTGCGTCCCCGGATGCCGGCGGGCGGCATTCCCACCTGGATCGGCGTGGGCGGCAGCCCCAACTCCGTCGTCCGCGCGGCCCGTTACGGCCTGCCGCTCATGCTGGCCGTCATCGGTGGACGCCCTCAGCGCTTCGCCGGCCACGTCGAGCTCTATCACCGGACGCTCGAACAGTTCGGGCACCCGCGGCAGCCCGTCGCCCAGCACTCGCTCGGGCTCATCGCCGACAGTGACGAGGAGGCGAAGGAGACCTGGTGGCGGTACTGGCAACCGGTCGTCGCCGCACTCGCTCAGGAGCGTGGGTTCTACAAGCCGACCCGCGAGCGCTACCTGGCGGAAGTCGGCAACGGTGCGCTCTTCGTCGGTTCGCCCGAGACCGTCGCACGCAAGATCGCCACGATGGCCCGCGAACTGCACCTCAGCCGTTTCGATCTCAAGTACGACGTCATGCACCTCCCGCGCGAAGCGCGCGCCCGCACGATCGAGCTGCTGGGCCGCGAAGTCGCCCCGCGGGTGAGGGAACTGCTCGCGAAGGAACCCGCCCATGTCTGAGCTCACCTTCGGCCTCGACACCTTCGGCGATGTGCCGCTGGACGACACGGGCACCCCGGTTTCCGACGCGCGAGCCATCCGGCAGGTCCTCGACGAGGCGGTTCTCGCGGAGCAGACCGGCGTGGACGTCCTCGCGCTCGGTGAACACCACCGCCCGGAGTTCGCGATCTCCTCCCCGGAGACCGTGCTGGCCGGCATCGCCACACGTACCAGCCGTATCCGGCTCTCGTCCGGTGTGACCGTGCTGAGCTCGGACGATCCGGTCCGTGTGTTCCAGCGGTTCTCGACCGTGGACGCGCTCTCGAACGGCCGGGCCGAGGTCATTCTCGGGCGCGGCTCCTTCACCGAGTCGTTCCCGCTCTTCGGGTACGACCTGGCCGACTACGACGTGCTGTTCGAGGAGAAGATCGAGCTCTTCGCCAGACTGCTGGAGGAGAAGCCCGTCACCTGGAGCGGCAGCAAGCGTGCTCCGCTGGACAATGCCGACGTCTTCCCCAAGACCGAGTCGGGGCGCCTGAACACCTGGGTGGGTGTCGGCGGTTCACCGCAGTCGGTCATCCGCACCGCGCGCTACGGCTTCCCTCTCATGATCGCCATCATCGGCGGCAGCCCGGAGCGCTTTGCGCCCTACATCGACCTCTACCGGCGAGCCACGGAGAAGTTCGGCACGACCGCCCACCCGGTGGGAATGCACTCACCCGGTTTCATCGCCGACACGGATGAGCAGGCCCGGGAGCTGCACTGGCCGCACTACAAGGTCATCCGTGACCGTATCGGCGCGCTGCGAGGCTGGCCGCCGCTCCGTAGGGCGGAGTACGAGGCCGAGATCGAACACGGCTCGCTCTACATCGGTTCCCCCGAGACCGTCGCCCGCAAGATGGCCCGTGCCATCAAGGCGCTCGGCGTGGGCCGCTTCGACCTCATCTACACCACGGGGGCACAGCCGATCAGTGGCCGACTGCGCTCGGTCGAGCTGTACGGCACGCGGGTGCTCCCGATGGTCCGCGACATCCTCGAAGGCTGACGTCATGAACGGAGCAGAAATGGACAGGACCCCTACCGCGCCCGCGATCGGCATCCTGGGTGCGGGGAAGGTCGGCACCGTGCTGGCACGCCTCGCCCTGGCAGCCGGTCATCGGGTGCTCATCGCCGGCTCGGGCGACCCCGCCAAGATCGCTCTCACTGTCGAAGTCCTCACCCCCGGAGCCGTCCCGGTCACCGCGGCGGCTGCCGCGGAGGCGGACGTCGTCGTACTGGCGCTTCCGCTCGGCAAGTACCGCACGATTCCGGCCGAGGCGCTGCGGGGCAAGCTCGTCGTCGACGCCATGAACTACTGGTGGGAGGTCGACGGCGTCCGCGACGACCTCACCGATCCACTCACCTCGTCCAGCGAGCTCGTGCAGGCCTATCTGCCCGGTGCGCGGGTGGTCAAGGCGTTCAACCACATGGGCTACCACGACCTCGAGGACGGCGCTCTGCCCGAGGGAACGCCAGGACGCAAGGCGATCGCGATCGCCGGTGATGCCCCGGCCGACGTCGCCACCGTCGCCCGCCTCGTCACCGCATTCGGCTTCGACCCGGTCATGGCAGGTTCCCTCGCGGAGGGAGTGCGGCTCGAACCGGGCACCGAGCCCTTCGGCGCCAACGTCGGCGCCGGCGAGCTGCGCGCGATGCTCACCCGCTTCCCGGAGTCGAAGCGCGGACGCGCCGTGATCAGCGCGAGGGCGGCCGCCTCGGCGTCCAGTGATCGGGCAGCGTGACGCCATGGATGGGCGGCGTGCCATCGGCCCCGTGGAGGCCTCACACACCATAGGCATGCCCTATGGCCGCATCACTCACGTTCCTCTACCGGGCTGGCGCGATGTCCGGCTACGGTGATGGCCTGAGCGGACGACGGCCGAGCGTGACGCCGGCCCCCGCCGCCATCGCCGCGTCGCCCCCTTCCGGGGTGGATCTGCCGAGGATGCCCAGTGCAGGGTCGCACTGAGGCCGCATCCCATCCAGACAGTTGCTTGACGTGACAAGTATTGCCATCCAGTTGAAATGCCAACTGCCGCACCTAACTGAAGTGTTCATCATGGGAACTGACACCGCGACGGAGCCGAACATCGGCCTCGCATCGCACCACTCGGCCGGTCAGGCGCATCGCGCACACGGGGCCGGCCTCCTCCGGCACACCGGTACACCCGCTCCGCGCACCGGGGTTGAGCTCGGACGGAACCGGTGAAGTCCGCGACGCACGCCCCCCGCACGCGATCGACCGCGGTGCGGCGGACGTTGCGCCACGCAGGCACGGGAGCGGCGGCGCTCGCCCTTCTCCATGCAGCCGTCACAGCAGTCTTCCCCGGTGACCGGAGCCGGCCGGGCCTGTTGCAGTCGGCACAGGCCGTCGCACAGATCCACGACACGGTCCCCTTGGTCCTGATGGCACTGACCCTGCTCTGGCTCGCTCACCGGCACCTCGCTGCCTACGCACGCGCGGCCGTCGCGCTGCTGCTGTCCGTCTCGGCAGGCCTCGTCTTCGCCGCGACCGAGTCCGTGGGCGCACTGCCGATGCCACAAGGGCCGGTCGTCCGTGACTACGTGGCGCTGCCCGGAGCGCTGGCGGGTTGGTATCTGCTGACGGGGCTGGCGCTGGCCGCCGGCCTGTCGGCCGTGCGGGCGCGGATCGCCACGATGGTGACCGCGCTGTCCGCGGTAGCGACGTCCGTACTGATCGCGGACCACATGATGCGCGGCGCGGTGTGGGCCGTGGGCGTGCCGCTGCTGGCCTGGTATGTCGCGGGCCGCGTTCAGCGGCCCGGGACACCCGCCCGGGGGACCGCGGACGCATGGGACCCCGAAGGCCGAGTCGTGGAGTTCCCGCGTCGCGACGCACCGACGCGGCACCGGCGGGCGACCAGTTCCGCACCGTTGCGGAAGGCGGGCTGACGGCCATGCACGTAGATACTCTCGTCGAGGCTGCCGGGTGGTGGTCCTACGCCGTCGTGTTCGCTGTGACAGCCAGTGAGACCGGAGCCTTCATCGGGCTGCTGGTCCCTGGCGAGACGGTCATCCTCCTCGCGTCCGCCATGGCGGGCCGAGGCGACCTCGACGTCCTCGTCCTGGCCGCCGTCGTCGTGACCGGATGTGTCACCGGCGACAACCTCGGCTATGCACTGGGCCGTCGGTGCGCGCGTCACCCTGCGAGGCTGCGGTCACGCGGGGCCGGCCGCCGTCACCGGAACGGGCGGGCACAGGCCTTCCTGGTGCGCCACGGGGGCGCGGCGGTGTTCACCGGCAGGTTCCTCGGCTTCGTACGGACCTTCCTTCCCCACGCCGCAGGCGCTGCGGGCATGCCGTACCGGCGCTTCTTCCTCTACAGCACGGCCGCGTCGCTGGTCTGGGGCATCGGCAACGTGCTGCTCGGCTACTTCGCCGGGGCGGCCACCGTCGAGTTCCTGCACGCGGGCGGGCCGATCGGCCTCGCCGTGCTCGCCGCCGCGACGGCGGCGGCGTACGGAGTCGTGCGGCTACGGCGACGCCGCGGACGGCGCCGCGTCCCGCCGAGCCCGTCGCGGCTCGTGGGATACAGCGAAGCCCGGCGTGACCCCGGCCAAGGGCCCGTACACACCTTTACGCATGCACAGGAGCAGTGACCCATGTCGATCGACACTCTCGAACTGGCGGTCGTACCGCTGGACGCCCCCGAGGCCGGGGATCCGCGTCTGACCGGCGCCAAGGCCGCGCACCTGGCCCGCGCCGCCGTCGCGGGGCTGCCCGTGCTGCCCGGCTTCGTCCTGGTGCCCGTGGAGCGGGCGTCCGGTGCGGCACCCGCCGGACAGGAAGCGATGCGTCGCGCCTGGCGGGCGCTGGCCGGCCAGGACGGTTCCGCGCGGGCGGTCGTCGTGCGCTCGTCCTCCGTGCACGAGGACACCGAGGACTCGTCGATGGCGGGGCGCTTCGAGTCGGTGCTGGACGTGCGCGGGTGGGAGGAGTTCGTAGCGGCGGTGCGGGCCGTTCTCGAATCCGCCCGGCGGGTGCGGCCCCTGCGGCCGTCCCCGGACGCCGTGCCGGGCGACGGGATGGCCGTGCTGGTCCAGCCCATGCTCACGTCCGCCGTGGGAGGCGTGATGTTCGGCGCCGACCCGGTAGAGGGGCGTACCGACCGCATCCTGGTCAGCGCGGTGAGCGGCGGCCCCCACCGGCTGGTGGACGGCAGTACGCAGGGGGTGCGCTACCAGTTGACCCGGCGGGGCCGTCTCGTGCGAGCCGAACCGGCCGAACCTCGCGGTGACCGGCTGCTGCCGCACCGGCGGACCGCACGCCTGGTGGCGCTGGCCAGGAGGGCCGAACGGGCCTTCGGCAGCCCGCAGGACATGGAGTTCGGCTTCGACGCCGAGGAGCGGCTGTGGCTCTTTCAGTCCCGGCCCATCACGGCCATGGCAACGCGCCCACCGCGCGGCGCCCGCCTGCTGGGCCCCGGCCCGGTCGCCGAAACGTTCCCCTCGGTTCTGCAGCCCCTGGAGGAGGACCTTTGGGTCACGCCCATGTCCCATGGGCTGACCGTGGCCCTTGACATCGCCGGCGCGGCATCCCGGCGCCGGCTGCGCAAGGTTCCGGTGGTGACGACCGTGCGGGGTCGAGCCGCGGCCGATCTGCGCCTGCTGGGGGTGGCGCCCTCCCCGCATCCCTTCCTCGAGCGTCTCAATCCCGCACCGGGGGCGCGCCGGGCCCTGGCGGCGTGGCGGGTGGGCAGGCTGCGTAGAGTACTGCCGCTGCTGGCGGTCGACCTGATGGCGGATGTGGATCGAGCTCTGGCCGGCTTCCCGCCACCTCGGAAGATGCTCAGCGGGGAGTTGCTGGACGCGGTCGGCTGGGGTCGCAGCGTGCTGTCGGCGCTGCACGCCCAGGAGTCCCTGGCCGGTGTGCTGCTGGACGCAGGACACGGAACGACATCGGCGGGAGAGGCCCTCGCGGAGTTGGCGGAGGGCCGCGCCCGGGGACTGGCGGAGAGGGAACTGCTCGAACGGCACCCTGTTCTGCTGGCTCTGCTGCCGCCCACGCTGGCCGGCCGCCCACCCCTGCCGGCGTCGATCGGGCGGACGGCATTGCCGCGCGGTGTCGGAGCGCTGACCTCACGTGAGGGATTGCGCCTGCGCATCCGTTGGGTGCAGGAGATGCAGGCCCGGATGGTGAGGGAACTGGCAGGCCGGTTCGGAGCGCGTGACGGCGAACTGGGCCTGTCCCGCATGGTGTTGTTGCGTTGGGAGGAGCTTTTGCAGGTGGCGCGGGGCGAAGGGCTGCCCGCCGGCTTCGCCGAGCGGGTGCCACGAACGGACGCCGGAGAGCTGCCGGAGGAGTTTCGTCTGGCGGCCGGCATGCCCGTGGCCGAGACCAAGGCCGGTCCCCGTACGCCGGGACAGGGGTCGGGCGGCGGCTTCGGCACCGGCACGGCCTGGGACGGCCATGGTGAGCGCCCCGACCATCCGGTGCTGGTGGTCCGCTTCCTGGATCCCGCGCTGGCACCGCTGCTCCCGGGTCTCGCCGGACTCGTGGCGGCGACCGGCAGTCCCCTGTCCCACTTGGCTGTCCTCGCCCGCGAGTACCGCATTCCCACGGCGGTCGGCGTACCGGCAGCGACCGAACGCTTCCCCAACGGCACCCCCTTGGCCGTCGACGGTGGGACGGGCGCAGTCCTCGTGCGTGACCTCTCCGGGGCCGCTGCCCCTGCCCTGACGACACCACAGGAGCCGGCCGCGTGAGAACCATCCGACTCGCCGGCTACACCGTCGGCGGACTGTCCGCCGCGTATGCCGGCTACTACACGGTCCTCTACCTGACCAGGTGGGAATGGCAGCGGGCCGTCATCTCCGGGGTCCTGCTCGTCATCGTCGAGGTCCTCCTCGCCACGGTCCTGCTGCTCAACCGGTTCTCCAGGCTGGAGGGCCGGCTGGACGACGCCGAGGCCCGTGCCGAGGACGTGCGCAACCGGCTGGAGCAGACCAGGACACCCGCTCGAAACCGTTTCGCCTGGCTCGACTCCGCCGATGCGGGTGCGCCGGCCGGCACGCAACGCACCTTCGTGTTCGTGCCCGTGCTGATGGTCGCGGGCGCGGCGCTGTCCGCGGTCGCGATGCTCATCCAGAAGATCGCCGGCGCCGGCGCCGGGCCGGGCGCGGAACGCCGCCTGGCCACCCGCCTGACGGCGCTGACGGCTCCGCCGGTCGACGAATCCGTACCGCTGGAGGAGCGCCCGCCCATTGCCTCCGTACGTCCGGGACGCAGAGCCCTGACCGTGACAGTGGCCGCAGCCAGTGTGCCCCTCACTCTGGTCCTGTGGTCCGCACTCGCGGACGCGACTCAGACCCGCCCCCAGAAGGCGCCCGACGCGTCGAGCACGACCGTGCTCTTCGAAGTCGTGACCCGCGCAGAGCAGGACTTCGAACTGGTTCAGCTCGCCGCCGACGACCTCTGGGAGACCTGCCGCCGTTCCACCGCCGCCCGCAACGACAAGGCCGGGCTCCAGCGGATGGACGACCGCCTTTTCGCCGGCGTCGTCAGCCCCGCCTTGCCGCCGCACGACGTGATGCGGCTGCGAGGCTGCATCGAGGACGCGAACACCTATCGCACGAGCGCGGTGGTCCTGGACTGATTCGGCCCCGCACCTCTCTGATCGCGGTCGGCAGTTCGCGCCGGGCAGGGGGGCGAGCGATCGGGCCGGGGGCAAGGCCGTTCGACTGGCCCGCCCCCGCTTGGCTCACGACTCGCTGATCGTTCCGTCGCTGTGAAGGTCACGGGACTGAAGAGCGCCACGCGGTGCAGGTCGCCCTCCTGTGCTGTGGCACCACCCGCCGGACGCGGACGGCGGGTCACGGACATGCGCCATGCATGGAGGGCAGCGCGTGCCACACGCTCAGCGGTGGGCGTCACCGTCCGCGCGCAAGATGCCGTGGCGGTACTCGCTGGGCGTGGAGCCGTAGTGGGTGCGGAAGGCCCGGGTGAAGTCGGCGGGGCGGGGAAAGCCCCAGCGGGCGGCGATCGCGTGGACAGGTCGCGTGGAAAGGCGGGGGTCGGCCAGGTCGCGTTGTGCGCGGGCGAGGCGCTGCCGGCGGATGTAGGCGGCGACCGTGGTGCCGTGGGCGTGCTGGTGGAACAGGCGGTGCAGGGTCCGCAGCGAGATGTGGTGAGCGGCGGCGACGGTGGCGGGTGAGAGGTCCGTGTCTCCCAGATGCCGGCCGATGAAGTCCTGGATCTTCAGGAACTGCAGGTGCTGGCGCGTCTCGACGGGCGTCTGGTCCAGGGCGTCGACGAGGTGGGCCAGCCATGCGGTGATCAGGCCGACGAGGACGCTGCCGAGCCGGTGGCGGTCGGCGGCCCGGCAGGGCACGGTGTCGGTCGCCGCGTGGGTGAGGAAGCCGGCGAGCAGACCGCC
This sequence comes from Streptomyces sp. NPDC052023, assembly GCF_044548465.1. Taxonomy (NCBI): domain Bacteria; kingdom Bacillati; phylum Actinomycetota; class Actinomycetes; order Kitasatosporales; family Streptomycetaceae; genus Streptomyces; species Streptomyces sp. NPDC052023. The sequence continues at coordinate 103,614 of NZ_JBIUBW010000019.1, read as the reverse complement.
GACGCCTTCGCTTCCTGACATCCGGGTAGCCAGGATGCGGTCCACGCGGTTCGACGACACCGGGACGACCGCGCGGGGGATCTGCACCACTACGGAGGCCGCCGTGTCCCGCCCGGACTGCACGACCGCGGTGTACGGGCGGGACGTGGAGTACACCACGAGATCCCCCGCTCCGAGGGGTGCTTCACACCGGTCCTGGGCGATGACCTGCTGCCCGCGAAGGATGAGCCCCACCGCGTACATCTCGGGATCGGACTGGCGGATCAGCCGCGTCGTCCTCCGTGACGTCATGGACGCGTAGGTCAGGGCCGTCACCTGTGCCCCACCCAGGTCCGCGGCTTTCAACGAGGCCTGGAACTCAGCCACGCGGTCGATGCGGAACTCATTGGGCACCAGCGCGCTCGCCGTGATGTCCCGCCACGCCTCCACCCGGTCCGGCACCGGCAAGCACTGACTGTCGAACACGTTCTCCAGCATTGACAACGTCCCCCTCTGTGCGGCCTGTTGTGCGACCGCCTGCACTCTGCCTGACGCGAACCTGCCAGAAAACTCCGGCGTCGGACACCGCCGCGTCCTGTTCGCCGGTCGTGGTCGGGGTGCCGCGGTCGCCTCGCGCGATCGGGTCGTCGGACAGCCCCGCATACCAACTGGCGTGGTTCTGGAGCGAGGTGACCGGCCACCCGCTGTGTCCCGAGGACGACAATTCCGCGTGCTGCTTGCCGAAGCCGAGCGAGCAGCACGGTCCCCGTGACCTTGCGCCTGCTGGAGGCAACTGATCCAGTGAGAGCTGTCGTTCCGGCCGACCGTCCCTTCCGGCGAGCGCTGCTCAGCGCACGCGCACCCTCAGACGACGGCTGGAGCACTCACGGACTCGTGCATCGCCCGCTCGTAGCCGAACTCAGGCGCCTGATAAGGGGCCCACCAGTTGGTCAGGCCCCAGATCCCCAAGGCGGCACCGGCGACGGCCGCCACGACGGCGAGCCATGGGCGATGGAGGCGGCGCAGGGTGAACAACCAGACGGTGAGCGGTACCAGGGCGCCCCCCGCGGCGACGAGCGGCAGATCGACGTAGAGCACACTGAGGTCCCGGTGGATCCCCTCGAATCCGCCCTCCACGTTGACCCGCGCCAGTGGCGCCCAGGCCAGCAGCGCCGCCGCGGCTCCGGAGCCGGCCACGACGAAGCCGGCGAGGCCCTTGATCTCTTCTTCCACAACAGGTCGGACGCCACAGCCCCGCTCGTAGTTCCCGGCCCGCGGCGTGAGCGCGGCCAGCACGGCGGTGGTCAGCAGAACAGTCAGCAGCGCGGCTGCGAGGAGTGCGCGATGCACCCATGCGCGCAGCACGAGGAACCGCAACATGCCCGCCGGCGCCGCTTGTTCTCCCACCGAGCCCCCCGTATCCAGCTCACCCGGAGCACGGCGCTTTGACGGTGTGGGCGCCGTGCGGGTGCAGGAGTGCATTGTAGGACTGAGTGGGAACGCAATCTGATCGGATGTCAGCGGTTCACGTCAGGTCGGCACGCTCACGCCAAGTCGCATGCCCCGAGGCGCTGTTGCTGCCGCGGATCCAGAAGGGCCCGTCCCCGGCGGAGAGTACATGCCCCGCCCGGTCTCTGTCCGCCGCAGGGTCTGAAGCGGGAACGCCTAGGCTGTCCGCGCTCCGTCGCACTCCTTGACACGCACCTCGAACCAGACCGTCTTGCCGGTGGGCATCCGGACGCTTCCCCAGGCGTCCGCGAGCAGTTCGAGCAGTTCGATGCCACGGCCGCCTTCCGCGTCCGCGTCGACCACGCGACGTACGGGGCCGGTGGACTCGGTGTCCTCCACCTCGCACAGCAGCCGGGAATCACGCAGCCGCAGGTTGAGCCTGAGCGGGCCGCGGGTGTGGCGCAGCGCGTTGGTCACCAGTTCGCTGACCAGGAGCTCTGCGGTGTCCGCGACATCGTCCAGGGCCCACGCTTTCAACTGGGCGATCGACAGGTGCCGGGCATCGCGCACCGAGGTGAGTTCCCGTCCCAGTGGCCAGGAGGCCTCCCAGTCGGTGGCGCGGCAGCGTGGCGCGTCGAGCGGTCGCACGGGTGCGCACAAGCGCGACCACAGGGCTCGCTGCCTGGCGGCCCATGAGAGCGGGCCGACGTGAGAGGGCCGGTGTGCCTGGCGGGAGGAGCCGGGGCGGCCGATGGCCCGGAGGGCCATGGGAATCAGTCCCTACTGTGTGTCGGGGGAGTCGCACATGAGGATGCCGGCGACCGTGTCGGGCGCATTCATGTAGCGACCGCTACATCCAAAGATACATGTAACGGGTGCTACAGTAAAGACCTGGCCAAGCTCTCATAACGGGCATTTTGCGCTTCGCTGCCCTCCCGCACCCAGGAGCTCCATGCCACGCCCACCCGACCCGGCCAAGCGACGCCACCTTCTCGACCGCGTCCGCGAGTACGTGCTGCAGCACGGGCTCTCGGACTTCTCCGTGCGCCGGCTGGCCCAGGCTCTCGGCACCAGCGACCGCATGCTCCTGTACTACTTCGGCAGCAAGGAACGCATGATCACCGAGGCGCTCGCCGTCTATGAGCGCCGCCCGCTGTTGCGTGCCCGCGAAATCCTGGAGAACGTCGGGCCCCCCACGGACGCCGCCGGCCTTCGACGGCTGATGGAGGACACGTGGAGGCACTTCAGCGACCCCGACGTACGGGCCTCACTGCCTCTCTACCTGGAGATCATGAGCGCCGGCGTGCTCCATCCCGACCGGTACGGTCCGATCCTCAGTGACAGCCTCACCGCGTGGACCGATCTGCTCGCTGCGGTGTTCCGCGACTTCGGCATGGACCAGGGCCGGGCTGCGACCCAGGCCACGCTCCTGACCGATGCGGTGTTCGGTCTCCTGGTCGCTCCGCTGGTCGACGACCACTGGGATCGGGCCGACGCGGCCTTCGCGGCACTCCTCGACAGCCTGGAACCCGGATGGCACCCCGCGACGGCGGAACCCGTCCCGCGGCCGCCGGCCGTGCGGTGACGAGGGCCTGGCGCAGCACTCGGCCCTGGCATGACCAGCAAGATGCGGCACCGTAATCGGCCGGCGCAGGTGACGCGGTGCCGGGCGGCCGTCACGTGCACGGGGGAACATCCGCTCTCGCGGCGCGGTTTCTCCGGCAGCGCAAGAGGAAGGCTGAGCCGTGCACGGTGAGTACAAGGTTCCCGGCGGCAAGCTCGTCGTGGTGGACGTCGACGTGGAACACGGCGTGCTGCGGCACGTACGGGTGGCGGGCGACTTCTTCCTCGAACCGGACGAGGCGCTCGACGCCGTCAATCACGCCTTGGAGGGCGCCCCGGCCGACTTGGAGGCGGCCGGACTGGCGGCGCGGATCGACGCGGCCCTCCCCGAGAGCACCGTCATGTACGGGCTGACCTCGGAGGGCATCGGCACCGCGGTGCGGCGCGCCCTCGCGCACGCCACCGACTGGACCGACTACGACTGGCAACTGATCCACGAGGGCCCGCTGCCTCCGGCGCTGCACATGGCGCTGGACGAGGTCCTCACGGCCGAGGTCGCCGCCGGACACCGGCCGCCGACACTCAGAGTGTGGGAGTGGGGAGCCCCGGCGGTCGTCATCGGCAGTTTCCAGTCCCTGCGCAACGAGGTCGATCCCGAGGGCGCGGACCGGCACGGCATCGAGGTCGTGCGCCGCATCTCCGGCGGCGGGGCCATGTTCGTCGAGCCCGGCAACACGATCACCTACTCGCTGTCGGTGCCGGAGGCGCTGGTCCAGGGCCTGTCCTTCCAGGACAGCTACGCCTACCTCGACGACTGGGTGCTCGGTGCCCTCGGCGACATGGGGATCAAGGCCTGGTACCAGCCGCTGAACGACATCGCCACCGACCAGGGCAAGATCGCCGGCGCCGCGCAGAAGCGCGTCGTGGGTCCCGACGGCGGATCCGGTGCCGTACTGCACCACGTGACCATGGCCTACGACATCGACGCGGACAAGATGCTCGACGTGCTGCGCATCGGGCGGGAGAAGCTGTCCGACAAGGGCACCGGCAGCGCGAAGAAGCGGGTGGACCCCCTGCGCCGGCAGACCGGTCTGACGCGGGAGGCCGTGATCGAGCGGATGATCGACTCGTTCCGCGTCCGCTACGGACTCAGCGACGGCGAAGTGACCGACGAGGAACTGACCCGCGCGCGGCAGCTGGCGCGGACGAAGTTCACCTCGCCGGAGTGGACCGCCCGTGTGCCCTGACGAGGGCAGGTGACGCGGCGCCGGCCGAGGCCCGGCAAACGCCCGGAAGCCGGAGCCTCGCCGCTGTGCCGCCCCCGAAGGCCGCATCCAGGTGCGCTGTCGCCCCGGCTGCCTGAACCGCAGCCCCCGACCCGGCCGTCCGTCTGCCCGGACCACAGCGGTCCGAGCTGCCGCTCAGTGGAGCACGCGCAGCGCTCCGGGCAGGACCCTGGCCGTGACGGGAAGAACCGCCTCGACCTCGCCGTCCGCGCCGTAGGGGACGGCCCGGTCGGCTTCGATGCGTATCTCCCTGCCTCGCAGGACGTGCACCTGGGGCCTGTGGACGTGGGCGCCGGTGTCGAGTTCCTTCATCAGGGCGAAGAACAGCCGACGGGGCGCGTCGCGGATCATCACGACGTCCAGCAGACCGTCGTCCAGCCGGGCACCGGGGGCGATGTGGCGGGCGGAGCCGTAGTAGCCGGAGTTGGCGGCCACCGCGGTGTAGCCGGTGTACGCGTGTTCCTCGCCGTCGACGGTGACCCGGTAGGCGGCCGGGCGCCACGTGCTGATGGCGCGCAGGGCCCCGGCGTAGTAGGAGGCGGTGCCCCGCAGCAGCCGGGAGCGATTGGCGTGGCGGTTGGCGAGCGCGTCGACCCCGGCGTAGACGCTGCCGAGCACGACGGTGCGGTCGTGGACGGCCGAGCTGACCTCGATGGTGTCGACGGCCTGCGGCACGCCGTCGAGCAGGATCCTGGCCAGGGCGTCGGGGTCGCCCGGCAGGCCCAGGGCCCGGGCGAAATCGTTGCCCCGGCCGGCCGGGATCACGCCGAACACGGCGCCGGTACCGCTCAGCGCACCCCCGACGCCTCCGGTGATGCCGTCGCCGCCGACGGCCAGCACCACCCGGCCCTGCTCTCCGGCCCGCCGGGCGAGTTCGCAGGCGTGGGCGAGGCTGCGGCTGTACTCGGTCTCCAGCCCGGCGCCGGCCTCCCGCAGCACCCGGGCCACCCTCAGCAGCGCCGCAGCGCCGGTGGCTCCGCCGGCGGTGGGGTTGACGACGGCGGTGAACTGTCGCATCGATGTGCCTCCGGGGCTGACGGTAGTACCGGGCTGGTGTCGGGGCGGTGCCCGATGGGGGTGCGGGCAGGGGCGTAGGGGCGCGGCCGGGTCAGTCCGCGGGCAGCAGGACGCCCGGGTTGAGCAGGCCGTGCGGGTCGAGCCGCCGCTTGACGGCCCGCAGCGCCGCGACGCCCAGGTCGCCGGCCTCCCGTACATACCACTCGCGGTGGTCGGTGCCCACTCCGTGGTGGTGCGTGATGGTGCCGCCCGCGTCGAGGATCGCGTCGTTCGCGGCGTGCTTGGCCCGCGTCCAGTGCGCCACCGGGTCCTCGCCCTGCGCGGAGACGACGGTGAAGTACAGCGAGGCGCCGTTCTCGTAGACGTGCGAGATGTGGCACATGACCAGCGGAGGAGTGCCGGCCTCGGTGAGGGTGCGGGTCAGCGCGTCGCGGACGGCGGCGTACAGACCCGGCAGCCGTGACCAGTAGGCGGCGGTCTCGAGCGTCTCGGCGAAGGCGCCCGCTTCGAGGAGCGAGTCGCGCAGGTACGGCGCCGAATAGCGGCCGTGCGCCCAGCGCTCGCCGGGTTCCGGGCCCGCGAAAGTACCGCCACACTCGGCGAGGACGGCTGCGGCGGCCTCCCGGCGCTGTGCGGTGTCGTCCTCGGTGCCCTCGAATCCGACCACGGCCAGGCATCCGGCGTTCTGCTGTTCGACGGCCGAGCCGATGGCGTCCGGCTGGGCGAGGCCGATCAGCGTCTCGGTCTCGTCGGACAGGCGCAGCACCGTGGGGCGCGGCCCGTCCTGGGCCAGCCGGCGCAGGGCGGCGGAACCGGCGTCGAAGGAGGCGAAGCGCCAGCCCTCGTAGCGGCGGGTCTGCGGGACGGGCCGGATGCGGACGGTCACGGCGGTGATGACACCGAAGGCGCCTTCCGAGCCCAGCAGCAGCTGACGCAGATCGGGGCCGGCCGCCGAGCGAGGTACCCGGCCGGTGTCCAGGGTGCCCTCGGGCGTGGCGAGGGTCAGGCCCAGCACCATCTCGTCGAAGCGGCCGTAGCCCGCGGAGGCCTGTCCACTGGAGCGGGTCGCGGCGAAGCCGCCGATGGTCGCCCACTCGTAGGACTGGGGGAAGTGGCCGAGGGTGAAGCCGTGTTCGGCCAGCAGTGCCTCGGCCTCGGGGGCGCGCAGGCCCGGTTCGAGCATGGCGGTGCGCGAGACCGGGTCGAGGTCGAGCAGCCGGTTCATGTGCCGCAGGTCCAGGGCGACGAAGGGTGTCCGGCGGCCGGGGGCCAGTCCGCCGACCACCGAGGTGCCGCCGCCGAAGGGGACGAGGGACAGGCCGTGCTTCGCGCAGGCGCGGAGCACGGCGAGCACCTCGTCGTGGCTCTGCGCGAGGACGACGGCGGCCGGCGCGTCGGCGGTGTCGCCGGCGCGGATGCGCAGCAGATCCGGGGTGGACTTGCCGCGGGTGTGCCGCAGGCGGGTCTCCGGGTCCGTGCGGACCCGGTCCGTCCGGTCGCCGACCGCGGCCAGCAGTGCCTGCCGTGCCGCGTCGGCCAGGGCGGGCGTGGCGATCTCGACGTCCTCCAGCGACGCCGGGGCGACGGGCCGCGGTCTCACGCCGAGCCAGTCGCGCAGCAGCCCGGTCACGGTCTCGGGCAGCGGCGTAGCCCTGGCCGGGTCGCCCCAGCCGTTCCACAGCATGTCCATGCGTTGTCGTCCTCACACGGGTTCGAGGGTTTGCCGCCGGAGCGGGTCCGGGCGTTACACTGTTACACATGACGCCTATTCGTCACAACAGATCGGCTCCGCAGAACTCGTCCGACAGCGACGCGGTGCTCGACGCCGTGCGGGACTGTGTCCTCGGGGTCGGCGTCCGCCGCACGACCATGACCGACGTGGCCCGCCGCGCGGGCGTCTCCCGGATGACGCTCTACCGCCGCTGGCCCGACGTGCGCTCGCTCGTCGGCGATCTGATGACCCGGGAGTGGATCGCCGTGGCGATGGGCGCCATGCCGGAGAGCCGGCCGGAGGCGGGCACGCGCGCACCGCTGGTCGACGGCCTGGTGGCGGGGGTGAAGGCGTTCCGGGCCCATCCGCTCTTCCAGAAGATCGTCGACGTCGATCCCGAACTCCTCCTGCCCTACATGCTGGACCGGCGCGGCGCGAGCCAGGAGGCACTCCTCGAACTGCTCGCCGACGCGCTGCGCAAGGGGCACGCCGACGGTTCGGTGCGCCAGGCCCCCGCCGAACGCCAGGCGCGGACCGTCCTGCTGATCCTGCAGTCCTTCGCCCTGTCACTGCGCACCATGACCGACGAGGACGACGCCGATCTGACCACCGCGGCGTTCCTGGCCGAACTGCGCACCGTTCTGGAGAGGACCCTCACCCCATGAGCCCGACCAGCAGCCCCGCCGCCGGTACCTCCCTGTCCGCCGCGCGGCGCGTCCGCGATCTGGCCGAGGCCACCGACGGCCGTGTGGTCGACGTCCTCGTCGTCGGCCTCGGCGCGACCGGTGCCGGAGCGGCCCTCGACGCCGCCGCCCGCGGCCTGGACGTCGTCGCCGTCGACGCCCACGACCTGGCATTCGGCACCTCGCGCTGGAGCTCCAAGCTCATCCACGGCGGGCTGCGCTACCTGGCGTCCGGCCAACTCGACGTGGCCCACGAGAGCGCGGTCGAACGCGGCGTGCTGATGGCGCGTACGGCGCCCCATCTGGTACGCGCCCAGCCGTTCGTGCTGCCCTTGACCACGCTCGTCACCCGCGGCCAGGCCGGTCTGGCCTGGGCCGGGCTCCGGGCGGGCGACGGCCTGCGCCTGGCCGCCCGCACGGCCCGCGCCACGCTGCCCGCCCCGCGCCGGCTGACCGCGGTCGAGACCCGGCACATGGCCCCGGCCCTGCGCACCGAGGGGCTGCGCGGCGGGCTGCTGTCCTGGGACGGCAAGCTCACCGACGACGCCCGCCTCGTGACCGCGCTGGCCCGCACCGCCGCCGCGCGCGGCGCCCGCGTCCTGACCCGCGTCCGGGCCCTGGAACTGACCGCGTCCGGCGCCCGGATCCGCGACGAACTCACCGGCGAGGAAGGCGAGATACGCGCCCGCGCCGTGATCAACGCCTCCGGCGTGTGGGCCGGCGACCTGGTGGACGGCATCCGCATCCGCCCCTCGCGAGGCACCCACCTCGTCCTGCGCTCCGAGCACCTGGGACCGATCCCCGCAGGCCTGCACATCCCGATCCCCGGTGAGACGAACCGCTTCGTCCTCGTCCTGCCCCAGGACGACGGCCGGGTCTACGTCGGCCTCACCGACGAACCTCTGGACGGCCCCGTCCCCGACGTCCCGGAGGTACCCGAGACCGACATCGGCTTCCTGCTCGACGTGCTCGGCTCGGTGCTGGACGCCCCCGTCGGACGCGAGGACGTCGTCGGCGCCTTCGCCGGGCTGCGTCCCCTGCTGGACACCTCGGCGACACCCGGCACAGCCTCACGCACGGCGGACATCTCCCGCCGGCACGCCGTACTGACCTCACCGGACGGCGTGGTCAGCGTCGTCGGCGGCAAGCTCACCACCTACCGCCGGATGGCCGAGCACGCGGTGAACGCCGCGGTCGCCGCGCGCGGTCTCTCCGCCGGACCGTCCCCGACCGCCACACTCCCGCTGGTGGGCGCAGCCGCGCCGCGCACGCTCGCCGACCTGCGGGCGCCACGCCGCCTCGTCCAGCGGTACGGCACCGAGGCGCCGGCGGTGCACGCCCTGGCCCTGGGGGATCGACGGCTCGGCGAGCCGGTCCTGCCGGGCCACCCCGTCACCGGCGCCGAACTGCTGTGGGGGCTGCGGCACGAGGGCGCCCTGGACGAGGCCGACCTGCTCGACCGGCGTACGCGTATCGGACTGGTTCCCGCAGACCGGGCCGAAGCCCTGGAGGCCGTACGGGGGCTCGTCGGGGAGGCCTTGGCGCTGGGCAACTGAAGCCGTGCGTGCGTGCCTCCCGCCAACTGGGCCTGAACCCGCGGCGGTCATGGGCAGGCCTCTGTGACGCCGAGCGCCGCCGAAACCTGCCTGCGCAGGCAGGGGAAGAAGGCTGGGATCGCGGGCAGCCCCCTCCCCGGCCCGGAGAAGGGGCTGCGCTCACGACTGCCCACGGCTGACCCACGGTCGCCCGTGCACAGCGGCGGGCAGACACACCTGGCTACCCGGCCAGGACCGCTGCCGCCGCGGCCCGCGGCCCTGGCGGGGTCAGGCCGTGCCGATTCCCGCCGGCTCGGACGCGGGAACGGCGGTGTCCGTGAGGCGGCGTGCTCGCAGGGCCGTGATCACGAACGTATCTCGTCCTGCGCGGTGGTCGTCGTGTCGCGGGGGACGACGAGTTCGGACACGAGCCCGAACAACGGCGCCGCGGCCAGCGCGGCGTAGGACAGCGCGGGCGCGCGCCAGTGCAGCATGGTCCCGGTTCGGCGACCCAGATGCACCTCCTACCGGCGTACGCGCAGCGCCAGTTCGAAGGCGGCTCGTGAGGCGGGCCCCCTTGTGCACCGGCGGTCGAAGCCGGAAGTCCGGGACGCAATGGGTGACTTGGCGAACGGAGCAGCGTCACCGGATTGGTTGGCCGCATCGATCTGTCACAAAGCACAAGCCCGTCTTGTCCTCGCTGGGACAGTCCCTGTTCTGGAGGACGCATGAGCGCTGAACACGCACACCTGCCCCCTGGCGTCGAGGTGATCACGACCCTGCCCGAGGCGGCGGCCCGGATCCCGGCCGGCGCCGAGGCCAGGACCATCCGGGTCACCCTGCCGCCCGGCGATCCCGGCGCGCCGCCGCACCGGCACCCCGGTCCGCTCTTCGGCTACGTGACCCAGGGCGAGATCCTCTTCGAGCTCGAGGGACAGCAGCCGCGGGTACTCAAGGCCGGTGACGCCCTGTTCGAGCCCGGGGGCGATGTGATCCACTACCAGGGCGCCAACAACCTTCCGGATGCGCAGTCGCAGCTGGTCGTGACGATGTTCGCACCGCCGGGAAGCCCGGTCCTGACCCTGGTCGGCGCCGAGGAGCTGGCCGAACGAGGGCACCTGCGGGCCGACCAGCCCTCCTGACCGCCCGTATCCGGGACGCCGCCCTTTTCCAAGCTGATCGGACTCCTGGGGCATACCCACACGCCGCGCATCGGGCGTCCGAGGGAAAGGCCGTATCCGCACGGCCGACAGCGCGTTGGGCAGCACAGCCGTCCAGGCGGGACGGGTGCTCCTCCCGCCGGGGCGGCCCCCGGACCGCCGCCCCGGACCGGGCCGCACATCGCCGTGTGGCCGGTTCGGTGAGCTCCGGGGTGCAGTGAAACGCCCCTCCCTGGTGAACGAAGGGCCGACACGCCCGCCGTACCTGGGTCAGACGGAGTCCTGACCCGCCTCCCGCTGCAACCGTACGAGCAGGGCCATGAAGTCCAGCTCGCCCAGGCCTGTGGACATACAGCGCTCCAGCAGATGGAGCACGAGGCTGGTGACCGGCAGCGGCACCTTGCCGGCTTCCGCCGCGTCGAGGGCCATGTCCAGGTCCTTGTGCATGAGCCGCGCGCTGAACGTCGACGTGTAGTCGTCCTTCAGCAGGGGACCGATCTTGTACTTCACCAAGGGCGACGCGACCGCCGAGGCGCCGACGATCTCCAGCAGCTTGTCCCGCCGTACGTCGTGTGCCTCCGCCAGGGCGACGCACTCCGCGAGCAGTTCGGCCGTACCGGCGACCATGAGGTTGAGCGCCAGCTTGATGACTCGCGCGGTCTCCGCCTCGCCGGCATGGAACACATGCGGGCCGATGTCGCGCAGCAGACCCTCGACGGATGCGAAGACCGCCTTCTCGCCCGAGGCGATGATCGTGAGGTTCCCCGCACGCACCACACCCGGATTCCCACTCACCGGAGCGCGCAGGTAACGAACCCCGCCGGCCTCCGCCGCGGCGGCCACGTCACGGGAGACCTCGACCGAGACAGTGCTCATGTCGATCAGCGTCCGTCCCCTGCTGGACGCGGCGTGGACGAGCCCTTCGCCGGGGGTGAGGGCCAGCTGGGCCAACGCGGGAGAGTCCGCGACCATCGTGATGCAGACCTCTGACCTCTCCCACGCCTCGGAGGGCGTCTCCAGCTCGAACGCCCCCAGGGCCACCAGATCGTCCGCCTTGCCCTTCGACCGGTTCCAGACACTGACCTCATGGCCTGCGCCGATGAGTCGTTCGGCGATGGCGGATCCCATCTGACCGAGACCCAGCACGGATACGTCCACGTTCATCTCCTGGGGACACGTTGCGCGACCTGCGCAAAGGGTTGGTGATGTCATGCGGGGCGGCCGGCAGCGCCTCGCGGCGGGCCGGCCGGCCGGGCGCCTTGACCGGGCCGCCCTTCTACAGTGATGCGGAGAGCTGCCAGTCGTAGGCGAGCCGGGCATGCGAGTCGAGATCGCAGAGGCTGCCGAACTTCCCGCCGAAGTACACGAGCGGGTCGGAGCCGGCGGAGTAGCCACAACTGACCACCTCACCGATGAAGATGGTGTGGTCGCCCCCGGCGAGCTCTTGCTCCACGGTGCACGAGAAGTGCGCCACGGCGCCTTCGATGACGGGAAGGTCGAGTTCGTTCCGCAGTCCGACACCGGCGAACTTGTCCTCGCACCGGCTCGCGAACCGAAGCGCCGTCCGGTCCTGTCCCTGTGCGAGGACACTGACCGCGAAGACTCCGGAGCCGGAGATCGCTTCCCTCGTCGCGAGGGTGTTGCCCACGCAGACCAGCAGCATCAGCGGGTCCAGCGAAAGAGACGCGACGGCGCTGGCGGTCATCCCCGCCGGCCCGTCGGGCGTCCTGGTGGTGATGATCGTGACACCTGTCGTGAACCGCGACATCGCCTGACGGTAGGTGGCACGCATTTCCTGCGCGGTCGATGCACCCATGATGCCCTCCGTTGCCTGTAACGAAATGGCTTGAGCGTTGGCTGAAATCAGGTGGACTGAGTGTGACTGGCCACCTGTTTATCGAGGCGAAATCGACTCGGATCTAGCGGCGCAGCTGCACGACGAGACGCCGTACCTCGTCCGACGGGGGCACGCCGAGATCCCGCATCCGCACCACGTAACGCTGGTAAAGGGCCAGCACGGCGTCGTCGCTGCCGCTGGCATGGGCGAGCCGGATGGCCAGCTGCCAGGCCTGCTCGCGGTACGGGTCCTCGCGAAGCACTTGATCGACCAGTCCCTTTGCCTCGCGATAGCGGTTCATCCGATACGCGAGCTTCGCTGCGTCGATGCGCGCCGACAAGAAGGTCTCGGCCAGGACGGCGCGCCGCTCGGTGACCCACTCACTCGACACCGTGGCCAGGTAGGGCCCCTTCTCAGCACTGCTCAGGGCGCGCAACAGTGTCTGGAGACGGGTCTCTCCGTCCTGCCTCCCGGCCTGCGCGACCAGGTCGACCGCCTGTTGCGCCGACCCCATGGCCAGGGCGGGGCCCACCAGTTGGAAGACGTCGCCGTCCTGCGCGGGGCCCAGGCCGTCGGGCAGCACCTCGCGAAGCCGGTAGAGCGCCTGCCGCAGATAGCTGCGGCCGGCGGCATCGTTGCGGCCGCCGAAGAGCGCCCCGAGGAGTTCCTCGCGCGAGGCCCTGCGCTCCGGTGCCCAGAGCAGGTAGCTGAGGAGCTCCACGCTTTTCGTGAGCCTCGGCTGGGTCAGGCTTCCGTCGACCGCGAGGGTCGGCTCGCCGAACTCCTCGAGCACGAGTCGGGGCGTACTCACGTTCACACGCACGGGATATTGACCCGAGAGCACGGCAAGGATCTCATGCCAGGCCGACGTGCGGCTCGACTTGGTGTCCGCAGCTCTGGCCGCGACCGACGGCACGTCCGCCAGGGCCGTCAGCAGCAGGTGCTGTGTTCCGTGCGTCGCTGCGGAGACGAGCGCGAGGTCGGCCGTGGCGTCGGACTCGTCCTCACGGCCGAGACGCCATTGCGCCTCGGCCAGGTACGCGGCGGCGATCGGAAGATCGAGGTGGCGGTCTCCCTTCTGCATGCTCCGGAGGCATTCGGCGAGGTACTCGTGCGCCTCGGCATCCCTGCTCTGCCGAAGCATCGACAGCCCCGACCACAACAGCCATGCCTCCCGCGTGATGGTGTACTCCAAGGCCCCGTTGGCGGTCGCCTCCGCCAGCACCTGATCGGCACGTCGTGTGTCGTGCTCAAGGCGCAGACACATCTTGGCTTCGACGAGCAGGCTCATGTTCTTGTACACCCGCGATCCGGTGGACGCGATGAGCTCTCTGCCCCGTTCCATGGACGCGCGGGCCTCGTCGCCGCGGCCGAGGTCAAGCATGAGATCGACGGCGTCGACGGCATGCAACCAGACCGGCTGCGAGGAACCACGGCGAGGCTCGAACATCGCCATCGCGGCATCGAGCCGCCCGGTGGCGCGCAGTGCGGCGACGGTCCAGGGGCCGCCCACTATCGTCCGCCACGGATCGAGCAGCCCCGGATCGTCGAGCCCTTCGAGGCGACCGCGCAAGAAGGCGAGCCGCATCAGCAGACCGTCGAGCGGGCCGGACGGCGTTGTCGAGTACTCGGGGAAGGACGGTGGCTCCTCACCGGTGGCCAGCGCGATCAACGTGTGCGCGATGAGCCGGTTCCGGCTCGGTGGCAGCCGGTCCGCGAGGGACCGCGCCTCGTCGATGCGACCGGAGTGCCACAGGCACCAGCAGGCCAGGACGTGTGCCTCCTCGAAGTCGGCGGTCCCCGGCCCCGGAAGCCAGCCGTACCCATGGCGTTCGACGAGTTCCACACCGCGATCGCACTGCTCCAGTGCGAACGCGACGCGCAGGATGACCGACCCGAGCTCCGGGGTCAGCGTCTTGACCGACGATCCCAGCGCGTCGAGCCATCGTGCCGCCGGCGCGAAGTCCATTCGCGCAACGAGGCTGGGGAGGGCCACGGCCGCCAGCCGCCCCGCCGCCTCCAGATCCCCGAGCCGGAGCAACTCGTCGACGGCCTCCTCCAGCTCGCCGCCGGCGATCAGGACTTCGGCGTGCCTGCGCCGAACCGCGGCGAGCGTCCTCGCGTCCTCCCGTTCCAAAGCCGTGTGCAGGCAGTCGCGGAACACCGGGTGCGGGGTCATGCGCGAACCGTCCGAGGACCACGTCACCGGGAGATGCCGGGGACGCAGGTCCGCCATGACCTGCGCCGCATTCTCCTGCCCGAGGGCCCGGGCACCCTCGACCGACACCTCCTCGAGGAGACTGGTATGAAGGAGGAACGTCCTCTCCACCGGTGACAGCGAGTTGAAGACGTTCGCGGCCACATAGGACCGCAGCGAGTCGGGATCCAGCTCGCGGGACCGCACGTGACGCCAGCCCTCGAACAGGACGCCCGTGACCCAGCCCCGGGTGGCCGCCACGGCCTGAGCCGGATCCACGTCGACGTGACCGACGGTCCGCAGCGCCGCGGCGGCCTCCTGGGCGTCGAAGGAGAGATCGCTCTCGATGAGCCGGCCGACCCGGTCGCGTTCGCTGGTCGAGCCCGGATCGAGGCGGACGTCGACGCGCGAGAGCAGCACCAGGTTCACGCCGGCCGGCAGGTAGCGGGCGAACGACGACAGCACGGCGATGCACGTCTCGTCGGGAGCGATCCGTTCCACGTTGTCGCACACGATGATGAGCCGGCTCCCCTGGAGGCTCTCGGCCAGCAGCCCGGCAGCCTCACCGATGTGGAGACTGCTGCTCAGGGCATCGGACGCCACATCGGCCGCGCCGGGGACAGCGCCCGCGACCGCCGCCTCCAGATAGACGAGGAGGCGGCCCGCCGCCTGCTCCGTGCCGTCGAGTGACAGCCAGGAAACGGGCCTGTCGTGATCCCGGACAGCCAGAGCCACTGCCGTGGTCTTGCCGGCGCCGGCTGCCGCGAAGACATTCACCACGGTGTGACGGTCGAGCAACTCTCTCAACCGTTGAGTGAGTCTGTCGCGAACGACAATGTCTTTCCCCGGGTCGGGTACTGCCAGTTTTCGCCTGATGATCGCACGATGCTGTCGACCTCGCGCCGTGGAGACGCTCGGTCGAACGGGGGCCGAGTCACCCATCGATCCTCGCGCCCTCCGTGCGCCTCAGTGCTCTTCCGGGAGCTTACGCCAGTCGTCAGGGAAGAAGAACCCGTCCGACGTGGGGGGTATCGGCGACTGCACTTCAACCCAACGGGCCGGTTCGTCACGCTCGTTGACGAAGCCGTGTGTGCCATTGGTGCCGGCCCACACCAGGTCGCCCGTCTCGACGATCTCCTCCTTGCCGTCGAGTGTCCCGCGCATCCCGCCGGAGGTGAAGTAGTAGATCTCCTCGAAGGGGTGGTAGTGCACCTTGGCCGCCTGGCCCGGCCCGGACTGGGGAGCGATCTCGCACACGAACACGGTGTGATGCTGCGCACCCAGGAGCTGGTCGACCATCATCCTGAGGCTGATGTTCTTGACGTTGGGACCGTGGTAGCCGGGCATCGACAGCTGCGCGTAGGGAGCCATGTCCGAGTCCTCGAAGTGCCCGACGAAGCGATGCCGGGGGTCCGTCTCGGAGGGTCGACCGAGATTCTCGCCCGGAGAAGGCTTGGCGGCGATGCTGTTGCGGGCGCCGTCGAACGTCGGCGGCTTCGGTGCGCGGACTCCGAGCCACGTGAGTCCCTCGTCACCGGCGGACAGTGCATGGGCGACGCCGACGGGCGCCACACCGTAGTCGCCGGAACCGAGTTCGTAGCGAAGACCGGCGAAGGCGGCCTCGCCGGTTCCGCCGGTGATGAACCACGACTCCTCGAACGGGCAGCGTGCCCAGCCCGTGGTGGCCCCGGGAGCCAGCTCGTAGAGGCTCACCTCCAGGTGAGCAGCGCCCTGCTCATGCCCGACCAGGAGAGCCTGCCGGAGACCCGGCACACCCTCGACGTCGATGAACTTCCGATCCGCAGCACGAGCGATGTAGTAAGCCATGTCTGTCTCTCCGTCCTCACGCGAGGATGCCCGGGCCGGCAGCCCTCGCCCAGTCGTTGCTGATCAGCGGTCCTTCTTTTCCGGGCCGCGGTGAGCACGGGTGGTTCGTGGCCGCCGTCAGCCACGAACCACCCGTGCCGTCCTCGGCTCAGCGAGCCAGTGAACCCTCGGCCTTCGCTCCGTCGAGGCGTCGGGCATACTCGGCCTGCTCGGTGTAGGCCGTGACCTCGGGGAGGTCGGGTGCCTGAAGGCCACAGACCTTGCGAGCGAGCTGTGTCAGCGGCCCGGAGGGTGACAGCTCCGAGCGCTTCATCGTGAGCATCCGAGTGGCGAGCATCGGGGTCCCGTTGAACTGCTCGAACGTGCTCACCCGGTCGCCGAAGTCGGAGACGAAGAGGTCACGGATGACGCGCGAGATGCGCAGACGGTCGTAGGGCTCGCCGATCGCACCCGCCTGCAGCGGTGCCAGCCAGTCGTGAAGCTCGGGGTTGTTCCACTGCTCCTCGGTGGGGAACAGGAGCGAGGCACGGCCGGCAAGGTCGATCACCTCGTGCCTCATCTCGTGGTACCTCTCCAGGTAGTACGAACGGCCGAAGTCGAACAGCAGGACGTTCGGCTTGTAGAGCCCCGACGGCGAGATGAACCCTTCCGCCTCGGACGCGATCACGTGGGCGCGTATCGTCTGGTAGAACTCGATGAGACGCGCCAGGCGCGCCTGGACCGGCGGAAGCTGGTAGGTGCCGAGGTGCTCGGTCATCAGCAGCGCGAGTCCGGCCATGAGCTCGGCCCGGACCATCGTCCGGACGAGCGCCTCGTAGTGCAGCCAGTCGAAGATGCGCTGCGGGTACAGCGAGGCGTGCTCGGTGTTTCCCATGTGGAAGACGCGGTCCCACGGAATGAACACGTTGTCGAAGATGACGGTGCATTCGAGCTCGTCGCCGGCCGAGGAGATCGGGTGGTTGTCCGGGTCGTCGCGCACCGTCGCCTCGCGGGAGACCATCGCGACGCCCGGCGCGTTGGCCGGGCAGGCGCCGTAGAGGACCTGTTCGCTCTCCATTCCCGGGCGGAAGAAGACGCCGATGTGAATGTAGTCGGCGAAGGGCGTGCCGGTGCTCACGGCTTTGACACCGTTGACCACGATGCCGTCGTCGCGGGTCTCCACGACCCGCAGCGCGGTCTTGGCCGCGTGCTGCCGGGAGCGGTCGATCTGCGGGTCGATGAAGGCGAAGGCGCAGTTGAGATCGCCCTCCTTCACGAGCTCCAGGAAATTCATGATGCCCACGGTCAGGTCACGCCCGCCGGTGCCCACGGACTGGTCGCTCCACGGCTTCGGGTCCTCTTCGTAGGTGACCAGGCCGTAGTTGTTCGCGCACGGCGTCCGTCCGACCGATCCGCCGTCGAGCTCCCGGATCACGGTCTCCAGATAGATGCGCTTGCGCCGCAGGCCCTCGGCGTCCCCGTGCTTGAACCACATCATCGAACGACGCACTCCGTCGTCGTCGACGAAGGTCATGGTGTCCTGCAGCTCCGGCTTGTGGTGCAGGTCGTAGAACTTGGCAAAAGTCTTGGCAGCTGCCCTGGTCTTCGGGTGCGTAGTGATGTCGTCGATCCGTTCACCTCCGACCCAGACAACCCGCCCGTCCTTGAGAGACTCCAAGTACTGGTCGCCAGTTCGCATCAGATGTCACCTCTCCACTTCACCCTGCTCGGACTCTTCGTGCCGGCTTGCGATATGAGTTCCACTGGACAGAGCGTCCTCGGGAACTGCCGCGAATCGGTTTGTGGCCTGTCCTCGGTGCGTCAGAGGCTGGAAAATTCGCGCCACAATCGGCCGGCAATTCGAGCTGTACAATTCAAAGCGACGGATCCGATCTCGTCCGACGAGGGAACTCGTTCGGTCGCTGATTTCGTTGAAGTCTAGCTATGAGGTGTTAGTGGGGTGTTAACCCGATGAGAGACGCCGTTAGCGAATGCGTTACTGATCGTTTCAGAATGAGGTTCGAGAAGGCACCTGTGTTCCTGCCGGGGTTGTCAGCCGAGCTTGTCCAGGGCTTGCGGGATGCGCCGTTCGTGACACAGGCCGTGCCAGGCCAGCGACCCGCGTCCATGAGGCGCCCGCCAGCAGGGCGCAATTGTGTTGGACACGGTGATCACGGTGGCCGTAGCCTCGATCGGTCCCAGCCTTCATACGTTCGAAGAGGTGTATTTGATGACGGTTCAGGTTCTCGCGGTCAGCTCCCGTCGGCCGCTCAGCCCCACCGTTGTGACCTCCACGAACCGAAGGAACCCCTGTCATGGATCTGCCGCGTAGCTTCACCATCCGCGAGAGCAGCCACCGCATCTGCAACCCGTTCACCAGCGACAAACTGGCGCTCCTGGGCCAGGCCATCAGCCCTGCGCCAGGCACGCGCATGCTCGACCTCGCCTCCGGCAAGGGCGAGATGCTGTGCACCTGGGCCCGGGACCACGGTGTCTCCGGCACAGGGGTCGACATCAGCACCGTCTTCCTCGACGCCGCCCGTGAGCGGGCTGCGGAGCTGGGCGTTGCCGACCGGGTCGACTTCGTGCACGCGGATGCCTCGGGCCACGTCGCCGACGAGCCCGTCGGAATCGCCGCCTGCATCGGCGCGACCTGGATCGGCTCCGGCGTCGCCGGCACCGTCGAACTCCTGCGGCGCAGCCTCGCTCCTGGAGGCATGATGCTGATCGGCGAGCCGTACTGGCGCCGCGAACCGGAGGACCAGACGGTCGTCGAGGGCTGCCACATGGCCCGCAAGGACGACCTGCTCACCCTGCCGGAACTGCTCAAGCAATTCGGGGACCTGGGCTGCGACGTCGTCGAGATGGTCCTCGCCGATCAGGACAGCTGGGACAGGTACGTCGCGGCTCAGTGGCTCAACATCCGGCGCTGGCTCGACGCCAATCCCGATGACGAGCTCGCCGACGGGATGCGCGAGGAACTGACCGCGGCACCCGTCCAGCACGTCAGGTACCAGCGTGAATACCTCGGGTGGGGCGTTTTCGTCCTGATGGGCCGCTGACAAGCCAATTCGTGTGAGCCCCGGCACCACCTGCCGGGGCTCACCCTCGTGGAGCCACACTGGTCTTGCGCTCGTCGATCGTGGTCGGCAGGGTGTCCCGGTGCGTACTGAGCTGGCATCCTGGACGGTGTCGTGTTCCGGACCGGGCAGCTTTTGCCGGCATCTTGTACGTCCTGCGGACCGGCGTTGCCTGGCGTGACGTCCCCGCCAGGACCGTGGGCTGCTCCGGAGTCTCGGCCTGGCGCCGGCTGCGGGACTGGACCGAGGCCGGCATCTGGCCACGCCTTCACGCCCCCCTGCTCCCGAGCTGCGCCGCGCGGGTTTGCTGGACTTGGACGACTGCTCCGTGGACGGTTCTCACATCCGGGCCCTCAAAGGGGGGACCTCCTTGTGCCCTCACCCGTTGGCCGTGCCCGCCGCGGCTCCCAGCACCACCTGATCGTCGACCGTCACGGAACCCCGCTTGCCGTCACGCTCACCGGCGGCAACCGTCATGACGTCACCCAGCTCATGCCCCTGCTCGATGCCGTGCCGTCGATCCGGGGACTGCGAGGACGCCCCCGCCGCAAACCCCGGCGCATGTACGCCGACCGGGGCTACGACTTCGACAAGTACCGCCGCTTGCTGAGGAAGCGCGGCATCAAACCCTTGATCGCCCGACGCGGCGTCGCCCACGGCTCCGGACTGGGCAAGGTGCGCTGGGTCGTCGAACGAGCCTTTGCCTGGCTGCACCAGTTCAAACGGCTCCGCACCCGCTACGAACGACGCTCTGACCTCCACCAGGGTCTGCTCGAACTGGCCTGCACCCTCATAGGCCTCCGCCGCCTCCGCACCTCACTCTGAAACGATCAGTGAGGCGTCTCCAACAGTGTGAGGCCGGCCAGGCTTCTGCCTGGCCGGCCTCACACTGTCGTGCGCGCTGTCAGAGCTGGGCTTCCACCGGTGCGGGCGGCTCCGGCATGTCCAGCTCGAAAGCCATGACACGGTGGAAGCGCGACAACGCATTCCACATGCTGATGCACATGACCAGCTCGACCAGCTGAGCCGCGTCGAACACCCGCTGCACATCGTGCAGCACGCTCCCCGAGACGCCGGTGACGCCCTTCGCCACGGGGACCGTGGGAAGGGAGAGCGTCATCTCCTCAGCCAGCTGGAGTGCCAGCTGTTCCTGCTCGGTGAAGCCTTCGAGCTTGCCGCTCGCAACGGCCCCGAGCTCGTCGACCTCCACCCCCTTGGCCAGCGCGGACGTGCAGCGGTGACTCGCTGTGTAGCGACAGTGGTTGAGCACGGCGACACGTACGGCGACCAGGTCCTTCAGGCGCCCCGCCAACGCGCCGGGGCCGTTGAGCTTTCCGAGGAAGGGCAGGTAGGTGGCGAGCAGGCCGGGACTGTTCCCGATGGCCGCCCAGGTGTTCAGTACTTCGCCGTAGGTGTTCACGCCCTGGGTGAGAGCGGGTTGGTCGGCAGGGAAGAACTGGTCGGATGTGAGTATCGGCACCAGTGACATGCGATTACCTTTCGACGGGGCCTGCCGGCAAGCGGCCGGCTCGGGGTGGGAGTGGGGCGGAGTCCGGGGGAGTGGCCGTATCCGCGGGCTCGGTCGGGCAACGCGGTGCATCGCCAGGTTTCCGCAAGCCGATCGCGATCCCCATCGTGGCGTTGAACCACGGCACGAGGAAGGTCAGGGCGATGCGCGTCGCCAGCACCCACGTGAACGGGCCGTCCCGGACCTGCGAGTACAGATTGACCATGAAGAGGGTGGACCCGACCAGCAAGGCCGCCGTGGTGGACTGCGCGAGCGACCTGCCTCGGACGGCACCACGCAGCGCCACGCTCCAGGCCACACCCTTGTGCGTGGGTGACGGCCGGTTCCCGGTGGGGCGCTGCAGCTTCTCGTACCCCTCGGCGTCGTACGACGGCACGTCTGCACCGGCGCCACACGGTGGCGGACAGCGTCCGGTGCACACCGGTGAGCGGGCACTCACAGCAGGATCCGGAGAGGGTGCTCCAGCGCGCCCACGAACGCCTTCATCCACTCGGCCGCAACGGCGCCGTCCACCGAGCGGTGATCGACCGCGAGCGTCAGGCGCAGAACGGACGCGATGTCGACCGCGCCGTCCTCGACGACCGCCTCCTGCCGCACCGCGCCGACGGCCAGGATCGCGGCCTGCGGGGGATTGATGATCGCCGCGAAGTCCTCGGTGCCGTACATGCCGAGGTTCGTGAGCGTGATCGTGCCGCCCTCCAGTTCGTCCTGCCGGAGCCGGCGCTCCTTGGCACGGGCGATGAGATCCTTCGTCGCCGCGGCGACCCCGTTCATCGACAGGGCGTCGACGCCGCGGACCACCGGGGTCACCAGTCCGCCGTCGGTCGCGACGGCCACGGAGATGTCGACGTCCGCGAAGTGCCGGATGGAGGTGTCGTTCCACTGCACGTTCATCGCGGGCACGAGCACGTGGGCGGACGCGACGGCCTTGACGAGCAGGTCGTTGACGGACACCTTCAGGCCGTCGCCGGCGTTGATCTGCTGACGCAGCTCGAGCAGCGCATCGACGCGTGCGCCGGCGCGCAGATAGAAGTGCGGCGTGTTCTGCTTGCTCTGCGTCAGCCGGCGGGCGATGGCCGACCGCATGCGCGTATTGGGTACGTCCTTGAACCGTCGACCGGCTGCCGGAGTGCCGGTGCTCCGGACCTCCGCCGGCACGTCGGTCGTCGGCGTCTTCTCCTGCTGAGCAGGCTTCGCCAGGGCCGCTTCGATGTCGGACCGCCGGATGCGGCCGTGCGGGCCGGTCCCCACCACCACGTGCAGATCGACGCCGGACTCGCGCGCGAGTCGTCGCGCCAGCGGGCTGGCGAAGACGCGCTCGTTCCCGTCCGGTGCCGCGTCGGCGGGCGCCGCGGCGGCCGGGCCCGCAGGCGCCGCCGGATTCTCCGGGGCCGCAGGTGGGGCCGCGGAAGCCTTCTCCGGCGCGTCTGCGGTGCCGAGCGACGCCACCAGGGCGTCCACCTCGGAGGGCGACTCACCGGGCTGCCCCCAGATCGCGATCGGTGTGCCTACCGCCACCGTGGCGCCGGGATCCACAAGGAGGCGCAGCAGGACGCCGTCACTCTCGGCCTCGACCTCGACCACGGCCTTTTCGGTCTCCACCGTGAAGATCCGATCGCCCTTCCCGTACGGGGAGTTCACACCCGCGTTCCAGGACTCCAGGATCGCCTCCGCGGTGTTGGCGGCGACCTCGGGCATACGCAGAATCTCAGCCATTGTTCTGCTCCCGCGCGATCTCACGGAGCTTGGCGACGACTTCCTCCGTCGAGGCGTACGCGGCCCGCTCCAGCACCTTGCTGATGCTCGGTGACGCCTCGCCGCCGGTCACGCGCTCGATCGGGGAGTCGAGCCAGTCGAAGAGCCGTCGCTGGATCTCGTCGGCGAGCCAGCCGCCGTAAGAGGTGCCGAGGGCTCCCTGTTCGGCGATGAGTACGTTGTTGGTCTTCCGCACCGAGCGGGTGATGGTGTCCCAGTCCAGACTTGCCCGGTCCAGCCAGCGCAGGTCGATGACTTCGGCGTCCACTCCCGTCTGTTCGACCGCCTCCAGCACGGCCGGCGTCATGGCCAGGTAGGTGAGGATGGTCAGGGCCCCGCCGTCACGGCGCACGGCGGCCTTGCCGACCGGCAGGTGGTGGTCGTAGTCGTTCGGCAGTCCGGGACCCGTCGAGTTGTACAGATCCACGTGTTCGAGGACCACCACCGGGTCGTCGCACGCCAGCGCCGTGTTCATCAGGCCGACGTAGTCGAACGGCGTGGACGGTGCCACGATGCGCCAGCCGGCGGCCGTCGCGAAGATGCCGGCCGGATCCATCGAGTGCTGCGATCCGTAGCCGGTACCGGTCGCGACCTTGCTCCGCAGGACGAACGGCACCTTTCCTTCGCCGCCGAACATGTGCCTGGCCTTGCCGATCTGGTTGAACAGCTGGTCGGCCGCGACCCACATGAAGTCGGCGTACATGAACTCGACGACCGGGCGGAACCGGCCGTCCAGCGCGATGCCGCCCCCGAGGCCGGCGAACGCGTTCTCCGAGATCGGCGTCCCGAGCACGCGGTCGGGGAACGCCTCACTCAGGCCCCGGGTGGCGCCGTTGGTGCCGCCGTTGAGCCGGTGGACGTCCTCGCCCATCACCACGACGCGAGGATCGGTCTCCAGGTGGCGTCCCATCACCCCGGCGACGGCACCGATGAACTTCACGTCGGTGAGATCGCCGGCGAAGTCCTCGGTGTCGGTGAACTCGATGCCTGCCAGCTCCGACAGGTCGCCCCGGACGCCTTCGTCGACGAACGCGGGGTCCGGCCACTCCGAGGGCACGATGCGCCGCTCACCCGGCTTGCCGCCCGGGCGCGGCTGCAGGATCTCGTCGCCGAGCCCGGTCATGAGTGCCTTGGCGCGCTCGATCGTCTCCGCGGCCGCCTTCTTGGTGACGATCCTGCGGCGTACCAGATGTCTCACCATGGTGTCGATCGGGTCGCGGGCACGCCACCGGGCTTCCTCGTCCTTGGTGCGGTACCGGAACGCCGAACCGGCGAAGGGGCCGTTCTGGTGGAAGTAGCGGTACACATCGGCTTCGATCAGCGTGGGTCCGTTCCCGGCGCGCATGTGCGCGAGGGCCTGCTGCGTCACGAGGTGGACGGCCAGCGGATCCATGCCGTCGACCTTCCAGCTCCGGATGCCGAATCCCGGGCCACGGCCGGACAGCCTCGGCTCGGCGGTGACTTCGGCTATGTGGGTGGAGACGGCGTACAGGTTGTTCTCGACGAAGAAGCAGATGGGCAGCGACCATGCCGCCGCGAGGTTGAGCGTCTCCAATGTGGATCCGATGTTGGTCGCGCCGTCACCGAAGAACGTGAAGGCCACCGCGTCGGTGCCGGACTGCTTGTGGGCCCACGCGGATCCGGCCGCGAGCGGTACCCCGCCGCCGACGATCGCGTTGGTACCGATGGCGCCGGCCTCGTGCCACTGCAGGTGCATGCTGCCGCCCCGACCGTGGCTGAAGCCCTGGTCGAGACCGCAGATCTCGCGCAGCGTGCGCAGCAGCACGGCCCGGACGTCCTCGGGGAACGGCTTCGTCGGGTCAAGGCCCTTCGGATACAGATGCGCGAGCACCTTGGCGAGGAACTGGTGATGGCCACGATGTGAGCCGTTGACGGTGTCGTCGGAGGCCAAGGTGAAGCAGGCGCCGACCGCGCCGCCCTCCTGGCCGATGCTGGAGTGCGCGGGGCCGTGGATGAGTCCGTCCGCGGCCAGTTCCAGCACGTACTCCTCGAAGGTCCTGATCAGCACCAACTGGCTGAACATGCCCTTCAGCAGGTCCGGATCCGCGGCGTCCCAGTCGTCCTGGTTCACGACGAACTCCGACCACGCGGCCTTCGCTTCGAGTGTGTTTTCCGCAGGCAACGGGAGCCCCCTTCAGTCGACCGGAGTGCATCGACCTTGCCACATTGTTGGATCCAATCACAAGACTTTGCTCGACTGATTGGGGATCTGGGGCCATCATGTCTGCGATGTTGGATCCAAAGGAGGAACCATGGCTCTACCCGGCCTCAAGCGCCTCGATCACATCGGATTCACGGTGCCGGACCTGAACCAGGCGCACCGGTGGCTCGTGGACGTCCTGGGCTGTGAGTACATGTACTCGCTCGGCCCCTTCGGCTCGGCGGACGAGGCGGACGACTGGATGCCGGAGCATCTGAACGTGGACGCGCGCACCGTCATGCGGCAGCTGCGCTTCTACCGGTGCGGAGAGCAGGCCGTGTTCGAGGTCTTCGAGTACCAGGCCGACGAGCAGCGGACGGTGGTCCCGCGCAACAGTGACGTCGGCGGGCACCATGTCGCGCTGTACGTCGACGACCTGGACGAGGCCGTGTCGTTCCTGCGGGACAGAGGTGTTCCCGTGCTCGGGGAGCCGACCGTCAGCGCCGGGCCCTCCGAGGGACAGCGGTGGGTCTACTTCGTCTCGCCGTGGGGAATGCAGTTCGAGCTCGTGTCCTATCCTGGCGGCAAGGCCTACGACCGCGACCCGTCCCAGTTCAGAGGTGACCGCACTTGAGCCCTGCGCACGTCCGGGAGCCGCGCGGGTCGGACAGCGTGAGGAGCCGGCGCATCGCCGGCATCCTCCGCGACGAGATCCTCGCCGGCGATCTGACCCCCGGCACCTGGCTGCGCCAGGACGAACTCGCGGCGCGGCTCGGCGCGAGTCGCATCCCGGTCCGTGAAGCGCTGCGCATCCTGGAGTCCGAGGGCCTCACCGAGTCGTTCCCGAACCGCGGCGCGCGGGTTCCTGTGCTCAGCCTCGAGGACGTGCACACGTACTACCGGATGCGCGAGCGGCTCGAACCGCTGACCCTGACGGAGAGCCTCTCGCATCTCACCGATGACCACCTCGCCCGTCTGGAGCGCATCCAGGAGGAGATCGAGGGCCAGAGCGACGTCAACCGGTTCCTTGTGCTGGACCGTGACTTCCACATGACGACCTATTCGGCGTGCCCCAGCGGCCATCTGCTGGCCATGACGGAGCGGCTGTGGAACTGCACCCAGCACTATCGCCGCGCGTTCATGGTGCTGGCGGACCCGGACAGGGCGACGATCGTCAACGCCGAACACCGGCTGATCCTCGACGCCGTGCGGCGGGGCGATCCCGAGGACTGCGAGCGGTACCTCGTGGGGCACATCCGTCGCACCAGGGTCGAACTCACGGCCCATCCCGAGCTTTTCGTCGAAGGCGACACCGAGGGCACCTGACCGCGGCCGGTGCGCGTGACAGCCGTGTGGCGTCCACGGCTGCTCCGCCGTGCGCGTCCGACGTGGCTCCCAGATGATGCCCGCGCTCGATTTGTATCCAACTTGTACTGAAGGACGGGTGATTGCCTCGCCCGCAACCTGGCGCACCCCCGTATGGGCCCCTACGATGGATCCAATTCCTGCTTACTGAGCATCCGTGTCGAGAGGAGAGCGCCGTGCCCATCGCCACCGTGAACCCCGCAACCGGTGAACTCGTCGAAGAGTTCGCCGCCCTCACGAAGGACCAGATCGACCAGTGCCTGGCGCGAGCGGAAGCCGCGGTCGCGACGCTCCGCGCAACCGACTTCGACACCCGCGCCCGATGGATGCGGGCAGCCGCGGACCTGGTCGAGGCCGAGGCCGACCGGACCGCGCGCATGCTCACGATCGAGATGGGCAAACCGATCGCGCAGGCCCGCGCCGAGGTTCTCAAGTGCGCGTACGCGATGCGGTTCTACGCCGACAACACCGAAAGCATGCTGGCCGACCAGCCACTCGCCGACCCGGGCACGGTCAACGCGTCGGCTGCTTACACCACCTACGAGCCGCTCGGCGTCGTTCTGGCCGTGATGCCGTGGAACTTCCCCTTGTGGCAGGTGATCCGCTTCGCCGCGCCTGCGCTGATGGCCGGCAACGTCGGCCTGCTCAAGCATGCCTCGAACGTGCCGCAGTCCGCGATCTACCTCGACAAGCTCTTCGAACGGGCGGGCTTCCCCCTCGGGTCGTTCCAGACGCTCCTCATCGGAGCGGCCGACGTCGAGGCAGTGCTCCGCGACCGGCGCGTCGCCGCCGCCACGCTGACCGGTTCGGAGCCGGCCGGACGATCCGTCGCCGCTGTCGCCGGCTCCGAGGTCAAGAAGGTCGTGCTGGAGCTGGGTGGTTCCGACCCCTTCATCGTGCTGCCCTCCGCCGACGTGCGCGCGGCCGCCCGCACCGCCGTGACCGCCCGCACGATCAACAACGGGCAGTCCTGCGTCGCGGCCAAGCGGTTCATCGTCCACACCGATGTGTACGAGGAGTTCGTCGAGGCCTTCGTCGCGGGTACGAAGGCGCTGACCGTCGGCGACCCGCTCGACGAGAAGACCGACATCGGGCCGATCGCCACGGAGTCAGGCCGGCGCGAACTCGTCGACCTGGTGAGCGACGCCGTCGCGAAGGGTGCCGTCCTGCGGTGCGGTGGGTCGGCGGTCGGAACTCAGGGATGGTTCTTCGAGCCGGCCGTGCTGGAGGAGGTCACCACCGAGATGCGGGTGTACCGGGAGGAGGCCTTCGGTCCGCTGGCGGTGGTGCACCGGGTCGAGGACGTCGAGCAGGCCGTGCAGCTCGCCAACGACACGACCTTCGGCCTGAGCTCGTCGGTATGGACCAACGACCCTGACGAGGAGCGGTTCCTGATCAGCCGTCTCGCGGCCGGTGCCGTCTTCGTCAACGGAATGACCGTCTCCTACCCCCATCTGCCCTTCGGCGGCATCAAGGACTCCGGTATCGGCCGCGAACTGGCCGCGGAAGGCATCCGGGAGTTCTGCAACCTCAAGACGGTCTGGAAGAGCTGACGACAGCCGTCGGCTTCCTCTGACCCGGTGCGAGGGGCTCGGCCGCTGCCGGCCGGCTCCTCGCGCCCGGTTACCACGCCATAGGCCTGAAACTCCCCGCGCCGCCCGCCGAGCCGGCCCCCCCCCGAGATGTGACGAGCCGCGTCGCCGGGGAGATGCTCACGGCGACGGTGGCCTCCTCGGTGCTCGCCGCCGACCCTGCTGACCGGGTCCCGCGAAGGACCGCGTGCAGCAGCCGAGGCCGCCCCGCATCCCCGGACCGTACGTGCCGACGATGGCCTCGGCATGCCCCCGGGCGGCGGCCCCTCTCCACAGCGCGCAGCCCCAAGGGGCCCGACGCCGCATGACCCCCGGCTCGTCCTCCGATCACCACAGAACTCACGTGTGACCCATGCCGGTTCGAGAACGAACCTCAGGAGAACCTCATGACTGAAGCACCACCTTCGGCCGTGCCGACGACCACCGCGTCTCCGGAACCGGCCTTTCCGCGGTGGTACCGCTCCATGGCGCGCGAGCACCGGCCCGCGTTCTGGGCCGGGTCCGCCGGATGGGGCCTGGACGCCTTTGACTTCATGACCCTTCCGCTGGCTCTCGGATCCATCGCCGCGGCGTTCGCGCTGACCTCCACCGAGGCGGGCATGATCGTGACGGTGACCGTCCTGGCCTCGGCGGTGGGCGGGGCCCTGGCCGGCCTGCTCGCGGACCGGGTGGGGCGGGTGCGAGTGCTGATGATCACCATCGCGACCTTCGCGGTCTTCACGGCACTGTCCGGACTGTCCCAGAACTACGGTCAGATGCTGCTGTTCAAGGGGCTGCAGGGCCTCGGGTTCGGTGGTGAGTTCGCGGCCGGCGCGGTCCTGATAGCCGAGATCGCCCCCGCCCGCCACCGCGGCCGGATCATGGGCTTCGTCGCCAGCTCCTACGCCGTCGGCTGGGCCCTGGCCGTCATCGCCTACTCCGTCATCTTCAGCCACGCGGGCCCCGACGCCTGGCGTTACCTCTTCATCCTCGGCATCCTGCCCGCCTTCGCGCTGCTCTTCATACGGCGCAACGTGAAGGACTCGGACGCCTCGAAGGAGAACCGCCGCCGGGCCAAGGAGGAGACCTCCGCGTCGATGTGGAGCGGACTCGCCGCGCTGTTCCGCCGTGACCTGCGGCGCACCACGCTGCTGACGCTGCTGGTGGGGATCGGGGCGCAGGGCGGATACTTCGCCATCTTCACCTGGCTGCCGTCCTACCTGAGCAAGGAGCGCGGTCTGACGATCGTCGGCACGAGCGGCTACCTGTCCGTCATCATTGTCGGTTGCTTCCTCGGCTACGCCAGTGGCGGGTTCCTGCACGACTGGATCGGCCGCCGCAAGACGTACATCCTCTTCGCGGTCAGCGGAGTGGTGTGTGTGGTCGCCTACACCTGGATACCGGAGGGAGCCAACGGCCTGCTGCTGGTGCTGGGTGTGCCGCTGGGGATGGCTGCGTGCGGGTTGCTGGCCGGTTCGGGCGTGTTCTTCAGCGAGCTGTTCCCGAGCCGGGTGCGCGGAGTCGGCGTCGGCGTCGCCCACAACTTCGGCCGGGGAGTTGCCGCGTTCTTCCCTGCCCTCGTCGGCGTGCTCTCCTCGGTCTTCGGACTGAAGGCAGCCATGGGAATCGGGGCCGTGGGGTACGTGCTGGTGATCATCGGCGTACTGGCGCTTCCGGAAACCCGGGGCCGGCAGATCGCGTAGCTGCGGTGGCCGTCTGTGCGACATCCCACGAGCGGGATGTCGCACAGACGTCCGCGTCGCCGACGCACGCGCCGGCCCACCACAAGCAGCGAGCCCGGGCCGCCGGGTCAATCGGACCGCCGGGCGCGCTCGGCGCGCGAGGGTCGTCCCTCGGGTGGGACCAGGTGGCCCGCCGCGTGGATCAGCGCCGGTCACCGGGGGACCACTCCGAAGGGCTCAGTGCTCGAAGAGCTTGATGAAGCGTGGCAGCGAGGCGTCGAACGCCTCGTCGTACGACATGGACGCGAACTCGTAGAGAGAACGACGGCCGGGGGCACCCGCGCCAGCCGCCCTCAGGGCCTTGTCGAGCCACTCCTTGGCGACCGCAGGGGCTCGGCCGGGCTCGACCACGGCCTGCACGAGGCCGACCTCGCGGGCCCTCTCCGCGGTGAACGGCTCGCCGGAACCTATGTTCTCCATCGCCAGGCGCGGTCCGAGCCGGTGGATGAGGGGCACTTGCGCGATCATCGGCCACATCCCGGCGCTGACCTCCATCGTGCCGATTCGCGCACTGTCCACCGCGACGGCGAAGTCGCAGGCCGCCACGAACGAGGCGCCCCCGGCGAGCGCGTCGCCGTTGACGGCGGCCGCGACCGGCACACCCAGACGAGGGAAGATCCGGAGGGTCTCCAGCAACGCCTTGCCGAACAGTGCGGGGTCCGCACCCGCCTTGATGGGAGCGATGTCCAGGCCGCCGCAGAAGGCCTCACCCGCGCCGGTGAGCAGGACCGCGCGGATGTCGGGGTCGTCGTCACACTCCTGCAGCAGGGAGCGGATGTCGGTGAGGATGCCTGGGTTCAGCAGGTTCCGCTCGCCGTTGCGAATGGTCAACACGCTGACGGCACCGACCACTTCCTGCTCCACGGCGCCGTCCCAGACGCCCTCCACGCTGGTCATCATCCAGTCCTCCCACTTGGTTGCGGTCTGTTCCTGCCGGCGACGGTGCACCCGGGCTGACATGTCAGCCCGGGTGCGTTGCGAGGTGTTGCCGCTGCGTCCTGGCCGCCCGGGTATCAGAGGACCCGGAGGATTTCCTCGACGCGGTCCTTGGCGTCGCCGAAGAGCATGGCGGAGTTCTCGCGGTAGAAGAGCGGGTTCTGGACGCCGGCGTATCCGGAGGCCATGGAGCGTTTGAAGACGATGACGTTCTTCGCGTTCCAGACCTGCAGGACGGGCATGCCGGCGATGGGTGAGGCCGGGTCCTCGGCGGCGGCGGGATTGACGGTGTCGTTGGCGCCGAGGACGAGGACGACGGCGGTCGCGTCGAAGTCGTCGTTGATCTCGTCCATCTCCAGCACGATGTCGTAGGGGACCTTGGCCTCGGCGAGCAGGACGTTCATGTGGCCGGGCAGCCGGCCCGCGACCGGGTGGATGCCGAAGCGGACGTCGACGTCGCGTTCCCTGAGTCTGCGGGTCAGTTCGGCGACGCCGTACTGGGCCTGAGCCACGGCCATGCCGTAGCCGGGGGTGATGATCACCGAGTCGGCCGTCCCGAGGAGCTCGGCGACCCCCTCGGCCGTGATCTCGCGGTGCTCGCCGTAGTCCTTGTCGTCGGCCGGGCGGGCCTCGATGCCGAACCCGCCGGCGATCACGGAGAGGAAGGACCGGTTCATCGCCTTGCACATGACGGAGGAAAGGTAGGCACCCGAGGAGCCGACCAGGGCGCCCGTGATGATCAGCAGGTCGTTCTCCAGCAGGAATCCAGACGCCGCGGCGGCCCAGCCGGAGTAGGAGTTCAGCATCGAGACCACGACCGGCATGTCGCCACCGCCGATCGAGGCGACGAGGTGCCAGCCCAGGGCCAGCGCGAGGAGCGTGACCGCGATCAGCGACCACAGCGCCGGATCGATCACGAACCAGGTGGTCAGCACCGCGAAGGCGGCCAGGGCGCCGAGGTTGAGGTGGTTCTTGCCGGGCAGCATCAGCGGGGACGACTTGATCCGGGCCGAGAGCTTGAGGAACGCCACGATCGAACCGGTGAAGGTGACCGCGCCGATGAAGACGCCGATGAACACCTCGGCGGAATGGATCCCGAGCAGCTGCTGACTCTCCAGCACCTTGGCCTCGGCACTGACGGGGCCGCCCAGGGTGGCCTCGACGTGCAGGTAGCCGTTCCAGCCGACCAGCACCGCGGCCAGACCGACGAAGGAGTGCAGCAAGGCGATCAGTTCGGGGATCTGCGTCATCTCCACCACGCGAGCCCGCCACAGCCCCAGGGCGGCACCGACCGCCATGGCGCCGATCATCAGTGCCAGACCGGTTCCGGAGATGTGCTGGTGGAGCGCCAGCGCGATCGTCGCGGCCATGGCCACCGCCATGCCCCCGATGCCGAAGGACTGGCCGGCCTTGGCGGTCTCGTGGTGGGAGAGTCCGGCGAGCGCCAGGATGAAGAGCAGGGCCGCGACGATGTAAGCGGCCGCAGCGGCTGTCTCGACAGTCATCAGATCGGACACGACAGGGCCCTTCAGTTTCTCGAGAACATGGAGAGCATCCGCCGGGTCACCGCGAAGCCACCGAAGATGTTGACCGAGGCCAGCAGGATCGCGACCGTCGACAGCACGGTGACCACCACGCCGTTCGGGGTCCCGGCGTGCCCGATCTGCAGCAGGGCGCCGACCACGATGATTCCTGAGATCGCGTTGGTCACGCTCATCAGCGGCGTGTGCAGTGCGTGGTGCACGTGTCCGATGACGTAGTAGCCGATCACGATCGCCAGCGCGAACACCGTCAGGTGTCCCAGCAGTGCCGGCGGGGACAGGGCCGCGAGCAGGAACAGCAGCGTGGCGCCGGCCCCGGCCACCGTGAACCGCCGCCGGTTCGACATCGGCGACGTGGTCCGGTGGCCGGCCTGCCGCGCCTCGGGGTGTGGGGATGCGGTGGCGGCCGCGGGCGCGGCGGACACCTGGACCGGTGGCGGCGGCCATGTCGACTCGCCGTCGCGCACCACGGTCATGGACCGCTGCACCACGTCGTCGAAGTCGAGCACCAGCCGCCCGTCCTTGCCCGGGGTCATCAGCTTGATGAGGTTGACCAGATTGGTGCCGTAGAGCTGGGACGCCTGGGCAGGCAGCCGGCCGGGCAGGTCCGTGTAGCCGAGGATCGTCACGCCGTTGGCCGTGACCACTGCCTCGTTGCTGACCACGCCCTCGACGTTGCCGCCGCTCGCGGCGGCCATGTCGACGATCACGCTGCCGGACCTCATCGACGCGACCATCTCGGCGGTGATCAGTGTCGGCGCCGGCCTGCCGGGGATCTGTGCCGTCGTGATCACGATGTCCATCTCGGTGATCCGGTCCCTGTACAGCTCGGCGGCGCGGGCGTTGTAGTCCGTCGACATCTCCTTGGCGTAACCCGTGGCGGACACCTCCGCCTCACCGGGCTCCCCGGCCTCGACGGAGAGGTACTCGCCGCCCAGCGACCTGACCTGATCCGCCACTTCCGGACGCGGATCGGTGGCGTACACGATGGCACCCAGGCTGCCCGCGGCACCGATCGCGGCCAGACCAGCCACTCCCGCGCCGCACACCAGGACCTTGGCCGGCGGCACCTTGCCCGCGGCCGTCACCTGACCCGTGAAGAACCGGCCGAAGGCGTGAGCGGCCTCCACGACGGCGCGGTAGCCCGCGATGTTCGCCATCGAGGACAACACGTCCAGGGACTGGGCCCGCGAGATACGCGGCACCGCGTCCATCGCCAGCGCCGTGATCGGGCGGGCCGTCAGATCCTCCACCAGGGCGGGGTTCGACGCGGGGTTCATGATGCCCATGACCGTGGTGCCCGGTTTCAGCTCGTCCAACTGCTCGGGCAACAGGGCGTTCACCCCGAGCACGACGTCCGCCGCGAGCGGGTCACCGATGCTCGCACCGGCCCCGGTATACGCCTCGTCCGGGAAACTCGACGCCGCACCGGCATCCGGCTCCACGACGACGTCGTACCCCAGCTTCACCAGCTGGGTGACCGTGGCGGGAGTCGCGGCAACGCGCGTCTCACCGCGGCGGGCTTCGCTCACGATTCCGATCAGCATTACCAGAACTCCAGGGGTCGGTGGGGGAGAGCGTCGGCGCATGTCCGTGGACACCGGGCAACGCCATCCAGGGGGGAGCGGACCTCGGATGGCGCTGCCCGGGGGCTGTGATCAGGCGACGGGCTTCGTCAGCCCACCGTCGACGCGCAGCACCTGACCGGTCAGGTAGGAGGCGTCGTCGGACGCCAGGAACGCCGCCGCGGCGCCGATCTCGGCGGGCTCGGCCCAGCGGCCGAGGCGAATGCCGAGTCCCTGAACCATGCCGGCCCGGACCTCCTCGGCGCTCTTGCCCTGCTGCTTGCCCATGGCCTCGGTCTTGGTGAGCCAGCCCTCGGTCTTCGTCATTCCGGGAGAGATCGCGTTGACCCGGATGTTGCTGGGGGCCGCCTCGGCCGCCAGGTAGCTCGTGAGCGCCACCGCGCCGGCGTTCACGATGGCCGTGGCGCCGGTGTTGGGAATCAGTGCGTGCGCGGTCGCGCCGACGACGTTGACGATGCTGCCGCTGCCGGTCCGGCTCAGGAACGGCAGAGCGGCCCGTGAGACGCGGAGGAACCCGAGCAGCTTGGTGTCGAAGGCCGCCGCGACGCTGTTCTCATCGACCTTCTCCAGCGGGGAGGGCACGAGCTGCGGCCCTGCGTTGTTCACGACGATGTCGAGGCCCCCCTGCCACGCGTGCACCTCCGCCAGCACGCTGGTGACGGAGTCCGCGTCGGTGACGTCCGCCACGACGGGGAGTACGCCCTGCGCGTCCGATCCGGCGGTGAGACGCCCGGCCGCGGCCTTGACGGCCCCCTCGTCCCTGGCCGCGATCGCCACCTTGGCGCCACGCTCGAGCAGCGCCTGTGCGATGGCGAAGCCCAGGCCTCGACTACCACCGGTCACGAACGCCGTACGGCCCTCCAAGTTCCACCCTGCAGCCATGCTCGGCTCCTCCAGTCAGCGGTCCGTTGCTTGCTGCCGAGAGTGGATCCGAAGCGCCGAGGCCGGTGCAAGCGTGGTTAACGCGGGGTTCACAGGGGGGCCGCGGGGCCGCCCCGCGCCTTGCCCCCGGCTAACGGGGCGCGGTTCATACTGCCTGCGCGCGGCCTGCTCAGAGGGTGAAGGAGGGATGGGCGATGGAGGTCCTGAGTCTCGAGGAACCCCGTGGGAGAAGCGGCGTGGGCGGGCGCCGGCTCCCCGGAGCCGGCCCGCCCGCCAAAGTCGCGATCGGGACCTTCGACGGTGTTCACCTCGGTCACCGTCAGGTCCTCGACGGGTGCGACACGGTACTCACATTTGACCCTCACCCCCTGCGGGTGCTCGCCCCGCGCCGGGCGCCGGGCCTGCTGAGCGACCACCGGCACAAGCTCCGCAAACTTGCGTCCCTGGGGATCCGGCGGGTGGCGGTCGTCCCGTTCGACCAGGCCTGGTCGCGCGTCCCGGCCGAGGAGTTCGTCGAAGCCGTCGTCATCGACCGCCTCGGAGCGGAGTTCGTCAGTGTGGGCGAGGGCTTTCGATTCGGTGCCTGGGGCGCCGGGACGACAGCCACCTTCGCCCGGTATCCGGAGCTGAGCACCCGGATCGTGCCGCTCGTCACCCGGGGCCTGACCGGTGAGGTGATCTCATCGACGCGGATTCGCCGGCTGATCTCCGACGGTGACGTCGCATCGGCCGCCGACCTGCTGGGCGCCCCCCTAGCCCTTCCGGCAGTCGTCGGCGGGCAGGGCCGGATAGTGATCTCGCCGGCGTTCGCGCGCCCCGCCCCCGGCTGTTATCTCGGGTCCGTCGACGGTCTCCCCTGCGGGCTCCGGGTGTGCGAGGACCAGACGGTCGCGGTCACTGGCACGGCACTGACCGGCACGGTTGTCGAGGTGACGTTCGTGAGGCGCGCCTCCTAGGGCTGTCTGACAAGCACAACCCCCGAGCGTATGTTAAGTATTACTGAACACCGGACTTCGGTAACGTTCGACCCCGATCAGCGACTGTCTCGCAGATCTCATGCCGGATCGAGGAGGGGACGGACCCATGGACCCCGAAGCACGCGCGCGCCTGCGCACCGCTCGCACCGAGGCCAAGCTCAGTGTGCGTGAGTTGAGCCGCCGCGTCGGCATCTCGCCGAGCATGTTGTCCCAGATCGAGAACGGGCACTCCGAGCCCTCGGTCGCCACCCTCTACTCCCTGGTGTCCGCACTCTCGATCTCGCTGGACCAGCTCCTCGCCGGCCCCGGCATCGAGCACGGCCCCGGCCCCCTGGCGGCTCCCGCACCCCCTGTCGTGACGCCCGGCGAGCGAGCCGAGCTCGTGATGGACAGTGGCGTCACCTGGGAGAGGCTGACACCCGGACCCGACCCGCTTGTCAGTGCGCTGCTGGTGACCTACCCACCCGGCAGCAGCTCCTCCACGAACGGAGGGCTGATGAGTCATCAGGGCCGGGAGTACGGCTTCCTGATGTCCGGTCGCCTGACCGTCCGCCTCGGGTTCGAGACCTACAGCCTCGAACCCGGCTCGTCCATCAGCTTCGACTCCGCGGTTCCCCACTTGTACGTGAACGAGAGCGACGAGCCGGCGAGCGGTCTGTGGCATGTGGTCGCCGTCGGCGGCGCGTCGGGTGCGGAGGGCCCGGTGCCCGCCTGGCGCTGCGCCGACACGCGGCGCGAGAGCGACTCGTAACGGAGCTCGTGCGCATCGGCAGTTGACGTCGCCCACGCACGGGTGTTCAGTAATGGTGAACGTTTTGCTCCCGCGCCCTGCTGAGTGCAGGCGGCACACAGGGGGCTCATTCATCCGTAGCTGTCCGCTCGGCAAAGGACTTGTGATGGCGATTCCGACGTTTGGGCCGAACTCGGTCGACTGGGAGACCCGCATCGACATGGGCAGGCTCCGTGACGAGCGGCTGGCCCGCCTGCGCAAGTCGTTGGAGCAGTCCGACGTCGGTGCGGTCCTGGCCTTCGACTTCGCCAACATCCGTTACATGACCTCGACCCACATCGGCACCTGGGCGATCGACAAGATGATCCGGTTCTCGCTGCTGGTCAGGGGAGGCGAGCCGATCGTCTGGGACTTCGGTTCGGCCGCCAAGCACCACCAGCTGTACAACCCGTGGCTCGACTACTCCAGGGCCCACCCGGACGGCGATCCGCACGGAGCCCACCACGGAGCCGACGCCCGCAACCCGAGCGGCGCCCGCGCCGGCATCTCGACACTGCGCGGCGCCATCAACCCCCTGGTCGGCATGGCCGACACCGTGGCCCAGAAGATCAAGCGCGAACTCGAACTCTACGGCCTCCTGGACGAGCCGCTCGGCGTCGACGTCATCGAACTCCCCGTCCTGGCCGCCCTGCAGAACGCGGGCATCACCGTCGTCGACGGCCAGCAGGTGTTCCTGGAAGCCAGGCGTATCAAGACACCCGACGAGATCCAGCTGCTCACCCACGCCTGCTCGATGGTCGACGCCGCCTACGAGAACCTCTACGACTTCCTCCGGCCGGGCGTGCGGGAGAACGAGTGCGTCGGTGTGGTGGCCAAGACCCTCTACGACCTCGGCTCGGAGTTCGTCGAAGGCGTCAACGCGATCTCCGGGGAGCGCTGCGCACCCCACCCGCACGTCTTCTCGGACCGCATCGTGCGGCCCGGGGATCCCGCGTTCTTCGACATCCTGCACAGCTACAACGGCTACCGCACCTGCTACTACCGGACGTTCGCCGTCGGCAGTGCCTCCTCCGCCCAACGCGACGCCTACACACGGTGCCGTGAGTACATGGACGAAGCGATCAGCCTCGTCCGCCCCGGCGCCACGACCGCCGACATCGTCTCGGTGTGGCCGACGGCGCAGGAGTTCGGATTCCCGGACGAAGAGGCGGCCTTCGCGCTTCAGTACGGCCATGGCGTCGGCCTGTCGATCTGGGAGAAGCCGGTGTTCTCCCGGCTGGTGTCCCTCGAACACCCCGAGGTGCTGGAGGAGGGCATGGTGTTCGCCCTCGAGACCTACTGGCCGTCCAAGGACGGCTGGGGAGCGGCCCGGATCGAGGAGGAACTCGTGGTCACCGCGGACGGATGCGAGGTGATCACGAAGTTCCCCGCGGAGGAGCTGCTCATCGCCGGCCGGCGGTACTTCGCCGTGTCGGGCCCGTTGACCACCGAGCGTGACTCCCAGTCGCATCTGAACACGGCAGCCGGGACCCGTTCCGCCCACCGCAACGACCCGGCGGCTCTCTGACCGCAACGCCGGTCCACGCCCGTCGGCCCACTCGGGCGTGGGCCGCCGCCCATGACATGCCGGAGCCGGTCACGTGAGGACTCCGGCACTGTCTCGCCCGATGCTCGCACCGCCGTCGACGCGCAGGTCCGGCCGGCCATGAAGCTCGCATTCCCGGAGACTCTGGCGCCGGGGCTGCGGCGCCACCTCGGCGACGGCACCGGCGTTCGCGACGGGCTTCCAGGCCACGGCCGCGGCTCTCGGCATGGCTCCACCGCCCCTCCCCGGTTGCTGCGATCGGGCGACGCCCGGCATGTGGAGCGTCGGCTGCCGAAGCTTCGGCACCATGCTGTACGGCATGCCTCCACAGCTGGACCGGGTGTCGCCGTGCCGCCCTGGTTACCCGTTCCCGTCCGTCCCGGCCGGCGGCCCGTCACAGCGCCGTGCTTGGGCCGGCCGGTCCGTCGTCGCCTCGCTCCTCGGCCTGCTCGTCTTCCTGGCCCCCGCACTCGCCCCGGTCGGCTCCACCGGCCGGCCGGCGTACGGCGCACCCGCCGCCGCAGCGGTCTCCATCGGCGACGACTCCGCCAAGGCGCTGGCAGGGTTCATGATCCAGTCGACCGCCCGGGTCAAGGACCCTGCGGCCGAGGTGTCCAGCCCCGGCTATCCGGCGAAGGGCTGGTACCAGGCCGGCCCCCGCTCCACCGTGCTCGCCGCCTTGCTGGCGGCCGGTGTCTACCCCGACCCGTTCCACTCCACGAACCAGAAGCTGATCCCGGCCGCCGACTTCACGGTCCCGTGGTGGTACCGCTCCGACTTCTCGGTCGACGACAGCCGGACCGGTCGGACCACTCTCGACTTCAGCGGGGTGACCTCCGCCGCCGACGTGTTCGTCAACGGCCGTCAGGTCTCGACGGCGAAGAAGGTCGCGGGCACCTACACCCGACACGAGCTGGACATCACCGCTCTGATCAAGCCGGGCACCAACACGGTCGCCTTCCGCGTCCAGCCCAACGACCCGCGCAAGCACCTTACCGTGGGCTGGCTCGACTGGCTGCAGCCGCCACCGGACAGCAACATGGGCATCGTCCGGGACGTCGTCGTCCGCCGCACCGGCCCGGTGGTCCTCCGTGACGCCCATGTCGTCACCGACCTGGCCGTGCCGTCGCTGGCCTCCGCCGACCTGACCGTCAAGGCCCGCCTGCGCAACGACTCACCCGGCACCGTCACCGCGCTCCTGTCCGGCACGGCCGGTCCCGCCAAGCTCAGCAGGAAGGTGAAGCTGGCGCCGGGGGAGAGCCGGACCGTGGTCTTCTCCCCGGCCGACCACCCCCGACTCCATGTGCCCTCACCACGCGTGTGGTGGCCCGCCGGGATGGGCGGGCAGCCCCTCTACGACCTCGACCTGGCCGTGGCGGTCGACGGAGTCACCTCCGACACCGCACACACCGCCTTCGGCATCCGCGACGTGCAGGCACCCATCAACGCGGACGGCGCGCGCCAGTACCGCGTCAACGGCCGCCCGCTGCTGATCAAGGGCGCGGGCTGGTCCCCCGACGAGTTCCTGCGCTGGGACCCCACCTACGCGGAGGACCGCCTGCGGTACGTCCGTGACCTGGGCCTGAACACACTGCGCCTGGAAGGCCACCTCGAGCCCGACGAGTTCTTCGACCTCGCCGACCGGTACGGGATCCTCACGATCGCGGGCTGGGAGTGCTGCAACAAGTGGGAAGGGGAGGTCAACCCCGCGGAGTCCGGGGAGAAGTGGGACGCCGCCGATCACGTCGTGGCCCAGGCGTCCATGGCCGCCGAGGCGGCCCGGCTGCGCCACCACCCCAGCGTGATCTCGTTCCTGATCGGCAGCGACGCCGCGCCGAACGCCAAGATCGAGTCGGGATACCTCAAGGCGCTGCGGGCGGCCGACTGGAAGGTGCCCGTCATCCCCTCCGCCTCCGGTAAGCCGACACCCGTCACCGGCCGTTCCGGGATGCGGATGACCGGCCCCTACGACTGGGTGCCGCCCGGCTACTGGTACGACAAGCGCGAGGGCGGAGCCACCGGCTTCAACTCCGAGACCAGCGCCGGCCCGAGCATCCCCACCCTCGACACCCTGCGGCGGATGCTGACCCCGGCCGAGCTGGAGACCCTCTGGAAGCAACCCTCCGCTCCCCAGTTCCACCGCTCGCCGTCGGCCACGTTCTCGACGCTCAAGCTGTACAACGCCGCGCTCGCCGGCCGCTACGGACGCCCGAAGGACCTCGGCGACTACGTGCGCAAGGCGCAGCTGGCGCAGTACGAGAACGTCCGGGCGCAGTTCGAGGCGTACTCCCGCAACGCCAAGGACACCACCGCCCCCGCGACCGGCGTCATCTACTGGATGCTCAACAGTGGCTGGACCTCCCTCCACTGGCAGCTCATCGACCGCTATCTCGACCAGAACGGGGCCTACTTCGGCGCGAAGAAGGCGAACGAACCCCTCCACATCCAGTACGGCTACGACAACCGCAAGGTCAGCATCGTCAACAACCGGGCCACCGCCGCCTCAGGGTTGAACGCCCAGGTCACCCTCTTCAACCCCGACGGGACCAAGAAGTACGACCGCACCGTGACCGGTGTCGACGTAGCGGCCCGCGGCGTGACCACCACCTCGCTGAAACTCCCGGCGACGGTCCCCGGCCTGGCGAAGACGTACCTCGCCCGACTGTCGCTCACCGACACCACCGGCCGGGAACTGGGCCGCAACGTCTACTGGCTCTCCACCCGCAACGACGTCCTCGACTACGCCAGGACCGACTGGTACTACACCCCCACCACCTCCTACGCCGATCTGACCGGACTCACCTCGATGCCGCAGGTCACCTTGGACGTCACAGCCACGACGAAGGTGACCAGGGCCGGCTCGTCGACGACGACCGTGACCCTTCGCCACCCGGGCACCACCAAAGCCCCTGTGCTGCTCGCCGATGTCGACCTGGTCTCCGCGGACGGGAGCACGCCCAAGCTCCCCATTCGCTGGAGCGACAACCAGATCAGCCTGTGGCCGGGCGAATCGGCAACTCTGGTGGCCTCCCATCGCACAGTCGATCCGGACCGCACCCCACGCGTACGTGTCTCCGGATGGAACGCCCGGGCCGTCACCGTCCCCTCCAGCTGACGGCGCGGGCAGCGTCAGGCGACGGCGGTCCCCTCCAGCTCGACCATCAGGGTGGGGATCGCCAGTCGTGTCACCCCGAGCATCGTGGTGGCCGGCGCCACGCCGGCGGCGCCCAACCGCGACGCCAGCACGCCGTAGTGCTGGAACAACAAGTCCACGTCGGTGGTGTAGACGTTGAGCCTGACGAGGTCGGCGAGAGACATGCCGCCCTCTCCGAGAACGGCCTCCAGGTTGCCGAGGCTGAGCGTCAACTGCGCCGCCATGTCCCCGGCATGCTCGGGCTTGCCGTCGCCGCTCATCGCGGTCTGCCCGGCGCAGTACAGCGTCCGGCTCTGGCCGGAGACGAGTTCGCCCTGGTTGTAGCCCAACTCCGTCGACCACGTCCATGGGTTGACCGCAGTTCGCTCCACAGCTCTTGATCCCCCTTCACATCATCGGCACTACGGACGCCTGCCGGCCCGGTGGCCGTACCTCTTCGACGTCATGTGGAAGCCTCCCAAGGAAACCGTGACATCCTGTGTCGTGTATTCCAGAAGGGTGTCCGTATGCGCGCCGACCGGCTGGTCTCGCTGGTGCTGCTGCTGCGCCGGCGTGGTCGGCTGTCCGCGGCCACACTGGCCCGCGAGCTGGAAGTGTCCACCCGTACCGTGCTGCGTGACATAGAGGCCCTGTCCGCAGCGGGCGTCCCGGTCTACGCCGAACGAGGCCGGCACGGTGGGTTCGCGCTGATGCCCGGCTTCCACACGGAGCTCACCGGACTGAACCACGACGAGGCGCTCGCCCTGCTGGTCGCCGGATCACGGCGGGGCGCACAGATGTTCGGCCTCGGTTCGGCGCTCGCTTCGGCCATGCTCAAGGTGGTCGACGCGCTGCCCGAAGGCGATCGGGACACCGCGGCCGACGGGGCGCAACGCCTGCTCATCGACCCGGAGACCGATCTCCTCTCGCGCCGCGTGGTCGCCGAGGAGGTACCCGGTACCGTGATGGCCGAGATCCGGCGCGCGGTGGTCGCCGGACACAAGCTCCGTATCCGCTACGCGGCTGTGGACCAGACCCCGAAGTGGCGCACGGTGGACCCGATAGGGCTGGTCACGGTACGCGACCAGGGCTACCTGCTGGCCACGAGGTCTGGCGCGGAACGCACCTACCGCCTCTCCAGGGTCTCGGCCGCGGAGGAAC
This sequence comes from Streptomyces sp. NPDC052023, assembly GCF_044548465.1. Taxonomy (NCBI): domain Bacteria; kingdom Bacillati; phylum Actinomycetota; class Actinomycetes; order Kitasatosporales; family Streptomycetaceae; genus Streptomyces; species Streptomyces sp. NPDC052023. Next base: position 61,658 of record NZ_JBIUBW010000019.1, on the reverse strand, counting down.
TCGACGCACCCGCACGGCGACCGGACCAGGTCGATCTGGACCGGGCCTGGCAGGAACGCAGTACGCGGTTCCGGTCCGGAGGCGACCAGGTCGCCGCGCTGGTACGGGTGGATCCGGCGCGACGGGAGGAACTGGCCGGCACCGCGCTGGCGGTCTGCTCCGAGGAGGCCGACGCGGACGGCCGGCTGCGCCTGGAAGTGACCTTCCAGGACGCACGCCACGCCGAATGGGCGCTGTGGCAGCTCGCCACTGACGCAGAAGCCCTCACTCCGCAGTGGTTGCGCACCGCACTGCACGACCGCGCGGCCGCGATCGCCACCTGCTACGGAGTCATTTGAGGCCGCTGAGCATCACACCGCGGATGTAGTACTTCTGCAGCAGCAGAAAGAGGATCAGGACCGGCAGGACGCTCAGGACGAGACCGGCCATCAGGATCGGCATCGTGCGGGTCGGATCCACGTAGTCCTGAAGGAACTGGATGCCGACGGGCAGGGTCATCACGTCAGGGTTGGCGGTCGAGATGAGCAGCGCCCAGATGTACTCGTTCCACGCGTTGACGAACGTCAGCAGACCGAGCGTCAGCACGACCGGCGTGGTCTGCGGGACGACGATCCGCCACCACACGCAGAACTCGCCGGCACCGTCGATGCGGGCGGCCTCCAGGACCTCGTCCGGGATCGAGACCATGAACTGGCGCATCAGGAAGATCCCGAAGCCGTTGACGAGGAACGGCATGACGAGCGCGGCGATGCTCACGGTCAGGCCGGCGCCGCCCGCCCCGAACAGGTCGTTGCCGCCCGCAAGCGGCCAGTGCACCAGGATCAGGAAGTGCGGAATGAAGAAGAGAAACGGAGGGAACATCATCGTGGACAGCACAAGCCGGAAGATCAAGTTCCGTCCGGGAAAGCGGAGTTTGGCGAGCGCGTAGCCGGCGAGAGACGACGTGACCAGCACCGACCCGGTGATCACGGCGGTCGCGACGACGCTGTTGCGGAAGAGCACCGGCAGGTTGAGCTGGTCGATCGCCGCCCGGTAGTTCGACAGGTCGAACGCCTTGGGCAGGAACTGATACGGCAGCGAGCCGGCCTCACCGGCCCCCTTGAACGACGTCATCACCATGTCGAGGAACGGCACCACGGTGAGCACGGCGCCGGTCACGACCACCAGGTACGACAACCACGGGAAACGGCGGCGGATCATACGTCCTCCTCCTTGCGCCGGAAGATCCACAGCTGCGCCAGGGTGACCGCGAGGACCACCACGAACAGCACGAACGCCGCGGCGCTCGCCGGGCCCCAGTGGCCGTACGAGAAGGCCTGCCGGTACATCTCCAAAGCGGCCACATTGGTCGCGCCGCCCGGCCCGCCCTTGGTCATCACAGTGATCAGCGCGAACGACTGCAGGCCGCTGATGAGCTGGGTGACGCACACCAGCAGCAGGGACGGCCGCAGCAGCGGCAGTGTGATCCGCCAGAAGACGGTGACCGGCCCGGCGCCGTCGAGTGCCGCCGCCTCGTAGTACGACCCGGGAATGGACTTCAGCCCGGCAGTCAGGACGAGGATCGCCGAGCCCACCGAGGCCCAGGCGTGCACGACCACGACCGACGGCAGCGCGGTGTCCGGGTCCTGGAGGAACGCCACCGAGCCGAGGCCGAGGGCGTTGAGCGCGCCGTTGACGAGACCACCCGGCTCGTACATGTACTTCCACACGTTGCCGACGGCGACGACGGTCGTCACGATCGGCAGGAAGTACAGGGTGCGCCACAGACCCTGGAACCGCAGATTGTCGATGCACGTGGCCACGAGCACGGAGCCGGCGAGGGAGAGGACCACGGTGCCCAGGGCGAACAGCAGGGTGTTGGTGAGGATCGGCGCGAGGAACGCCGATCCGTCCGTGAAGAGACCCGCGAAGTTGTCCGTGCCGACCAGGTGGATGCCACCGAGTTCGAACCCGGACCAGCGGGACAGCGACAGCAGCAGCGCGAAACCGAGCGGCAGGATCAGGAACACGGCGAAGAACAGCAACGTCGGCGCCAGGAAGAGATAGGCGACGACCGCCTGGTGGCGCCGGGTCCGGGCGCGGCCGTCGACGGCTCGCCCGGCGGAGCGCGTGCTCGGCGACACCCGCTCGGTCGTCGCCGGCGTGAGTGCGTTCACCATGAGCGCGACACCTCTCGATCGACTTCACGTCGGGTGGTGCGCAGTGCCTGGTCGACCGACTGCTGACCGGTCCACAGCGCCTCGATGTTCTTGCGCAGCAGCGACTTGGCCTGTTGCGCGCCGGGCACGTTCGGTTCCGGCACCGCGTACGCCAACGCGTCCAGGAAGGGGCGCAGGTTCGGATCGCTGTGCGCGCCGAGGAGCGTGCGCATGTCGTCGGCGCGGCCGGTCAGGGAGCCCGCCGCCACCTGCAGGGAGCTCATGCGGGTCACCTTTCCGTCCACCTCGGCGCTCCCGGCGCGCACCTTCTCGGTGTTGAGCCAGCGCAGGAACTCCCAGGCCGCGCGGGGGTGCTTGCTGGCCGCGTTGACCCCCAGCATGAAACCGGTGGAGAGCGTGGCACGCTTGCCGTCCGCCTCGGGGAGAGGCAGCGGCGCGACGCCGACGTCGCGGTAGTCCTTGCCCATCAGCGTCTTCAGGCTCCCCGTCCACCAGCCGGCGCTGACCACCATGGCGACCTGCCCGGAGCGGAACGCCTTGTAGACGTTGACACCGGGGGCGCTGGCACCCTTGGTGACGAGACGGTGCTCCAGATCGAACACGGCACGTCCGGCGGGTGAGTCGATGGCGGTGCTCCTGCCGTCCTCGGCGACGAATCTGCCGCCGGCGGCGTTGAGAAGGGCGAGCGTCTGGCCGACGGTGGTGGAGTCGTCAGCGGTCGACAGCCCGAAGCCCTGGATCAGGGTGTTGCCGTACCGGTCACGTCTGGCGGTGCGGTAGGCGGTCTCCTCCAGCTCCCGCCAGGTGCGTGGCGGGCCGTCGACACCGGCTTCGCGCAGTAGCCGCTTGTTGTAGTAGAGGGCGTACGTCTGCACCTCGGTGGGGTAGCCGTAGACCTGGCCGCCCACCGAGGCGGCGTCGACCGCGGCTGCGCTGTAGCCGCGTGTGATCTCCTCGGCGTGTTCCCCGGGAGCGGAGCGCAGGACGCCGGCCTGCACCAGCTGGCCGTTCCACAAGCAGTACGGGTGGAGGATGTCGGTGCCCTGGCCCGCGGCCTGCCGGACCATGAACGTGGTCAGCAGGTCCGTGAACTCGACGGCCTTGGTCTGCACCTTGACCCGGTCGTGGCCGGCGTTCCACTCGTCGACCGGGCCCTGCAGGGCCTCCTTGAGCACCCCGCTCGCGTAGTGCGTGAGCAGGGTGAGGACGATCGGGTCGCCGGGTCGCCCGGTGCCCTGGTGTGGTGCGGCGCATCCGGAGGCGAGCAGCGCCGAGGGGAGCGCCAGTGCGAAGTGGCGCCGGCTCAGGCCGCCGCTGCGGCGGGCGGGCGTCATCGAGCAACCTCCCGGCGCATCACACGGAACACCCGAGTCGTGGTGAAGCCGGTCTTGCGGTACATGTGGCCCGCCGGGGACTGCGCGCCGGTCCACAGGAACCACGCGGAGTGCGCGCGGCGCGCCCGCATCCTCTCCAGGACCAGGTGCAGGAGGATCTCGCCGAGTCCGCTGCCGCGCATCTCCTCCAGCACACCGATCGGGCCGAACCGCTCGTCCACCCCGTCGAACGCGCCGTGCATCGCCCAGCCGACCATCCGGCCCGAAGGGTCCCAGGAGACGACGATCCGGTCGAGCGGCGTGCCCGCGGCCACCGCCGCCCGGATCGTGCAGGCCCAGTCCGGACCGAAGTGGCTCCCGGCGAGCGCGAACAGATCCACCAGGTCGTCGTCGGACGGGGTGGCGAACCGGTATCCCCGCGCCCTGCACTCCGCCACGCGGCGGGCGACCTCCTCCGGGAGGCGATAACCCACCAGGCCACGGTCCATCGCCTCCGCCTCGTACAGCGTGCGAAAGCCCAGGGACTCCAGGAGCTTGGCCGCTTCGGGGTAGGTGTCGCAGTCCAGGCCGGGCAGGACGTAGTTCGGGGTGTACGAGGAGAAGTCCACGCGGCTACGGCCGTGGCCGTGCAGCCAGTCGAGTGCGTCGGCCAGCAGCCGGCGGCCGAGGCCGCGCCCGCGTGCGGCCGGGTCGACGAAGAAGAACGGGATCCAGCCTTGCTCCGGCTCCAGGTCGGTGCCGGCCATCGGCGTCAGACGGCGCACCGCGTAGGCCGCACCGACGACACGGTCCCCCTCGACGGCGATCCGGAGACCTTCCGGATCGAAGTTGGCGTCCAGCAGCACAAGGGAGCGGAAGCGGTCCGCGGTGACGGAGTCGGCCGGCGCGCTGCGCCGCCAGACCTCCACCACCTGCGGTCCGTCGCCCGTGCGAAAGCCGCGGATGTCGGCCTGGGATGTCGTGCGATTGGTCATCGGCGAGGTTGTCCTTCGCTACGCAGGTCAGGGACGGCGTCACCGCCCCGTCGGCTGGACGGCGTCGGTGGATCGCGCAGCGCGATGCCGGTCGTCACTGCGACGCGGTCGTACGTGCTCACCTCTTGGCCCGTCTGCCCGTGACATCTCGAAGCCACAGCAGGGAATTTACGGGTATGTCCGGTAATTAAGCAATTATTTACTGACGGGTCGCCTCAATCTGAGATTGATGGCCGTGCGTGGCAGCCTCTTGTGGAGAGCGCCGAATCTGGAGGAGGACGGGCCCGGGGCGCCGTGCTGATTCGTCGCGGCCCGCCGTGTTGTGGAGCAGGGCGCGGGCGATGGCATGGGCCTTGGTCACAGCGCGTTCCGCCACGGGGCCCTCGTGCCTGCGGTGGACGACCGCGGTCCACAGGTGCAGCCAGCGTTCGAAGTGATCGGCGCGCAGGGGGCTCTTGGCGTGCAGTTCGCGGTGCGCGCGCAGGGCGTTGCCGTGGTAGACGCCCGGAGTCAGCAGGGCGCTCTCCCAGAAGTCGACCATGATGGTGAGGTGCTGCGCGACGTCGATGCGTGCGACCTCGGTGAAGAGCGGACCGATCAGGCGGTCATCGAGGACCTCGGCGTAGAACGCCGCGACGAGTCCTTCGACAGCCGCACGGTCATGGATGTCGGGTCGGTCGCCGGCCGATACGGCCGGGTCGCGCGGCGCGTTGTCTGTCACGTTGTCCGTCACGTCGTCTGTCACACCGTCGGTCACGTCATCGGTCACCGGAAGCCTCCGAAGGCGAGCACGGCTCCCGCAAAGCCGCCGGTCTCAGTACCTCTGCCACGACGTGCGGCACGCCGCGGGGTGGGCGGGCATCGCCGCACCGAACACCCAGCGCTCGGGGGCAGGCGTCGGCGCGGCGTTCGTAGCGCACTGTGTCTACTTGCTGAGCCACAAGTCGGGGCCGAAGACCTCGTAGTGGATGACGGACGGGTGGAGCCCCTGGGCCAGCAGCTGACCGCGCATCTCGCGCATGAAGGGCAGCGGACCGCAGAGGTAGGCGGTGGTGTCGCGCGCGATGTCCAAGCGGTCGAGTGCGGCCCGGCCGGCGTGGATCTGCGGTCCCGTCACGTCGTGGGCATCGTTCTCGTACCAGAAGTGGACTTCCGCACCCGGCAGTCGGCCGGCCAGCTCCGTCTGCTCGGCACGGCGGACGTGGTGATCGGGCCCGCGGTCGGCGTGGACGACGGTGACGGGGCGGGTGGAGGCGGTGTGGACGAGGTGGCCGAGCAGGGACAGCATGGGGGTGATGCCGATGCCGGCGGAAGCGAGCAGGAGCGGGCTGTCGGCTTCGGGAAGAACGAGGTCACCGGAGGGCAGTGAGACGTCCAGCACGTAGCCCTCCTTCGCGTACTGGTGCAGCCAGCAGGAGACTTCGCCATCGGGGACGGTCCCGTCGGCGGCCCTCTCCCGCTTCACGGTGATACGCCAGGTCTCCTGTCCGGGCGCGGTGGAGAGGCTGTACTGCCGGATCTGCCGGGCGCCGTCGGGCAGTTCGACGCGGACACTGACGTACTGTCCGGGCCGGAACGGCCTCGTGGGCCGGCCGCCCGTGGGGCTCAGGACGAGCGAGACGGCGTCGGCGGACTCCTCGATGCGCGAGGTGACGATCATCTGGCGCCACACGTCACCGTCGGCCACATCAGCCGCGGCGTACAGCCGGGCCTCGGCCGCGATCAGTGCGTTGGCCATGAGCCAGTACACCTCGTCCCACGCGGCGGCGACCTCCGGCGTGACGGCGTCGCCCAGCACCTCCGCGACCGCCGCGAGCAAGTGGCGGCCGACGAGCGGGTACATGTCGGCGGTGATGCCGAGCGAGACGTGCTTGTGGGCGATTCGGGACAGGATGGCGTCCGGCCGTTCGTCCGGCCGTTCGACGAGCAGGGTGGCGAAGGCGGCCACGGCACCGGCGAGTGCCTCCCGCTGCGAGCCGTTGACCTGGTTGGTCCGGTTGAACAGATTCCGCAGCAGTTCGGGACGCTCTTCGAACAGCCGCTGGTAGAACCGCTCCGTGATGCTGGTCAGGGAGGCTCCCACGGAGGGAAGCGTGGTCTGGATGACGGGGACCGACCGTGCAGAGAGCATCGGACACACTCCTGGTTTCGCGTACCGTGAATTAGTATCTGTGATTCATATTTAGGGTCGTGGCCGGACAAGGGTGCGACCCTGGGTCGATGACGGTTGAGTGGGCGGGGGTGACGGGGACTTGCCGGGGTCGATGCCCGGCCGGTCAGGTGAGGGAGGAGCCGAGGGCCAGCAGTACCGGTCCCGTCGGCGACTGCACCAGATCGGCCACGGTCAGGTCGTCGAGCGAGGCGTAGAAGGCCTCTTGCGCCTGCCGTAGTGCGCGGCGGAGCCGGCACGAGCCTGCGAGGGGGCAGGGGGTGTCGCCCTCGCACACGACGACCTCCCGGTCGTCCTCCAGTGTCCTGATCAGTTGACCGACCGCGGTGTTCCGGCCCGCGTCGGTCAGTGACAGTCCTCCGTTACGTCCGCGTCGAGCCTCGATCACGCCCAGATGCTGCAATTCGGCGACAGCCTTCGCCATGTGCGTGTAGGGCACGTTCATGGCGTCGGCGATCTGGCGTGTGGTGAGCAACTGGTCGCCGTCCATCACGGCCAGTCGCATCACGGCCCGGAGCGCGAGATCTGTGTATCTGGTCAGCCTCACGAGCGAACCGTAGCATTGTTGCATCTGAGATGCGTATTTAAGCGGTGTGAGCCCGGTCTCAGGCAGCGACTGTGGCGTCCGTGCAGCGACTCGACGTCCAGGACGGGTGGGGTCATTCTCCGAGCAATCCGAGCGCTCCGTACGACACCGGTCCGGGGTTGAGCCGATCCGGGTGGCGCGCCGTCATCTGGTCGAAGTGCTCGCGGGCGGTGGTGCTTTCGCCGAGAATCCGGATGGCGTCCAGCAGGTACTGCCGCGTTTCGTCGAGAATGGCGGGGTCGTCGGGGAGGTCCCTGTTCTTGTGGCCGGCTACGACAGCGCGTCTCGCGGACGGACATGTGGCCCACACGGACACGGTTTCGCACTCGGCCGGCGTGCGCGAATCGGCTTCCGTGTGGAGGTCTGTGTCGTCGGTGGTACCAGATGGCATGGATAGTGAACCGTCCGGCGCGCGCCGTCACAGCCGATGACGACCAGCCGGACATCGCGAAGCTGCTCCGGTTGAGCGAAGAGGAGGCCGCCCGGCGCAACGTCAAGATCCAGAACCGACACCGACCTTGTCGATAAGGGCGCCGCCTTGGAGCCAGAGACCGCAGCCGCGGCCATCACCGTATCCGACGGCGGTGACAAGAAGCTGGCCGCCGTCTCGAAGGGCGCCACCTCCCTGGCGCTGGGCTGGGAGGACACCCTGCCCACGCCGTCGGTGAGAAATGACACGGCTTCCTACGACCTGGGCGACGGGCAGACCCTGACGGTCACCGCCCTGAAGCAGGCTTCTCCCAGAACGTCCTCCTCGACGAGGTCCCCAGCGGCGACCTCACCTACCGCATTCCGGTCGCCCTGAAGGGCCTCACCCTTTCCGAGGCGGACTCTGGCCACCTGCTGCTGAAGGACAACGTAGGCAGGCTGGTTGCCGAGGCGCCGGCGCCGATGATGTGGGACTCCTCGGTGGACGAACGGTCCGGTGAGTCCAAGCACATCGCGCCCGTCGACACCGAGATCGAGACCGCGGCCGACGGCTCGCAGACCCTTGTCCTGCGCCCGGATGCCGGCTACTTCGCGCAGGACCTGACCTACCCGGTCACCGTCGACCCGACCAGCACCCTCGCCGTCACCACCGACACGTGGGTCGCCACCAACTACCCGGACTCACAGATCTCCTCACCGGAGCTGAAGTCGGGCACGTACAACGGCGGTGCAACCGTTGCGCGTTCATTCCTGAAGTTCGATCTGTCGGCACACGGAGGTGTCAATGTTATCGACACCAACCTGGCGCTGTACTCGGACTGGTCCTCCTCCTGCACCGAAGGCACCGGCACGGCCGGATCACCGAGTCGTGGTCGTCGTCCACGGTCACCTGGGCCGACCCGCCCGCCTCCACCACCACAGGACAGGTGATCAACACCGAGGCCAAGGGCTACTCGGCAACCTGCCCGGCCGGCACGATGAATTTCGACATCGACGCCATCGTCAAGGCGTGGACCAGTGGCACCGCCAACCACGGCCTGCTGATCCGCGGCGTCAACGAAACCGACTCCTACACCTGGCGCCGCTTCCGGTCTGCCAACTACGTCTCCGGCGACGGCTCGACCGAACCGCACCTCAAGATCAGGTTCAACCACTACTGGAGCGGCACATGCTCCATTCCAAGCGGAGCACGAGCAATGCGTTCCTCGGTGACATCATCTTCTACGACTGGAAGGGCGACGGGAAAGTCGATCACGCCTCGATCATCAGCAAGATCAGCAATGGGAAGATCTACGTGTCCCAGCACAACAAGAACTACAAGTATCGGAGCCTTGCCGCGCAGAGGAGCGCAGAGCCGAAGATGAAGATATGGATCTCCCGACCCAAGCCGGAGTGGTACTGATGCGGCGCGGACCCGGAGTGTGGATCGTCGCCGCAGAGGCGGTGCTGACCCTTCTCGTCGCCCGGACCCTGTGGACCTGGCGAGATGACCCGTACGTCTTCCTCGCGGATGTTCCGTACATGAAGTGGTCCAGCATCGGACTCGCGGTCTCGCTCCTACTGACTCTGGCCCTGGTCTCGCGTGAGCAGTTGTGGCCGCGACGTGTCGGCTGGTCGTTGACGGCGGCCCGGCTGTGCCTGCTGCCGTGCCTCGCGCTGGCCTGGTATCCGGCGATGTCCCCGTACATCTCTCTGTGGTGACCGGCGGGCATTACGCCTGATGCCGGCAGGTGACCGGCCGGGGGCCGGGCCCGTATTGCGGGCCCGGCCCTTCATCAACTCTGTATGGGTGTCGATGCGATTCCGTGCACGATCGTGTAACTCCGCCACCTCGTCCTCACTTGAGCCAACCTAGAACACTTCCCACACACGCCCTGGACGGGGCGCGGCGGCGGGACGGGCCTCAATCCGTTCTGGGCGGCCGGGATTTGACCCGCCGAGAGGATCGGCCGGTTGTCAGTGGCTCTTCCTATGCTGACGCCATGGAGATCACGAAGCGGACACTTGCGGAGGCCTGGCAGCGGACGGCCGCTGGACACGCCCTGCTCCACGGGGTCGGGCTGCCGCCCGTGGCGTTCTCGGCGGACGAGTTGGAGGAGTACGCCGAGCGCGCCGAGGAGGCGGAGGACGACGGCCTGCACCTGCTGCTGGACGAGAACGGCACAGTGCGCGGCTATTACGGCCCCTACCGGGAGGTCTTCGCCACCCGCGACCTCGAACAGGCGCTCTACCTGATCGCCGAGGCCGCGGTGCGTCGGCGCGGCGGCAGTCTCGAGGAGGTGGCCGCCACGCTGGAGCGGATCGACCCGGCGTGGGGCAGACGGTTCCGCAGCGGCGGCCTGGACGATACGGGAACGGTCGAAGCGTGCGGGCGCGACCCACTGGATGGGCTCGCGTGGATAGCCGGGCCCTGGCGCGAGCAGAACCCGTACTCGACCCTCGCCTTCTTCCGCGCGGCGTCCGGGCGAACCGTCGACGCCGAGCGGCTGGCCCTGCTCTACGGGGCCGACCCCGTGCAGGTCGCGGCCGGCACGCGCCTGAAGGACCTGCGGGCCGTGGACAGCGGCCGGGTCCACTGGGACCGCCAGTGGCAGAGCTGCTGTTTCGGTCAGGCAGGCGGGTGGACGTTCCTGCTGCACCACGACATGCCGCCAGGGGCCTTCGCCGACCAGGAGGCATATGCGGCGCTCGGGATCATGGAGAGCGTGTGGCTGACCGCCACCGCCGCGAAGGCCATCTACACCTTCGACTACATGCGGGACGGTCGCCGCGTGGACGACGACTGGGGCGCGCTGGAGCTGATCTGGTACGAACGCGGCCATGCCCCCTATCTGCGGGGCGGCGAACTGGACTTCCTCAACCGCGCCGTACGCCGCGCCGAACTGGACCACCCCGAAGTGACCAACACCTTCGAGCTGTACTTCCACGCTCTGGAGGAGTCCCTCGGGCTGCGTCTGCCGCGCCGGCACTTCGTGGAGGGGGAGGTGCGGGCCGCGTACTGGGCCGAGAAGTAGTGGTGAGCACGGCGAGGGGCGCTCGTGGAGCAGCAGGTTCTGCGGGGAATTCCATTGGGCCCGGACGCAGGGCGGCGTCCGGCGGCTGGGTAAGTTGGTGGCCACCGACCCAGGAGATGCCCCGTGCCCGGCCGCCCCAGCGTTCTGTTCGTGACTGATCTCGCCTACCAGGCCCAGGGGCGACGCTACTGCGACGAGGACATCTTCTTGTCGTCGCGGCTGCGGAACGACTTCGACGTCGCCTTGTGCAATCCGCTGGACGCCGCCGCTCTCATGGACGCCTTCGACGCGGTCGTGGTTCGCAACAGTGGACCCGTGCTGCACTACCGGCGGGAGTACGACGCCTTCCGGGACAGGGCCGCAACGCTCGGCACCCTGCTCTACAACCCGCTGTCCGGCCGGGCCGACATGGCCGGCAAACAGTACCTGCTGGACCTGACGGCTGCGGGCTACCCGGTCATCCCCACCGCCGACCGGCCCCAGGCCCTCGGCTTGCTGCCTGAGACCGACCAGTACGTGGTCAAGCCGAAGGCAGGGGCGGACTCCATCGGCCTCAACTTCGTCTCCCGGGACCAACTGGACGGCCTCTCCTACGCCGGCATCCTGGTCCAGCCCCGCATCGACTTCCGCTACGAGGTGTCGTTCTACTTCATCGACGACGCCTTCCAGTACGCGCTTCACGCTCCCGACCCCGACCGGCGATGGGTTCTTGAGCCCTACCAGCCCACCGAAGCCGATCTCCTCTTCGCCCGCCGCTTCATCGACTGGAACACGCTCGACCACGGTATCCAGCGCGTGGACGCCTGCCGCACCCAGGAGGGCGACCTTCTGCTGGTCGAGCTGGAAGACCTCAACCCGTACCTGTCCTTGGACCGTGTCGACGACACGACCCGTCACACCTTCGTCGAGGGCATGACGGCCTCTCTGCACCGGCTCCTGGGCACCTCACCCCGCCCCTGAACCGGCACACGCCCGGTCACTTCAATGCGGCCGCTACGCGTATCCCATGGTGCCGGGAACGTCGCCCCGGTCGCGAAGTCGCCGACAGCGAGCAGCTCAAACAGAAGGTCGAACGGTGTCTTCTCGCACCAGGTCGGCTTTCGCGTGTCGGCAGCCGCGCCGTCGAACATCGTGTCGACTGCGCGACGGAGGATCTTGAGCGGTTCGCGCCGATCGCCGAAGTACGGGTCGGGATCCGGCCCGCGGGGCGGCGGCTCCGGCGGATGCAGGTGCAGGCGATGCCGGCGAAGTGCTGAAACAGGTGTGGCAGGGAGGAAAAGGGCAACTCAGTACTCAGGCCGGGCGAGCGGCGTTCCCAGGGGGCCGCCCCGGCGCAGGCTTCTCCGGTTCGGCCAAAGTGCCGGAGGGGCCGCCCCGACCAGCCGTTACTCGATGTTGCCCCCTTCGCAGACTCGGCGGGCGACCTCCCGAAGCTTGATGTTCTGCTCCTGCGAGTAGCGGCGCAGCACGTCGAAGGCCTGCTCCTCGGTGAGGTGGCGGCTGCCCATGAGGATGCCCATGGCCTCGCCGATCAGGTGCCGGGTCTGAACGGCCTGCTCCATCTGGGCGTGGGTGCGAGCGCTGGAGAAGGCGACCGCGGCGTGGGAGGCGAGCAGCCAGCCGGCCAGCTCGCCGATCTCCGTGAACGCGCCGGGCTTGCGGGAGTACAGGTTCAGCGCGCCGAGGTCCTCATCCTCGGTGAACAGCAGAAAGCCCATCATGCTGCCGATACCCAGCGCCTGTGCCTGCGGCGCATAGGCGGGCCACCGCTGCCGCTCGTCAGTGACGTCGGAGATACGGAAGACCCGTTCGCCCAGCGAACTGCGCGCGGCGTCGAAACACGGCCCTTCCCCCAGCCGTTCCTGCAGCTGGTCACTGTCGATGACCGGCTGCTCGGTGGGGGCGAGTGTCTCCACGCGCTTGCCGTGCAGGACGAGGATTCCGGCAGCGTCACAGCCCTCGACCAGCTCGGTGGCTGATCCGGTGATGCGGTCGAGTGTGGCGCTCACCGATCCCTGTGCCAGGAGATCTCGTGCCAGTGACGCCATCTGTTGTGCGAACCGACTCCAGTCCACTCCGTCCTCCACTGCTCGCTGCGGTTCGACGTCTCCTGCCCCTTCTCCACGCGCGCCTCACCTTTGCGTCTGTGCGAGGGCCGCCACGGGAGGGGGCGTCGGCACCTTCGGCGCGGCGTCACACAAAGGCCTCACCCTGCTGAGGCATGCGCCGCAGGCAGCCGGCAGTCAGTAGTCGAGGTTCGGGTACCAGTCGTCACGGCCCTTCGGCGTCAGGTCGAGGATGTGCCAGACGGGAGCCATGAGGTCGATGCCGCGCTCGTCGATGTCGTCGGCCATGCGTGGGTGCGTGGAGTAGAAGTGGCGAACCGTGCCGCCGCCGTCGCGGGTGAAGACCGAGACGGTGGAGTCCTGCTCGCCGTCCTTGTCCTCGCTGCCCAGGTCGTACTTGAACGAACTGTCGCCGCCGCTCAGGAGGCGAAGCCGGCGCCAGCCGCGGTTGCGGGCGTGCCGGCGGAGGGTCGGCAGGTCGGCGGCCGCGACGACGGCGAAGTCGACGTTGCGGGAGATGTGGTGCGCGATGCCGTTGAAGCCGTCGATCCACAGGGTGCACATGGGGCAGGGGTCGGTCTGCAGCTTGCCGTACATGAAGTGGTAGACGATCAACGGGCGGTCCGGGGCCGTGAACAGCTCACTCAGAGTGACCTCGCGGACCGGTGTGTCGCCGACGCCGAGGTCGGCGGGGCCCTCCATGAGGACGTAGTCGTCGACCGGTGGCCCCTGGGGGAGTGCCCGGCGCTGGGCCGCGACCCTCTCGCGGTGCCGCATGAGTTCGATCTCGGCCAGGCGCAGCTCTTCGCGGGCGTCGAGATAGTCCGCCGATTCGCCGGCCAGTCTGGTGTGCCGCAACATCACGCCCTCCTCGGTGCCGCCCCCGGTCCACGGTTCGGACTACGAGCGGCCTGGCACCCGGGGTGCAGGACCGCGCTCCCGAACCGGTTCTTCGAGTCTATGGAGCGCCACGCACTGACGCCCTGCGGGCGGGGACGCGCCGTCGGGGCTCGCGCTACGTAGGCGGGGCGGGGAGGGTGCTGTGCACGGCACGGCTCCTTCCGGGCGTTCAGAAGGCGTACCGCACGTCCAGCCACGGCGCGTGGCGGTCGATCAGGTCGCGCAGGGTCTGCACCGCTTCCCCCTTGATCCCGTTGCGGTAGCGCACGTTGAGGGCGCCGTTCTCGGAGCGCTTCGCCTGCTGCAGGTCCGGCCGCCACAGGACGTCCTCGGCGCGGGGATGCCAGCCGAGGTTGACCTCGTGGAGCTCACGGTTGTGCGTGAGCATGATGACCTCTGCGGCGGCCTGCCGTTTCACCCGCCACGGCAGTACGTCGTCGAGGTGGCTCAGCAGCTCCGCCCAGGCGGCCTCCCAGCCGGGGCGGAGCATCACGGGGGACAGGTTGAAGTGCACCTCGTACCCCGCGTCCAGGAAGTCCGCCGCGGCACCGATGCGTTCGCCGACGGGTGAGGTGCGCACATCCAGCAGCCTGGAGTCCTCCGCCGGCATCAGCGAGAAGCGGACGCGGGTCCGACCGCGCGGGTCGAGGGCGAGCAGGTCGGGGTTGACGAACTTGGTGGCGAAGGACGCCTTGGCGGTGGGCCACTGCCGGAAGGTGTGCACCAGGTCCGCGGTGTTGTCGCAGATCAGGGCGTCCACGGAGCAGTCGCCGTTCTCGCCGATGTCGTAGACCCAGGAGAGGGGGTCGCACTGGTTCGGCTCGGGTTTGGGCCCTTGCCGGGCGACGTGCCGGGCGATGTGGGCGACGATCCGGTCGATGTTGGTGAAGACGGTGACGGGATTGGCGTACCCCTTGCGCCGCGGTACGTAGCAGTACGCGCAGGCCATCGCGCACCCGTTGGAGGCGCCCGGTGCGATCCAGTCGGCCGAGCGGCCGTTCGGTCGCGTGACCAGGGATTTCTTCTCGCCCAGCACCAGCGTCCCGCCCTTGACGCGCACCCAGCGCTCGACGTTGCCCTCGTTGCCGTGCAGCCCGGGAATGCGCCAGTGGGACTCGACCGGCGTCACTCGCGCCTCGGGGAAGCGGGCGATGATCTGCCGCCCGCGCGGGGACGCGGCTGCGGCGGGCTCTGCGTGGATCTCCCGTACCGGCAGCAGCCGACGGGCAGCGGCGGAGGTCCGGAAGGACGGGCGCTCGTCTGCTGCGGCCGGTCCGGGACCGAGGGCGTCGAGCCCGAACAGCGTGCCCGAGTCGTTGTCGTCCGGGCTGCCGGACGGGTGGTGCATGAGTGCTCCCGTACGGGGTGGTGCGAGGGGCCGGAGAGACCGTCGTTCCACTGTACGGGGCACATACCCGCCGTCGCGTACTCGCGCGAACGGGGGTGCGTGAGGGGGCCGCCCGGGGGCATACGCGTTGCACGGCACCACCGGCGGCCGACATGGCCCTGACCCCGTCATTTCCGTGGTACTTCCCTCTCCAGGAGGCACATCGTGCTGGGCATCATCGCGGCGGTCCTGTTCTTCATCGCCTTCCTCATCAACGCGGCGGACATCTCGACCAACGAGGTCTTCGCCTCGACCAATGTCATGCTGATCGGTCTCATGCTGCTTGCCCTGCACGTCGCGGGCGTCGGAGGCGGCTGGTCCGGGCGGGGCCGCAGGCGCTGACGAGGCCAGGGGCGCGCGACGGACAGGGAAGGCGCGTGAGAGGCAGCGAGGGCGAGCGAGGGTGCGGTCGATGCGCTCTCCCGAAGAGTTGAACGCGTTCAAAACGTCTGCGAGGATGTTCCCGCCGGCAGTCAACCGCCGGCCGGAAAGGACGGCTTCGATGACGAGCTCGCTTCTCATGCCGGGCCGGCGCGTACTCCCGGGCACCGCGCCCACCGGCGCGGACATGCCCGGGAGCACGGCGCCCACCCGCATCCTGGACTGGCGTCATCGTCGCGTCACGGCAATGATCGGCACGATCGGTGCCGCGCCGGACGGCCAAGGCGCCGGGAGGCGGACCGCCGGGCAGGTGGAGGCCCTGCGGCGGGCCCATCGGGTCATCAGCGAGGCGGTGCGCCCGGTGTACTCGGTGCAGGACGAGAGGCCCGTGTCCGAGGTGCTGCGCCGCGGCCGCGGCTCGTGCAGCCAGCGGCTCGCCGTCCTGGAGGCCGTCGCACGGGCCGATGGCATTCCCACCCGGGTGCGCGGCCTGCTGGTCGACGGTGCGTTCTGGTACCCCCGCTTCCCGAGGATGCGGCACCTCGTCCCGGACCAGGTCGTCCTCGCGTGGCCCGAGTTCCGCATCGCGCCGGCAGCGGGGGAGGGGCAGCGGGCGGCGCGCTGGCTGACGGCCTCCGAGATCTTCGGTGACCTGGGCGAACTGAGCCTGCGGGCGGGCGGTGGCTTCACCAACGGCGACGCGGAGACGCTGTTCGACGCGTTGTCCCGGACGGCCGTCGACTGGGACGGAGCCACGGTCTGCCCGGCCGGCAGCCGCGACGGATCCTGCGACCTCTCGTCCCACGTCCTCGCGGACCTGGGCCACTTCGACTCCCGCGACGACCTGTTCGCCCGGCACGGCCAGACCCTCTGCCCCATGGCGAGGCTGCTGGCCGAGCCGATGCTGGGCAACCGGAGGAGCGGCGGCCGGACTTCCCAGAAGCCGGCGGGACACGAGGGACCCTGACGTGTGAGCGGCCGCGGCGCGCCCACAGGGGCACACACGCAGGCAGCCCCCGACCGCTGTCAGCCGATCGGCACCGGCAGAGGGACCACGTCGTAGCCGAGCTCGATCGTCTCGCCGGTGCCCGGGTCGGCCAGCTCCACACGCCAGCGCTCGGCGAACTGGTCGACGCCCTCCACCATGGGAATGGTGCCCGAGATCAGGACGGTTCCCGGCACCAGTTCGCCGCGCTCGCGCAGCACCTCGGCCCAGTAGGCGGGCGTGAGGAGCTCCGCCAGTGTGCCGTCCTGGATCAGGGACTCCGCACCCTCGTGCGTCACCCATGCGCGCAGCGTCAGCTCATCGAGCCGCGCTTCGACGTCGGCCAGACGCCATGCCCGGCGGGCCAGCACGTCGGGGCTCGCGTTCTTGCTCCACGCGACCCCGTGGACCTCCAGCTTGCGATCGGTGTGGTCACAGGCCGCCGTGAGCAGCAGTTCGCCTGCGTCGTCCACCACAAGGGCCCACTCCGCCTCGCCGGAGGTGCGGCCGTGCTGCACGCTGACCCGCTCGGTCTGCTGGGCGAGGTAGGGCGAGACCGGATAGAGCGCGGGGGTGACGGACGGGGCGGGGACGCCCAGTTCGGCCAGCTCGGCGATGTGTGCGGAGACATGCTCCTGGTCGCGGCCCGCGTACCCCGCGTTGAGGACCTGGACGACCTCGACGTCTCGCATCGAGCCGTCCGGAAGCATGAAGGTCAACTGTGACATGGTTTCTTACCATTCGTCGCATGGTCGGAGCGGTGAACTTTGCGCCAAGGGCTTGCGCATACGACCTGTATACAAGAAGTATGCCGGGAGGTCGACCATGCGATCGCAGCTACACCGCCTCGAACCCGGACGGACGGACAACGTGAACAAGCCTGAGAGCGGCGGCGCAGTCCGCCGCGCCTTCCTTGCCAGCCTGACCGGCACGGCCCTGGAGTGGTACGACTTCGCGATCTACTCGGTGGCCGCGGCACTCGTCTTCGGTGATCTGTTCTTCCCCTCCGAGGACCCGACCACCGGCACGCTCCTCGCCTTCTCCACCTATGCCGTCGGCTACGTCTCCCGTCCCCTGGGCGGCTTCGTCTTCGGCCGGCTCGGGGACCGGATCGGCCGCAAGAAGGTGCTCATCGCCACCCTTGTCATGATCGGAACCGCGACCCTGCTGATAGGGCTCCTGCCCGCCTACGCCACCATCGGCGTGACGGCTCCGATCCTGCTGGTGCTGCTGCGCTTCGCCCAGGGCGTCGGTGTCGGAGGAGAGTGGGGCGGGGCGGTCCTGCTCTCCAGCGAATTCGGCGATCCACGCCGGCGCGGTTTCTACGCCTCGGCCGCCCAGGTCGGGCCCCCGGCGGGCAACCTGCTCGCCAACGGAGTGCTCGCGGCGCTCGGTGTGCTGCTGACCGAGGAGGCGTTCCTCTCCTGGGGATGGCGGGTGGCGTTCCTGCTCTCCGGGGTCCTCGTCGTCTTCGGCCTGTGGATCCGGGCGAAGCTGGAGGAGACCCCCGTCTTCCAGGCCATGGAAGCCACGCAGCAGCGCCCGACGGCGCCCGTCAAGGAAGTCTTCACCACCCACCCCCGTCAGCTCGTGGCCGCGATCCTCTCGCGGGTGGCCCCGGACGTGCTGTACGCACTGTTCACCGTCTTCGTGCTGACGTACGCCACCGCCGAACTCGGCATGTCACGGGGCTCGGCTCTCGCCGCCGTGCTCGTCGGCTCCGCGCTGCAGATCTTCCTGATCCCCCTGGCCGGCGCGTTGTCCGATCGCGTCAACCGCAGGCTGCTGTACGGAATCTCAGCGGTGGCCGCGGGCGTCTGGCCCTTCGTCTTCTTCCCGATGACAAGCGGCGGAAGCTGGCCACTGCTGGCGCTCGGTGTCGTGGTGGCACTCGTTCTCCACTCCTTCATGTACGGACCGCAGGCCGCCTTCGTCGCCGAGCAGTTCGACGCGCGGCTGCGCTCCACCGGCTCCTCCCTCGCGTACACCCTCGCGGGCGTCATCGGCGGAGCCGTCGCGCCCCTGCTGTTCACGGCACTGCTGGACACCTACCGCTCCTGGGTTCCGCTGGCCCTGTACATCGCGGCGGCCGCCGCCGTCACGATCACCGGGCTGCTGCTCGGCCGTGACGCGCCCTGCGACGACAGTGCGGCGGTCATCGCGGACTCCGCCGCCCGCACTGGCACAGCGGCCCCGGTCGCCTGACGTCCTGGCACCCCTGCCTGAGGAAGGACCCCGCACCTCATGCGCATCGCGCTGAGTCAGATCACCACCGGCCCCGACCCCGAGAAGAACCTCACCGCCGTACGGGAACAGGCACACCGGGCGGCGGAGTCCGGCGCACGGCTCGTCGCCTTCCCCGAGGCCACGATGGCCTGTTTCGCCACCCCGCTCGCCCCGCTCGCCGAACCGCTGGACGGGCCCTGGGCGACGGAGGTCAGGCGAATCGCCAAGGCGGCCGGACTCGTGGTGGTCGCCGGGATGTTCACCCCCGCGGAAGCCGGAAAGGTGACCAACACGCTGCTGGTCACCGGCTCCGGGGTCGAAGCGTCCTACGACAAGATCCACCTGTACGACGCCTTCGGCTTCACCGAATCCGACACGGTGGCTCCTGGCTCCGAGGTCGTCACCGTCGATGTGGACGGCGTCCGTGTCGGCCTGGCCACCTGCTACGACATCCGCTTCCCGGAACTGTTCCGCGCCCATGCCGATGCCGGAGCCGTCGTCTCACTGCTGCCGGCGTCCTGGGGTGCCGGCCCGGGCAAGCGCGACCAGTGGGAGCTGCTGACCCGAGCGAGAGCCCTCGACGCCACGGTCTGGCTCGCCGCCGTGGACCAGGCCGACCCGGCGGCCTCCGGCACATCGGTGCCGCAGAAGGCCCCGACCGGCATCGGGCTCAGCGCGGTCATCGGCCCCGATGGGACCGTACGGGACCAACTCCAAGAGGGACCGGGGCTGCTGATCGCCGACCTCGACCTCGACGAGGTCGCCTCCGTGCGCCGGAACGTGCCGGTGCTGGCCAACCGGGCCCTGGCCCGGTCCTGAGACTTGACCCCCCCGGGCCCGTGTTCCGCCAAGCCACAACTCGGTGGAGCGCGGGCCCTTCGCGCTGCGGCCAAGCCTCCGCTAACCCGCGAGAAGGACCTTGAGGGTGGAGTCCAGGTGGCAGTCGATCGCTGCCCGGGCCGCCGGCGCGTCCCCCGAAGCGATCGCCGAAAGGATCGCCCTGTGCTCGTCGAGCACCGTCGCCTGCCGCCCGTGCTGATGGAACAGCGCCGCCACCCCGGCCCGGATCTGGCGGCTGCGCAGCCCCTCGTAGTGGCGGTCGAGCAGGGAATTGCCCACAGCCGAGACGAGCGTCGCGTGGAAGAGATGGTCCTCGGCGATGAACTCCTTGGCCAACTCGGGCCTGCTCAGCCCCCGCTGGCGCTCCAGGATCTCCTCCAGGTCCTCCAGCGGCGCCCGGCCGTCCGCGATGACCTGCTCGGCGGCGTACCGCTCGACGATCCCGCGCAGTTGCATCAACTCGGTGATCTCACGCCCCGTCAACGGCACGACCTGCGCTCCGCGCTTGGGTACGAGCCGCACGAGGTCCTCGGCCGCGAGCAGCAGCAGCGCCTCGCGGATGGGCGTACGCGAGACCCCGATGCGATCGGCGAGCTCCTGCTCCGAGAGGAACGCCCCCTGCATCTCAGGATCGGTCAGGACGTGATCCTTCAGGAACGCGTACGCCCTTTCCCGCCCCGATGCCGCAGCCATTCCCAGCGATTGCATACAACGAGTATACGCCGGTCGCCATCCGGGAGGCCAAGGACCGGGGGTCGGCCCTCTCTGGCAACAGGCCACGGTGTGCGGTCACATCGACCGCTCAGCGAAACGTTGCGCGCGGCGCCTGTGAGGCGGACGCATCCTTGGTGATCGGCTCAGGCCGCCGAGCCGTACGGCCCCTCGGCCGTCTTCAGCCGCTGCATGGCCGTCAGCCGGACGGCGAAGTACACCGCGGCCGCCGCCGCCATCATGTCCAGGGCGTCCGCCACCATCACCTGGAGCACGGCGTCCCGGACGTCTCCGACGGCTTCGGCGTCCTGGTACCCCTGTGCGGCGTACCGGTTGAACAGCGTCGCGGTGACGAACAGGCCCCACCACAGGTTCACCGGCCAGAACGAGACCTTGTACGACTCGCCGTCGGCCGGCAGCCGCGTGCAGGCCCCCCCCACATGTCGACGGCGATCCGATACGGCATCCACAGGTTCGCCACCGGGATGAACCAGGACCCGATCGCCCAGCCGGGGCCGTTGCGGAATCGGTCCGGTCCGAGAACCCCGGCAACCCGGCGCATCAAGTGGAACCAGACGATGAACACGATCGCGCACGCGAGAAATGTGACGACCTGGACCTCTCCTGCCGTCCGGTACAGCGCGTCGGCACCGTCCAGTTCCTGCTGGGAGGCGTAGGCGAAGCCCCCGTCCGCGTCGATCAGCATGTACACCCGAACGCCGGCGTAGACGGCGAACAGGTCGCTGAGGGCGACGGCCGCGAGCAGCGCCGACACGCAGACCATGAGGACGCGCGGTGAGCGCGGTACCCGGCCGGGCAGCGCGGGACGCGGACGGAGATCGCTGGACGCGGACATGACGGTGGCCCCCCGGGCACGGAAACGGAACTGCCCGCGGAAGAGCGCGCGCAGAGGGAAAGATATGCCGGCCGTGGGAGGCCCGTCCATGACAACCGGACCGGACCGGACGCACGTGGTCCGTGGACAACGCGGAGTGGCGGGTGAGAGGGCGCATCGGCCCTCTCACCCGCCACCATGGATCAGCCTCGGTGCAGGTACGCCCGGCTCACCGTCTGCCGGACAGAGTTGCCGTGCGCGTCCTCGGCCGTGACGCGGAGCGTCACAAAGGCGTCACCGCGGACGGAGGACGGCTTGTGGACGGTGGCCGAGAAGACGTTGGCTCCCTTGGCTCTGACCGGCACCCGGCTGAAATGCTTACCGTCGTCGTAGGAGACCTCGACGACGGTGCGCACACCGCGCGGAGCGCCCAGCCCGTCCTGATGGCGCACCGTCAGACCCAGCGCGTACGTGCGGCCGGGGCCCACGGCGTTGCGCTCGTCGACCGGGACGTCGTAGTCGACCTGGAGCAGCGGCAGCCGCGTCGCCTCCGTGGTCGAGCCGGAGCGGAACGACCAGGACGTGTCCGTCGCGGTGGCGTAGTCCCACTCGGCGGACCACCGCATCGTCTCCAGGCGCAGCCGGTACTCGGCGCTCCCGGCGGGGACTTCGACGTCCTGCCACGCGTCCGCCATGTCGAGGACCTTCTCGCCGTCCCGGAACAGTTCGGCGTTCGCCGTGTCGCGCGACGTCGGCTCCGTGCCGAGCCCACCGCCGAGCACCATCCGGCGGGACCAGTGACCCGTCTCGGAGTCGGTGAACTCGGGTATCCGCAGGCGCAGCATGTTGCCGTCCCGCGTGCTGGGGTCCGCGCCGCGCGGGATCGAGGGACGGACGACCGCGCCCTGCCAGGTATGCCGGACCTGCTCGCCCGCCCGGTAGGTACGAGGCGCCTCCCGCAGGCCGGTGGTGAGCGGCCTGTCGATGTCCCCCTCTCCCACGGTCTGGTGGAGCACCACTTGGTACCACTCGGTGTCGCCCGCGGTGACGTACTCGGTCCGTTCGAAGGCGGTCGGTACGTGCCGGGTGTACTGAAGCCAGGTGAAGTCCTGGTAGGGACGGCGGGCGAAGCGCTGCTCCGCCGCCCACGGCTCGCCTCCGTTGTCCGCGTACACGGAGCGGACGACGGCACTGTTGCGCTCGGAGACCGTGTGGATGACGCGCTCGGGGATGCGCTGCGCGGACACCTGCATGACGTCGTACAGGTACGGGCTGCGTGCGGTGCCGCTGAAGGCGACCGTGGTGGTGCGCTCGGCGATCCGCTTCAGCAGCGCGGCTCCCGTGCCGGAGCCGACGCGGACGGCCGGGATCTTCCAGCGGTCCCCGTGGGGCGTCCAGCGGGTCCAGCCGATGTCACTGAAGTGGACCACGAGGACGGCACGGGCACCGGCAGCGGCGGCCCTCTCCATGAACTCGGCCCCGCCCTCGCCCGTTTCGTCGGTGACGACGGCGAGCTTGCCGCGCACGCGGCGGAAGTCGGGCTCGGCAACGGAGCCGGCGGCCACCGCGGTCAGCCGCTCACCCCGCCGGTCGAAGAGGGGCGAGTGCGGCATGTAGAACGCGCCGAGATCCCGCGGACCGCCGACGACCTCGGCTTCGAGCTGGGGCGCCACCAGCTGCCAGCGGGAGGCGAACTCGAAGGTGCCGTCGGTGACCTGGGTGGTGGGACTGACGTACAGCTCCTCGGCGATGTCGAAGTACATGGTTCCGTCGATCCAGCCGTGCCCGTCGATCTCCCGGTACGTCTGGAAGCTCAGGATGCCGCGCTGTTCGGCGGGCCGGGGCGTGCGGATCTCGACCTTGGTCGTCTTCCGGGGGTCGACGACGGCGGTGGTGTCCTCGGTGACGCGCACCTGCGGCAGGACGATGTGCCGCAGCACCTCCTTGCCGTTCTCCCGCTCCAGACCGCCCGAGACGATCTGGTACGTGCCTTCCTCCACCTCGGCGACGGCGTTCTCGCGGTCGGTGTACTCCACGAACCCGTCGGGGCCCCAGATCGTCGGAAGGGAATGGACGCGCTCGCCGTCGAGGTCGTACGACACGACCTTCAGCTTGTGTACGGGGCCGCGCACGATCAGGCTCAGCGTCGTGTGCACCGAGACCTTGCCGTCCGCGGAGGACGCCGTCAGATAGCCGTAGTAGTCACCCTGCGCGGCGCGGGAGGGGTCCACGGTGAGCGGCAGCTCGGCCGTGGCGCCCGCCGGGACGGTCAGGGAACCGGAACCGAGGCTGACGGCACCGTCGTTGACCTTGCGGCCACTGCTGGTCGCCAGCTCGGCGCGCAGGCTCAGGGTGACGGGGGCGTCCGAGTGGTTGGTGTAGCTCACAGTCCGGGTGGACGTGCCGCTGTCCTCGGCCTCGTACGTGCCGAGGGCCAGGGTTCCGGTGGCGGTGAGCGGGGTGCGCGCGGCCGCGGCGAGGTCGACGCGACCCGCGCCCTGTTCGGTGACCTTCTGCCCGCCGATGGTGCGTGCCGTGTTGGTCAGCGCGTCCTTCAGTTGGCCGGCCGTCCAGTCCGGGTGCTGCTGTGCCAGCAGCGCGGCCGCTCCGGCCACGTGCGGGCTCGCCATCGAGGTGCCGGAGGCGGCGACGTAGGAGCCGTCGACCACCTCGCCCATCGTGGTGCCCGCGGCACGAGCGGCCACGATGCCCACGCCGGGAGCGGTCACGTCGGGCTTGACCGCGTCGTCACCGACCCGGGGACCGCGGCTGGAGAAGCCGGCGAGGGAGTCGTCACGGTCCACCGCGCCGACGGTCAGTGCCGCGTCGGCGGCGCCGGGGGAACCGATCGTGCCCTGCCCGGGACCGGCGTTGCCCGCCGCGACGACGAACAACGTGCCCGTGGACGCGGAAAGTTCGTTCACGGTCCGGCTCATCGGGTCCGTGCCGTCGCTGGGTGCGTCGGAGCCGAGCGACATGTTGACGACCTTCGCGCCGCGCGCGACGGACCACTCCATGCCGGCGATCACCTGCGACTCGGTGCCGAAGCCGTCGTCGCCGAGGACCTTGCCGATCAGCAGGTCCGCACCGGGAGCCACACCCTTGCGGCTGCCGCCGGACGCCGCGCCGGAGCCGCCGACGATGGACGCGACATGCGTGCCGTGCCCGAAGGCGTCACCGGTCCCGGAGCTGCCCGAGAAGTCCTCCGCCTCACTGATCCGTCCGGCCAGGTCGGGGTGGTTCGCGTCCGCACCGGTGTCCAGGACGGCGACCTTCACGCCGTCGCCGTGGTAGCCGGCCTTCCACACCTCCGGCGCGCCGATCTGTGCGGTGCTCCGGTCGAGAGAGGCACTGACCCGGCCGTCCAGCCACACGCGCGGAGTGCCGGCCGCGCGGGCCGCGCCCTCGCCGGCGGGGAGCAGACGCTTCCAGAACGCGCCGAGGTCCTCGGCCGGTACCCGCACGGCCTCCGCGTCGATGCTCCGCAAGCGGCGGGCGGGAGTCCCGTCCGCGGCCAGGGCGGTGGCCTTGCGCAGCGCCGAGTCGGCGACTCCCGGCGCGTCCCCGACGATCAGCGGCAGTGTGTCGGTGTGCGCCTCGTCGTAGCGCTGGGCCATCAGCGAGGTGACGTCGAACAGTTCGCGGTCCAGGCGTCCCGCGGTGACCAGTTCGATCGCGTCCGACGGCAGGACCGTCAGATGCCCGTCCTGCTCGATGGTGCGGAAGAGGATGTGCTGCCGCCCCTTCCCCGGCCGCACCGAGGCCGTCCGCCGGCCGTCCGGCCCCACGGAGACCGTGACGCGGTCGCCGGTGATCAGGCGCACGTCGGCACCGGCATCCGCGGCCGCGGGCGCGGTGACCTGCTCCGTGCTCGCTCTCGCGCCGTCACCCTGGTCCGCCGCCACCGGCGTCACCGCACCGGTGAGCATGCTCAACCCCGCCGCCGCAGCAGCCGCGAGGCGTATCCGTCTCATCAGTCGCGAACCTTCCGTCTTCGTACGCGAGGCGTTGGCGTCGCGGTTCCGTGATGTCCATGCGGCTTGTCGGTGCCGTAGGTGCTGGAAAGAATCCGCCGCTGTCGAAGGGCGTGTCACCGGTTTCTCGTGGCACAGGTGGGACATGTCCCAAGGGCGACAGGGAGCGGGGAACGGGATGAGCTGCTTCTTCCTCGGCGGGCAGCGGAGCGCGGTGGCCTGTCGCTGCCGTCGCCGTCGTCGCCGGAGGAGCGAGGTCTGGCACTGCCCCACGTGACCGAGCCGTGCCGGGACTTCCGGGGTGCTGCTGACATGGATCGCTGAGACAGCCGACGAGCCGCTGGTGCTGGAGCCGGCCGAACGCCGGCCGGAGTGGGAGACCAACACGTGGCAGCCGAGCGAGCCGGGTGTGGTGGCGTGGTCGGATCTCGAAGACGTGCCCGATCGGCCGGAGCCGCCCGAGCCCGTGACCGCGCCGGACACGGTGCCCTGCACCGTGTGGGTTCGCAGCGTCGGAGCTACCTCACGCTGATCGGTTCGGTCCGCCGCCAAGGGCGAAGCCTCGCCTGAGTAGCGATAGTCGGCGGCGGTACGCCGGTGGGCGGCGCCGGGATCAGGTGCCGCCCACCGAGAGGATGCCGCTGTCAGAGCTCGCCGAGGACGGCGAAGGGATCCGCCGAGTCCCGGTTGTCGGCGGCGACGATACGCCGCCGCAGGGTGAAGGTCGCACCGGGCGGCAGGGTGACCTGCCGCTGGCTCATGACCCAGATGCCGCAGGCGTAGGCGGTGAACGCGGTGTCGTCGTAGACGAGTCCGTACGTCTGGCCGTCCAGGCCGGTCATCCCGATCCAGGGCGCGGCCGGGATGAAGTCGGCGGGCGTTCCGGCGGTGACGATGCCGGTCCCGGGGACGCCGGTGCGCTGGCCGAGGCCGTCGTGGTCGATCACGTCGCCGGTCCAGAAGGTCTGCTCCGCCGCCCCTCGGTTGGTGAAGACGCTTTCCGCGAGGACCCAGGGCTCACCCCGCGTGACGGTGTACGTCGTCACCACGTCCAGGCCGGGTACCTGCGTACTGGCGCCGGTCGCGCGCACCACGGCGCTCGTGCCGCCTGCGTTCACGATGTCCACGGCGCCGGACCTGACGGTGAGCTGCTGCCAGGCGTTGCCGCCCCGGGGGCGGGCCGTCGAGGCATAGGGCAGGTTGAGCCAGTCCAGCTGGTCCAGGTGGCCGACGGCGGCCAGGTCGCGGGGCTTGCCGGCGGTCACGTTCGGCAGCTGGGAATCGTTGGATCCGGCGGAGACAGCGAGGGCGAGCAGGTCGTTGCCGAGGACGATGTCCGAAGTGGTCCCCTCGGACTGGGGGCCCGGTACGGTGCGCCCGGTCGCGGCGTACGCCGCCGTGGTCCGCTCCAGCCGCAGTTCGACCTTGGTGGCCCCACTCCGGCGGACCGTCACCTCGCGGATCACGGGTTCGTATCCGACACCGTTGGCGGTGACCTCGTACGTGCCCGCGGGGGCGAAGGCGATGAACTCGCCGGACGGGTCGGTCGTCGTGTCCGCGATGAGGGTGCCCGCCTGGTCGGCGACCGTGACCGCGACGTTCCGCAGCGGCCGTCCCCAGCGGTCCGCGATGCGGCCCACCGCCCCGTCGCCGTCGTCCCGGCGCCGCCGCGCGCCCGGGACACCGTCGCGTACGTCGAAGGAGGCGATGGTGTGAGCCGGAGAGGCGGGGTCCCGGGGGTTCAGCACGATCCGGAGGTCGCTGCGCCACCGCTCCTTGGTGACGTCGCAGAGGACGTAGCCGCGATAGCTGCCGTTGTAGAACTTCACGTGCGGGTTCGCCCCCAGGCCCTGCCGGACGTCGTCGTCCCAGCCCGCGCCGGAGGAGATCGACGTACCGACGAACTCGGTGGCGACGACCGGCGAGTCGGGGTCGGTGAAGTCGGTCTTGAGGTCGTTGACCCAGTGGGTGTGCCAGTCGCCGCTGAGGACGACCGGGTTGGACGGCCGGCGCTCGGCGATGAAGTCGAGGATGCGGGAGCGTGCGGCCGGATAGCCGTCCCACTGATCGAGGTTGACGTTCATGCGGGGGCCCAGGTCGTAGTCGAACGCGGCCATGATCGTCTGCTGTGCGATGACGTTCCAGCGGGCCGGGGACCGGTCGAGCTGGTCCAGCAGCCAGCGCTCCTGATCGGGGCCGGTCATGGTGCGCGACTCGTCGTGGACCTCGTCGGTCGGCTCCTTGCGGCCGTCACCGAGTGCCTGGTCGCTGCGGTACTGGCGGGTGTCGAGGATGTTGAACTGGGCGAGCCGGCCGTACTTGAGCGTGCGGTACATCAGCGCGTCGGGACCGTCGGCGCGCTGCGCGCCACGCAGCGCCAGGTGCTCGTAGAACGCCTGGTAGCCGTTGGCGCGCCGTTCCAGGAACGGGCGGCCGTCGCCCGCGCCTCCGGGGACGCCGGCGGCGTAGTTGTTCTGGACCTCGTGATCGTCCCAGGTGTGGAAGAAGGGGAACCGTGCGTGGGCCTCCCGCAGGTCGGGCGAGGTCTTGTAGAGCGCGTACAGCCGACGGAACTCCGCCAGGGAGCCCTTGCTGGTCTCGTAGATGTAGTCGCCGAGGTGGACGACGAAGTCGACGTCCTGTGTGGCCAGGTCGCGGTAGGCGGGGTACGGGCCGCCCGCCCAGGACTGGCACGAGACGAACGCGAACCGCATGCGGTCGGCGTTCCTGCCCGGCTCGGGCAGCGTCCGGGTGCGGCCGATGCGGCTGTGCACGCCGTCGGCCTGGAAGCGGTACCAGTACCAGCGGTCCGCCTTCAGTCCCTCGGTGAGGACGTGCACGGTGTGCGCGGACTCGGGGACGGCGGCGACCTCGCCGGAGCGCTCGACATGCCGGAAATCCTCGTCGCGGGCCAGTTCCCAGCGCACGGTGACGGGCTCGGCCGGGATGCCGCCGGTGTCCACGTCGAAGGGGTCGGCGCAGAGCCGGGTCCACAGCACGACGCTCTCGTGGTCGGGTTCGCCGGAGGCGACGCCCAGGGTGAAGGGTGCCGGGTCGAGCTCCACCGCCTCGGCCGCGGTCGGGGCTCCCAGCAGTTGAGACGACATGGCGGCACCGAGGGTGCCGCCCGTCAGCGCCAGGAACTTCCGTCTGTCCAGGGAGGGAAAGGGCACGGTGGTTGTCCTTCTCGGGTGCGAGGCGGGTCGTGAAGGTCGTGCAGATGCGTTCTGGGGGCAACCAACGGAGCGTCCGTAATCAGGGCGATGAACGCATGAAGGCCGACTGAACGGAAGGGGCGAAACCACAGACATGCCGGGGAGTTCGCCGCAATCGCTTACACGGCGCGCCGCCTGCCCGACAGCAGCGGGTGTGGCCCGGATTCTGGCCTCGGCTCCCTCTCCACCCCTGCCGACCGGATTTATGACAGGGCCTTGACAAATAGACCCGTCGCCGCCAGTGTGCAAATATCTCGCAGAGCCGCACAATCTTCGGTACGGACCACGCAATTGCTCTGCAGAAAGAGCACCGCTGATCGATGCGGCAAGCGCGGCCGGCGCGCGCCTGCCTGACTTCCCCCACCGTCAGGAAGGAAAGCTCTGTCATGTCTCAGCGCCCTCGCGCAGGGCTACGATGGCTCACCGCACTGGCCCTGGTCCTGTCCGGAGCCGCGCTGACCGCACCCCAGGGTGCGGCAGCCGCCCCCGCAGACCTCCCGCCCTCCGACTACCAGCAGATACAGCTCGCCACCGGCGCGGCCGAGCTGGGTGAACCCATGTCGCTGGCCGTGCTGCCCGACCGCTCCGTGCTGCACACCGCGCGCGACGGCACGATCCGCATCACCGACGCCTCGGGCAACACCAAACAGGCCGGGAAGCTCGACGTCTACACGCACGACGAGGAAGGCCTCCAAGGCGTGGCCGTCGACCCCGCCTTCGCCACGAACCGCTACGTCTACCTCTACTACTCCCCGAAGCTGAACACCCCCGCGGGCGACGCCCCCACCACGGGCAGCGCCGCCGACTTCGCGCCCTGGAAGGGTCACCTCAACCTGTCGCGGTTCACGCTGCGCGCCGACGGCACCCTGGACATGGCCGGCGAGAAGGTCGTCCTCGAAGTGCCGGGCGACCGTGGCCAGTGCTGCCACGTCGGCGGCGACATCGACTTCGACGCCGCCGGGAACCTCTACCTGACCACCGGCGACGACACCAACCCGTTCGACTCCGCCGGGTACGCGCCGATCGACGAACGCGGCAACCGCAACCCGCAGTTCGACGCCCAGCGCAGCTCCGGCAACACCAACGACCTGCGCGGCAAGGTGCTGCGGATCAAGCCGACCGCCGCCGGCGGCTACACCATCCCCGCGGGCAACCTCTTCGCCCCCGGCACCGCGAACACCCGGCCCGAGATCTACGCGATGGGCTTCCGCAACCCCTTCCGGATGTCCGTCGACCGCCCCACCGGCACGGTCTACCTCGGCGACTACGGTCCCGACGCCGGCGCCACCGACCCGAACCGGGGACCCGGCGGCCAGGTCGAGTTCAACCGCATCACCTCGCCCGGCAACTACGGCTGGCCCTACTGCACCGGCACCAACACCGCCGGCGAGACCTACAACGAGTACACGTTCCCCAGCGGCCCGTCCGGCGCCAAGTACAACTGCGCGGGCGGACCGGCGAACAACTCCTTCCGCAACACCGGCCAGGCCCAGCTGCCGCCCGCCAAGCCCAGCTGGATCAAGTACGGCCTGGACGACTCACCGCCCGAGTTCGGAGGCGGCTCGGAGTCCCCGATGGGCGGCGAGGTCTACCGCTACGACCCGAACTCGACCTCGACGGTGAAGTTCCCGCAGTCCCTCGACGGCCGCTACTTCGCCGCCGAGTACGGCCGCCAGTGGATCAAGGCGATCGAGGTCAAGAGCGACGGCACCTACGGCGCCATCGACGACGTCCCCTGGAACGGCACCCAGGTGATGGACACCGACTTCGGCCCCGACGGTGCGCTGTACGTCCTGGACTACGGCACCGGGAGCAACAACGCGGGCCTGTACCGCGTCGAGTACATCGGGGGCAGCAACCGAAACCCGATCGCCCAGGCCTCCGCGGACCGCACCTCCGGTGCCCTGCCGCTGACCGTACGGTTCTCCTCCCAGGGCAGCTCCGACCCCGAGGGCGGGGCGCTCAGCTACTCCTGGAACTTCGGTGACGGCACGACGTCCACGCAGGCCAACCCCAGCCACACGTACACCACCGCGGGCACCTACCGCCCCACCCTCACGGTCCGGGACCCACAGGGCCTGACCGGCACCGCCAGTCTGGTCGTCACCGCGGGCAACACCGCGCCGTCGGTGACCCTGCAACAGCCACCGGACGGGCAACTGTTCTCCTTCGGAGACACCGTGCCCTTCAGAGTGCAGGTCAGCGACCCCGAGGACGGCACGATCGACTGCTCCACGGTGAAGGTCACCTATCTCCTCGGCCATGACAGCCACACCCACGCCATCACCTCCACCAACGGCTGTGAGGGCAACCTCACCATCCCGCAGGACGGCGAACACGACAGCGCCGCGAACCTCTACGGCGTCTTCGACGCCGAGTACACCGACAAGAGCGGCCTGACCACGCACTCGATACGCACCCTGCAGCCCCGCCACCGCCAGGGCGAGCACTTCGGCGCCCAGTCCGGCATCCAGACCGCCGACCACGCCACCGCCGAGGGCGGCAGGACGGTCGGCTTCACCGACGACGGCGACTGGATCTCCTTCAAGCCGTACGTCCTCGCGGGCGCCACGAAGTTCACCGCCCGGGTGTCCTCCGGAGGTGCGGGCGGCAGGATCGAGGTACGCGCGGGTTCCACCACCGGGACCCTGCTCGGCACCGTGACGGTGTCGGTGACCGGCGGCTGGGAGTCCTTCACCGACGTCACCGCCGATCTCTCCGGCGCGCCCTCCGGCACCACCGAGCTGTTCCTGGTCTTCCGCGGCCCGACCGGGCAGGGCAACCTGTTCGACCTCGACGCCTTCACCCTCGGCACCGGCTCCACCACGACCACGCCGTGGGAGGCGGAGTCGTACAGCTCCGCATCGGGCGTCCAGTCCGCCGCGCACGGTGCGGCCAGCGGGGGGCTCACCCTCGGCTACATCGACAACGGCGACTGGGCCGGCTACGCCTCGGTCTCCACCGCCGGCGCCACCTCGGCGTCCGCGCGGGTCTCCTCGGCGGGCGCCGGCGGCACCCTCCAGTTCCGCTCCGGCTCACAGACCGGGCCGCTGCTCGGCTCGGTGACGGTGCCGGTGACCGGCAGCTGGGACACCTTCACCACCGTCAACGCCACGCTCAACGGCACCGGAACGGGCCCGCTCTTCCTTATCTTCACCGGAGGCTCCGGCAGCCTGTTCGACGTCGACACCTTCACACTCACCTCCCCGACGACACGGAAGGGGCGATGACATGACCTCCCTCATGCGGCGCCTGCGCCGCGGCGGTGCGGCCCTGATCCTGGCCCTGCTCGGCGCCCTCGTCGTCCCGGCAGGCACGGCGCACGCGGCCTCCTTCGAGATCCTGGTGTTCTCCAAGACCGCGGGATTCCGGCACGACGCGATCCCGGCCGGCATCGACGCCCTGCGCACCCTGGGCGGGCAGAACGATTTCACGGTCACGGCCACCGAGGACGCCGGCGCCTTCACCTCCGGCAACCTCGCGAACTACGAGGCGGTGGTGTTCCTCAACACCACCGGCGACGTCCTCAACTCCGCGCAGCAGACCGCTCTGCAGTCCTACGTCGACTCCGGCGGTGGCTACCTCGGCGTGCACGCGGCGGCGGACACCGAGTACGACTGGCCGTACTACGGGCAGCTCGTCGGCGCCTGGTTCCAGAGCCATCCCGCGATCCAGCAGGCCACGATCAGGAACGAGGACCGGACCCACCCGGCCACCTCGCACCTGGGCGCGACCTGGAACCGCAGCGACGAGTGGTACAACTACCGCGCCAACCCGCGCGGCGGCGTGCACGTCCTGCAGACCCTGGACGAAAGCACCTACAGCGGCGGCTCGATGGGCGCCGACCATCCCATCACCTGGTGCCACCGGCAGGGCCAGGGCCGTTCCTTCTACACCGGACTCGGGCACACCATCGAGTCCTACGCCGATCCGGCCTTCCGTTCCCTGCTGCTGGGCGGGGTGCGGTACGCGGCCGGCCAGGTTCCGGCCAACTGCTCGGCCCCGGCCGGCACCGTACCGGTCGAGGCCGAGTCGTACACGTCCGGCTCCGGCGTCCAGGTGGCCGCGCACGCCCCCGCCAGCGGCGGCCGGACCCTGGGCTACATCGACAACGGCGACTGGGCGGGCTACTCGGGGCTCTCCACGGCCGGGGCGAAGACGTTCACGGCGAAGGTGTCGTCCGCCGGCGCGGGCGGCACGATCGAGGTCCGCTCGGGCTCGGCCACCGGCACCCTGCTCGGCTCGGTGGCCGTGCCGGTGACCGGCGGCTGGGAGACCTTCACCACGGTCACGACGACCCTGACGGGTGCCGCCTCCGGACCGCTCTTCCTGAGATTCACCGGCGGCAGCGGCGCCCTGTTCGACATCGACACCTTCAGCCTGGGCGCCGAACCCGTCTCCGGCACGCCGTCCGACGACGTCCATCTCTTCTACTACCCGTGGTACGGCAGCCCGGCGGTCAACGGCGGCTGGCGGCACTGGCAGCAGGGCGGGCGCACCCCGCCCGACGACGTCGGCGCCGACTTCTACCCGGCGCTCGGCCCCTACGACTCGGCCGACCACGAGGGCGCCGTCGCCCAGCACATGGAGTGGGTCGCCCGCTCGGGCGCCGGAGTGATCGTGTACAGCTGGTGGGGCCGGGACAGTTACGAGGACCGGCTCGTGCGGGGCGTGCTCGACGCGGCGCAGGAGCACGGCATCCAGGTGGCCTGGCACCTGGAGCCGTACGCGGGCCGCACGGCGTCCTCGACGGTCGCCGACATCGGGTACATCAACCGCACCTACGGCAGTCACCCCGCCTTCCACCGCTCGCCGGAGCACGGCGGCAGGAGCGTGTTCTACGTCTTCCAGAGCCTGGACATCACCGACTGGACGCCGCTGGACCAGGTCACGGACACCAGCATCGTCCTCGCCCAGACCACCGACACCACGAAGATCGCGCACTTCTCCGGCATGTACACCTACGACGGCATCGCGGGGGCGACCGCCCCCGGCTGGAAGCAGGCGGGCGACTACGCCCGCGCCAACGGCCTGATCTGGGCCCCGTCCGTCGCGCCGGGCTACATCGACGACCGGGCGGTGCCGGGCAACTCCACGCCCACCGTGGAGCGGGCCAACGGCGCGGCCTACGACCGGCAGTGGACCAACGCCCTCGACCCGGCGATCGGCGGCTCGCCGTCGTGGGTGTCGGTGACCTCCTTCAACGAATGGCATGAGGGGAGTTCCATCGAACCCGCCGACTCGACACCGCCGGGCGGTCATGGCTACCGGACGTACGACGGGGCCTACGGACTGACCGGTCAGGCCGCGGAGACCGCCTACCTGGACCGAACCGCGTACTGGGTGAACCGCTTCCGTCATTCAGCCCCGCGCTGAGGCCCCCCGGCACCCCTGAGGGCCTCCGGCCGGCGCGGACCGGCCGGGGGCCCTTGCCAGGCTCGGCCGGCCGGTGGCCTCATCGCGGCGACGGCGCTCACGAGGCGGTGGACGGAGCGGAGAGGGACAGGACACCCTCCGCGATCTTGGTTCGCTTGCCGTCGTGCTCGCGGAGGAGGGGGCCGGTGTGGCAGTAAGTGACGCTGTCCTCCGCAGAGCTGCTGCCCACGCAGTCCGGGATGGTCAGCACCATGCGCTCGCCCTGGCCCAGCAGACGGACCGCCGTTGCCGGTTGGTCCCCCATACTCACCCATTTCCCGCCGTCCAGCCGGAAGAGGGTGGCCGGACGGTGCAGGCGTTGCTTGTCGTTCTCGGCGCGTTTGGTGTTGTCGCAGGTCCATATCATGCCCCGGCTGCCCGCCGACAGCCCCGACTCACCCGGTTCCTCGACCGTCCCCACGCCGACAGTTCCTGGAGTCAGAGGGAAGGGCTTGGTCGAGCCGAGGGGCAGTTTTCCTCGCCACAGGGTGTCGTCCAGGGGGTCGGTGCCCGCCATCGCCCGCCATCGCCATCCGCACGAGCACCTGGCCGTTGCCAGGCACGGGTCTGGGTATGTCGACCGCTCGCAGTACGTCGTAGGCGCCGAAGCGGTGGTCCTGGATTGCATGCATGTCATGGCCTTCCGCGCGAGTGTGAGGTGGAGCGAGTCGCTTCATGGCCCAGGTGGTTCGGCTCACGCCCTGAGGGCGCGCGCACCCTCTATGTAAAGCGACCGCTTTCTCTCAATGCTATGGATGACGGCTGTACAAGTAAAGCGATCGCTATGCTTGAGAGTGTGAGACGGGATACGGCCTGGGACGCCCCCAAGGTGACGGCCTGGAGTGGCGCAATGCTCCTGTCTTCCCCCCGGTCCGCCCTGGACCTGCTGGATGCGTACCTGGAGGCGCTCTGGGACGGTAGGGAACTCCCGCTCCCGCAGGGACCGGCCCTCCACACCCCGGGAGAAGAGGGCGAGCTCGTCCGCTGGGCCCTGGACCACCTCCACCGCGTCCCCCGGGAGCCTACGGACGTATTTCGCCGTCAAATCGGTTCTCTGCTGGAGGAGTTCCGCTCCCGCCGCAGCCCCTGGAACGCGGCGGCACTGCGGCTGCTCAACGACACGTACACCTTCGTGGCCACCGGCGCTCGGCGGCACGAGGACTGGGCGCACGACGTCCACGCAGTGCTCCACCGGTCCGTCCCCGACCCCCGGGGCTGGGTACGACTGGACTGGGACCGCACCAACGACGCCCGCCACACCGTGCCTGCCTACCCCTTCGACCCTCCCGGCCCGTCAGAGCTGCCCGGTCTCCTGTACCCCTTGGAGGCGGGGGCGGCGGTCGCCGCGCTCGCCGTCATGGCTGAGGAATGGCAGTCGGAACCCGCGCCCGTCCGGTCCCGCCCGGACCGGGACGCCGTACTCGCCGACGCCCGGACCCTGCTCGACCGCTACGGGCCGGGGGCGCGCTACTTCACCAACGCGACGAACGCCGCCTCTGATCCGGCCCCGGACTTTCTCGCAGCGGGCCTCCAGGGCATCGGAAGCCACCGCTTCCACACCGGCGAGTACGTCAACGGCCTCGACATCTTCGAAGACCTGGGTCTGATCGCGGTGACTGACGACGAGGTCGGTGTCTTCTGGTCCTTCGGTGCGTACTGACAGCGAGATGCGGCGCCGCCAGTAACCGATATGGCTGTCCTCTGCAGCCCGCCTCCTGAGCGCGGCCGAGGCCACGCTCGCAGTACCTGTGCAGGTCGGTGGCCGTGAAGGTGGACCAGCCCCTCGATGCCGTTGTCGACCTGGACCAGGACGCCCAACGGAGACCAGTTTGGTGAGCCGTCCTCGCAGCGTCCCGGGACCGGCACCCGCCGGACCCGCCGGCATCGCTGGTCACACTTTCTGCGCCCGGCCGGTCTTGCTAGTAGACAGTCACCAACGGAGGGACCAGGTGACGCGCTGAGTGCGTCCCCCTCCGCCATCGAGAAACGAGATTCCGCATGAATCGCGAGTTCGGCAACACCGAGATCGTGGCTACCCCCACCCCGAGCGCGGACCTGCTGACCCCGGACAATTCGGTGTTCGTGTTCGTCGACCACCAGCCGCAGATGTTCTTCGGTGTCGGCAGCGGCGACCGGACGGCGATCGTCAACGCCACCGTCGGGCTGGCCAAGGCCGCCAAGGCGTTCGACGTCCCGGTCATCCTGAGCACCGTCGCGGCGGAAACCTTCTCCGGCCCGCTCCTTCCGCAGCTCGCCGAGGTCTTCCCCAAGGAGCCGGTCATCGACCGCAGCACGATGAACCCCTGGGAGGACGAGGCGTTCATCGAGGCGGTCAAGGCGACCGGCCGCAAGAAGATCGTCCTGTCCGGTCTGTGGAGCGAGGTGTGCGTCGCCCTGCCCGCCCTCTCCGCGCTCGCCCAGGGCTACGAGGTGTACGTGGTCGCCGACGCCTGTGGCGGTCTGACCCCCGAGACCCACGCGCACGCCATCCAGCGCATGACCAAGGCCGGCGCCGACATCGTCGACTGGATCCCGGTCCTGCTGGAGCTGCAGCGTGACTGGGCCCGGACCGAGACCTACAACGCTGTCGTCGACACCGTGAAGGAGCACGACGGCTCCTACGGCCTCGGCCTTGTCTACGCACAGAGGTTCATCGGCGCCAACGCCGCCGGCTGATCCAGCCCGAGCCTGACAGGCCGGGGCCGGACACCCTCCGTCCCCGGCCTGTCGGCCGGACTCGCCGGCGGGCCGGCGAACCGTCACCAGCCGGCTCCGCGGCCTCATGTCCCGGGCATCGGACACAGTGCACAGTTCGTCGGACACAGCGCACGTTGCGAAGGAGCTCCACCCCGTTGTGAACAGCAGCACCTCCGGCAGTGATGCTCCAAGGCACGCGCTGGTCCGTCCTGATCGACTGCGCGTCGCACTCACCGGTCTCACCGTCGTCACCGGACTCGTCGACGCGATCAGCTACCTCGGACTCGGCCACGTCTTCACCGCGAACATGACGGGCAACGTCGTCATCATCGCGTTCGCCGCGGCAGGGGCGCCGGGCTTCTCGCTTCTGGCATCCCTGGTCTCCCTTGTGGCGTTCATGGGTGGTGCGGTGCTCGCAGGGCGCATGGAACTGATGTCGCGTCAACAGCCGCGCCATCGCTGGGTCTGCCGCGCTCTGGCCGTCGAGGCGGTGCTCCTGCTCACGGCCGCGGCCGTGGCGTTCGCCGTCCCGCACGCGGCGCGCTATCCGCTGATCGTTCTGACGGCGTTGGCGATGGGCATACGCAACGGCACCATACGCAAGCTGGCGATCCCCGACATGACCACCACCGTGCTCACTCTCACCGTCACCGGACTCGCCTCCGACTCCGCGCTCGCGGGCGGCACCAACCCCCGGGCCGCCCGCCGCATCATCGCGGTCCTCGCCATGCTCGCCGGCGCCCTGCTCGGAGCCTGGCTCGTGCTGCACCACGGGCTGGGCTGGCCCCTGCTCGTCTGCGGTGCGGGCGTCGCGGTGACGGCCCTCGTACTCCTCCGCGGCCCCGTGGCGGAGCCCCGCAGCGCGTGACCGGACGGTACACCGGCGACTGCATCCGCGGACGACGCTCCAGGCCTCGCGCCCGGAAAGCACGCACCGCGGACGACGGTCCAGGCTCCCGCACGGCAAGCACTCAGCGCGGACGACGGTCCTGGCCTCGCACCCGCAACGCACTCACCGGAACCCGCTCCGGCCCCTCTTGACCTACTTGCAGGAGATTCCCATGGCTACGATTCCCGTCGGCGGGCTGATCCCCGTCGCCACCGACACCGCCGCGGACGTGGTGGTCCGCAATGCGAAGGTCTACACGGCCGACCCCGCCCTTCCGCATGCCGATGCGGTCGCCATCCGGAACGGCCGCGTCACCGCCGTAGGTGATGATGCCGACATGGCACCGCTGATCGGGCCACGGACCCGGGTGGTCGACGCACTCGGCCGCAGAGTCGTTCCCGGCCTCAACGACGCGCACCTGCACGTCATCCGCGGCGGACTGAACTACGTACTCGAACTGCGCTGGGACGGTGTGCCGTCGCTGCGGCAGGGCCTGGCGATGCTGCGTGAGCAGGCGGGCCGTACCCCCAAAGGACAGTGGGTGCGGGTGGTGGGTGGCTGGACCGCGGACCAGTTCGCCGAACGCCGCCTGCCCACGGTCGCGGAACTGAACGCCGCGGCCCCGGACACCCCCGTCTTCCTGCTGCACCTGTACCAGTCCGCGATTCTCAACCGCGCCGCGCTGCAGGCCGCCGGGTTCACCAAGGACACCCCCGATCCCAAGGGCGGACAGATCGTCCGCGGCCGCGACGGTGAACCCACGGGCCTCCTGCTGGCCGCGCCCAGCGCGATGCTCCTGTACTCGACGCTGGCCAAGGCTCCGCTGCTGGAGGGCGCGGACAAGAAGACCTCCACGCTGCACTTCCTGCGCGAGCTCAACCGGTTCGGCCTGACCTCGGCCATCGACGCCGCAGGCGGCTTCCAGAACTTCCCCGACAACTACGGCACGGTAACCGAACTGGCCAAGGAGGGCAGGCTGTCCCTGCGGATCGCCTACCACCTCTTCCCGCAGACCCCCGGCCAGGAGATCGCCGACCTCAAGCGCTGGATCGAGATGGTCCGGCCCGGTGACGGCGACGAGTGGCTGCGCCTCAACGGTGCCGGCGAGAACCTCACCTGGGCGGCCGCCGACTTCGAGAACTTCACCGAACCCCGCCCTCAGCTCGGCAGCTACGAGGCCGAGTTCGAGGAGGCCGTTCACCTGCTCTCGGCGAACGGCTGGGGCTTTCGCCTGCACGCCACCTACGACGAGACCATCCGGCGCGACCTGGCGGTCTTCGAGAAGCTCGCCGCCCAAGGGCTGTTCCCGGCCGGCAACCGATGGCTGTTCGACCACGCCGAGACCGTCACCCCGGAGAGCCTGGACCGCATCGCCGCGCTCGGCGGGGCACTGTCCATCCAGAACCGGCTGTCCTTCCAGGGCGAGGCGTTCGTCCGCCGCTACGGTGCCGCCGCAGCCGAGCAGGCCCCACCGGTGCGGGCCATGCTGGAGCGCGGGCTGACCGTCGGCGCCGGCACGGACGCCACCCGCGTCTCCTCCTACAACCCCTGGGTCGCGCTCCACTGGCTCGTCTCCGGCAAGACCGTCGGCGACCTGACCATCCACTCGCCTGCCAACCGCGTCGACCGGGAGACCGCTCTGGCCCTCTACACCCAGGGCGGCGCCAAGCTCACCGGCGAGGAGGACGTCAAGGGCATCCTGCGCCAGGGCTACTACGGCGACCTGGCCATCCTCTCCGACGACTTCTTCACCGTGCCGGAGCAGGACATCCCGCACATCGAGTCGCTGCTGACCGTCGTCGGCGGCCGCATCGTCTACGCCACCGGTGAGTACGAGGGCCTGGACGAAGAACTCCCGGCGATCAGCCCGCAGTGGAGCCCCGTCGCCCACTTCGGCGGTTACCAGGCCACGGTCAAACCGAGCATCTCCGGCGCCCGTCAGGCCGAACTCCTCGGCCAGGCCGTCGCCGAGTCCGAGCAGCACCGCCAGTGGCGCGCCGCACGCGGATTCATCCCCGAGGAACGCACCGAAATCTTCGACACCTGTTTCGTCCTCTGATGCCGGGGAGCCCCGTTACAGCAGCCCAGGAGCATGTCATGAACGACCCCACGGCATCCTTTACGACGTTGCGCCACAGCGCCCAGGAGTTCTTTCTGACCTTCCTGCTGCTGTTCGGCGTGGCAACCATCGTGCGCTGGGTCATCGGCCCGTCCGCCGTCTCCGACGCGCTGCCCGGAATCCAGCTGAAGCTGCTGGTGGTCGGTGTGGCCGTCGGCCTGCTCGTCGTCGCACTCATCATGAGCCCCGCGGGGAAGCGTTCCGGCGGCCACATGAACCCGGCGATCTCCTTCGCGATGTGGCGCTACGGCGTTTTCCCGGGCTCGGCTGTGGCGCCCTACATCGTGGCCCAGCTCGCCGGATCCCTGCTCGGCGTGCTGGCGGGGCGCGGCGTGTGGGGCAGCGTGGCCGGTGCTCCTCCGGTGGCCCACGCTGCCCTGCAGCCTGCCCCCGGCTGGTCGGCCACGGGGCTCTTCCTGGCCGAGACGCTGTCCATGGGCGTCATCGTGCTCCTGGTAGGACTGTTCCTCTCGATTCCCAGGCTTGGCCGCTTCATCCCCTATCTGGTGGGACTCCTCATCGCACTGGCCATCGTGCTGCTGGGCACGAGCACCGGCGGCAGTGTGAACCCCGCGCGCCAGTTCGGTCCGGCGCTGGCCGCCGGGCAGTACGCCTTCCTGTGGGTCTATCTGCTCGCTCCCATGCTCGGCGCCCTCCTGGCACAGCCGGTGAGGGATCTCCTCCTCGGCCACCGTCAGGTGGTCACCCACCGGCTGCACGGCGCCCACATCCACGGGTAGGAGCGCCTGGAGGTGAGCACTGGCGCGACGTGGGACCGGCCCGAACCGCTGATGCCGGCCTGACGCTCCGACAGGTCGGCCCGGTAGCGACCGGGGGGCCTCGGCGCCTGGGCAGCACGACTCGCTGCTGCGCGGGCGCCGAGGCTGCCGAGAGCCCGCCGGCCCTACGCCACCTCGTGGGGCCGTTCCCGCGGTGCCGGGGACGAGGTGCCCACGGGGCCGTCCCCGTCGAGGCGGGACAGGCGGCCCGGCCACCAGAACCGGCGGCCCAGATCCAGGGCGAGGGCGGGCACCAGGACCGTCCGCACGAGGAAGGTGTCCAGCAGGACGCCGATACCCACGAGCACGCCCATTTGGGCCATGGTCACCATCGGCAGTGCCGCGAAGATCGCGAAGGTCGCGGCCAGGACGATCCCCGCCGAGGTGATGACGCCGCCGGTGCTGGTCAGGCCCTCCAGGACGCCCCGCTCGTGGCCCAGCCGCCCGGTCTCTTCCTTCACGCGGTGCATGAGGAAGATGTTGTAGTCGATGCCGAGCGCGACCAGGAACACGAAGCCCATCAGCGGGATCGCCCAGTCGACACCCGCGAAGCCGAGCAGGTGCTCGAACAGCAGGTTCGACGCGCCGAGCGCCGCGAAGTACGACAGCACCACCGTGGCCAGGAGCAACAGCGGGGCGACGAGGGCCCGCAGCAGCAGGATCAGGACGGCGAGGACGACCAGGAGCACGACCGGGACGACCGTCGTCAGGTCACGGTCCGCGGCCCGCTGGGTGTCGAGGCTCTCGGCCGTGGTGCCGCCGACCAGGGCGCCGAGCGGGTTCACCGCCTC
This sequence comes from Streptomyces sp. NPDC052023, assembly GCF_044548465.1. Taxonomy (NCBI): domain Bacteria; kingdom Bacillati; phylum Actinomycetota; class Actinomycetes; order Kitasatosporales; family Streptomycetaceae; genus Streptomyces; species Streptomyces sp. NPDC052023. Next base: position 20,782 of record NZ_JBIUBW010000019.1, on the reverse strand, counting down.
GCGCAGCTCGTCGATCGTTTCCTTGGCCGCCCGGCTGTCGGGCGCGTCCCGCAGCACCACGGACACGGCGGTGAGGTCTCCGTCCGGTGTCTGTTCTGCGGCGTCCTCGACGCGGGCCACACCGTCCACGGCGGCCGCGGCCGCCCTGACCTCGACGGCCCGCTCGGTACGAGTGACGACCTCGGCCGGGTCGGAGGCCCCCGAGGGATAGTGCGCCGAGATCCTCTCCTGCGCCACGACCGACTCGGGCTTGTCCTGGAACGTCTCCGCCTGCGTCAGGCCCATGGTGATGCCCAGCGCGCTGATCGCGAGGACGCCGGTGACGGCCACCGACATCAGCCAGGACCATCGCGGGCGCAGGGCGACCGCCGCCGCGAGCCGGGACCAGACCGTGCGCGCGTCGCGTGCGGGTGTCCCGTTGCGCGGGACGAAGGGCCAGAACACCCAGCGGCCTGTGATGACGAGCAGCGCCGGAAGCACCGTCACCATCGCGAGAAGGCCGCATACGACGCCGACCGCGCCGACCAGCCCCAGCGAGCGGGAGGAGTTGATGTCGGCGAACGCCAGGCAGCACAGGCCGACGGCGATGGTCGCTGCGGAGGCCAGCACGGCGGGACCCGAGCGGCGCAGCGCGATCCGCATCGCCTCGTGACGGTCCTTGTGGCGGTGCAACTCCTCGCGGTAGCGGGCGATGAGGAGCAGGGCGTAGTCCGTTCCGACGCCGAAGACCAGGACCATGAGCACGCCGGCGCTCTGTGGATCGACCGGAAGCCCGGCGTGCCGGGCCAGCAGGTACGTGGTGGCCTGCGTGAGGACGGCCGCGAAGCCCACGGACAGCAGGGGCAACAGCCACAGGACCGGGCTGCGATACGTGAGCAGCAGCAGAACGGCCACCACCAGGCCGGTGGCGAGCAGCAGCGTCGTGTCGAGGCCGTCGAAGACCGCCACCGAGTCGGTGAGGGAGCCGGCCGGGCCGCCGACCCGCACGTCCACTCCGGGCGGCGCGTCGGCGCCGGCCACCTGACGCAGCCGGTCGACGGTGCCGGTGAGGTCGTCGTCACGGTCCAGCGGGACGACCGTCATCAGCGCCTTGCCGTCCTCGGACGGGATCGGAGCGGAGACCGCCTGACCCGCGGGCACATGGCGCGCGAAGGCACCCCGGTCGGCCGCGGCCGCGGCCGCGGTGTCCCCGCCGCCTGTGTAGACGACCACGGCCGGCATCACCGTGTCGGTACGGAACTTCTGCAACTCGGTGTTGACCTGGGCGGACTCGGCGCCGCGGGGAAGGAAGGCGTTGGGGCCCGTCTCCTCGACCTCGCCGAGCTTGCCGGCCAGGGGACCGAGGGCGACGGCGAGGATCAGCCAGGCCGCCAGGACCAGCCACTTGCCGCGTCGGCCGCCCGGCGCGCGGGCGACGCGCTGGAGCAGCGCATGCATGAGTAGTCTCCTTACGTAGGGAAGGAGCGCCGCCGGTCAGTCGGCCGGCATCAGGGCGCACGGGACCCGCATCACGGCGCTTGCAGGTGTGACGACCTGCCGTGATGCACGGGTGGGTGTGTTCGGACGGTGTGTTCTTCCCGGTACGGCCGGGAGTTGCCGCTCCCGGCCGTACGTCTGTCCCCGGTGCGGGTGGGCGTTATTCGATCTCGCGCATCATCTTCTCCATCGAGGACACCGCGAGCCGGGTCTTCGTCAGCTCGTCCAGAGCCTGCCGCTGCCCCTCGGCCGTACGGCGCTGCAACTCCACGGTGTCCTCCAGGAGCCGGGCGTACCTCGCCGCGAGGTCCTTGTACTGCTCCTCGCGCGCGGCCAGCATCCGGGCCCGCCAGGTGGCGGCGACCTGCCACACGATCACGATGAGCAGGGTGAAGACCCCGGCCGCGCCCACGGCTCCGACCAGAGCACCGACGGTGTCGGCGCTCTCGGCGAGCGTCACCTGTTCCCCATTCACTTCGCTTCCTCTTTCTCGGCCCCGGTCTTCGCGGCCTCGGTGAGCGTCGTGGCCGCGCGGGCCACGACATCGGGTGTCAACTCGTAGGCGAAGGGCGTGATGTCGAAGTACTTCATCGACTTGCCGTCCTCGCCGAGTTCCAGGGTGCCGACGACCAGGCCCGCCGCTTCCAGGCGCTGCAGATGCATATGGAGCAGCGGGCGGCTGATGCCGATCTCCCGAGCCAGCGCACTGACGTAGTTCCGGCGCTCCAGCAACGCGGCGACGATCCGCATCCGGTGCGGGTTGCCCAGCGCGGACAGCACCTTCAGCAATTCGTCGCCCGTCGCTGCCGGAGGCGGGACGTCGGGCATCGTGGCCCCTTTCCGTCGTACCTGTAAGAGGAAGCTGACAGTACCCATGGGCACCTGTCAAAGATTCCTGACACATCTCAGGGACAGATGGGGGACATCTCAGGGACGACGCGCTCCGCCACGGTCCACGACCGCGGGTTCAGTGCCAGTGCCCCGGGGGCGGCACGTCCCAGGGAGCCGGTCCGATGCCGGTGCTCCAGGCGCGTAAGGCCTCGCCGTTGACGCAGACGATTCCGCTCTGCTCGGCGTACTCGACGGCCGGAGCAGTGAAGTCGCTCGTCGTGACGACGACGGCGACATCCGCTTCGTGGACGGTGTAACAGGTGCCGCCGAAGCGCTGCAGGTCCTGGGAGCCGCAGCGATTGCTGTCGCAGTAGCGCTTGCACTGGATGACGACGCGCCGTCCGTCCGGCGTGACGGCGAGGACATCGGCGCCGAGGTCACCCGCGCCCCCGACCACGTCCACCGGAGAGCATCCGTCCCGTTCGCACAGCCCGGCGATCGCCCGCTCGAACTCGTCGGCGTCCAGCGCCTCGTACTCGAGCGCGTCCCCGGTGTCCCCGGGTGCAACCGGTTCAGGAGCCACCGCGGTGCCGGCCGCGTGCTCCACCGCTTCGGAACCGGTTGCCGTCCAGGACGCCTGGAGCGGTACCGGCAACTCCGTTTCGGTGTCGGCGCCGGGGCGATCGAGCGTGACCGGACCACCGGTCGACGCGGAGCCGGCCGCCGTCCGAGGCACCGCAGCGGGGGCGGGAGTCGGCTCCATCGATTCGAGAGCCGTGTGCGTGGCCTCCTGCAGCGCTGCGGCCGCCCGCTGTGCGGTCCGCCGCGCGGAGAACCTGCGCCGGGCCGTGCGCCTGCGGAGGACCAGAACGGTCGCTGTCACGACGAGGCAGAGCACGGCCACCCATACCGGGCGGTGCCGCAGCGCACCGGCCGCCGAACGGACGACGAAGCCGGCGCCGCTCAGCAGGAGCGCGAGAAGACCGAAGAACACGGCCGTCGCGCGCAGGTCGAAGGCCCGTCGGCGGTCGCGGGGGCGTATTCGGCGTGTGGGTGTGGTCACGGTGGTGAGACGCCCTCCTTGGTCGACGAAGATCACCAAGCCGCCTGCCCCGAGATCGCGAACTTGATCAACTTGCCAACGGAAGGCGGTCCGGCGGCGCAACGCCGCCGGACCACCACACGCCTCACTCAGCCGTCACGGCCGTAACAGCCCCCGGCGCGGCCCCCACCGTCAGACACGGTCGGCGGCGATCAGGAGGTACTGGAAGCTGCCGTTCCGGTAGGCGGACAGGAAGGTGTCCTCGATGCCGGTGACCAGGTGGTCGGCCTCCCGGCGCAGCTCCCAGTAAGGGATCGTCTCCGCGGTGAGGTCCTGGACGTGCACGGGGACGAGCCGGTTGCGGGCCATGGCACGGAAGTAGGCCGAGCGGGGGTGGATGTCGCAGATGTAGTGGGCGTTGATGAGGGAGACCTCCCGGGAGGCCCGTCCGTAACCGTCGTTGTAACACCCGGTGATCACCACATAGCGGCCGCCCCGGCGCAGGAGCCGGGCGTGCTCGGCGAAGAGCAGATCCAGCTCGACGTACATCGTGGACTCGTTGTTCCAGGACGCCGCGTAGGAGCCGGTGGTCAGGCCGGTGTCCAGCATGTTGCGGTGGTGGTAGCGCACCTTGGCGTCGATGCCGCGCTTGCGTGCCTGCTCGTTGGCGAAGTCCGCCTGCTTGGCGGAGATGGTGACCCCGTCGGCGTGGCAGCCGTAGCGCAGATGCGCGACCACGCTGCCGCCGCCGCGTCCGCAGCCGGCGTCGAACACGCGGTCGTCGGGGGAGAGGCCGCCGAGGTGGGAGGCGAGGAGTTCGGCCTGGGCATGCTCCAGCCGGTGCAGTTCGTGGGTGATCCGCTCCCGGCGCAGGTCGGGGTCCGGCTCGTCGAGTACCGACCGGTCGGCGTCGCCCACGCCGTAGTGGTGGTGGTACAGGTCGTCGAGCTTGCCGAGTTCGAGGTTGACCGGGTTCTCCTCGGCGTTCCAGTAATCCGCGACCCGGTTCTGATAGGTGGACTGGGTGGGTACCACTGCGGACGGGGTGCCGGTGTGCATGGTGGTCAACGCTGACTCCTTCGTGCGGTCGTGCAGGTGCAAGTGCTGGCAGGCCTACGGGTGGTGGTGCGGTGGGCGTGGGTCACCAGTAGTCGGGCAGTCGGTAGCGGTGGGTGTTGGTCGCGTGCCACTCGTGGTTGCCCGCCACCCAGTCGGCGAGGCCGCGGGCGTAGCGTTCGAGGAGCGGCGAGGTGGCGGACAGCAGCGCGGATTCCCTCTCGAACGCGTCCATGATCTGGTTGTGGATGTCGACGCTGCGCAAGTAGGCGGCTTTGAGGCCGCACTGGTCGTTGGCGGCGACCACTTGGGGCAGGTTCAGGTGGTCGGGGTCGCTCGCGAGCTCCTTGGTGAAGGAGTACAGGTCGTTGACGATGGTGGTGGCGTTGCAGGCGAGGACGGTGATGCGCTGCACCTCCGGACGGGCGTAGACGGCCTCCGGCAGTTCGTAGCCGTCCACGGCGTCGACGATGGACAAGCAGGGGCGGAAATTGTTGAACTGCCGCATCACCAGGTACTCCCAGACCCGCGGCATGTGACGCGTCTCCGACCAGGAGGCCTCCGCGAGATAGCCCAGGTGCAGCCGCGCGAGGTCGTGCACGATCCGGTCGACCTGGCTCGGCGTGGCGAGCGCCCCGTAGTCCTTCACCGCCCAGTGATAGGACCGCAGGGGGCCGTCGGCCTGGATGCCAAGGCGCCACTCCTCCTCCGCCTCGGGGGTGGCATGGAACGGATCGAGCGCGGACTGGGCCATGATCAGCCGGCCGCCCAGGCCCCGCCGTGCACCACCTCTGCCCTCGTCCTCCTCGCAGTAGCAGCTGTCGACGATGTTCTCGGCGAGCAGCAGCTTGCCGGCGACGGTGAGGCGTTCCAGGTCGGTGGCGCCCGGGTGCTGCAGGACGACAGCGCGGCCGAACTGGAACTGCGCGAAGTCGCCGCTCCACTCCGCGGGGAACAGGTCAAGGCCACGGGCCCAGGCCTCGAGCCTGCGGTCGATCTCCGCGACCTTCTCCGGGTCGGCGGGCGGGACGGGCCGGTACGTCAGTCCGGGAATCGCTCCGCTGCTCCTGCCCCGCAGGCTCCGGACGAGGTTCGGCGGACCAGGCAGCGGCGATGCGGCCGGGCTGCTCGAAGGGCTGTTCATAGACGTGTGCTCCACCTGGTCAGTCGGCGGTCCGGCTGATCTGGACGTTCTCCAGGGCTCCGGCCGCGTCGGGCACGAGGATGGCCAGCGAGTAGTAGGCGGTCACGAGGTAGTTGATGATGGCGGCCTTGTCGACGCCCATGAAGCGGACGTTCAGCCCGGGCTGGTACTCCTCGGGGATGCCGGTCTGGTACAGGCCGACGACGCCCTGGTCGGCCTCGCCGGTGCGCAGCGCGAGGATGCTGGTGGTGCGGGACTCCGAGATCGGGATCTTGCCGCACGGGTAGATCGGTACTCCCCGCCACGCGGGCACCTCGTGCCCGTCGACGGTCGCCGAACCGGGCACCAGCCCACGTTTGTTGCACTGCCGGAAGAACGCGGCGATCGCCTTGGGATGGGCGATGAACAGGCGGGTCTTGCGGCGCATGGACAGCAGCTCGTCCATGTCGTCGGGAGTGGGCGGGCCGGTGAAGGTGCTGATGCGCTGCCCGTGGTCGACGTTGTGCAGCAGGCCGAACTCCCGGTTGTTCACGAGCTCCCACTCCTGGCGCTCGCGGATCTCCTCGATGGTGAGCCGCAGCTGCTGCCGCGTCTGGTCCATCGGGTCGTTGTAGAGGTCGGCGACCCGGGTGTGCACGCGCAACACGGTCTGCGTCAGCGACAGTTGGTACTCGCGGGGTGAGAGGTCGTAGTCGACGAAGCCACCGTGCAACGTGGGTTCGCCGCTGTGGCCGGCCTGTACCGGCACGTCCGCCTCGCCCCTGCGGTTCATCGGCAGCCGCTGCCGCTCCGCGTAGGCCGCCAGGTGCGCGGCCAGTGACGGTACCCGGTCGGTGAACTCCCTGACCGCGTCCCAGGGCAGCGCCAGCAGGACGCCGGCCGTCTCGGCGCGCACCGACGCCGGCCACAGGGGATCCGACTGGCCGATCGCCTCGTCCCCCATCTGGTCGCCGTCGGTGACCACACCGATCACCTCTTCCTCGCCGTACTTGCCGACGGCGAAGCGGGTGAAGCGGCCGTGGACGACCAGGTACGCCTCGGTGATGGGCTGTCCGGCCTCGACCAGGACCTGCCCGGCGCGAACCTCCCGCAACGTGAAGCGGCCGGCGATCTCCTTGAGGACCTCGTGGTCGGTGTAGCCGCGCAGAGCGGGCAGTTCGGCGAGTGTCTGCGGGATCACCCGGACGTCGTCCGCGCCGTTGTGCTCGAAGTGGACACGGCCCCGCCCGACGCGCAACTGCAGGCGGCGGTTGACCCGGTAGGTGCCGCCCCTGACATCCACCCACGGCAGCTTGCGCAGCAGCCACCGGGAGCTGATGGCCTGCATCTGTGGCTCGGACTTGGTGGTGGTCGCCAGCTGACGTGCGGCGCGGGTTCCGAGGCTGGTGGGCTGGTTCTCGGCGGGTGCGGCGGGGGCCGGTTCTTCGGTGGCGGGACCAGTGACGCTGTCCGGAGCGGACACATTCCCTCCCAGGTGGACGGGCAGCGGTCAGTGCGAACGGCCGGTGGTGCGTGACGGGCCGTGCACCCCAGCAAGACAACCAGCCGTCGCCGGTGGGCGGTACGGCGTGAGAGGGGCGGGCTTGCACCCTTGAGGCCCAAACACACCTTATGAGGCGTACGGCGCATCCCAGCACCGCACGCACGCCCCCTCGCCCACAACTCACTGCTCGCGCCGGCCGCACCAGACGTGACACGCCGAACGCCCCGTGGCCCAGCAGAGGGCCGAACGGGAGCACAGCCGTCGTGCGTGAGGGCTGCGGGGGCCGGGTCACCGAGGAAGGGTTGGTGCCAGGGGGTGGCCAGACGTGGTCGACGGCGACGATGGCCACCGTCGGAGATGCCCGCGACATGGGTCAGCGGCGGTCGAGTGACTCCAGTGCGTCGCGCAGGGCGGCGCGTGAGGTGATACCGAGCTTGGGGAACAGCCGGTAGAGGTGCGTGGACACGGTCCGTGGGGAAAGGAAGAGTTTCTCCCCGATCTGCTTGGTGGTCAGTCCTGCTGCCGCGAGGCTCGCGATCTCCCGCTGCTGAGGGGTCAGGGCGATGGCCTCCGCCCCGGCGGACAGGTCGCGTACCGTGCTGCCGCAGGCGCGGAGTTCCATGGCGGCGCCGTCGGCCCAGGGGTGTCGCGCCGAGGCGGGCGAACATCTGGGCGGCGGTGTCCAGGTGTCCGCGCGCCTGCGCCGGGGCGCGGCCGCGCCGCAGCCACTCGCCGTAGTGAAGGTGGATGCGGGCCAGCTCGAACGGCCAGCGTTCGCGGCTTTCCACCGACAGGGCTGCGTCAAACCGGAGTTCGGCCTCCTCGTCGCTTCCGGCGGCCACGGTGTCGGCGCCGAGGAGGACGAAGTTCAGCCGAGCCGACGTTCTGTGCAATCCGGTCTCACGGGCGGCGTGGATGTGCCGCAGCGCCAAGTCGCGTCGCCCGGAGCGCACGGCGGCTTCCACGGTGTCCAGAAGGACCCACAGCGCCTTCCGGACGAAGGGCGGGATCGACCCGGCCGGGGCGATGGTGGTCACATGCCGGTACGCCGCCTCGAAGTCTCCCTGTCCCAGGGCGATCAGCGTGCGGACGTGGGCGGCGTAGAAGCGGACGGTGTGTGCGCGGCGGGACCCGGCCCACTGGTCCCTCTGGTCGGCGAGACGGCGCGCGTCCTCGAAGTCGCCGGCCGCGGCCGTCACGTTGGCCAGAAGGTACTTCGCGGGCCAGGAACGCAGGGTGTACTGGTACTCCTTGCTCAGGTCCAGCGCGTCGCGGGCGGCGGCACGCAGTTCGTCCCAGCGTCCCGCGAACCAGGCGTGGTGGCAGAACAGAACCAGGGCCTGGATGGCGGGGGGAGACGTTCTCGGCCGCCCGTTCGCCGTAGCCGATGCGCCACAGAGGCGCTTCCAGCGGGCCGAGGCGGTCGACACACGATGCGGCGATACCGACCCGCACGACCCCCACCGGATCCGACGCGCCGAGCGAGGAGCCGACGGCTGCGTCCAGACGGGCAAGGGCGGCGGGGTCCGCGTGCGCGGGGTCGCCGAAGGTGGCCCGGCTCACCTCCAGCAGCTCCGGCGGCGACGTGAAGTCGGCCAGCGCTTCGTCGAAGGCCGTCCACAGCTCGGCGCGACCGCCGTAGAAGCACACCATCAACAGGGTGAACATCGCGTCCAGCAGCGTCGCGTCGGTCGGGTCGTACGGCGTGCCCTGCAGGGCTATCGCGCCGCTGAGCACGCGATGCGCGGTGTCGATGTCCCCGTAGCTGTTCAGCAGGGGTGGGACAGCGCCAGTGGATCACGTCGCTTGCCGCGGGGTGGTTGCCGGACTGGGTCGAAATCGGTGGACACCTTCGGGTTCAGCCAGCGAGCATCCGCCAGGTGACAAACAAAGCCGATCACCAGGGACCGTTTGTGCGAAGCCCGAAACGAGTCCGTTTTGTCGAGCTGTCCGGCGAGACGATGTCCGCTTTGCTCGATGGAGACCTTCCCAAAGCCAGCAAGATGGCCGGGGTCTTGCTGACCGAGTACTTCGTGACCGACAGAGCACGGTGGCTGTGGCAGTTCCGGCTCGACCAGATGGCCGCCGATCCCGGCCATGCGCGGTGGATGGTGCGGCAAGCGGTCGTCGGTGACAGGGGTCTCGTCGTCGGACATGCCGGGTTCCACGGACCGCCCGATGAGGTCGGCATGGTCGAGATCGGCTACTCCGTCGCCCCTGACCACCGTCGCCAGGGATACGCCCGAGCCGCGCTGATCGAGTTGCTCCGCCGGGCAGCAGCCGAAACCGCAGTCACGACCGTGCGGGCGACGATCAGCCCCGACAACGTGGCATCCCTGGCGACGATCTCGGGCTTCGGCTTCGTCGAGGTCGGAGAGCAGTGGGATGAGGAGGACGGCCTCGAACTCGTCTTCGAGGTTCCTGCCTGCCGGGTTCCACCTGCTTGAGGGGAAGGTCCACGGCTGGGAGACAGCCACGGGGTGGACCCGCCCGCCCTGCCCGAAGGGGGGCGGCGGGTCCGCGGGCCGCGCGAACGGGGAGGCCTGTCAGTACGAGCAGGACGGGGAGTCCATGATCCGGATCTTGTCGACCACGAAGCCGTTCGTCAGCATCAGGGTGTTCGGTTTGAGGCACTCGGCGGGGCCGTTGGTGAAATGCAGCCGTGCTCCGTCGTCATTGCGCGAGTTGAACACCGCGTAGGCGCCGGCGGCGGCGGAGCTGAGGTTCTGGTAGGACTCGGTCATGTCCCTGTACGCGGCGGTATACCGCCTCGCGTTCCAGTCCGCCTGTGTCTTGTAGAAGCAGACTCGCGGGTATCCGCAGCCGAACGCCGTTTCGGCGCTCGCCGTGGGCGCGTTCGAGATCGTCAGCCCGAACGTGCCGCAGGCGAGCGCGAGGCCCGCGGCCATCAGTCTCTTGCTGCGCATGATGATGTTGTTTTCCTTCCTTGGTGGTGAGCCGTCCACCGGCTGGACGGTCCGTCCGGCCCTGCAACGGCAGGGGCGCCGGGGCACCGTAGGACTCGTGGCGCCCGTCCGCCCCTGTTGTCAGGCGGCCGTTCAGCAGCCGGAGGCCGACGTGTAGGAAGCGCTCCGCCAGGCCCCGTTGAGGTAGACGTGGTAGACGCCGTTGATGCGCCGGAAGTCCACCGAACCCATTCCCTCCCAGGCGACGTACCTGATGTCGCGCTGATTGCCGCGATCCAGCAGGGAGTTGTCCGCCACGCTCAGTGTGTTGGGTCCCGCACTTCCGTCGGCCGTGAGGCCGTACCACCTCTGGAAGTCCCTGGTGGCCTCGGTGGTGGCGGGGCCGAAGTCGCAGTCGATGGCTCCGGTGTAGAAGCCCTCCGCCCGCAGGACCAGTTGCCACAGCGCCACGGCCCTGCTGTAGTCGTGCGAGTTGTAGTCCAACGGCCCCTCGTCGCCCCAGTCGTTCCTCACACCGGTGTTGCCCCAGTCGGCGCCGTTGATGGAGCCGCTGGCGACCGACGCACCGGCCGTCGGTGCCGACATGACTCCGCCGCAGACGATGGCCGCGGTGATGAGAGCGCCGGTGATGCGCTTGGAGAGTCTCAACTCGTATCCCTTCACTTGACGGCCGGGCGTGCGGGGCCGTCGAGGTCGTGTATGGGGTTGCGGGCGTACGGCAGACCGGCAGGCGTGGCCCGTGACGCGCCGGACACCGCTCGGGGAGCGGGACCGGCGCGTCACGGGGTGATTCCCCCGGCCGCTGTGCACGTCGCCGAGTGTCGGCGGTGCCGAGCGGGCATGTCGTTGGCGTTGCGTGCCAACTCGTTGGCTACTGGCGCCAAGGCCGACGTCCTCGCCGGGCCGGCATTTGCCGCTGCCGCGACGGGCGTTCCGGTTTCGCAGGGGTCCGTGAAGAGTGAGGTACGCCTGGGTTGCGCCTTGGCATCGGCCCGTTTGGAAGGGCGCCTTCCGCGCGACCGTACGGACATGTCCGGACCTGCCGACACACAACCCGCCGACTAGACAGCTGCCCTCACCTCCGGCTGTCTGCTGTTGCTCGTCCTTGTGGCGGACGTTGCGGCCGGCCTGCTGGTGGTCATCCTGCTCGCGGTACGAGGACTGGGCCGGCTGGACGCCGGCGTGTCGAAGGGGGCGGCCGGCCCACCGCCCGCGGACTTGGCCCCGCTGGTGTGCTTCGGTGCTCTGGCCCTGGCGATCGGCCTGACGGGCCTCGTGCTGCTGAGAATGGGTCACCGAGTGATCGGGACGGGGCAACTCGTGGTCTGCCTCGTCGTAGCAGGCCACGCGATGGGGGCCTGGACGTGACCCCACGAGCGGCCGGCCAATGCGCCGGGCAGCGGGCCGAGCCCGGTTGGGGCCAGGAGACCGCCGGTCCGGCCTCGTCGGCTGCACATCGACTCGAGGTCGGTGCCGTTGGCCGACAATGTCGTACGCACAGTCTGCAATCTGGCTCGCCGCGGTATGCGCCTCTCGTGGATCGGCGCCCGATCACGTACAGAGGTAAGTCGATTCCCCTGGGAAGACCCCAGGAAAGTGCCGGGCCTGGCAGACTGTGCGCCACCTGGGGGGAGACTGTCGTGCCTGATGAGCTGACCGTCCACCGGATACTCGGGGACCAGCCGTTCGCCGAGATCGGCCGGCCCGTGTGGGCGGTGGCCGACGCGCGTCACGGCTGCGTCATCGCGGCCGGTGACCTCGGCCATGTCATGTGGCGCGGTAGGGGCCACTGGCTGAGCCACCGGATCGGTGTGTACGAGGCCTGCACCCTCCGTCCGCGCCACATCGTCGCCTCCAGTCACCCCGTATGTGCCGTCGAGCCTCACCCCGAGCTGCCGCTTGTCGCGGTCGGCACCGGCCGCTACGACGGCTCGTGGGACTTTCAGGGACAGCTGCTCCTGCTGAACCTGGAGACCGGGCGCGTGACGGACCTGCTGAGCAAGAGCCGCCAAGTGCGCCGCCTGCGTTGGCTGGAGGACGGCAGGCTGGCGATGCTGCTCTCGCCCGAGGACAAGGACGGCGGCTTCCGCAAGGGCTTCGAGCTGGCCGTCGCGGTGGACGACTGGCTGTCCGCTCCGGCCGGTCTGGTCGACCCCGACCACGCACGCCATCCGACGACCGGGAGCGGACTCCTTTACGACCCTCATGTGGAGGACACCCTCGCGCGGCTGACGGGGGGCCGGTGGCGGCGGCGGGCGGAGGTACGGGACCTGGCGGTGCTGGCCGACGGCCGGGTGCTCGCCACCGGCTCACACACGGACCTCGAATGCTGGGATCCGTCGGGCGCGCTGACGTGGGCTCTTCCCGCGGACGGGGAAGGGAGCGTCCGGGTCGAGGCGGCCCCTGACGGCGAGTCGGCGTGGGTGACGTACCGGGGCTACCGGCACGACGAGGTGACGGGTCGCCCGATTGACCGCGCGACCACAGTTCGGCGGATATCGACGGCGGCCGGCGATGCGGTGGACCGCGTGGACGTGCCGTCGGTCCCCGCACTGCACGCCGCGGACGAAGGCTGGCTCGCCCTGCGCCCGCAAGGGCGCGACGCACACGCCGCGCTGCTGTTCGCCCCCACGCACCAGGAGGCGGCACGCCTGGCGCTCGCCCCCAGCCGCTTCCACCCCCCGGCGCTGCGCGTCAGACACAGCGCCCGTCTGCTGTACGTGGACGGCCCGGGCCCGAACGACGACGCGCCGTGGATCCACGTGATCGACCCTCCGGGTGCCCACGGCCCCGCGACTCGGCGCGCTCTCTTCCCCTTGCGCTGGGACCCGGCGTCCGCACTCCAGCCCTCGTACGGCCCCGCCATCGAGCTGACACACGCCCTCGTCCACGCGGGCCGGTCGTACGAACGCGGCGCCACCTGCGTGGACGCCCGTGAGGGCACATATGTCGTCTGCCGCCGGCTGCCCGGCGGAGAGGCACGCTGGGTGTACGGCACCGACAAGCCGCTCGCCGATCTCGACGGCGACGAGCGGAGGGTGTACGTCGTCTATCTCACCGGTGAGGTGGAGACCTTGGACGCGGCGACGGGTGAGGTGCGGGCCCGGCACACCCTGGGCGCGCACGACCACCCGGTCACACCGGTGTCCGCCGCGTACCGGGCGGAGCAACAACGGCTGGTCGTGGGGACGGTGGACGGTCGGATCCTGGACTGCACGGTCCAGGGCTGACCGGTTCGGCAGCAACCGCCGCCACTACGATGTGCCAACTGCAGCCAGCGGTCGCCTCAAGAGGCTTGTCCAGATCAGGAGTGCGGCTTCTGGCTGACGGCACACCGACTGCCGTGGCGAACTGTTCCAGACCGCACCGACCGGACGCGGACCGCGGTGCTGAGCTCACTGGCCGCGGTACCCCGTACGTCCACTCCGTGACGCCGGAGAGCGAGCAGGCGCAGGACTCGCGAGGTCCCAGCCGGTTCAGCGGCCGGGACGCCGGGATTCTCCCTCTCGCATGTGGCGTGCTGCGGTGACGCCAGGAGGGAACGGGATCAGAACCAGCGGTAGTGCTCGTCGGAGAGGCCGTTGCGGGGGTTGTAGGTGCAGTAGTAGTACGGACCCGGCCCTTGGTTGTCGTTGGTTGCCTGCACGAGACACGTGCCGCAGGTGCTGAACGACCGGACGAAGGTGCTGCCAGGCTTGGCGGACGTGGGCAGGCCGCAGGTGTTGGGGGCCGCGGATGCCTCGGTCGGTACGGCAAGTGCGGCCAGGCACAGGCCGGCAGCTGCGAGAAGGCGTAGAGCGAGGGCGGCCGGTCGCAAACGCTGTACTGCGTTGGTCATGGTGTTCCTTCGATGCGAGGGACGATATCGACGTGCCAGTGCGTTGTGATGTGAACTTGGAGAGCTGTATCGGTGCACTGCAGGGATCCTGGCCGAGGTGAGGTTGCCTGTCGTTGGCACTCAGCGCCAACTCCTTGTCGGCTCATGCCACACGTCGTCAACAAGTCCGGAGGGTCCCGCCGTAGGCGCGGACCGGCGATCGGCCGATGAACGCCGATCTCGGCAACGCCAATGCGCCGAGTAGGCCTCTGTGGCGCACGATCCGCATACAACCCTCGCGGCCGGTCGTGAGTCTGAGACGCCGCGGCGCGGTGAGAGCCCCCGCACAACCGGGCCACAGAAATGACATACGATGCGCCCAACCCTTATAAAGCTTACATAAGAGGATGTACACGTCATGTCAATCCGTGCCTCACATCGCTCCCTTCGCGGCATATCCGCCGTTGCCGCCGTACTCGCGATCGGCGCGGTGGGATGTTCGGAGGTCTCCGACGCCGTCGATGGCGCCAAGGACAGCGCGAAGAAGGTGGCTCGCCAGCAGTCGGTCTTCTCGCTGGACATCGGCGACTGCTACAACCCGAACGGCGAGGCTGAGGGGACGGCATACGCCGTCGAGGTCGTGCCCTGCGGCGAGGCACACGAGGGTCAGGTCGTCGGCGAGTTCGCGATCGACGAGGGCAAGGAGTTCCCCGGCGACGCCGGGGTCTCGGCGATCGCGGACAGCCGCTGCCCGGTCGAGGCGCAGAAGTACGCACCGGACACCTGGGCGCTTCCCAAGGGCGTCGCTCTCTTCTACTACACCCCCACCAAGGAGAGTTGGGCGACGGGGGACCGGGCGGTGAGCTGCACCTACACCGCGGAGAAGGGTAGGTTCAGCGGCTCGCTGGACACCGCGAAGTCCCTCAAGCCCGAGCAGAGCACGTACCTGAAGGGTTCCAACGCGGTCTACGAGGCCCTGTGGGCGAACCAGTCGGAGAAGGAGACCGTCGAGGACGACCTGGCCGGTTACAAGGCGCAGGCCAAGGCCGTCGCGGCCGCCCTGGACGCACACGTCAAGGGCCTCGACGGCATCGAGGGCACCGAAGTCGGCAAGTTGCGCGCGACCCTGGCGGAGGCGGCCGGGAACTGGAAGAAGGCCGCGAACGCCGCCGACGCCGACGCGTTCTACATCGCCTACGACCCGGCGTTCACCGGCATCGACCCGAACGAGTCGGTAGCCGCTCGCAAGGAGCTGGGCCTGGCCACCACCGTCCCGGCCGACGAGGCAGAGGTCTGGGCGGGCTGACGCTCCGCCGGATGAGCCGGGCCGTGTCCGCCAAGGACCCGGCCCCGGCTTCCCGGGTCGTGTCCGCAATCCCGTCGCACTGGCCAGTTCATGAACGGCTGCTCTACGCGAGAGAACCGCGAACGATGCGGTCGGCTGGTGGGAGGGGCGTGCGTCGGAAGTGGGTCTTGGAACGGCCCGGTGTCTGGACAGGCGCCCGTCTTGCAAGATCGGCAGCGGTAGGTGGGCTGGTACTGGTAGTAGTCGGCCGTGGCAGGAGACCTGTGGAACCCAGTGATGTCGATGGTCGGTGTGGCTGTAGGTGGTGCGTTGACGTACCTGACCCAGCGCACGACGCAGCGGGCGGCCGACCGGGCTGAAGAACGGAGACGGGCTGCGGCGCGGGCGGAGGAGCGGCGTGCCGAGCAGATCAGGACCGTGCTGGAGTTCATCCGGTGCGCGCTGGAGGCCGAGGGCGTGGCGCATGCGCGGCCGCCTCAATGGGAGGTCGGTGACGACTGGTATGTGACGGCCAGGCCCGCGATGGACGGTCTTCGAATAGCCGAGAAGAGCGTCGAGTTGCTGTGCGCCCCTGGCCTTCACTCACCGACGACCGCCTATGCCCGCGCCCTCAATCAAGAGGTCTGGCAGGAGCGTGACGAGGGGAACCTGGCCGAGCGCCTCGAGCCGTTCAAGACGGAGTTTCTAGCCCTGGCACGCCGCAGCCTGACCTGACGTCGCAAGTAGGCGCCGTTCTTCCGGGAGGCCTACGCCTTGTCGGCGCGCACTCGATTTTTGCCCCTGTTCGACAGCGTCGTCGGCCGGTTCGACGGTGGTGCCGCCGGACGGCCCCTTCTGGAGATCGCCCCTTTCGGTGCCCCGGCGGCGTGCTGGCGGGCGCGGACGACAGTGGAATCGACGGCGATGTCTCAGGTGATCAGGCCCTTGGAGGTCATACACCCGGACTCGTGGCCGTACTCGACAGGTATGTCCCGCAAGGGGATGCCGGTGCGGTCCCGAAGCCGTTTACCGTCGATCAACGGCCGCCTGGTCCATATCGGCGGTCGGCCGGGCTTCTTGCCTCTTGGCAGCAAGCGGCTCCAGCGCCGCCCACTCCCCGTCCGTCAGATCTCCACGCGCTCGGATTGTGTCTCGCCTGACCCCTGACGGATCCGAGAGACCTCTCCTGCCGACCTTGCCGGGCCCGCGATGCCGCGCATCCCGCACAAGCGCGTGGTGGTACGGGGGGATCCACCCGCTGATCCGCCACAGTCGACTCCTGGCCGAGCCTGAATGGGCGTTGGCCGGGTACCTGCCGGGTCCGCGCCCACCGTCGACTCCTGGGACCGGCCCTGACAGCACAGCGCATCAGGTGCCCACACCTGCCTTGTCGCAGTCGTCGGGGCAGAGCAAGTGGTGTGGAGGAGAGGGCCTGCCAGTGCTCAGCAGGCACGGCCGGCGATCAGCGCAGAAGGACGTCGAAGACCATGCGGAAGAAGGCGTCCAGGGGAGCGGAGGACTTGTCCGCCCGGGCCGCGATCAGCGCGCCCTCCCAGGCGCTGAGGATGAACAGCGCGGCTTCATCGACATCGAGATCGGCATTGAGCTCTCCTGCCTCCTTGGCTTCGGCGAGCACCTGCCGGAGGCGCGTGGCCCACCGCTGGAAGCCACTCTGCAGGGCCGAGCGGATGGCCTCGGAGTGGTCCGCCACCTCGGCGCCGAGGTTGCCGACGAGGCATCCGCGGGCGAAGCCGTTGTCGACCGTGCCCGCGCCCAGGAACTCGAAGTGCGCCCGGAGCCGCGCCAGCGCAGGGCGCCCAGGAGTGTCCAGCAGGTCGAACCGCAATCCGGCGCTGTAGCGATCCAGGGCCTCCAGCGCGCACTCCTCCTTGCTGGCGAAGTGGTTGTAGAACGAGCCCTTGGGAGCCCCTGCCGCCGAAGTGATATCGCTGATGCCCGTGGCATGGAAGCCCCGGGTGTGGAACTGCTCCAGCGCTGCCTGCGCGATCTCCTCACGCTTGGACGCGCGTGCCATCCTCATCACCACCTCCAGTCCAATATGTCCGGTCGGCTTGCTTCAGGTCAAACCCGGGGTGTGACTCCCGCGTGGAAGACATCCTGACCGCGAACGACCGCCGTTGTGCCGACCGACCTGCTTGACTCAGTTTAAAGCGACCGGTCATATTGGATGGGAACCAGTCGCGAGCCCTCGGCCCTCACGTGCCGGCAGGGGCAGCACCGAGGAGAAGCGTCTTGCCCGCATACCGAGCATTCGAGGCCACCGGCGTTCACCACCTCCGCCTCGCCGAGCGCGAGCTCGTCGACCCGGAGCCCGGCTACGTCCGGCTCAGGGTGGAGGCATGCGGCGTCTGCCACACCGACGTACTGGCCGTCGAGGGGCTGCGCGCCGACCCGTCACGACCGATCATCCCCGGTCACGAGATCGTCGGCGTGATCGATGCCGTCGGGGCGGGCGTCACCGCCTGGCAGCCAGGCGACCGCGTCGGCGTCGGCTTCCTGAACGGGCACTGCTGGCAGTGCGAACCGTGCCGCCGGGGCGACTTCGTCAACTGCCTGAACCAGGAACAGACCGGAACCACCATCGACGGCGGGTACGCGGAGGTGACGTACGCCCGCGCGAGCGGGCTGGTGCGTATTCCCGACGGCATCCCGGCCACCGAGGCGGCCCCGCTGCTGTGCGCCGGGCTGACCACCCTTACCGCGCTCCAGCAGGCTCCCACCCGGGCGGGCGCCCTGGTCGCCGTGCAGGGGATCGGCGGACTGGGGCACCTGGCCGTGCAGTACGCACGCAGCCTCGGATACCGGGTGGCCGCCATTGCCCGCGGCCAGGAGAAGGAGAAGCTCGCCAGGGAACTGGGGGCCCACGAGTACATCGACAGCACCGGCACCGACCCGGGCACCGCGCTTGCCGACATGGGCGGCGCCGCTCTGGTCGTAGCCACCGCGTCCAGCGGTACGTCCATGAACCCGCTCCTGCGCGGACTGGCCCCGGGCGGCAGCCTGGTCGTGGTCGGTGCCGCCCCCGACCCCCTGACCGTTGCCACGGCCGACCTGATCTTCGGCACCCGCCGCATCATCGGCAGTCTGACCGGGTCGTCGATCCAGAACGAGGACAACCTCGCCTTCAGCCTCGCCCACGGCATCCGCCCCGCCACCGAGATCATGCCCTTCACCCGCGCCATGGACGCCTACGAGCGCATGCTCTCGGGCAAGGCGCGCTTCCGCGTTGTCCTGGACATGGCCGCCTGACCACGCCGCGACCTGAGCCGCCGGGCTGAGTCCTGTCCCGCGCCCTTCTCGATCCCCCCGAAGGTTCCACGATGACCCACATGGCCGACTTGGCCGACACGGCCGAGCGCACCAGCGCGGCCCCGCGCGGCAGCGGGCCGACGCGTCCAGCCGCCGAGATCATCCCCGACGTCGACGAGCACCGCGTCGCGCGGATCGGGCTGATGTCCGTCTCCCTCGGCATCGCCGGCCTCGGCGGAGCCTGGCAGGCGGCGGCGACCACCGTCCCGGCGGCAATGCGAGTCAGCGACGTGCTGTTCACCGTCAGCGGTGTGATCTGGCTCGTGTTGCTGGCCCAGTACCTGCGTCATGGCGGGCACCGATGGCGCAACATCCGCCAGGACCTGCGTCATCCCGGTCGCGGTTTCACCCTTGGGTACGTCCCGATCATCGGCATGCTGATCGCAGGCCACCTCGCGCAGTACGGGATCACAGGCCCCCGATGGGCCTACGCGGTGTTCGTCACCGCGGCCGCCCTCATCGCCGCACGCCTGCTCGCCCACTGGCTCACGGGTTCCCTGAGTACGACGATCCTGCACCCTGGCTACCTGCTGCCGATCTCCTCGGCACCGTTCGTGGCGAGTGCCGTTGCCTCCACGCTCAACCTCCCCGGCGTCGCCGACGCCGCCTTCGGGGTGGGGCTGCTGTACTGGCTCGCCTTCGGCACCGTCATCCTTGCCGGCCTCGTCACCGGCGGCCCCCTGCCCGGACCTGCCCGGCCGACCCTCACCATCCTGACCATCCCACCGGCGACCGGTGGAATCGCCTGGACCGCTGCTCACAAGGGCGCCTTCGACGCCGTCGGCTACGGCTTCGCCGGGACCCTGCTCTTCACCGTCCTCCTCGTCGCCTTTCTCCTCCCCGAACTGCGCCAGCCCTCGTTCCATCCGGGCCTGTGGCTTTTCAGCTTCCCGATAGCGGCGTGCACCAATTTCGCCATCCGCTGGATACACGCCTGCGCACCTCCCGGCGCGTCGGCCATTACCGGCATCCTCCTCGCCTGCGCGACCCTGGCACTGGCCCTGCTGGCCGCGGCCACCCTGTACCACTGGGCACGGCGAACACCTCCCAGCTGACTTCCGCCGCCCCATCCTCCGCCGGTGACAGCCCGCGACCCCGGTCGCGGCCCAACTGCCCCCAGGACTGCACCCGACCAACGTGCCCTGCCCCACCGAAACGTCCCAAGGAGCCACCATGCCCACGCTTGACCGCCAGGACGCCGTCTTCGTTCTCGACCTCGGTGACGGAGAGAACCGCTTCCACCCCGACTGGATCGCCTCGGTCAACGCGGCCCTGGACGAGGTGGAGAAGGCGGAAGGCCCACGCGCCCTGGTGACCGCTGCGTCGGGGAAGTTCTACTCCAACGGTCTGGACCTCGAATGGCTCGGTGCGCACAGCGAGGAGCACCAGGACTACGTCAATTCCGTCCACGCCCTGTTCGCAAGGGTCCTGTCCCTCCCGCTGATCACCGTAGCCGCGCTGCAGGGGCACACGTTCGCCGCCGGAGCGATGTTCTCCCTGGCCCATGACTTCCGTCTCATGCGCGCCGACCGAGGCTTCTGGTGCCTGCCCGAGGCAGACATCAACATCTCCTTCACCCCGGCCATGTCGTCCCTCATCCAGTCCCGGCTCACCCCGCAAACGGCGCACCATGCCATGGTCTCCGCCCGTCGTTACGGCGGCCAGGAAGCCGCCGCCGCAGGAATCGTCGATCACGCCGTGGGCGAGGGCGAGCTGCGCGCCGCCGGCCTCGAGCTTGCCCTGGCTCACGCGAGCAAGGCCGGCGACACCCTCGGAAGCATCAAGACGCGCATGTACGCTCCGGCGCTCATCCTGCTCCGCGACACGACCAACACGCTGGGCTGACTCCGTACGGCCGACCGCTTCCCGCTTGCGAGAAGCGCGTTCCGCCATGACGTCCTGCCGCTGGGTCACGGTGACAGATCCCGCTCACCCACGGGTGCGCGACGTGTGAGCGTACTGCCCGGCACGGGACGTCATGAGCGGGACGGCGCAGAGAGCCGCGTGCCGTTGAGCAGGCAGATGTGCTGACCATCGTCATAGAGCGTGACGTGGCCGCGGTCTTGGGCCGGAGGCCGGCACCATCTTCGCCGTCGCGGCGGAAACCGTGCCGGCAGGCCTTTCATACCAGCAGGCGAGGTGGAGAGCCCGCGGCCCAAGCTGCGATGTCTTCGACCGCATCCCGGTAGAAGACCTCATACAAATTCCGGCTCACGTATCCGATGTGCGGAGTCACCACGGCATTCGGTGCGGAGCGCAGGGGATGGCCGGCGGGCAACGGTTCGCGGTCGAAGACTGAGGGGCCTCGTGTTCTTCGGACAGGGATCTGACTGTCTATTTCACGCGACGGCTCGCAACTTCACATGTTCGGCGTGGACTTCTCGGGGAGGG